>JBHLLF010000027.1:0-35258 GCA_048885865.1 Candidatus Hermodarchaeota archaeon
TCTCGAGCCGCGAATTCCTCAAGTCTCTCTACAAGCCAGCCTCCACTTTGACTTATTATCGCAACGCATCCCCTTCTGGGACGCGCAACACGTTCAGATGGGAGAAAGAATGTGTCTAGCTGGTCCGGCACGAAGACACCGATGCAGTTAGGACCAACCATTGAGATGCCATTGCTGTTAGCAATTTCCACAATCTCATCTTGGAGAGACGCTCCGGACTCTCCAACTTCGCTGAATCCTCCTGAAACCACTATCACAGACTTGATTCCCTTGTCAGCGCATTGTTGTAGAACACTAGGTACGTATCTCGCCGGGACTGATATCACGACTAGCTCAATGTCATCTGGTGCTTCGCTAATGCTCTTGTAAACCTGTCTTCCTTCTACAAATCCCCCCTTGGGATTTATCGGATATGTAGGGAGGTCGTTCTCGAAAGCGAGCTTCCTAAAGATAACATTTCCCGGCGAAAATGGATTGGATGTTGAAACCCCAACTACAGCTGTGACTTTTGGACTAAGCATTGTCTTGAGACCTGACATGGACTTCCCTCAACTGTCTTGAGTCGTCTTTGAAGTTGCTCCTTATATCAAATATGCTGCTGGACGTGCAATATCTCAAGGTTTCATTTGAGCTAGAATCTCTCTTAATCTAGGCTCTGCAAGGATTGCATGCTGAAGTTTAGTCAGGAGTTTGGCAATCTCAGAATAGATTACCTGTCTTGGAGGATCACTAGCAGACTCTGCATTCTGAATTGCTTCCTGGACCTGCTGATTTATCCTCTTGATGATTCGCTTCTCCAGCTCTGGCCCTCCCCAGCCGAATGAATCAAAGCTCGCTTGCGCCTCTCCAATCTTTTCATCCACGTCGAATTCGCTCTCAGTAAGAACATCCACTACGCCGGAAAAATACCTGGCCACAGCGCGTTCAATCCGTTCCATCTCAGAAGGATTCAGATAGTTCTCTTGGGGGCGCTTCTTGGATAGATCTTGAAGAAGTCTTGCTCCCGGAGCTTCCGTGAGAAGCCCCTTTACAATCTTAACAAGAACTCGGCCTGGAATTTCAATGACATCTCCATAGAATGGCGAGTCAGACCGATACTTGTGGAGTTCCCGAAGGGTATCAACCCAGAACGTCGGCAGAAGGACATGGCATCTCTTGCTGTATTGTGTGATCATCCTCTGCATCTGCCCTATGAGACCCCATTCGTCATTCTCAACTTCCACCTTTCGATAAGGCTCTGGGGGCGGTTCCTCCTCTTCCCCTATAAGAGGAATCACGCCGGATTCCTGTGTTGCTGTTGTCTTTTTGCCGGGTGCTGTTGATGAGGTCTTGGTAGTCGTAGTTGTCGTGACCTTAGCACCATCATCCAATAGGGAGATTATCTCTGCAGCTGGAGCTCCCTTTGCTTCAGCTTCTTTTGCCCTGGCTGATAGCTTTGGCAAAAGGCTCTCAATCTGGGAAAGCCTCTTGATTATTAGACTAATGATGTTCTGTGTTGATGGAGTTATGTTCTTCAGTTCAGTTGCTTCCTCCATCCATCGACGAGTTCTCAGGAGTCCTTGAATCAATGAGTCTACTCTGTCGGGATCAACGGTGCCATCTACCTGGGTGCTTAGAAGAAAATGAAGGAGAGTTGAATTCAAAGTCACTATCAAGAGGACTCTATCAAGGAGGTCCTCTGCAATGTTGGTTCCTTCAGTCAAGTCCGCACCATCCCATCATCTACATCGGTTCAGCTGCATCACCAGGTGTCATGTAGTAGGAGAACAGCTCACGGAAGTCAGCAATGGCATCAACAAGCTCCTTTCTACTTGTTCCCTTCGCGCGCATGAACCACCCCTGCTTGAGTGGTGAAGAACCGCTGTGAAGATTAACGAGTTGCGTTGCCTCGTTGATGATTTGTACAAGCTCCGGAATCTTTGGCAAACCAAGAAGAACAAGAAGGTTTGTGGTAGGATCTTTGATGTTATATTGAACATAGCATGGAGTGATGGCAGCGCCAGGTGCAATGAATCCATTGAGTGCTTCCTTAAGGTGCATTCCATATTCTGCTTTGGAGATGTGCCTTGGGCCAGAGAAAACATAGTACACACTCTCTGCATTTGGCTCTGCACCTACATCAGCATAGGAGCATTCCTTCACTGCAAAATCCATCATTGTCTTGAGTTGCTTTGGCATGCTGCCTGCATCTGGTATCAATCCAACATCTGTGTAGAGTGCTGGAACAACGACAGGGTCAAGCTTTCTTGCATAGTCAGCAAGGTCTGTTGTCGGGAACACATCCTTATGAGGTTCATATACTCCTGGTGAGAGCATTGCCTCAACAACATCTAGTGCTAGTGGGTTCACCAACTCAACAAATGCCTGTTCAGTTCGCGCCTCAAGTTCGCCGCCCTCATCCAGAGTGGATGGTACCATGCTTTCAATTTGGTTGACATTGGCAATATCAATCTCTAGCTCACGTTGAAGATAGTCGACACTGTCAGCTCCTCTTGATTGGAGGATTCGCTTTAGCATAGTTCTGTTGCTTAGGAGAATTGTAAGGTCTGCTCCGCGTTCTTGGAGCTGTGCTCTGAGAAGACGGGATACAGCCCAGATTGAGTTCAGAGCCTCACTCGATTGTCCTTCAAATGGCAAAATGCCTACAACGTAAACGAAGATTCGGCGGCCTTCTTCTTCTTGGAATCTCTGCTTTAGCAGTTCGATTATGGCGGGAGTTCCGCCGCAACCTGTACCACCGCCAAGACTTGTGAAGATGCAGAATCCCGAGACTCCTTCGAATCCTAGGTCTTTGAGCTGTTCGAAGATGATGTCCTTCGACTCAAGGACGGCATTATATCCGTCCATGAATCTTCCACCAACGCCTATTTCTGATGCACCATAGAGCATCGTATGCTCCTTGGGGATACCATATTTCTGTCTCACCTTGGTAAGGTCTGCTCTATCAGTGTTCATGAGCAAATAGCCTCTGACTCTGGAAGGCAGTTTCCTATCCTCACTGGCTTTCAGATAGGAGCCTACAATATTGCTCCCACACTCACCAATCCCAATTGCAAAGACCTCCGCGGCCTTTGTCAGATCATCATCACTCGATGTTCCTCGTAGCATTGTTTGTGTCCCCTTTCAGCTAACCTCTCTTTTCTACCATTCTATTGGCAATCTCCCGAATCGCCCAAGTCAGATAGGAACTGATGTCCTCTCTGCTGTATGTTTCCTTGACCTTCTTGATTGCATCAGTAAGGAATGTTTCACGTTGGTCGGGTGTGCCGGATGGACTGAAACCTGTCATAAAGACCTTCATGGACTTGTGCCAGTCATCCATCTTCGCTGCTTTCTCGACCCATTCCAATCGAAGTCCCTTCAGCTCGTTGAAGTTCTGAATAGCATCCTCGAGTACTTTGGCCTCAGCTAGGTCAGTTTCAAGATTCTTGAGCTTCTGGAGTGGGAATATGAGCTTACTGAAGTCCTTAGGATGCTTATTGTAGACTGCTTCGATGGTTGAATAATACTCCGACTGCTTCTTAATCTCTTCTTGATGTGATTCTCCATCCTTGGTTGCGATTCCCTTTATGACCTGCAACATTTCATCTTGGATGTTTGCCAACGTCAAACACACATCAAGCACTTCGAAGATGTGCTTTGAGTCCTTGGCGAGTTGATCTGGAACCTGTTCCAGCAGTCCTTTTAGACGACCAACAAAGTCAGACATCCCTTGTTCCTCAAAGATAGATACGGCACCTTGAATCTGGCGATACGCCTCTTCTGCACGAGTCTTGATCTTCTTGTGCACATCTGGTGATGTGGTTAGACCCATGAGCTGGTCAAACGAATCAGCTGCAGATTCTAGTTCTTCTGGAGGAGTTTCCCGCAATTTCTTCAGCAACTTGAGCTCATCTTTGACTGGGACTCCAATCGCGTCTGCTTGATCGAATGATTTCTGAAGCTTGGCAACCTCTTCCTTCAATGACTCAATGACTTCCGCACTAATCTTGTGTTCATAGAGCTCAATCATTTTACGAGCAATCGCAGGAAGACTGAAGACTGTGTCAGCAGCCACACCGATGCTATTGAGTTCACCGATGGCTTCTTGGGCTTCCTTGGGAATCTCAACGCCAGCTCCCATAAGCTTTGCAGCAGCAAGTCGAATCTTGACTCCAAGCCTGTAACGAAGATTCTCCAATGACTCTTGTGCCTTGACAAGAATTGTGTCCTTGATTGTTCTCATCTCAGACCTGATTTCTCCGAACTCATCCAGTTTCTCTATTCTCATGGATCCTTCATCAAGTTCAGTAATGATTGGCATGAAAATCTCCGCATATGCAGGCTTGATTGTCTGAAGGTCCTCAACAATGACTTCGATCTCCTGCTTGCAAGCATCTCGGAATGTAGCAACTCCATCTTCAACAGCTACGCGAAGACTTGCCAATGATTGGAGCAGATAGACTATGCCTCCCTCAAGGTCTTCGACTTTCGGCGCTTTCTTACTAAGCTGGGCGTAATCCAAAACTCGATCTGCTGAAGTGGCAAGTTCATTGAATCTTGTTATGTAGCTTCGAATGGTATCTGTCAGGTTCTTTCGGTACTCTTCACGCATACCATTTGCTTTCACGTAAGTTGCAACCATGCTGTCAATCTCTGGCTTCTTCAAGGTCTTCTTTGCATCAGCAATCCATTTCCTTACTTCGACGACATCCTTGATGCCAGTGTCGTCTGGAGCATCTGCGGCTTTCTCAAGTTCCTCCAGCACTTCTTCAACATGGTCCTTCAATGAAATCTTGACTTGAGATTCCCATTCAACCATCTTCTGATAGCCTGATAATTGACTGGCAACATCTTCAGATTCCACTCCTACTATGGGCGCTTCAGGGATGATTGCTGCAGTGACAGGAATGCCTCCTTCAACTATCTTGGAAGTGACTTCGTGCTTCATATTGATGATTCTGTCCCTGAGAAGATTTGACATCTTCACCTTTGCAGAGTGAAGCTGATTCTCCAAGGCAATGAGAGAGGTCAGATTGGTTGTCTTCGATGAATCCCTCGCGATAATTCTGAGTTGCTGGCCGAAGTCCATTGGCAATTCTAGACCCAATCTGGAGGCTGTTTCAACGGATGCCTGCAATGACTCTACCTCTGTTATCAAGGCGGTTCCAATCATCTTGCTAACTTCGTCTTTTCGCCCATCCAGGTATGTCCGTTCAGCTTGAAGTTTATCTGATAGCCCGATGATATCCCCGACTGGTAGTTGGGCTACTTCTTCATATGACAAAGTGGCGGCAACTTCGCCCCGGTCGATGGTGATGTGTCTCTCATAGGTTTCAACAATTCTCTTGCTTTCATCTAGAAATTCTTTGACTTCCTTGGCAAGATCGTGATGGACACCCAGTGTGAGCTTAGAGAAATTCTTGGCAAAAGTAAGGAGCGTTTCTAGGTCTTTCGCATCCCCAGTTCCAGTTGATGGAAAAGTCAACACACTGATTGCTTTCGCCTCATTTGGTTTCTGTGCTTGAAGCTTTGGAAGAACTGCAGCTGTTTCTCTATGCTCCTTTCGCAGCAAGTCTGAGAAATCCCTGACCGCTCTCATGAAGTCCTCTTCGAGAGCATTTTTGGTCGTTTCCATCTGTGACACTAACTTTCTCTTTTTCATGAAACCTGCTGAACCTGCATCACTCTCGAACTTTGCGAACTTCGCCAGTGTGTCGTACAAATGGCGCACGGTCCTGTCAGTCTGGTCCTCAAGAGATTTGTTGAGCTGAATCAACAATCCTTTTATTTCAGCGACCTTGTCGATTTCGCGTCTCCATGCGTGACTATCCAAAATGACTACCTCCAGCCTAGGGATTGATATCTTCTATTTTTCGAGCTATAAAAGTATGTTTCGCGCATTGCTCCATAAACTAACAATTCCTTTTCAACAAATCCCGCGTGGACTCGAGAATGCGCAATTTGGCCCCAATTTGAGTTTTATAGGCTAGGAACCAAAGACTTAAGCACTAAAGCAGAAGAAGCGAGATAGAATTATGCCCATCTCTGCAGGAGGCAGCAAAGGTGAGGCTTTACCACTTGGTCATGAAGTCATTGCCGTCTTAGAGGCGGATGCAGTTCATATTGTTCATGATGAGAGGTTTCTATACGCTGCCTGTAGAGACCTGAAGGTAAGAGTCTGGTCAAAGGAAGACTGGCAACTGGTAGCGGAGCTTGGCGAAACTAGTACAGAGCCGCTTGTTGTTCATGTCGATGAAGACAGAGTCTATGCTACATGCGAACGCCGTGTATATGTCTGGAAGAAAGAAACATGGGGCATGACCGGATGGTTTGAACTGACATATCATGCTATAACATCCACCCTCCAAGGTGACAGCTTCTATGTCGGTGCACGTGATGGAAGGCTGGTTTCCATAAAGAAAGACACTCACGAGACCTCGAGTTGGCAGCTTCACAAGTCTGACATTTCAACGCTATGGTCAGACGATAGGGTCATACTTACTGGAGGTCGGAAGGAAGAGCCTAGAGTTTGGCTTCATGAACCCAATAAGGCACCCACAGAGCTAGCAAGACTCGATAAGAAGATTCGTCCTACTGTTTTTGTTGGGAATTCTGAATTCGTGATTATAGGGTCTGAATCTGGGGAGATAGGCATATGGGATCGAGTTGAATGGCAGCTCATTCGCACACTTCAAGATAAGTCCTCGAACCCCGTTGTTTCCATGTGGTCAAACAGCTCCTATCTAGTCGCCGTAATGAACTCAGGGCTCATCACGGTCTGGGATCTAACTAGAGGAAATGAGATGGGCCGATTCCTAATTGAGAATTACAAGATAGGATACATCGAAGCAGACAAACTTCACGTATATGCAGTGGGAGCTGATGGAATCCTCGTTCTCTCTCTGACTATTGGCGAGGTTCCGCTTGATCTAAGTATGTCAAGCGAGTCGCGATATGGAATTAACCTTCTTAGAACCTCTCCCTATGATGTCTTAGAATCTGTGCTAGTATTTCAGAGACAAGGAGATGGATACTTCGATGAGGGAAATCATCAAGAAGCAGTTGCCTCCTATGAGAAAGCACTCCAATACCTGATAGATAATACGCATGCACTGCTGGAGGTACCGGAAGAGCGTCAACAATTAACGGAAGAGCTCAATGAACGACTTGGTCGCTCTCTCCTAAAGTCCAAGATTCAAGAGCTTGGGATACTAACTGAGAGAATCAGCGAGATATCTGCGCAGGTTGAGCCGGGTACGCATGTTCGTCTCCAAGATGAAATGATTGACAAGCTTTGGGATGAAACTGCCAGAGCTATCAAAGAGAGTCGGGTCTTATCCGATGCACAGGCCGGCGATATTCTGAGTTACCAGCTAACTGATGTTGCTGACACCTTGGAAGCCGAATTGAAGGAAGCAATGGCAAACGTAAATGAATACAGAGAAACGGTCAATCAAGCACTGACTTTGACTCATGGAATCATGAATGAATGGCGTTGGATGGAGAGAAAGAAGACCAGTCTGAATGAGCGAAAAGCATTCCTGGAGGATGCTATGGCGAAAATAAGTGACAGACTAAAGCAAGCAGAGCCTGGAAGCGAAGTGGAGTCAATTCTCAGTGACGCTCTTGAAGAACACAGACAAATATACTCGCAAATCTGCCGGATTATTGAAGCTACTGAAACCGATCCAGTGGATGAGCTTGTCAGCAAAGAGGAAGCTATGGCAGCTATCGAGGGCCTATTACGAGTGCTCCCCAAACGCAAAGACGCTATTGCTGAAATGACGGATCCAGAAGAACAGAAAGTCGAGACAGAGCGCCTTCAGGGAGCATTGAGGCAGGCGCTTGAGTCAGCTAAGAAGTTCAAGATGAAGGACCAGCAAAAGACCATCCAGGAGCTAATAGATGGAATTGAACCTCCTAAGCCAAAGAAGCGGAGAAAATCAAGTAGGAAGAAGAAAGCTGAAGCGACTACGAATGAAAACACTAGCTAGCTTGAGTTTCATAATCATCCATATAATCAATGCCCAGCTCATCTGCGGCGTCCTGTAAAATGGTCACCCATTCTTCTGCCAATTCTCTGAGGTCTGGATCAAGTGAGAACGACTGCTCCACGGAAGCAAGCGCTTCCTGGAAGTATTCAAGAAAGAAGAAGCACACTGCACGGTTGTACCAAGTGATGGCTGAGTTTGGATCCAAAAGCAACGAACGTTCAAAGGCGTCGAGCCCCTCTGCCCAATTTTCTTCTCCCATGAGTGCAAGACCGAGCAGCTGCCAGACATGACTATTTCGTGAGTCCAATTCAATACTTTTTGTTAGAGCTTCAATCCCCTCTTTGTTCTCATTCAGAAGCAAGTGCAAGAATCCCTTGTCTGACCAAGCGGATAGCTCGCCGGGAGCGGTCTTTGTAATTCTGTCTAGCATGTACAGCGCACTCTGAGGTCTTTTTAGCTCAATATTGCACACAACAAGCTGCTGCAGAATCTCTTTATTGCTGGGGTATTTTGTCAGAGCATCTTCTAGTGCATTCGCAGCTTCAAGGAATCTTGATTTCTTCATCAGGCCTGAAGCCTGGTTAAGAATTTGAACAACTCCTTGGGACTCAACATTTCCTATGGTCAAATTCAAACCCCCACGAGATGCATCAACGATCTAACGTGGTCCAACCCTTGATTGGGACGCCAGAAAATCCCTAGAAAAGGTTTGTTCTCATGGTAAAATTCCGCTGAGGGATTCTTGATAGCAATATCCTATTGCATCGCAATCGCTTCTATCTCGATATCTACATCCTTTGGCAATCTGGCCACTTGCACTGCTGCTCTGGCTGGTGGATTCTCACCAAACCACTTTGCGTATTCTTCGTTCATCTCGCTGAAGTCATCCATGTCTTTCAGGAACACAGAGACCTTGACAACTTTATCCATGCTTGTGCCAGCAGCCTCAAGAACTGCTTTGATATTCTTCAGCGCCTGCCTGGTCTGGTCAGTAATGGAGCCTGTTACCATCTCATCCTTTTCCCGGTCATAGGGTATCTGCCCTGAGCAGAATACAAAGCCGTTTGCCTTGACACCTTGTGAATAAGGACCAATTGCCTTTGGTGCCTTATCTGATGATACTACTTCTCGACTCATTGGAGTTCATGTAGTGCGGCATCAATCTTCAGCATTAATGTAGCGGTCAATGCCTCACTGGGGGCGGTGGAGGTACCGCATGTCCTCCGACAATCCTGGTGCCGGTTTCTCCCCGAAGGGCCTTGGTGATGTTTGGAGGATCGGTGATTATAGCCATCTCTCCGCCATTCTTGATGAACTCGATGCATGCCTCAACCTTTGGCTTCATACTTCCTGGAGCAAAGTGTCCCTCGTCTAGATATCTTTGAGCCTCAATATGATCCATCTTATCAATCGCCTCTTGATTTTCCTCACCGAAATTGAGATACACCTTTTCAACAGCAGTTGAAATTAGAAGGAGGTCTGCGTCAAGCCCGGTAGCGAGAAGACTTGATGCTCTGTCTTTATCGATAACAGCCGCAACGCCTTCGAGCTGACCATCGGTGCCTGCAACAACGGGGATTCCCCCTCCACCCACTGCATAAACGATAATGCCGTTCTTGTTGAGAGTTTTGATTGCCAGAAGTTCAATAATCTCTTTGGGGATAGGTGAGGCTACGACTCTTCTCCACCCCCTTCCAGAGTCCTCCCTAATTTGCCAGTTGTTCGCCTCAGCACGCTTCTTTGCAGTCTTCTCATCCATGAATGAACCGATGGGCTTTGCTGGGTTCTCAAATGCTGGATCGTCTCGGGCAACTCTTACTTGCGTTACCACTGTTGCAACATGCTTGTCGATTGTCCGCTTATGGAACTCATTGTAAAGTGCCCGCTGAATCATATATCCAATTGCACCTTGTGTGTCAGCTCCGCAATAATCCAGAGGCACCGGATGGAGCTCATGTTCAGAGAGTTCTGACCTACGGAGAATGAACCCAACCTGTGGGCCATTGCCTGAAGTGATGACTACATCCCACCCTTCAGCTATCATATCCGCTATGTGTTTGCAGGTTTCCGCTGTGGCGGCATATTGATCAGGAACCGTCTTCTTCGTCTTATCTCGAATGAGAGAATTTCCGCCTATTGCGACTACAGCCTTCTTTGTCATTCAAATCATCTCACTTGAACAGAGGTCAATTTGGGGACATTATTCCTAATTAACGATTTCTCCATGCCTAGTTTACTGATATTATGTTCGTGGATCATTTAGGTGTCAAAATAGCAATGGCAGCGATGATGACTATGAAGGAAAGTGAGAACGAACCGGGAGAAGGGCATGGCTTATTAGCATAGAGCCAGTTGTGGGAGTGCGTGGATGTGTTATCGTGGATTGCGACAGAATGCTGGTTTTGTTGCTATATACATTCATATTCTCAATGCTGTGGTTTGTACTACTGAGTTTGACAATTCTGCCGAGCATTGGAATTGTTTCGGACCGATTGCTAGAAATATCTCTAAGCTTGATTTTAGGAGTCATAACAGCGGCTTTGGCATATGCTGCACAACAGAAATGATAGGCGTTCTCCACGAGTGACAGGAGGGTTGTTAGAAACATCGATTTTGGGGCATCAATCCTAATTAGACGAATTGGTTGACTTGGTTTTTGGGGTTCAATGCTTGAGTGGGATTGATAACGCAATCTTCGCGACATTATCGCTGAGAAATGAGGCATGTTAAAAGTCATTGTGTATTTTCGAGTGCTGTAAGGAAGATGAAGCAACGATGACCAAAGATGAACTTAGACCTGACATTGATGTTGACAAAATCACCTCCAAGAAGAATGCCAAGCATGCTATCAGTAGATTATCAAAATCCATCAGGTATCACAATCATAGATACTATGTTCTTGATTCACCAGTGATTGATGACTCAGAGTATGATGCATTGTTGCTGAATTTGATAGCTCTTGAGGAGAAATTCCCTGAGCTTCGGAGTTCTGACTCGCCAACGCAAAAGGTCGGCGGAGAGCCGCTATCAGAATTGGGGATCGTCGAGCACGCAATTCCTATGCTGAGTCTTCAGACAGTCTACGAAGAATCGGTGGTTCGAAAATTCGATACTAGATGTCGAACCGAATTGGGTGTGGATGATGTTGAGTACATTGCAGAGCCCAAGTTTGATGGTCTTGCAGTCGAACTGATCTATGAGAATGGCTCGTTGACTGTTGCATCCACTAGGGGCGATGGTCAGACTGGCGAGGATGTCACTGCAAATGTGAAGACAATTCGAGAACTGCCCCTTGTCCTGCTTGATGACGATGATGATGACATTCCATCTCGCATTACAGTTCGCGGTGAGGTGTATATGGGGCTTGAGGATTTTGAGAAATTGAATGTCCAACGCGAGGCCGCTGACGAGCCAATCTTTGCTAATCCGCGCAACGCGGCAGCTGGTTCCATAAGGCAACTGGATCCCAAGATTACAGCCAGTAGACCACTCCGGATATACATCTACGATGTGATGGAATCTGAAGGACGAGCTTTCGATACGCAATGGCAGGTGTTGGAATCTCTACCCAAATGGGGTCTCCCAACTCAGATTATACTCTCTCGACTCTGCCGAGGTGTTGACGAGCTTCTAGAGTATCATCGTGAACTCGAAGGCAAAAGAGATGACCTAGCCTTTGAAATAGATGGAGTAGTCTTCAAGGTCAACTCCAAGTCGAATCAGGAGAGGATGGGTTTCAGAGCTAGAGACCCTCGATGGGCTATTGCCTACAAATTCAAGCCGAGGGCGGCAACAACCAGGCTGCTTGATATCAAGGTGCAGGTAGGAAGAACTGGCCGACTCACACCAGTAGCTGAACTTGATCCCGTTAACATAGGTGGAGTCACAGTCAGCAGAGCATCACTCCACAATCAGAGTGAGATTGAACGTAAAGACATCCGAATTGGCGATACTGTCATTGTTATTCGAGCTGGTGATGTTATACCACAGGTTGAGCGTCCAGTTCTTGACTCAAGGGATGGTTCTGAAAGAGTGTTTGACATGCCAATGACATGCCCTATCTGCAACTCTCCAATCCATATGAGCAATGATAAGAAGTTGGCTCAGTGTCCAAACCTCAATTGTCCTGCTCAGCTACGAAGAAGCATCAAGCATTTTGCATCTCGCAGTGGCATGGATATAGAGGGACTTGGGTCTAAGCGCGTAGACCAGCTCGTTGATGCTGGGATTGTGACAAGTCTCCATTCTCTCTATACACTGGATATTGATGACCTATTGGGCTTGGAGCGATTTGGAGAGCGTCTTGCCCTCAAGCTTCTTGAACAGATTGAAGCCTCAAAGAGCCTTCCTCTAAATCGATTCATCTTTGCACTTGGGATACCAAATGTTGGAGAACAGACAGCGAAGATTCTTGCCGACAACTTCGAGTCTGTTAGCGAGCTGATTTCTGCAACTGAAAGCGACCTGTCAAGACTTGATACAATTGGGCCTGAAATTGCCAGAAGTATTGTAGAGTACTTTCAATATGAAGATACGAGAAGTATGGTTGAGGATTTGGTTGAGGCGGGCTTGGGAAAGAAGACAGTTCTTGAAGAAGCTGCTCAGACTCTAGCTGGTAGTACGTTCGTATTTACTGGGGCTTTGGAGAAAATGAATAGAAGCAAAGCAAAGGAATTGGTCGAGAGTCTTGGTGCGAAGACTTCCTCAAGCGTGTCCAAGAATACGACCTATGTTGTAGCAGGCCCTGGCGCAGGCTCAAAGCTTGAGAAGGCAAAGAAGCTTGGCATTGAAATTCTCAGTGAAGATGAGTTCATTGATCTGGTTGGTTTCTAGGAGCGAATTAGTCGTCCCGTTTCTCTCTAAGCCACTCCTCGCTGTAAGCTGATTCCATCTCAGCAGCACCGAAGACGGTCTTTCCAGTCATTCCGTCGACTAGCGTTTTCGTTCGAAACAGAAGCTTTCTGTCCTTTTGAGTCAATTCCTTGGCGAATTCCATTGTCTTCTCGAGAAGATCAGCGTGTTCGAAGACTCTATCAGCGAGGCCAATCTGCAAAGCTTCTTCAGCTTCAATTGTTCTTCCTGAAAGCAAGAGATCCTTTGCTCTTGATGGCCCCACTAGATGGAGCAGATTCGAGGCTGCACCCATTCCTGGGAAAATACTGAGATCAATCTCTGGAAAACGGAGCGCGCCAGTTTTAGTGAAGAACCGAAAGTCACAGGCAGAGGCTACCATGGCACCAAACCCAACTGCATAGCCATTTATTGCTGCAAGAGTAATGCAGGTCTTGGCCTCTCGTATCGTCTTTGTCGTCTTCTCTAAAAGGAGAAAGAAGTCCATGTAAGCATCCGGAGCTAGGCCCATCATCATCTCCAAATCAAAGCCCGCAGAGAACGCCTTCTCACCCACTCCAGTGAAGATAATCGCCGCAATAGCAGGGTCATTAGTCAATTGAGAAGCCTTCTCCTCAAATGAAACGAACATATCATAAGTTACTGAGTTGAGTTTGTCTGGTCTAGATATTGTAACTATAGCAATAGGGTCTTCTCGCGTAACGATAATCTCGCCGTCCATTTTGACTCACAGCCTTTCCTCAGCTTGGTTTTTTCATCACATTAACTATGAATAAAGGCTTTCGGGATAAAGCGTTGACTCTCAAAAATCACGAATTCTCAGTTGCACTTCGCCATTTTAGGAAGAAGACAGCTGCAGCCATTGCGACGATGCCTATTCCCACTCCCGCTGCAAGCGCCACTGCAAACAATGGCTCTAATGAAGGGGGGGCAGTTCTAGCTGGGGTCACCGTGATGATTAGAGTTGCTGAGCAATAGTTGGCAAAAGGATCATAGGCTCTCACCTCAAGGCTGTATACTCCTACATCAAGAATTGTGGCATTTGTGATAAGCCCTGATTCATCAATTGCAAAGTTTACGGTATCGCTAATCCAGTAATTCTCAATATTTGATTCATCCCATGCGCTCATCTGCTTTGAGAATGGTTCTCCAAACTCAAGCGTTTCAGTTAGTGATGCAATGACCCAAGACGGTGATGTTGTATCAGCAGCCGGTTGTCTAATGATTACTCCAAATACTGATGATAGCTTGTTATTGTGGGCGTCAAAGACGCTGATATTGAGTGCGTAGGAACCGGGGTCAAGAACGGAGGCGTTAGTCAATCGTGCAGTACTGCCCCCTTCATAGTAATACTCTGTAATTGCAAACTGAATTGTGTTGTTGAGGATCCAGCCTGCGATTCCTGATGGATCACTAGCTACCACATAGTAATCGAATGCTTCTCGAAATTCAAGCGTCTGAGAGTGCGGTGCAATCATCCAATTTGGTGAAACGTCCTCTCTCACTCTGATTGCGAAGTCAGCAGAAATGGAAATTCCATAGATATTGCTTACAACAATTTTGAGGTTATAGGAGATTGCCTCCAGGAAGTACTTGGATATCAACTGGCCAGTACCATCAATTGTGAAGTGGACCCCGTCACTGACCCACCATGTGATAGGGGACGGAGCGTATGCTTGATACAAGGCACTGAATATCTCATCCTTCTGCTCTATTGTGACATCCTCCGGAGCTATAATCCATATTGGAGGAGTAGGATTGTACATCAAAGGATACGAGTCAATAATGGTTGGAAGAATGTGAGGCGTATCTCCAATTCCGTCGCCATTTGAATCCATGCCTCCATAATCCGACCAGTAATTGTACCAAAACACATCTGAGCTAATGCCTGTATTCTCACCATTAGAAACTCTGTTGTCTGCGACTATGTTCCATGAGAACTCGCAATCCGAAGGCCCACCTCCAATGTATATCCCATAATCATTATTCACGAATGTGTTATTCGTAATCAAAGAGTTGGATGTACCATCTAGCTCTATTCCACACCATGTATTATTCCTGCATGTGTTGTTGGCGATTACTCCCCCACTTGAGAAAACGAATCGAATGCCTGCGCCATCACTGAAGAGGCAAGTGTTATTCGATACAGAACAGAAATCCGTGCCATCAACATGAATTCCCCACCAATCACTATTATTTATCCAATTCTGACTTACCTTGGACCAAACAACTGCTAACAGCCAGATTCCCTGTGTGTTGCTTTCACAGATGTTGTCCTCGATAGTATTGTGATGGCCTGAGAAATCCCTGATTCCTTCTTCATTGAATTTGCATGTATTATTGATTATTGAATTATGACTTGACCCAGAATCTAACCAAATCCCATTCATGTTGGTGCTGCAGTTATTTTTGGAGATCTCAGCATATGACACATTATAGAGGAGAATGCCTGATCCAAGATCAGCACCAGTAAGGTGACAGCCACTGATCGTGAAGTTGACACGTGTATCTCGAATATAGATGCAATGACCCGTTGGACCACCATGATCAATTTCAAGGCTATCAATAATGAATGGACTTTGTGCCGAACCGTTTCCCGGCCATCCTTCCGCCTGTGCTGTGTCGGTAAAATTCTGGTCACTAGTTATGGTTATTGGGGAATGCGGTGTGCGCGAGGTTATAGTCACAGTCTGGTTCTTCAATTCCATAGTTTCGTGCGTAATCCAATTGACATCTGAGCTTGCAGGAATTTGATACAAGGATAGTAGTAACGAAACTACAATAGCAAGCGAATAGACATAGAACCTATGCTGCATATGCAATCTCCCACGTTCTATTGCTTGGTTCGACTTTAAATCTATAGTCCGTTCTTATCTCGGTTCATCTGAACACCAAAATCTGAATCACTTCGTCCAAACGTGGTCGCGAATAATACCGCTCAATACAACCAAACTAACGAAGAATCCAAACAAGGCTTGCCCTAAATCAACGAATATAGAGGTCGGAATGATATAGAGCACAAGGAGGAATGACCAGATAACGAGGATACCTCCCACTATGACGGAAACCTTGCCTAGCAAATCGACTCTTTCAAGTGTGCGGTCGCCCTTCTGTTTTATGTAAAACAGTCCTAACACAAATGGCAAGACCATCACAATTTGCAGCTGTGTCACGAGTGGTATCAAGCAGCTCCCTCAAAGCCTCTATGGAACAGTGTATACTTATGCATACCTGAAGGCGTAAACGGGGAGAAACAGTAGGCTTTGTAGTCCTTGAATACTTGGTACCAGTAGTATCCGTGCATTGGGTTGCTACTAAATGACAATTTCATTTATCTTGTTCAGAACCTGAATCGACATACCGATGAACGAGAGCAGGTATAGCGCAGCTATTGATGAGATTCAGGCAGCCTTCAGAAGGGCTTCAGCCATTATCAGTAGCTTGGATACTGATGACCCGAAGCAGGCAGAGCGGCAAAGGCAACTCCTCCTGATATTCTTCGATAGAGTAGGGTATGCTCTGGATGAAATGAATGACCAGTATATTGAATCCGCTAAACGTGTGATAGGAGAAGAAGGATAGTCTTCATCAAGAACTTGTCCTAGGATTGTTTGCTTTCATAGTCTTCGATCGCTTTGTGAAGAGCATCAGCTGCCAGATTGCTGCAGTGCATAAATCCGTACACCCTGCTCCTGAACAACCATCATGGGAGTTCATGGATAGAATAGAAAAGAATAGACCAAGGAAACGAAATGCTTACTGTCTATATCCACTTCTTGTGTAGCGTACCTCGCGCAAATTTGGGTCTATAGCCCTCGAGGAAATCCTTTATTCCGTCCTGATAGGTCATATACACGGGAACGTGATCATATTTCTGATTGATTCCTGAGCGATTATATGCATGGAATGAATATGGCCAACTTGGTGGGGGGGTTATTTTGATCTTCCTACTCACCTCATAACTGCCGAATTTCTCAACCCATGCACCTATGTCCAGAAATTCAATTAGATTTCCATAGAGAATGATTTCCGGTATTGATTCCAAATCCGGATACAAATCGATGAATGAGAGGTCGATGAATCTAATCCGATTTCCTGAAAGATCTATCAACTCTATGTTCTGTGATTCCGATAGTTGGTTTAAATCGAGAGGGTGGTTGTACTCATCTAATTCAAAATGCGATGGATATTCCCTATTTAATTCACATTCTCTCTTAGTAACAAGTTCATTATTCTGCAAGTCCAAAGTCTTTAATGAGAGAGATTTTGGTAGGACAATCTCTTTGAGAGAACGGTTATTTTCTACTAGGATAGTTTCTAGTTTCTTCAACGATGAAACTGGCCTAAAGTCCAAAATTGCTATATTTCTGCAGCCTGTAATTTCCAAACTTTTTAGGTTCTGAAAATTGGCTAGTCCTTTTAGAGAAAGTGATTCCACTGGACCTTTAATTGTGATGTCTTCAACTTCCTGTTTGTCAGAAATGATTGAGAACTCTACATCATCCAAGTTTTCGAAAATGAATTCTCTCTTCCGTTCCATCCAATTAACCATGAGGAATTCGCATTTTGATTTATCAAATTTCCTGTTTTGATTCGTAATCCTTTATTGCCTTGTGAAGCGCATCAGCCGCCAGATTACTGCAGTGCATTTTCTGAGGAGGAAGTCCATCGAGGGCGTCAGCGCCATCTTTACGATTCAACTCTTTGCTTCTTCAAGTGTCATGCCTAAAGCCATCTGAGTGGTCACTGAAGAAGTAGCAATGGCAGCGACACAACCAAAGGTCTCTCTCTTTGATGATTTCCTCCGGCATCATGAAGGATGATGACCACCAATATATGACTTAATAGGAAACAAAACTAACGCACAATTGAACAAAGACAGTATAATAGTTCACACTTCCAGGACTTCGGAACTACTCTCCCCTCTTCCAGACATGACTAATTGAGCCTTTTGTCTGTTTGAACCCAACCTTCTCATAGAGGTTGATTGCCATCTTGTTTTCTATATCGACTTCGAGAATCAATTTGCTTACGCCGCTTTCAGCAGCACGTTTCATACTTGTAAGAATCATCTTCTTCCCAAGACCCTTTCCTCTGAAATCAGGATGAATTCCTATTCCGTTGAAGAACCCTCCCTCCTCAATGATGATGATTTGATTGTATCCGATTATTCTCTCACCATACTTCACTAGTATTGATGCATTCTCCACCCTTGACCGAGATTTATCAAAGAACTTCTCAAAATTCTCCTTTCGTTGCGCATCGGTTTGATCCAGGAAGCGACCGTCACCACTTGACATGAAGGTTTCATAATAACAGGGCCATATCTCCTCGTTTGGCACATCCTTGATTAGCACCAAAGTATGACCTTCAGGAAATTCAACATCTGGAATCTCCATCTCTGAAACTGAAGCCTCCATATACGCCCATTCTCCTCCTAGAGGCATTCCAGCAGTTTCATACCAATGACGATACTTCTCGTACAAAGAGCGTCTATCTTCTGTCAGGTCCATGAGAAAGACCTCCATCCTGTCTTTGCCGCTACTTCGCGCGTACTTCACACTCTCTTTTATCAAGTCGATGGCAATCTTGCTTTCATCAGGACCTGGTGCAACAACTGGATGCCAAGATTCAATGTAGATCATAGAATCCGTATAGTGGAAAAGAAACATCCATCCAACTATCTCAGAACCCATCATGGCAATGCTGCACCAATCTTTTTGCTGGAAGTAGCTCCCAAATTGATCTCGAATGGAGTCCAAAGTATGAGCGCTTTTGTGTTCTCTGGCTTGTAGGGCATTGAAGAGAAACTCAGAGATCTTGTTGATATCCACATCTTTGAGTTGCTCTATTTTAGTTGTTATCATGGAATTAGCTTTAATTATCATGGTGTAGATTAATCTTCTCTGAGGTACGAATCGTCAAACTACCTGAGAGCACACACTAAGATTGCCTGCTTTCATAATCTTCGATGGCTTTGTGCAGTGCGTCTGCAGCAAGATTACTGCAGTGCATCTTCTGAGGAGGCAATCCATCCAAGGCATCAGCGACTTCCTTCCTCGTTAATTCCTTGGCTTCTTCAAGAGTCATCCCTATTGCCATCTGTGTAGTGACTGATGATGTGGCAATAGCTGCGACGCAGCCGAAGGTCTCGATTTTGGCATCAGCGATTTTTCCATCCTCGACTTTGATATACATTCGGAGCATGTCCCCGCAGACTGGATTCCCGACAGTTCCAACTCCATCAGGATTCTCCATTTTACCCATGTTCTGCGGATTCTTGAACTCCTCCATCACCTTGTCGCTGTACACTTTGAGCACCCCTAATAGGAAACTAAAATTCGCGTATATTGTTTTCCTTCTAGTCCCTCAAGACTTCTTCTTGACGAACACGATGACGATTATCAATACAACAACTGCTCCTATTCCTCCGAGAGCAATGAACAACATGGGATCAAGGCCACCAGGTGTGGTGCCAGTAGGAGTTGTGGGTGAGGTGGGCGTTGTGGTGTCCGTAGTTGGTGTCGTTGTAGTTGGTAGTTCTTCAACTGTCACAGTAATAGTTGCACTCAACACATTCCCATGCGTGTCGTTGCAAGAAATCTCCAGACCGTAGCTACCCGCTGCAAGGACTGTGGCATTGGTGATCACACCATTGCCATCAATTTCAAAGTCAGTAGTGTTCAGCCACCAGTTATCAATACCTGCAAGATCAGTCGCATCTACATCATAAGTAAAGTGTTCACCATACTCGATTACCTGGTTCTCAGGGGCTATAACCCAGCTTGGAAGAATTGTGTCCTCTACCGTTATGCCAATTAAAGCGCCCCGTGTATTCCCATAAGTATCATTCACATTGATAATTATGATGTAGATGTTCACTGCGAGGAACGTACTATTTGTAATCACTCCATCTGAGTCGATTGAGAACCCGCCACCGCCATATGTCAACCACCAGTGACTGATAGCAGAGGAGTCTGTTACATCTAGGTCATAATAGAAGGGATCACCATACTCAATTACTTGATCCTCAGGGGTGATAACCCAATCTGGAGGAGTTGTGTCCCAAGGCACCACATAGATTGTGAACTCTGCTTGAATAGTGAAATTGTAGATATTAGTGACATTGACCATCAATTCGTATTCACCAAAAGCTAGAGCCCCTATCGGCTCAAGAGTGCCGTTCTCATCAATGGTAAAATGCACTACATCATTCACAGACCAAGTAACTGGAGCATAAGTGGTGATGTTGAGTTTGTAATAGAGAACGTCTAAATCAGTAATAGTCTGATCTTTTGGCGTTTCATTCCATCGGAATGGAATTGATCTGAACATCAATGGATGTGCATCTGAATGTCCAGCACTACCGCTGATTGTATGGGGTGAGTCTCCAATACCATTCCCATTAGCATCTACACCAGCATAATCTGAATAGTAGTTGTAATCATACACATTGTCGTCATAGGCTGAATACTGTCCGTCCTCTGCATCTACTGAGTTATCTTCAAAGATGTTCCACGAGATGGTATTGTTAATTGAATAGTAGTCGACCAAGACTCCTCGTGACCAGGGTAAACCGTCATTCTTACGACAGATGTTTTGAGTCACATCATTCCCTAATGTGTAGGGGCCGATGTGTATACCGTGGTCATTATTGTTGTTACACTCGTTGTTGGTCACATTCGTGTTATCCAAGTTCGTAAAGTACATCCCTGAATCGCCATTACCATCGCAGGTGTTATTGGTTAAGGTGCCGTCCGTACCGGCGTCAAAGTATATCCCTGAACCGACATTGAAACTGAAGTTGTTATTCGCTATTGTATGCTCTCCACCATTTGCGAATAAACCTCCACCCGAATTGCCAGTACCGGAGTTATTGATCACAGAGAGATAACTAGAGCTGAAATATATGCCATAATCTGCATTGTAATTACAGGTGTTGTTGACAAGAGTGCTATACATTGAACCCATATGGGTGATACCCCTGAAGTTGTCATTACAAGTATTATTTGCCAGAGTGACATATTGCGCAAAATTTTCAACATATATTCCATAAGAATCCTGTCCGCTGACATTATTATTGGCAATAGTACTATAATCCGAATCAGATACAAGCATTCCATTATAGTTGCCAATAAGAGTACAATTGTCTACCGTGGTGTGTGGACTATGCCACAGATGAATTCCAAAACTAGGATTGTTTGAACAGATGTTGTCGATGATGGTGTTGTACCAACTATAATCAATTGACATGCCATAATCATTGAGGCTGCAATTATTGTCTACAATTGTATTATACCATGAATCAACGAGGTAGATGCCAAAATAGTTGCCAGTGCAGGTGTTGTTTATGATTCTCCCATTTTGTACGTTATCCAGATTCAAACCCCTACTACTAGATGCATAAGCGAACTCGCAATTCTGTATCACAAAGTGGACTCTGGTATTTGATATATCGACACGTGGTGTCGCACTCCCCCCAGAGGTTATACTTAGGTTTTCAATGATGAAGGGGTCTTCTAGTGTTCCATTTCCTTGCCACCCTTCAAGAAGAGCCGTGTCAGTGAAGTTGGTATCACCATCAATGTAGATTGGATCATGCGGGATACCTGAAAGAACCGCATTATTTCTTTCCTCTAAATCGAAAATAATCGATTGCGTTTCTGCATTATCAACAATAGCAGTGGGTGAGGATAGCGCTAGAAAAATTACGAATCCTAGCGCTGTGATAAACCAAAGTGGACCATTCTCTCCAGACATGATTATAATCATCCTTAGCAAAGAAGTTACAAGACATCAACGAGCAAACTACAGCTTGCAATCCTAGTCTGGCGACTAATCTCCAACTCCTTTATACGCGTTCTTTGTGAATCAGGTAAATCTCCTATTAAATCAGAGGATTTTCTGAGTATATAGGGTCTTACTGTGACTTCTTTCTACGCTTGACAGATTTGGCAAGGGAAAGGATGAATTTCTCAAAGGGCTCCATAGCTTCTGGAACAAGAACCACAGAAGCGAACACATGAGGTTCCTTCCGGGAAATGGACAGGCGAGTTAAGAAAGGCGCGATGGCTTTGAAATCCGCGTAGAACTCCTGTTTCTCAAAGAGGCGCTCACCGGCTTCTAGATCGGATACTACAACATAGAACTGATCACTCAGATCGTCAATCAGTAGCTCGCTGGCACCTTCTATCTTGGGCTTCAATAACTCTTCCAGATTCTTCTTTTCTCTCTGAGTTGCCAGTTCGAGATTGAATAATGCAGGTCTTCCCAGGTTCGCCCGTATTTGGAGTTGGTCGGTTCGGCCGCGAATTTTGCAGTATGCAAAATGGAAGATGTTGGACCTGTCAAGCAATAGGATAGTTGATTCGAGTTTTGGCAGAGGACTATTTGATTTCTGATGATAGGAGAATTTGGCTCCAGTATTTCCAAGAAGTCTGACACTGACTTTTGAAGTCGTTGCTTCAAATCGATTTGCTACATTCTGTGCAATCCTACTACGTAGCTTTGGTGTCTTCCATCGTCCTATCATCCATGTCCCAATCAAGAAGATTGCCACACCAAAGAGGACCAAATAACCTGTTTCAGCCAAGTTCTGCAATAGCATATACTCCAGTAAGCGATTAGGGGATAAATGACGTCTGTTTCTGTTCCTCCCTTTAAGACTTTGTGAATCAAAATCGATATATTAGCCCTATTCCGAGGAATTGCGCAGTTGAATTGAGATGAGAACAAACGAACAGGTAGATGATATGCGTGAGGTCTGTGTCGAAGCCTGGAACATGCTTTTTGGTCGTGCCATTTTCGCCTTTCTCTTTCTACCTGATTCCTGGGTGACCGGATATCAAATGAACGATCCGCTGGTCACCAATAGATTCCTCTACAAAGACCGTGTATGGGTTGGTTCGGGAGAGATTGAATGTCTTATTTCACGAAGACACAGCACGGAGAAGCGTCCCAACCTTGATTTCAGAGCCAAGATTGTCGTGGAATTGAAGAAGGATACGCCTATTGCACCGAGCCCGGAAACACTTCTTGAACATCACTTCAACAAAGGTCGAGAAGTAGTGGAACATGGTGAATTGCATAGTGGAGATCATATTGGCAGCTATATTCTCTGGGCTTCCAAGCGTCCTCGCTTCGGATTCTTTGGATCCCCCCGCCTCAATGCACAATTGATAGGCTTTGTCCCGTGTGACGAAACTTCTCGACTCATAAAGGTCATTTGGACTTCACCTACTCCTGAGTTGATTATTGAAGAATCCGATGTGTTGATTTCGTCATTGAACTCTCTTTTATGTCATGGACACGACATAGAATCATACGAAGATGACCTTCTATAGACATATAGTTCCTGAAGAGATTGGAAAACAATAGAAAACGAAGTATTTAATGGGGACCAATGCTACTCGTTTGCAACCGAGACCGAGAATCCCCGAGGAGAGAGAGGGTTTCGGCCTTGGAGGTGGTTAGGTATGCAAACACTTTCACCTGCAATATTTATCGGGGTCGGACTTGTAATCTACATATTTGGCTATTGGTTATACGCCAGATACGTAGATCGCAATGTTTGGGGCCCTGATGCAAAAGTAAAAACGCCTGCGCACATGTACATGGATGGTGTTGAGTTCTTCCCCACCTCAAAGAGTGTATTGTTCGGTTTCCAATTCAAATCCATAGCAGCTCTCGGTCCTATTAGCGGTCCGTTTATAGCGCTAGTATTTGGCTGGTTGCCAGCATTCCTCTGGATAGTATTTGGCACATTCTTCATTGGTTGGATTCATGATTACACATCGGTCATGATAACAGTGCGCAGTGAGGGAGAATCCTTTGGTCCGATTGCCTATCGGATGGTAGGATCCCGAGCCCGCAAAGGTTTGATGGGCTTCATCATCTTCTATCTGATTCTAGTGATGGCTGTCTTCGCATACATCTGTGGAGCGTTCTTTAGAGCATTCCCACAGAGTATCATTCCGACAATCTTCGTGATTGCTGGAGGGGCATTTGCTGGAATCATGATGTACAGAAGAAAGATGAGCATTGTAATCTCCACTATTGTAGGCATGCTGTTCATGGTTGTTGGCATCATATTGGGCATCTGGCTCTATGTAGAGGGCTATTTGGCCTGGGTGTCCACAACTCCGGTAGAATGGTGGATTATACTATCCCTGGTACTAGTGTACTTTGGTGCTACATTAGCAATAACAGATTGGGCGCAACCAGTAAATTACGTTGCTTTCTGGCCATGTTTTGTAGCGGTGCTACTCATCATTGCCGGAGCTCTGCTTAGTCCACTTACACAGACAGTGGCAGAACCAGTTGCGGTTCAGAT
This sequence comes from Candidatus Hermodarchaeota archaeon, assembly GCA_048885865.1. Taxonomy (GTDB): domain Archaea; phylum Asgardarchaeota; class Thorarchaeia; order Thorarchaeales; family Thorarchaeaceae; genus SMTZ1-83. Next base: position 24,160 of record JBHLLF010000027.1, read on the forward strand.
AGATCCGGTGATCACTCTGTTTACAGAGTCAAGTGGACCTATTTGGCCAATTCTTTTCGTGGCAATTGCCTGTGGTGCTGTTTCTGGCTGGCATAGCCTAGTGGGAAGCAGTGCAACTGGAAAGCAAATCGCATCTGAGGTCGATGCTCTTCCTGTTGCTGGTGGCTCTATGTTCCTAGAAGGAGTCCTGGCAATGTGTGCGATGTCAGCATATGTTGTCATTCCAGAGGCACAAAGAGTAGGAGCATGGTTCGCCAACTTCCCGACCGGTGCAGCGATTCTCACTCAAGGTATGTTTGGTGGTGCTGCTGTATCCGGTATCGTGTTAGTTGCGTTCTTTGCTATGGTTCTAGAGCTCTATGCAATTACAGTGTTGCAGCTCATGCCTCGGTTCTTCCGTTTGGCTGCAGCTGACCTCGCTGGGCAATCGGTGATTGCTCCTCTGTTTCGAAATAAATGGATTGGGGCATTCATTGGAGTTCTAATTGCGTTCATCTTCGCGGCTACTGGCGCCTGGTATCACATATGGCTATTGTTCGGCGGCAGCAACCAGCTGCTTGCAGGACTTGCTCTGATGCTTGCGTCGGTGTATCTGGTACGTGCAAAGAAACCCACATACTATACGCTTGTCCCTGCTGTCTTCATGATTTTCACATGTGAGGCAGCACTCGTATGGGAAGCATGGGTGTTTGTCCAAGCCCTCATGAGTGCCACAGGCTATTATGCACAAGCCGGTAGTCTAGTAGACCTTCTAGCCCAAGGAGGCAATGCGTTGCCAGCAATCGCACTGACTTGGACTTTCCTCGGCATCGCAATAATATTGTTCTTCCTTGGATGGCTCGTCTTTGCCGACGCCTGGGCTGCATTAAGACGCGGTCCTGAGCAAACAGATGTATCAGTGGAAGTATCGACTCCAGTACAGTAGAATAGAGTAGCCGAAAGGCTACTTCTTCTTTTTATTTTTGTAAAAGGTACAAGTCATAATACTAATCTGCATTATATGATACCGCAGAGCTATCGGGTGGATATCATTTGCATGTTTTCAAGAAGCTCAAAGAGTTTTGGGACGGAGTCTGGGCCGCTCAAAAGGAGAACCTTGCGCGCCCACTCATCAAGGCTACAACGTATCAGAATGATGCAATGATTGTGACAATCTTTGGTGATTTCTTGGGATACCCATTTCAGTCAAATTTCTATTCTAGAAGATTATTCGTCTACTGGTTGGACAAGATTGATCCATGGCGCAAGCGAATACTAAAGGAAAAGGACTTCACTGATATGTAGATTTCACCTGGGCGTAGTTCTGTGGCACCTGAAGTTTTTTCACTTCAATTGAAATAGGGATAGTCCATAACACTAATTTGTGCTAACGCAGTAATCAGCTGTAATACCATAGGTGACTGTCATTTGCAAGTTATCAAGGCTATTAGAGAATTCCTACTAGGAGTTTGGGAGTCGCAAAAAGCTAGTCTTGCTGGACCTTTAATTAAGACTAAGGTTCATCTCGATGATGCCATGATGCTCGTGATCTTGGGCGAGCTCCTGGGGTATCCATTTCAATCAACTTTCTATTCCAGGCTTTTCTTTGTACACCTATTAGAGGAGCTGACTCCTTGGAAGAGACGGCTTTTGAGAGAGCAAGATGTCATCCTTTGCATGGAAGATTGAATCCGCCTTCGTTTGATGAAAAGAGTTATAGCAGGTTTCTATCTGTCAACGAAGGGGATTGAGATATGAACGCACACAAGGATGTTGAAGAACCTGAACAGGAACGAGGCGCAAAAGGGGCTGTGAAAGACTTCTTCTATGGTATGGCAATGCAAGGCATGGCTAGGTATGCCTTGAAGACACGAATGTACCTTGAACAGCTCTTCATGCTCATCACTCTGGGCGATATGCTAGGTATTCCCATCCTTCCTCCATACTATTCACTTAAGCTTCTACCCTATGCTGTGCCGAATATTAAGACTTGGAAGCGAACCCTGTTCAAGGAACGTGACTTCACGGACGCCCTCTTTTAGGCTGGTGATTCATAATCTCTGCTACATATCCAATTGGGTGAATTATATTGTCCAAAAAAATGAGTACCTTCTTCGAATCTAATCCGGACTTAAAAATCGCGGTCTTTGCCGGAAAGGGAGGTCTGGGTAAAACCACATGTAGTGCCGCATTAGCGTCTTGGCTTGCAAAGAAGAGACAACGAATCCTTTGCTTTAGTACTGACCCCCAAGCATCATTATCTGACATCTTTGAGAAAGATGTTTTTGGAAAGGGGTCTGTTACTCTAGCCAAGAATCTGCACGTTATGGAAATTGACGCAGACAAGCGCATCGCCGCTTTTCAGGAAGAGATTCGACAGCAAATCAAGGACATGTATGGCATTGATGAGATTCCCAAGGAGATTGATGAATACATAAATGCGGCAGGGGCCGAGCCAGCGATGCATGAATCCGCCACTTATGATGCGATGGCTGGATTGCTCGCCTCTGATGAATATGGTTTTCATGTCTTTGATATGCCCCCCTTTGGTCATGGCATTCGAATCGTATCAATGGCTCGAATACTCGATGTCTGGGTAGAGAAGATGGAAGAAACGCGAAAGAAAGCTCAAGAATATGGCGAGTCAGCCTGGCAGATGCAGCGAAGAACCTCCGGCGCTGGGCAAGACGAGATGCTTGCTGAATTAATAGAGATCCGGAAGAAGCTAAGCTTCTTCCAGAGTATTCTTACTGATGCCAAACGAACCGCTTTCTATATGGTTGTCACTCCTGAGAAGATGTCAATTCTAGACACCGAACGTGCATTGAAAATGTTTGAGCAAATGGACATCACACTAACCGGCGTCATTATCAACCAAGTGTATCCAAGAGAGCTGCTTAAGCGGGATGATCTTAGTCAGTTTCTTCGTGAGCGCATTGAAATGCAGCAGAGGTATATGGTTGAGATCAAAGAGAAACTAGGCAAGCGTGTATGCGCAGTAATCCCGATGTTTGACAGAGAGCCAAAGGGTCTCGAGATGATAGGCAAAGTTGCTGATGTTATGATGAATTGGGATGGAAAGATAACGGAGGAGTAGAAGAATGACTGAATCCAAATGGGAAGAATTTGTAAAACAGCATCCGAAAATCAAGTTCTTCTTTACCGGTGGTAAAGGTGGTGTAGGAAAGACCGTCAGTGCTGCGGCGATTGCCCAATACTTTGTTTCTCGAGGGAAAAAGACTCTTCTTGCCTCTTTGAATCCAGTGCATTCTCTGTCCACCCTATATGGTCAGGACATTTGGGGACGCGGCATCCAAAAGATCGAAGGAGCGGAGAACTTGTGGGGTGTTGAGGTTGATATCACAAAAAAGATGACGACTTATAGAAGCCAGCTCACAGAACGCATTACCTCGTTTCTCAAGTGGGCTGATATTCCTGTGAATCCCGAGGCATTTATCGAAATTGCTGTCACAAATCCGGCTTTTGAGGAATCTGCTCAATTTGACACAATGACTGACATTATGCTTGAACAGGGCGATGAATATGATGTAATTGTCTTTGACTGCGCCGCAGTGGCTAACGCTATTCGGCTACTTGGTCTCAGTAAAATCTACGACCTTTGGCTCAGTCGTATGATTGAGAGCAGAAAGGAGGCTCTATCCCTCAGAGTGCAGCTCTCTTTCAGAAAAGATAAGATTGCGGAAGAGGTAAAGAGTGATCCGATGCTGGGTGACCTGCTACGTCAACATGAGAAGAACCGCAAGGCAAAGGAGATACTTAGCGATGTTGAGAGGACTGCATTCGTATTTGTGACAATTCCCCTAGCGCTTCCAATTGCTGTTGTGCAGCGGTTCATTAAGATGGTTCAAGCATTCGATATCCCGGTTGGAGGAGTGTTTGTAAACAGAATTATCCCGAAGATGGCTGCTGATGAAGACGCAACTGAATACATGAAGAACAGCTATCTTCAGCAGTCTAGATATATGGATATGATTAGCGAGCAGCTCGGAGAGATGGTCAACGCCTATGTGCCTCTATACCCCTCTGAAGTAGCAGGTGTGGAGGGTATTGAGAGATTCTGTCAGGACATGCTTACTTTCAATCCTGAATGACCAATCAATGGTTTAGTGTAGCTCTGCATTGAATGAAACGAAATAGGCAATTCAGAATTATCGCTAATCCCTTGAAATAGAGCCTTGCCTAAAAATATCACTATAGTTAACCTTTAAAGCATTTTTCTACATGCTGGCTCTGGGAATGGTGTGTATTACCAATGGCAATTATGGTTGGACCCGAAGACATCCTGAGTATTGATATTCGCTATCGCGAGAAGGGTGATACTACTGATGGCTATGCAGTCGTCCGCCTTCGAGAGCATGTGGAGAATGCTAGTATCTTTCATTTCATGTTCTCGATGAGCAATGACGCCTTTTACAAGCAAGTATCAGAATTGAGTACGGTATCCAAGAAATCTGGCTACCATCTGGACCTACGTGAGAAATCCAGATTCACGTTGGCTTTAGAGAAGATGATGGTAGGTGCCCTCGCAGGGACTGAGTATCAAAGCTATGGCTGTCCTTCTTGCCGAATGATTGATGCATTCATCTCATCTGAGCGGCATGTAATGCCATAGGAAAGATATCCTTGTCGAGAGACAAGGATTTGTGCATTGCAATTCATCCGCGCGACGTTCAGATGCATCTCTGTTAAGCATACTTAAGAGAGTGAAGTCCTTTATTCGATCAACTCGCTGCTGGGGTTGGTCTGTGAATTGCGAATTGCTATTATGGGAACAGGCGGTGTTGGTGGGTACTTTGGAGGATTACTGGCCAAATCTGGTCAAGATGTTGTTTTCATTGCTAGAGGAGAGCATCTTAAGGCAATCAAGAAGAACGGATTGCAGATTCGGAGTCCAAAGGGTGATTTCACAGTTCAATCAGTAGCGACAGATAAACCATCTGAGATTGATCCGGTTGATCTGATTCTCTTCTGTGTTAAGGGCTACGACACAGAAGATGCTGCCTATCAGGTCAAACCATTAGTGTCAAAAGGCACCATAGTTGTGTCATTGCAGAATGGTGTAGAGAAGGAGGAGATACTTGGCAGCATTCTTGGTGCTGACAATGTGATGGGCGGATTGTGCGCCTTGAGCGCCTATATTGAAGCGCCCGGAATAATCAATCATGAAGGACTAGAAAGGCTTGCTTTTGGTGAAATAGACGGGAGAGAATCTGAGCGAGGAAAGCAAATTCTTGAAGTATTCAAAAGCGCAGGAATAAATGCAAGCCTATCAACGAATATTGTTGCTGAGGAGTGGGAGAAATTCGCTTTCATTTGTGCGGTTGGAGGTCTCTGCAGCCTAACAGGATTACCTGTGGGCCCAATCCTAGGCTATGAAGGAACGAAACAGCTGTATGAGCAGACTATGGCTGAAATCATTGAGATTGCTAGAGTAAAGGGTGTTTCATTGTCTGATGATGTTCTGCAGAAACTCATGAGCTTCTCACTTGGTCTTAATCCTGATATTAGACCGTCGATGTATCGCGACCTGATGAATAAGAGGAGAATTGAGATTGATATCCTAAACGGTGCAGTGGTGCGTCTTGGTCGCGCATTTCATGTTTCCACTCCGACAAATGACTTCATCTTTGCATGCCTTGATGCCGTAAACAAAGTGAATCTGGGAATCAGAACCTAGTTTGGACGGTCCACGGCAAAGGCTATAGGTTGCCGATATAGACCAGACATCCGGTGATATCATGCGTATCTCAGGCTTGGATGAAGAGAGCAAGGCAGTAATTGATGTAGCACGTCTTATGCTTCTCGCGGCTAGGACTGCTCCCAAGGCCGCAGGCAAAGATGACATTGAAACCGTTATTCTTACTGGAAAGGAGAAGGACGACATTGCTAAGGAGATGAGGGGAATGGCGGAAAAATACGGAGAGCATTATATTCGAGATGCAATAAATGTGGAGCAATCGTCGGCACTTGTTCTTCTGGGACTGAAGGGTTTCAAGTCTGTGGGAGTCAACTGTGGAGCTTGCGGTCATGAAACCTGTTCTGATTTCTCAAAAGCTGAGCAGAAGAAAGGAGCAGCATATGAGGGACCCATCTGCACAATTAAGGCGCTTGACCTCGGTATTGCATTGGGAAGCGCAGTCAAGACGGCACAGATTCACAATGTGGATAACCGAATCTTCTATCGAGCTGGTGCTGCAGCTCACAAGATGAAATTGATGCCTGACTGTCCAATTATCCTTTGCATTCCGCTGTCTGCAACTGGAAAGAGTGTCTTCTTCGATCGATAGTATTGTGGGTGTTAGCGGCTCCATGTCTTGAATCAAAAGCGGTTCATTTCATCGGTTTATGCTTGCTCGATTCCTAGCAAGTGTCAGTGCGATTGAAGCTTCTATTTAGAAGCCTTCAGACCATGAAATCAGAGATGTCCGGCCCTTTAGAATGAAAATACTTCCAAACCATCTGTTCCTTTGAATAGATATGGCAATTCATAGCTGTGCGATGAGCTTCTTTATGACTGAATGGTGACGTTTCTCATCCTCAAGAACATGCTCAAGCAGGTTTCGAACTGTTTCGTCATCCACTGATTTGACATTCTTCTTGATTAGTTCAATCATTCCCTCTTCTAGTTTGATGTGCCTTTCAAGCTCGATGGGGGAAACATATTCTCCAATTTTCCTACTCACAGCTAAATCCCAATCAGATGGAGGAAGAAGAATGTTCTCTTTAAGGACTTCGAATATTCTCTTGTGTTTCTTGGAGTCCATTAAGAGCCCTTCAAAAATGAGTCTGAATGCGAAATTCCCAATCATCGCCAATGCATCCTCATATGCCTTGATAGCTCTATCTTCGACTTCTATCTGTCTGTCAAGCAATTTGACAAGCTGATCACGATCCATATTATTCCCTCATGCTCTTCTTCTAGATTGAGGGATATCAAACACCCCTATTTGGCATTTATTATCTGACAATATCATGCGTGGAACCCAAGCCCTCACAAGAAGCGGTTCCAAATTGAGCATCTACATGCTGACCTCAATAAAGCGCGTCTGTGAAATCACGTTCCTTGAACAGTGATCGTTTCCAGTATCTGATATTGGGAACCGCATAAGGTAGGAGCTTCAATGAATAATAGGGTGGAAGAATCGGTATTCCTAACATATCGCCATGTGTTATTATCATAAACAGGTTTTCAAGGTACATCCGTGTCTTTAGAGCATATCTTGCCATGCCATGAAATGCCATGCCATAGATGAAGTCTCTTACAGCTTTTGCTATTTCTTGTCTCGTCCAAACCAAGAGAATAACCTCTCATGCGGTATTGCTGACCTTGAGTCTTCCTGAGCATTTGAACTTAGCTTGTCTGTTACGAGCTCAACTCCATTTAGCAAAGACAATTAGGTTGGTCCTGCAAGAAGATCAAGACATCTCCATCGAGTCATTGCCTGCTAAGGTCATCTCGAGTGCTGAGTGCAAGTGTGTCATTCCTGCAAAGGATTTCCAAGCCGACTAATAGCTTTAGAATTGAGAAACCTTGCCTTTCTACTATCCTTATTAAACTCAATAGACTTGATTTGCCATCAAGTTTGTCACTGACGAATTTGATTTCATTAGCTCCATAATTGTCAGTAAGAGTATGTTCACACATGACATCAAATACATTGCGTTTTAATGCTGTAATCGGTGCTATAGAAGTGCTTTCAGCAATCCTTTTGATTATTTCACGATCCAAATCATAGTTAATAGCAATAGATTCCTCAATCACCTTCAGAAGCGGAACTATAGTTGCTGGGGACAGAGGAGCCGCACCATCAAGAGCTGAGAGCATACTACTCAGTGTAGCTGTGAGTTCTAGCCTTTTGTCTTCACTCTTGATAACGAAACGACCTTTCAGTCTGCCAGAAGGAGATGTAAGGATTCCAATTGTTGGTCCTGGTGCAGAAAGCGATACTATAGCGACACCCTTATTGTCGGCATACTCAATGCCGCGAATGCTTATCAGGTCATCTAGCAAATCCGGCATTTCGGCGAACCTGTTGAGGGATTTACGCTCTGCAAGAGCTAATTCCAAGGCGTCATGCTTTGAGTCTTCAGTTAACACTACATCATGGCCTTCTATACCTCGAATTCGATAGTCTCCATCAATATAGACAATCATGGTATGGCTTGGCTTTCCATGCTGCATTACTATGGACAAGGGAAAGTTAGTCGCGTTTTCCACAAGCTCAGTATCAACCTCGACCATTATCTGATTCTTGCATATGGGGCATTTGGCTGAAATATTCCTTATCGGTGACATGATTCAAACAACTCCAAGCCATGATGGTACTCAAATGGAAATCATTAGAACTGTATATGAGGTTGTCACGATGAGCAAAAATAAGAATCAATTTGGTATTATCCCATAGAGCGACTCAGATGACCTCAACTGTCATTCAGAAATACAATCCCTAATCATCGTTCTAATTCGAGTCTCCAATTCATCGAAATTAGTCCCATCTTTAGCGCTCACCATCAAATATTCGAGATTGTATTTCTCTGAAAATCTACGAATTTCTTCTTGATCTATCAAGTTTGGATTATCGATTTTATTAGCGATAAGCAACTTGTATTGGTCTGGGATGCCACAAGTAATTGGCATCCACTCCTCAATAGCTAGCAATGTTCTGTATGAGCTACAGTCAAACACTATTAATGCAATCTTTGCTCCAACCATAAGAGGCGCTTGGAAGAACCTGAATTGCTCTTGTCCTCCAAAATCAAAGAATGTTATTTTGCTAGCTGGCAAATCATCAAAAAGAACCATCCAGGTATCAATATCGACTCCGACGGTCATTGACCTTTCAATGAAATTTCCACTTACCAGCCTGGCAACTAGTGTGCTCTTTCCTACTCCACCAGCACCTAACAGGCTTATTTTTATGATGTCTTGTCGAGTCAATCCCATTCATGCCCCAAAAAGCGCCAATCCTTTTTACAATATGGTGGATGGAGCATTTACTCTAAAAAGGCAAATCCTGATTTAGACTTTTGAAAGTAGTTTGCATCACTATGTGCCCAGCCTCGGATGTTTGGCAATATCATCCATTTTCATATTGGCAATGCTATTACATAGATAGCATCTACTGGTGCAACTATGGAATATTGACGAAAGCTATGTGAATAGAAGCTTCACCAGTCGTCCTCATCTAGATTATGATGATGTTCTTCATCCTCAGTATCAGCAAAGTAGCCTCCAGTTCGCAATGGGCTGAACTCTCTGAGACGTTCAACAACTGGAACAAGGGTTTCCACAAATCTGTCTATCTCTTCTTTTATGTTGAAGCGTGAGAATGACGCCCTTATGGAGCCATGAGAGACCTCTGGAGGCAGCCCGATTGCCTTCAGAACATGACTACCTACAAGCGTCTTCGAGGAACAAGCTGATCCAGTGGAAACAGCAAATCCCTCCATATCCAGATGAACGAGTATCGCCTCTCCTTCTATCATTTCTATGACCATGCTGAAGATGTGCGGGACTCTTTGTGTTGGGTGGCCCGTTATCTTATACCCGGTCAGAGATTCTGCGATTCTCTTCTCCATGTACTTCCGTAGTGAAAGGAGGTGTTCATTTTCAGTCTCACCCCACACTTCAATAGCCTTACCCATTCCAACAGCTGCTGGAATGTTCTCCACACCCGGCCTTAATCGACGTTCTTCATCTCCGCCTTCCATGACTTTGGTTATTCGCGTCTTTCTTCTGATGAATAGAGCTCCCACTCCTTTAGGCCCATGAATATGATGTGCATCTATGGTGATAAGATTGACCCGATTGGACTCCGTATCGATTGGCACTTTCAAATATGTATGAGTGGCATCAGTATGAAACATGATGTCCTTTTCAGCAGCTATCTTAGCAATCTCATCAATAGGCTGGAGGGTGCCTATCTCTCCGTTGGCATGTTGAACTGAAATCAGCTGAGTGTCCTTCCTAATCATGCTAAGAAGTTCATCGATGTCCACAAGTCCATATTCATCTACGCTGAGATATGAGATGTCATATCCTGCATTCGATAGCCTGCGGCAGGACTCCATTACTGATTGATGCTCAATTGGAGTTGTAATGATATGCTTACCTCGCTTCTTGTTGGCAATAGCTGTCCCTCGGATAGCGAGATTGTTTGACTCTGTAGAGCCTGAGGTGAACACTATCGCTCTCGGATCCGCATTGAGCGAGTCTGCCACTATCTTCCTAGCGTTCTCGAGCCCAGTAAGTGCTGCGACATCTCTTGAATGACTGAGTTCAAGACCGGCTGTTCCATAATACTCCCTGAAATAGGGGAGCATTGCTTCAATCACGCGTTCATCTACCTGAGTAGAATTAGCGTTGTCAAAATAGGCCACACCTATCTTACTCCGTATTGCAAGCATTGCAGTCCATATGGACACCTTCACAGTGCTCTCTGTGGATGTCGCATAGGGCTCCATCATCTCGCAGGACCTCAATGAGGTGATTTATCTCTCTAGTTGTAGTTTCGTAGGCGTGGTCACTTGGGTCGCTTGGGCTCGTCTTGCTCCAAGCTTCAATCATTCTATCGGCCGACTTCAGAAGCTCCGGCTTTAAACTCTCAGGAATGTCCACCTGATCGCCTCGTGATCGTTTAGGCTTGTCCTTCTTGCTGAGCATATATTGGGTTACAGCAGGCTCTGTCACTCCAAGCATGCGAGCAATGGTCTTCTGAGCTTGTCCTCTCTCAAACTTCATCACCTTGGCAAGCTCTCTTCTTATTGCAGGGAGAATATACCAGACTTCTACTTCTTGAGGCATTAACCATTTCCTTACTTTCCGCTGCTTGGGTTTCGACTGTGACATCCATCTGACCCTCATTCACTATTGTTTCATTCACAATAGTGAAGAAAAGTCCCATATAAGCATGATGGCGATGGCAGGGCCATTGGATTACAAATTGACATGAAACGAGTTAAGAGGTTTCATAACACGAAGATGGATGGTGGAAGTGCTTGATTTCTGAAACAATGAGGGAAGCAGCAAAGATCATCATCGATGCGGAATACCTGATTGCTCTAACAGGTGCTGGTGTGTCGAGAGAATCAAATGTGCC
>JBHLLF010000028.1:0-35023 GCA_048885865.1 Candidatus Hermodarchaeota archaeon
CCAAATCCTCCTACTCCATGCATTTTGAAATCAATCAAGGTAGTATTATCGTTTATTTTACCTGGCACTCTTATTGCTGTCATTCCATTATCTCCCCTATAGGTTGGCTCTCACTTGGTTGCCTGGTAGCAGATAAATTCTCTCGTTCACTGAATAATCAATAACTCATATATGGAAGGCTTCAACCACAGCAGCCCCTGCTGGAGTTGATGGTTTTAACCTCGGATACACGCAGTGACAATGCAGATGTCAAAGCTAGAGAGATTCTCTCAAAGATGACATTGAAAGAGAAATTCCAGATGTTGACAAGTCCGGGCTATCGACGGATCTATTCAACCAAACCAATCAAGCGTCTTGGTATTCCTTCGTTCAGAATGACAGATGGACCGCTTGGCATTGCGTATCACTCAGGTGGCTTCAAGAGATGCACAAGATTTCCTGCAACGATTTCAGTTGCTGCAACATGGAATAGATTGTTGGCGAATAAAATGGGCATGGCCATAGGAGAGGAGATTCGTGCTATCAATCGACACTTGCTGCTAGCTCCGGGTATCAACATTGCCCGAACACCGCTGAACGGGAGGACCTTTGAATACTTCAGCGAAGACCCCTATCTGACAAAAGAACTATCTATTCAACTTGTGAAGGGAGTGCAGAGCAAAGGTGTTGGAGCCTGCGTAAAACACTACGCAGCGAATAATCAGGAGATTGACAGAAGATTATGCAACTCAGTAGTAGATGAAAGAACCCTGCATGAAATATACCTACGAGCCTTTCGTGAAGTTGTCATGGAAGCAGACGCATGGTCAGTCATGGGAGCTTACAATAAAATAAATGGGGTTTATGCGTGTGAGCATCCATATCTCATTCGAGAGATTCTGATGAACAGATGGGGGTTCAAGGGATTTGTAGTGACAGATTGGTTTGCTACACGTCCATATGAGACTACTGAGGGATGTATCAATGCGGGCTTGTCATTGGAGATGCCTGTTCCTTCTAAATACAAGCAGAAGACGTTGTTGAATGCATTTAATGAAGGTAAATTCACAGAAGCGACTCTGGATGAATTGGTGTTTCGGGTGTTGCGCGTGATGCACTTAGCAGGTGCATTTGAAGAAAGAGGCACCGTGTCCAAGGGGTCAAAAAACACAAGTGAGCACCAGAATCTAGCTCGGCAAATTGCGGAAGAAGGAATGGTTCTCTTAAAGAATGAAGGTCCAATACTACCCTTGAACCTCGAAGACATTGATACAATTGCACTGATTGGTCCCAACCTGAAGAAGAGATTTGGTAGGATACTGTATGGAGGATCTTCAGCAGTCTGGCCTCCCTATGAGATTTCGCCCTTGACAGGCATGCAGGAGATACTCAAGGGTAAGGCCAGAATTGTGAAAGACGCATCATCTGCAGACGCTGCTATTCTCTTTGTTGGATTGAATCATGGTAAAGGTCAGGACTCTGAAACATATGACCGCGCAGAGCTTGGACTCCCTGAAGAGCAGGTTCAACTGATATGTGACACAGCTAGAGACAATCCAAATACAATCGTTGCTATTGTTGCAGGCAGCCCTATCGCAATGAACGACTGGCTGGAAAATGTGCCTGCAATCCTTGATGCATGGTATTCAGGAATGGAAGGTGGAAGAGCAATTGCCAACATGCTCTTTGGAGATGCATATCCGTCAGGCAAACTTCCAATTACTTTTCCAAAGAAGCTGACCGACTCACCTGCCCATAGCACAGGTGACCCAAGGAATTACCCCGGCGATGAAGAAAAGAATGTATACTATGACGAAGGAATTTTCGTAGGATATCGGTGGTTTGATGAAAAGGAGATTGAGCCACTATTTCCATTTGGCTATGGCGTGGGCTATACTTCATTCGAGTTTGGAGATGTTCGTCTTCAAAATGACAAATTCTCAGGAGTAACCGATTCAATTAGTGTTGAAGTGGATTTGGAAAACGTTGGAGAGAAAAATGGAGCTGAGGTCATTCAGATTTATTGCCGTGATATAGAGAGTTCTGTTGAGAGGCCGCCCCAAGAGCTGGTAGGTTTTGAAAAAGTGGTTTTGCAGCCGGGCGAGAAAAAGTCAGTACCTGTTTTGATAAAGGCAAAAGATCTGATGTTCTACGATGTAAATAGGCATGATTGGCATCTGGAACCAGGAGAATTCGAGCTAAGAATTGGAAACTCAAGTAGAGATCTATTCTCCAATCTGAAGATTAGCTGCTGACATTTAGCTTGAGAGATCAACTCCTTACATGGTCTTAGCTCTAAGTCCTGAACTGCTTTCCTTCTCTCTTGCACAATATCTGGACTACATTCCTGCCTGTGTAGATGCTCCCGGGCACACCTCCGCCTGGCAGAACCCAGTGGCCTGCCATATAGAAGTTCTCCAAACCAGGGAGTGTTCGAGGAATCATCTCGGTCAATGTGTTCCTTGTCAATAGCCACCCCATCGGAGATCCCTTGTCGTTTAGGGTGTATCTCCAAGAAGTGTACGGAGTTGCGACATCAATCATTTCGACCTGAGAAGTAATCCCGGGATAATGAACTTCGAGACGCTTGATTATCTCTTGTGCAATCTGATTCTTGACTGCTTTATACTGTTCATGGTTCTGTCGAAGGTTGCACCAGTACTCCCAATCGGTTTCTAGCATGACTTGAATGACAGTCTTTCCTTTTGGAGCAAATGCATCGCCATAGTTCATGACTCTCAATGGTAGACATGTAATTGAGCGTCCAGCATATTCGAGTGGTTCCTTCAGTACATATACAGTGAACGGCGCTTCTGCCTCGAATTCCCTATTTACACCTAGTGACACTGCTACCATTGGGTCATAGGGCTTCCATGTGTCGTAGCGTTTCTGGATCTTATCATCGACATACCTGCCGCCCAGCATGTCGAAGATTGTGCTTCTGCCATCAGCAGCAGACACGATACTATCTGCTCTGTGCTCAGTTCCATCAGCAAGAACTACACCAACGGCCACATCATTTTCAACCAAGATTTTCTCGACTTTTGATCGATATTGAATCTCTCCCCCAAGTGACTCGTACTTCTTTACAATAGCTTCAATGAATTCGTGGCATCCTCCTTTGAAGAGACCTAGGAATCCGCCAGCCACAGTGGCCATAATCATTATCACAAACCAGAACGAGATGTCAGGAGCAAATAGGTTCCTGATTAGCGTCTTCATAAACGGGTCCTTGTAATATTCAGAATACCCAGCCGCAGTCTTGGACCACCTGCCCATGAAATACTTCATGAAGCCACGCATATTCCACATGTCTTTCAGTGAATCAAAGCGTCCTCTCAACTCCGGTGGAGCTGTGCTCATACCCAAGTCGGTCAACAGGGGCGAGTCCTTCATCCATCTCACCTCTTTAATAAACGCCTGAATCTCATCGGCGTCTTCCGGAGAGAGTTCAACTAGGTTTCGCTCGAGTTTCTCAAGGTCCATTGTGAATTCAGCGACCTTTGATCCAGTTTCATCCACAAACCGCATATACTTAGTCATGTCCGCTATCTCATACGATCCAACTGCACCAATCTCTTCGTACACATCATATATTGACGTTCCTGGCTTGTGGCAGATTAAGAAATGAATTCCGCCATCTATCAGGTACTCTCCCCTTCTCCAAACAGCCGCGACCCCGCCTGGCTTTGAGTGATACTCAAAGATTCTGCTCTTATAGCCATTTTTCTGTGCATAGCAGCCCGTGGAGAGTCCTCCCAACCCCGCTCCTATTATTATCATTGATTTCTTGCTCATCTCTCCTCACTCCATTTCTTCACTTGTAAGATATTCCAAAACCTTCTCAAGAGCTGCATTCCAAACTCCAATTCCTTTGATTTCAGCATTCACAGCTCTATTCAGCGCAGTGTCTTTCTTCTTATTCCTAGCCAAGAGATCTCTCATGCTGGCGATGAAATTCTGGTTCACAATGATAAGCTGTTGAAGCATTGACATGCCCAAGTTTGTCGAGGACGCGACCCGGTACCGATAGCCAGTCTTTCGAGACCCGCTTTTCTCAACAACACCATAGGTTTCGAGAACTTTGAGTGCGCGATTGACAGAAGGGATTGAAGTAGGGTATTTCGATTCAGGGAAGAGTTCTCGTAGTCGTGCTGAGATTCCTCTCTGTGTCCACTCTCGGGGTTCAAGTAGCATTAGCCCCTCAATCCAGCCGCAGTACTCGGGATACCCATATTGGTCATAGATAGTTCCTATAGTGGTTAGGAATTCTCTACGTAGCTTATAACTTGTCAACTGCAGCTCCTCACAAGAAATATAGAAAATGACGAATTTAAGTATTTCAGTATTCTGAAATTTTGAAATTATTAGGATTAGACAAGTCGAAGGCCGTGTCTTGCTTTCAGAGATGAACTTTAAGGCAAATTGCACCTCTGCACCTTGAGGGAGATTCAATATGCAGACCATGACTGATAGTATAAGAAATTCAGGTGTTCTTGATATTCGAGATAGACTGTCATTCATTTCTGGAGGGAGGGTCTTGGATGTGGGAACTCAGCAAGGCCGTTTCATTACTGTCATGATGAAATTCATGGAAAGCTATGAATCATTCGTTGGCATTGATATATCAGAGGCAGTTTTGGAGAAAGCTAGAGAGGCCATCACTGAGGATTTCGTTGAGTTCAAACTCATGAATGCCGAGGAACTTAGTTTCGAAGATGAATACTTTGATACGGTATGCATATCCCACTCTCTTCATCATCTCGACAGTATAGATAACGTTCTTGGGGAGATGCGGCGTGTACTAAAAGCAGGTGGACATCTGATTCTTCAGGAGATATTCTCTGATGATGATCAGAGCGATGCACAGCAGACTGAGATTCTCACACATCACTTAGATGCAAGAATGGACAGAATCGAGGGGACTCCTCATTTTGATACACTTTCAAGACGACAGATTAAGGATATTGTAAACGGACTGGGAATGAGCGCCGTTGAAGTGTTCGAAACGGCATGGGGACTTAATTGTCTAGATTGTGACGTGGCTGAGCAATGCGAAGATCCCAAGAGCGAATACAACATGAAACATGGTCGGGAGGAAATTGAAGATATTCTGAAAAGGGCGCAGGATCAGCCAGGGACTGATGGCATTCAACAAGAAGCCAAGCTCCTTCTTGATAGGCTGGAAAGAACCGGCTATCAATCCGCTTCGCTCCTATTCTTCGTCTGCAAGAAATAGTGCAATGGGTTGGAGAGCCTACTTCTTGATTCGTTCTTCTTCAATTCGTTCAAGTGTGACTAGAGCTGAGATACAAACATCCATCGTCATACTCGGATATTGATTCTCTACCTTCTCAACGGCAGAAGTTATTAATCAGCTTCATTTCTACTATTGACTTGTCGAAATGCTTGAAGGGACGCGTGGTAGCTTGGACCCAGTTGGAACCATAACGAAATACTATCCGTTTGTTGATGAGAAAACTAGGTCCATCCTGAATTCCCTCATGAAGGACTCGAAGAACTACTTCGATTTTGTAGGACGTTTAAGTGCTTTTGTGCTTGAGAATGAAGTTCCACTCAATTTAGCTTTTCTCGCAGCAGTCCATGCGTGGTGGTGTAGAGTAAAAGATATCATAGATGCAATTCAGGATAAGTACAAAGATACTCCGTGTATAAGGCCATGGGCATTTCACCTTGATTCGATGGAGAGAGACCAACTATGGTTCCATGATTCAGTCGTCGACGCCATAGAGGGCTCACTGGACAACTCTATAGCCGATTGGATGGTAGTGGAGCTTCACATTCTTCACGCCTTTTTTCACTATCCAATAGGTGAGGTCCCAAGTATTCTTGAGCCTACTAGGAAGGCAAAGGCCCTGATTGATGCCAACCCTCTTCTAGCCTGCTATGAGCCTACGGTCACAACCTTCGAAGCCTATGCAAAAATGGGAGAGGGCAATCAGAATGAATCGCTCGACTTGGTCAGAAAGGGCAAAGAACTCGCCAAGAAAAATGACGACCCACTGTACAAGTACATGAACATGCTTCGAGAGGGGAATATCCTTAGGTGTTCCAGAGTGCATGACTCAATCATCGTATTCGAAGAGCTCTACAAACTGGCAGAAGACCTAGGAGTGCCTAGTCTTATCAGCGAAGTTCTGAACGATTCATCCATTGCATTTGAAGCTGTCGGAGAATACGATCTTGCGATTTCTTGTCATGCTGAGATTTTAGAGATGGCAGCTGGCAAATGCGTCAGCGACACAACCTACATGCTTCTCTCCCGATTGTTTGCCACATTGAATGAAGGTATTCAATCTATGGAATGGATTGACCACGGATTTGAATGCAGTGGTCCTATTGCAAGCCCCCCCTTGTACTACTATAAAGCCTGGTCGTTGGCTCTACAAGACCAAACTAGTGAGGCTGAGAAATATCTGGAAACTGTCTATCCTATGATAATGAAAGCTGGCGTAGAACTTCATCTACTCAACTACTATCACATTTCAGGAGTTGTTGAACTAAGAAAGGGCAATCTATTAGCTGCGATGGAGCGTCTCACAAAAGCGTGGGAAATGGCCTTGCGCCTGCCTACAGGGACAAATCAGAATCGGATTCTCCTTGACTTGGCCCGAGTCGAGATTGCACTAGGAGGTCAATCGACAGACGCTGGCGCACGTGTCCCAGGAGAATGGCTCTCTAAGCTTGAAACTTTCGCATTGGAAAAGAATCTACCTGGCCTTCAAATGTACGCCGCATTGCTGAAGTCCGAATTTTGCATGAAACAAGGTCAGCTCGAAGATGCTCTTGAAACCCTTCGAAGCGCGCAGAATATCACTGATTCTTCGGGTGTCAAGACTCTGAGGGGTAGGACCTCTTCTCAAATTGAAAAGATAAGTGTCCTTATGGCAGACAGGAGTTCAATATCCTGAATCTGGAGTCCGTCTGTGGTGGTGTGAAGAAGTTGCTTGGAAGGGGACTAACCTTATTGCTTTATTCTCCCATCCTCAATCTTCTCAAGCGTTAGAAGTGCGTTGATGTAATCGTCCATTGTCTGGGTTCTCTCTTTCAAAGTCAAACTTGAATCAAGAATCCGCTTCCTCAACATACTCAAGTACCGGTTCTCAAGCCTCTCGATATAGGTTGACGATCCCATCTTTGTCACTTTGATTCTTGGTTGACTCTGTATGTATTCGATTAGTCTGACCCAGCTTTCAGCAGTTACTGGATTGAGGCCAATCCTTTGGAACTCGGACTTTGGAAATGGTTCAGGCTGAGCCTCGATGAAGCTGAAGATAGACTCTGCTCGTTCGGCCAGTGTTCGTCGACGCCTCTTTTTGGACATAATACAATATTGTATTATATAATATATAAACATATCTTTTATATGCAGGTCCTATTTCATCGATATCAGAACTTCAATTGGATGGACCAACTTGATTGAAGATGCTGTTGGAAACATGCAGTCTCATGTCATTAGTATCACTAGAGGCTTCTTCGAAGAACATTTCCCTGATGATGCAGAAGCCATGAGTACGGCATTCGCTGAAAAATACACATCGCTAGTAGGGCAGCAAGAAAGAGAAGACGCCACTGAAGTAGAAGGAATGCGAAACCTCATTGTTTCCTTTAGGCCGGCGTTATCGTATGCCCTGCAACCATGTGAAGAATTTGACATGCTTATGACTATGATGTTGTATTCGTTCAAGGCTTCTTGGGACGGAGCACACCGAAGAAGGTCGAAGCCTCCTCCCAAAAAAGGACCAGTCATGCCAGGCAGCGATCAGTCAGTGAACCTCGAATTCTATTGCACAGTATGCGAACAGGTTATTGATGTGCCTTATCAGAGGAAGATGGAGATTCTCAATTCTGAGGAAGAAGTTGAGCTTCCAACCCACTGTGGTAAGTCAGTTAAGATTAGAATTTCTAGAAAGATGGAAGAGCCAAAGGTGGAAGAGGCTGAACAAGAGGAGCCAATCGAACCCATCGAATTGCTGATGGGTCATGTGCCAGCTGATGACGTTGAGTACATGAAGGTTCTTAGTGTCGGGATTGATATTGGTTCATCCACATCTCATCTCATTTTCTCTCGACTCACACTCAAACGGGAAACAAGCCTGTTCAATATCACGAATCGTTTCAACCTCGTCGACCGAGAGATCATCTACGCAAGTTCTATTATCTTCACGCCACTCATCGACCGATACAATATCGATGTCGAGGCTGTGATCGAGTTTTGTGAGGAGGAGTACAAGAAAGCCGGAATAACTCCGGAGATGGTTGAAACAGGCGCAGTTTTAGTTACAGGGGAGACTGCCAAGAAGGAAAATGCTGCAGTGATTGTTAATCGTCTATCATCCAAATCTGGCAAATTTGTTAGTGCAGCCGCTGGTCCAAATCTTGAATCCCTTCTAAGTGCTATGGGAAGTGGGATTGTTGATCAATCGCTCTTCAGCCAGAAATCACATTTGCATGTTGACATTGGTGGAGGAACTAGCAACCTTGCTATTGTATCCCGTGGTCAGGTTCTAAGCACAAGTTGCATCAATGTTGGCGGCCGTTTGCTTGGGATTGATAAAGACCTCAAGATTTGGCGAATAGATGGCCCTGCACAATTCCTCATGAGTGAACTAGGTATGCAGTATCAAATTGGTGATACCATTGCTGAAGAAGATGCAAGGAGTATTGCTAAAGAGTTTGCGGAAGCACTGTTTGAAGTAATGCAAGGTCCAGCTGAGAGCAAAATTGCTAGGGAACTGATGATGACGGATGATTTGGATTTCTCAATCAAGATAGATGCCTACTCCTTCTCAGGTGGGATTTCTGAGATGTTCTACGGCAGCGATGAGACCTTCGATGATATCGGAGTTATGCTAGCAGATGAAATCAAGGCCCTAGTCGAAGACAAAGGCTTGCCAGTGGTAGAGCCTGACAATAAGATTCGAGCCACAGTCATCGGCGCTGGAGCCTTTTCTCTCTCGGTGTCGGGCTCAACTACTTTCTTCGGTGAGGGCATTGAACTACCACTCCCTAACATACCTGTTCTCCCTGTAGGTTTAGATAATGAGGAATTCTCTCCCGAAAGGCTGGTCAAGGAAATCCGTAGGTCATTCACAACTTTTGACATGATTGAGGGAGAGGATATTGTCGCCTTATACTTCAAAGACCGAGTCATATCTAGAGAATATATAGGCGATGGGTGGCTTCCACCATTTGCAGCGTCAATAGAAGAAGCTATGTCAAATTCTGTTTCAAAAAGGAAACCTATCATTTTGATATTTGGATACGATGTAGCCAAGAGACTGGGTCTCGCGATAAGGGATGAAACTTCTATCAAGACTAACATTCTGGTTCTAGACGAACTGCTGCTGGAAGCAGGTGATTGGATAGATATTGGTGAACCCCTCAAAGGCACAGAAGCTTTTCCTGTCACTGTGAAGAGTCTTGTGTTCAACAAGAGCAAGAAGTATTCCTAGAAAGAGATTGCGTCACACGCTCTAATCTCTCACACCTAAGATTACCAGATCCTCCAGTGCTTGAATGCCTCTCATTTGATTAGCTTCCAAGGATATGAACTGACTCTCTCCGAGTTCGACTTCTCTGTCACCTGACGTGATAATTGCTTTCCCTTTCAGTACAAGGAAGAACACAGAGTGATTCGCCATGTGGGGAGGGATTCTTCCTCCGTGTCCAAGGGAAATCCGCAAAACGGAATATCCCTCTCTTTCCGCCAATACGACTTTGTTCGGGCCCTTCGGGAAGACAAGGTTCTTAAAAACGTCGCCGCTAGTCATTGGTGTTCACGAGGATGTTGTCCACTGCTTCAGTATATAAACAATAGTTAATAGTCACAATTAGATCCAGCGGCGGACATGCTTCTTGAATTCTAGATACTCAGCTCCAAATTCCTCTTCCAGAATAATCTCTTCCCTCTTGATGAAGTGTCTCAAGACAAAATAGACAAGTACAAGGCAGACTGCAGTTACAAAGCTACTCCAAACTATCACCAATCCGAGAAGCGCCAAGAGGCCTCCTAGATATAATGGGTTCCGAGAAAACCTGTAAGGTCCCACTACGACTAGTGCTTCAGGTTTCTGCATAGGCTCTCGATTTCTTAGACTTATTCTTCCTATGTATAGCAGAGTCCAATTTGCCCATATTATCAAGAACATGCCAACTATGATTAATGGAACTCCGATGAGATTGTAGGGTTGAGGTATGATGTCTACTGGAAATGTGAATATGTCTACGAGGACTTGTGTATCGACATCGAAGATGAAAAATGGAACAAAGATAACATAGGCTAAGATTGTTGAAAGTATGATAATCCATAACCCTCTCAAAGCGATGTATGTTCTCGGGCGTCTTTCTTTAATCTCTTCAACGTCAACCATTCAAACACCGTCTTCGCTAGCATCATTGCTTCGATAACATTAGAGCTTGCTGGGCTGAATCAATCAGCCTCTTCTTTGCTTCACTAATGTGCTCTCCTAACTTCCTCAACCGGGGATCATCTGGATCTGCAGTAAAGCTATGCTCCTTGTATTGACGGACTTCATAGTTGTAAATATCAAAAACTGAAAAGGCATCAGCTAGGGCTCTTCTTAATTGAGGTGCAATTCTATCCGGAATGCCCGTTCCCTTGACTGCTGTCCAGGTTGGAGAGTACAACTCATCTATGGTGACCCGACCAGCTAATTCCTGAATCTCCCTTAATTCTGCGATTAATTCGTTCTTGACCCAATTGGCTCTTGATTCCGCTCTGTTAGCCCCGAATGCTTCTCCAAGTGCTATAGCAATAAGCACACCAAAGAACGTAGCTATCAGCTCGATAATTAGCGGTTCAGTTGGCAAGAAATCACGGATGAGAATTGTTGCTGCGGCGATAAGCACCAACGCGAAGGCCCCAATAAGCCACCAGTATGACTCTCGCATACACTCTCGACTCTCTTCGCTCCTAATCAGTATTCTTCTTTGCCGAATCACCAAACTGGTTCATGCCTGCAATGAATCAATACATCTCCAGCTTGTCGCTTCCATTCTTCAATTAGAAGTCCCATCCAGGTTTCGAGTTCCTCAGACGGGGAATCAGAAGGATGCGCAATGTCAGCTAAAGCTTAGACAAAGCCCGATACTTGATCACTTTGGCTAACTCATTTGACATAATTGTTGGAGAAGAAGTACTATAGAAGGAGAAGTTCAACCAGATGTGGGATGAGGGATAAGTGCTTCCCCAGTGAGAAATCACCCCCATGATACTATCCTGGTCCTCAAGAATCCTGTTAGTGTCGCAGACCAACCGGTCGATGGGCCATCAGTTTCAATCCAGAAGACGAGAACATAGGAACCAGAAGGTATACTCTCTGAGATGGGATAAGAGGATGCGCCAAAGAACCAGCCGGCCCAGAACGCATCAAGGTCATCAATATCCCACTCTTCTCCCGTCATTATGCCGCGGACTTCCGTTATGTTGAAGATTACCTCAAATTGTTCCAATGGTAAATGATAGAGATTCCAGAATGTGTCACAGTCTGTGTAGTTCTCACCAGAGTCTATGTTGAATTCAAAAGAGAGTTCTGCATTGGTATCTGAACTGGCCACAGCAAAGCTGGTGAAATAATAAGCAGGGTAGAACTCAATATCTGTGTAATCCTTGTTGAAGAGTAATCTCTCTTGAGGAAGCGATAGAATTTGCAGAGCAAGGAGGACAATGATTACACTAATGACGGCTGAAGCTTTAATACTCCTCTTCATTTGAAATTCACACGATTGCGTAATTTTGCCATAATTATCATTAGATGAGAATTTAAACTATTGCCCATTGATTTCGGCTTTGCTTGGACAATTTGGCTCTCTTTTGAGAAATACGCTAGTCCTTCCAGTATTCTATATAATAGAAGAGAAATCTGTTGAATGATGGGGGATTAATCAGATGTGGATGAGGGAAAGGAAATACCTAGTAGAATGAGTCGCTAGAAAATGGTATTTAAGCCAGACATGAAACCTGAGAATCTAATTTGAAGATTCTTGACTACTCTCGGCTCAGAGCAAAGGAATTCACTGGGCTGTCCACGTTCCAATTTCTCGCTTTCTTCCGAAGGTCGATAGTGTATACTTTCTTGTCTATCTATCTGAGATCCCTGGGCCTCTCGACAACAGAAGTCACATTGATGGCGACTGTGGGAATGATTGGCAATACTCTTGCACAGTCATTGCTCTGGGGCAATCTGCTAGACAAGTATCGAAGACCTACCGAGTTCGTTGTCATGGGGGAATTCTTTGCAGGAGTCGCACATATCTTCATGGTTCTTGGGTATATGTTCTTTCTCGGATTGAATCAGTTGATCATCGCTGGCTATGTCATAATCTTCAGTCTAGGAGGAATTGAGGTCTTCTGGAGTATGTCAAACGTTGGATGGTCAGCGTTGATATCCGAATTGACTGAGGATGATGAAAGGAAGCAGCTGATGGGCCAATTCTCAATAATCGGAGGATTTGGAGGAATTGGTGGTGCCATTCTTGGAGGCGTTCTCTATGAAAATGGCGTAGGGTTTGCCAGCGGAATTATCTTCATTATCGCTGCTGTTGTCATGATATTCTCGAGTTTCATTGTCTACTTCTCAGTCAGATTGAGCAGGGATGAAGGACTACAGAAGAGCAGCAATTCTTCAGAGCAGTTTCCACTTAGCAATCTCTCTTCTCAGCTTCGGATGGGATTCCTTCTCTTCATAGTTGCCTTAGTATTCATCAATTTCGGAAGGAACTCGGTTGCAATCATAACAGCCCTATTCATCCAGGATCCAACAGGTTTCAATGCGACTGGAATAGAGATTGCATTCTACAGCAATGTCAGGAGTATTGCATCCATGATAGCTGGCTTGGTCGTTGGATCAGTTGTTGCCAAGGCTGATGACAACAGAGTTATGGTGATCGGAACAGCTCTTTCCATTGCCGGTATTTCCTGGTTGATAGTTGCCCCGACATTCTCCTTGGCTCTTTTGGCATCTTTTCTCAGGGGGGCATCGGAGGTCATCATTAACGCATCAAGCTATTCCATCGTAGCTAGAATAACGCCTAAGGAGTACCGTGGTAGGCTGTTTGCCTATTACAATGCGACGTTCTTCCTAAGTTGGGGGATAGCAGCCACTCTGATTGCTGGACCAATTGCGGACATACTAATTGGTCAAGGATTCTCAAACGCAAATGCGTACAGAGGTAGTTTCGTTGCTGCTATACTTCTCATCTTCATTGGAGTGGCCATTCTCCTTTATTCGTATAGGTATATCCGGAAACACAATCTCTACGAGTTCAACGAAATCGAAGTTCCGCCTCTTGAGCCTGAAACGGACACGAGATACGAAGCTCTATAGAATCCATCCCGTTATTTGACGGATTGTTTAATCGCTGGAGACTTTGGAGGATGTGATTTCCCGTGAGACTGCTCGGTACTATCACAAGGTATCAAATCAGCTTCTGGGAGAAGCAGAAGCAACGCCCGGGATATATACAATATTTATTATTATTATGATATATCATATACTAGGAGTGTTTATGGAGGCATTGATATGTCAAACTCTCAAGTCTGCAGATTCAGTTATAGAAACGGATCGAAGTCTTTCCGTCTCAATATTCGGTACCATCCTGTGGGCTCAAAGCAGCCAGAAGAGATAATGGCTAATTTCGTTGATATTCTTAGATATGCACTTGGTGTATCCTTAGGCAGTTAATTCAGAATTCTTCTTCTATATCATTTATTTACACAATTGCGTCATGAGGCGCGTTCTATCGACCAGATTTGTTATAGCGCAGTAATGCCCTTTCGTTCCAGGGAATATTCAACATGGACGGCACTGAAGAGGAGATGAATGGGACCCCCGTTGATTTTGATGAGCGTTTGCCGCTAAGATCGAAGTTCGCCTTTGGTTTATCTCAGGCGTCCATTAACATCCTTCAAGTCATTGCACTAGGATCAGCAATCACTTTCTACTACAATGTTAAGTTAGGACTAGGCGAAGAATGGGTTTCTCTTGCTTGGCTATTATTTGCCTTTTGGAACGCGATTAATGATCCTCTCTTTGGAATTCTTCAAGAGAGGATTGATACGGACATCGGACGGCGGATTCCTGTCTTGCGCTTCGGAGCCCCTGTTTATACGATTACTTTTTTCATATGCTGGTTTCCGTTCTTGGGTAGCACGCAAATAGCCCTCTTCTGGAACTTTCTACTCGTCTTGTTCCTTTTCGATTCAATGTTCACTATGGTTGGATTAGTGCAAACAGCGTTGCCTGCTGAAATGTGTTTAACGCAAGAAGCTAGGTCTGGGCTTAGTTTGTATAATGTGGTTTTAGGGTCCATTGGTGGCCTATTGGGGATGATTATTCCATTGGTCCTCCTTACCGATGAATCCACGACTGAGCTTAATCCTCTATTCAAGCCAGTGATGGTCTTAGCAGGCTTGATTGCAGGGACAATCCTGTTTCTTTCAAGTTATGCTCTCACGGAAAACGAGTATGCCAAGACTGAGAAGCCTCTTAGCTTCAAGGATTCAATGGTTGAGACTCTCAAGAATAGGGAGTTTCTGGCATTTGAGGCAATGAATTTCCCTCGTGAGTTTGCCTTCACGATAGTGACTGGTTCCATGATTTATTTCGTACAGTTTGTTCTGGATTTGCAGGGCTTCATGGCTTCTGTTCCCCTAGCAGCCATTTTCGTCGTTATGCTCATCTTTAGTTTCTTGGCTGACAGAATGGTGAAGAAGCGGGGATTAAAGCAGGTCTATATTATTGGATCAGTGATAGGTGGTGCTGGGCTCTTCTTATTGTTGTTCGCTGGAAGTATGCAATTGGCAGTGATGCTATGTTTTGCTGTGGTAGGAATCGGCCTAGCTCCAGTCCTCTTGATTTTCAATCCATTGTTGGCCGACGTTATGGATTACGATGAGCTGCTAACAGGCAAAAGACGAGAAACAACTTACGCAGGAATGAACGCGCTGCTCACAAAACCAGCAATCTCTATTGCCAATGCGCTGTTCCTGCTGATAATCAGTGGATTTGGCTTTGACAATACTCAAACTACGCAGTCAGAATCAGCAATCCTCGGAATTCAATTGGGATATTCACTAGTTCCAGCAATAGCATTCATACTTAGTGCCATTGCACTCTGGAAGTTATACAGGTTAGATGGCAAAGAGTGGATAGAAAGGAAGGTCGAATTGGGTAAGATACGTTTGCGTAAAGAGAGGGAATACATTGAACGTCTTCAAAAAGAAGGCAAGATATCCAAGGTTTATCAGAGAATCTATAGAGAGTCCCAGGATGCGACATGACAGGCTGACCATTGAGAAGTACCTGTCACAATTCAATGGTATACTTTGAGCTAGTTTCGTGATGGTCGAATAGTATCTTCTTCAAATCAAGTCTAATCAATGTGAAATTGGTGTCCTCAGGTGATTGCCAATATCCTGAGAACCAAGGGATAACTGATGCAACTTCATTGCGTGTACTCTGGTCTTCAACGATGATGGCCTCAGCAGTCGCCCTCAAACAACCTGTCCTCTTTTCACCAGGAATGACAAAAGTAAACTCCACATTTGAGTTCCTGCGTATTTGGCTTACTTTGTCATCTGCTGTTCTGGTGACAACCCAGAGATTATCATTGTGGACTGTTAATGCCATCATTCGTACACGTGGTTGGTCCTCATCCAAGGTTGATAGGTGCACCAATCCCCCCGCCTCGAATAGCGGCCACACTTCGGAAAGCGGCATTCTTTCAGGATAGGTCTTCTTCATAATGAGGATGAAACATGGCGGGATAAAAAGGTACAACATCCAAGCAAGTCTTGTGCTTGGCATTGACTTAGCCGGCCAGAGTCCACACGTAACCTTTCTTTTCTCTTGATAGCCTCTTGGTGATTCTTTCCTCTTGTTCCAGCAGAATTAGATTTCTAGGGACACGATCCTTGCACTCATCTGATTCCTTAGAAGCCTCTTCAATGATTTCTGATGTCGTTGCTTCGCCAAGACGTTCTAGGATTCTGATGACCCTCTGCTTGGTATCAGGGCTTTCAAGATCCATACGCAGTGCCTTTATGATGAGTGTGAATGCGAGAGCAACTTCTGCGATGACTGCAAAAATCACTCCGTAAGTCGACAACCAAATAGCGCCAGACATGATAGTATGAGTCAGACTTTGGAAGATGTAGCCAATTGAACCACCAATTATCAGCGAAATGCCCAGCACCCTTCCAAGGTAGCCTGATATGAAAACCAAATACCCTACTGCTATCAGGTGAAGTCCAAAGATGGCTATTCCAAAGAGCAACACTTGGTAGAAGAATGGTATCTCGGCGAACAGCAATACCATACCTGCAATGAAGATTAACAGCTCTATCCACCGCAATCCTTGGGCAATTCTGGAAAGATTCTCATTCACTGAAGTTAGAACATTGTTCAGTGGAAAAGGAATAATCAGGCTAAAGAGCGACAAGAAGAAAAGAGCGGCGAACACCCCAATGAGGAGAAATACATTGGCTTTGACACCCTGAATTGCAGTTAACATGGCTTCTCCTGGAACATAGTACAGTGAATTCAAAGAGAGAAATACGAGAGCACCAAGTGCTATTCTAATTAGGATGAATATTCCTGAATTCCTTGCGCACCCTCGCCTTTCTAAGGACAATCCTTGACTCAATCAATCTCCTCCAGATTCTTCTCTAAGGGTATTACAATAGATGTTGTCTAATTCCATCAATGTCCTGCAGCAAGCCACAAATAAACTGTTAGGGATTGGAGATAATCCCTTTCATTGACATTAGCCGTTCCCTAATATGACTAATTTCCCTGATAGTCAAGCTTTCGACCATCGCTGGCTTCCAATTCCCCTATCATGCTTATTAAGTGGCTTCAACATGTTCATCTTATGCGTGACTGTGATGCATCTAAAAGGAATTGAGAAACTGCGAGAGAAATTGCCCGACTACCCTGGAAACCGAATAGGCTTCATTCTTCTAAAGGGTTTCTTTGGGATGATATTGGGCTACTCCATCATGATATTCCTAGACATAGTTGCCCGCATTCTTCCCGACATCGCCTTTCTAGGGTCCATTGAACCCTATTTGCCGTTTGTTGGCAGTGCCATTGTTGGAGGAGTTGGAATATTACTCATCAGAAGAATCTGGGACCTTCGGGATGAAAGGAAAAGGGAATACGGGGATTTGGCATATCAGAAAATGATTCCGATTGGAGTATCGGGGGTCTTCCTTGTCCCCGCGGTTATCTTCCATGCGTTTACATCTATTCGATCCCTACCACCTGGACCTCCCATTAACGATCTGACATCTCTTTGGTCACAATCCCTTCTCGCAATAGTTGGTATTCCGACAGAGATTGATGTCATTCTTCGGCTGGCAATCAGCTCAATTCTTATCCTCATTGGTATCCTGCTTGTAAGGAGTGCAATCTTGACTTTTGGGATAGACTACATGACAGTTGTCTACCTATACTTCCCAGAAGAATCGAAAATCCAACAGAGTGAGATCTACTCTGTCATTCGCCACCCCGCCTACCTTGCTGTTGTTCTCTTTGGAATGGCGGCCCTTTTCTTCAGGCTTTCTGTCTATTCGATTGGATTCTGCGTCATTATCTATGCATTGCTGAGGCTCCATATCCGAAGAGAAGAGAGGGAGCTTATTGAGAGGTTTGGAGATGGTTATTCTGATTATATGAGGAGGGTTCCGGCGCTATATGTTCGTCCAAAGAATTATGGCAAGTTTTTCAGGTTCCTCAGGGGAAGTGATTTAGCGGAAGTGAGTTAGCTAGTCTATTTCGCAGATGAACCCTCTGAATTCATGAAAAGATTCTTGTTCCTGCGGTCCATTACTCAGTTTCTAGAATAAGCAGGGACTCGTCAGATATGAAGGTCTTGGGATACGCAGCAAGAGGAGTTGGACAGGCGTTAGAGCCATTCACGTTTACGCCGCCCAAACTGGGCGAACATGATGTCCGGGTTTCGATAACGCACTGTGGTATGTGCCATTCCGACATCCATGCCATCGACAACTACTATGGAATAACGACCTTTCCCTTTGTCCCAGGTCATGAGGTAGTTGGGCATGTATCGGATGTTGGTCGCGAGGTATCTGACGTAGAAAAAGAGGATCGGGTAGGCATCGGCTGGCAAGGCCGTTCTTGCATGCAATGTGAGTGGTGCCTACAGGGTGAGGAGCAACTCTGCATGGATATTGTTCCGTCAGGAACTTGGGTGCCCTACGGCGGCTTTTCCACCTCTATCAGTGTGGACAGCCGCTTTGCCTATCCGCTTCCAGATGCCATGCGCTCTGAGGTGGCCGCAGTGCTCATGTGTGCCGGCATTACAGTTTATTCCCCACTCCAATCGCACGCAGCGAAAAAAGCACAGAAAATTGGCATCATCGGTGTGGGAGGGCTGGGCCACCTTGCATTGCAGTTCGCCCACGCGCTCGATTACGAAGTAACCGCTATTTCCTCGTCTCCCGATAAGGAGGACCAAGCCCATGCCTTTGGAGCAGACCATTTCATCGATTCGCATGATGAGGCCAGCTTGCAGAAATCTGAGTTTGGCTTTGACATGCTGCTATGCACCGCTTCCGGCAAGATAAACTGGGGACTGTTGTTAAACACATTGAAGAAGAATGGGCGTTTTGTTCTTATTGGATTCCCAGACGTATCCTTCAATTCGACTGATCTGGTGGCGCACCAACTGTCGATTACGGGGTCATTCCTTGGCAATCGGGCTACAATGCGGGAGATGCTCTCGTTTGCGCAGAAACACGACATCGTGCCCAAAGTAGAGTTGATGCCGATGACGGATGTAAATGAAGCAATTC
Source organism: Candidatus Hermodarchaeota archaeon (assembly GCA_048885865.1). Taxonomy (GTDB): domain Archaea; phylum Asgardarchaeota; class Thorarchaeia; order Thorarchaeales; family Thorarchaeaceae; genus SMTZ1-83. The sequence continues at coordinate 18,842 of JBHLLF010000028.1, forward strand.
GAAAGGTGAGAGAGAACAAGGCACGCTATCGAATCGTGCTATTCAACGACATCGCCGAAAAGGGAGTCTAAGCAAGAAGGAAAATGCGCTAGTGAACAAGTTTAAGGTCACCTGGCTTTGGAATCATCTTAGGGCAGTCACTACTCTTTGAGGAATCATTATGAAATCTACAGATGGCGCTACAACTCCGGAGATACGTGAGCTAAGGCCAGATGAATACGATGAATTCGTGACACTTATGGAGCTCGCTTTCAAGGATAGCATTGAGGAGGACCGGCTTGACGCAGATGAAGTGCGGAAGATATTGAAGAAGGTTCAAACTCGAGTCTACAAAGTCCTTCAAAGAGTCCTAGGAATGAGAATGGAGTTCTACGTTGCTGAAGTGGAAAACACCATTGCAAGTGGGATTCAATTAGGTATTGAAAAAGATGAGGTCTATGTGGGTAATCTCATGACACATCCAAAATACCTGCGGCAGGGGCTTGCAAGAAAGTTGCTTCAGCTAACGTTCGAACGAGCTCGTCAGTTGGAAATAAAGAAGGTGCGACTTGATGCAAGGGCAGACAATGTAAATGCAGTAAGTCTATACACTTCGGAGGATTTCCAAACAACACTTCACTCTGGTCGTTTTGAATTAGATTCTGTTGCGGAGATTACTAGGAGCACAACCGATGATGTGGTTGTCCGTGAAGTCAATGAAGTTCCTATTACTGTTATAGACGCAATGTTGGATGCTTCCTTTCCCACGTCATATCTAGAAGCCAGGGGACGTGCGAAGTTCCTCAAGGATCTTATTCCCTCCAGAGCCCTACGTTTCTTTGCGGGAAGGCTCGGAGGACAACTAATCCACAACTATGCATTCTATATGAAGGGAGATGAGGATCCTCGTGGCATCATCGAAGCTTCTCAATCAAGAATTGAACAAAGAATTCGTCTTTCATCACCGATTCTTCTTGAGAAGGACAATGGCCTATTGTTGGATGTAATCCCGAAGGTTCTCGAAATCGAAAAAGGATACAGAGGAGTGACGACTGCCTCTATCAACTGCTCAATGCATCGAACTGATGCCATAGCGAAAATTGAGAGTCTAGGTTTCAAGAAGTTTCGTGAGAGCGTATCTATGACTAGAAGACTCTAGGCTGAATTTTGGCAGATGTGCATGACACGTTTCTATCCGTGATTAGTGCCATTTTTGCCTACATTCTTAATCCAGTTTGAAGTATTTTCTTTAAGCTGAGCCGGTTCGGCGGAATAGCCATGTCTTCGCTGATTCTCTGCTCATAAATACCGATTGCACCAGAAGCCAATATACTTCATAGAAGCAAGATTCGTTGGCCTATACAAATCTCTGTTCCCTGCGTAGAATGAAACAGGCTAGCACAGCCAACCATAACATGTATCCATAGACCATGATTCGCTCTACAACTCCAACCCATGGAGTTGGGAGTCCTTCTTCAATTTGAGCAACTCCCAGAAACGGTAAGGCACCCAAAACAAGGTAGACGACAATAGTTCCTACCGAGTATATGCCAAACCGCTTTCCAAGTGCTTTAGCTCCAACTCCGAGAGACAACAGAATGAAGATTACCGTCACACCAGCAAGAATTTGGTGCATGGCATTGGAAAGTGATGTCGCAGCCTCACCGGGATTCATTGGGAAGAATAGTCCTATTATGCCTGAGGCCATGTATCCAAGAAGCAGACCTGCCATGATATGTGATGTGTGTTTTCCACCAGCGCTTCTCCAGACGCCCATTAGGAATGCGGCTACAAGAATATTGTACAAGAAATATAGGGGAACGACAAGCGATCTCGATGGAGCTCCAATCGCGCTTAGTTCACTGATATATTGAGAGGCAAAATCATAGTTACCCCATGTGATACCTCCAAGGATGTCAGTGGCAACATATAGCATTGAAGAAAGGATGCCACAGAAGAGCGAAATCTTGCGCAATATATTAGTTGTTTCTGCCAATTCGAATCCCACCTCAGATTTGCTGCATACTAGGATTATTTCCCGGCTAGTAGTTCTGTCATGCCAATCGAATCATAAATAGCATTACGAAGAGCTATATCCCGAGGATCATTTGGGAATGAAGTACCCAATCCATTCAGAACATATCCATAGCCTATCTTGGTTTCAGGATCAGCAAATCCAAATGACCCTCCAGTCCCTGGCATCCCAAAAGAGCTTGGAGAACCGAATGGATTTTTTGGAAGAGGTCTTGCGAAACCAAGTGAGTAGCTCGTGTCAGTTTTCAGGGCTCCATCACGGAGCCCGCGTAGAGGAGCAGTGGGTGGAGCTATAAGCTGCTTAAGCGTTTCCTTTCGAAGCCCAATTTCCTTTCCACCTGTCGCGAAAACGCTGTATGCATAAGCTATGGCACGAGCTGTTCCTACTCCGCCCCCAGATGGGACTTCATAATTCCGGGCATAGATGCGATCTTCGTCCAAACAAAACTCGGTTCCCATTAACGCACGGCGAATTGCTGACCTTGGGTTCATTGATGAAAGAATCATTCCTACTGGCACAGAACGCATCGCTGAAAAACCGAACTTGACCTGTCTTAGGGAAGCTAGTCTAGAATTCGGAATATCCTCTGGAAGTCGAATGTAGAAGTCGATACTTAGTGGAGTGGCAATTTCGTCTTGAAAGAATTTTCCTAAACTACGCCCTTTTGGATCGACCCTCCTCAGGAGCTCACTTTGGTAGAAACCTAGAGTAAGGGCATGGTAAGTATGTTGTGATCCTGGCTCATATGCTGGTTTCTGCTTAGCAAGAACGACTGCTAGGCGATCGAGGTCTGCTATTATCTCCTTATCACCTAACTCATCGAATGCAAAGAGACCTGCTTGATGCGCCATTAGCTGACGGACGGTGATTTTCCCCTTACCATTTTGGGCAAACTCAGGCCAATACCTTGCGACAGGTTCGTCATAGTCAAGCAAACCCTGCGAATGGGCTAGCGCCATGGCTAAAGCTGATAGTCCCTTTGTGGTCGACCACACAAGCACCATGGTATCTTCTTCCCATGGTTCTCCTGTAACTTCATTTCTAATCCCGCCCCAAAGGTCGACTACTTTTTCTCCCTGGTAATAGACGCAACACGCTGCACCAAGTTCATTGCGGCTCCTGAAGTTCTCAATGAAGACTTCCTGTACAGCTGCAAAATCTGGCTTGACGAAGCCTGATATCGTGATGTCTTCTATCACCCTGATACCTTCAATGATTGACTTTAACTGAGTAGGCTTGTATAGGTTAATATATCCCTTTTGAAGGCGACACGCCAACGTGCAAGGGAAAATGCGCTCTGGCAATCTCAAGCATCGGAAAATTCGTACAGGAAGTCTTTCATCTTGACTACAGCAAGAAAGGGCTCAAATGCGTCTTTCAAAGAAATAACGCGAAGGTCTACAAGGCCTATAGAGCTTCTCAATAACCTCGCGCCCAAACACCGCATCTACGGTCTTGTCGAGATCGATGTCACAGAAGCCCGCAAATTCATTTCAGAGATTGAAGCGAAGACCGGAGAGAAGTTGTCCTTTACAGGCTGGGTAGTAAAGTGTGTTGCACAGGCCATCAGTGAACACAAAGAAGTGCAAGCCATAAAAAAAGGGAAGAAGAAGTTGATTGTCTTCGACGATGTCGATGTGGGTATGATAATCGAACGGCAGAAAGAATCCCAAAGGTTTGCTACTGCATATTGTGTTAGGAAAGCGAATGAAAAAAGCTACAAGCAAATACATGATGAGATTCGTCAAGCTCAGAGGGGAGAGGTTACTGAGAGCAATGGTTCTAGTGACAAGCCTCCCAGGTCGGTTAGAATCTTTTCCCGCTTGCCAAACCTTCTGAGAAGGTTCTATTGGAGAAAGATAAGGTCAGACCCATTTCTCAGGAAACGTCTCATGGGTACAGTCGCAGTTACTGCAGTAGGAATGTTTGGGAAAGGCGGAGGGTGGGCTATTCCAATAGGTCTACATTCTGTTGTTTTTGCGCTAGGCGGGATTTCCACAAAGCCAAGAAATTATGAAGACCCGACTGAGCTTGGCGAATTCCTTAACATGACAGTGATGTTTGATGAGGAAGTATCTCTTGGGGCTCCGGCTACCCGGTTCCTTGCCAGACTCTCTGAGCTCATGCAAACGGGCTTTGGACTAGAGAAAGATGAGCATAAAAACGGATCGTGAAATAATGATTATTGAATACTACCACGTCTCAAAATAAGGAAATGGCGTTAGAATCGCTGAGGATTTCGAGAGAATCATGGAGGCTAGAACTGTCACAGTTAACATATCTCATGTCAAAAAGGTGAAACCTCAAGAGATACCAGCTCCTGATCTATATGTGTTCAGCTCGCCTGGCCGCTTTGGCAAGCCCGCCAAAGAAATGCGTAAATTCTTGGAAAGCATCATTTTGACTCCAAATACAAGATATGCTCTATTGACGACGCAAATGGCTCCAAAACCGGATAAGAAGACTGGTAGATTGCCTACAATGATATGCTGACAATATGAGTGTGACCAAAATGTTTCTTGAACTCTCCATGGTCTTCCTAGCAGTACTATTTGTGTGGATTTTCATATCATACAGAGGTTGGAAGCGGAATTTACTCACATCTCTAAACGAGAACAGCAAAGTTGCAATGACTTCACTAGGCGAGATTGAATATACCATGAAAGGAAGTGGACCAGTGCTATTGATGCTGCATGGCAGTCCAGGTGGATATGATCAGTGCGCTCTTGATATGGAGATGTGGGTTGACCATGGATTCTCCTTGTTAGGAATCTCAAGACCAGGATACTTGCGTACCCCATTGAGTACAGGAGAAACATTCGAAGAACAAGCAGATGCAATTGAAGCATTATTGGATACACTCGGTATCTCAAAAGTAGCTATTCTTGCACCTTCAGCTGGAGGTCCTATAGGTCTACACTTTGCCTTGCGTCATCCAGATCGATTAAGCTCTCTTATTCTGATGGCGGCAGTCAGCAATGAATATAGTGTGAGTCAGGATCAATTGGATTCACTACTTGGTAGAATATTCCTATCGGATTCTGGAGCTGACTTTGGAGCATGGTTGTATGATATTCTAACGAGGCGCTGGACTACCATGTCGTTAAAGGAAGCGCTCAAAGAAACCATGATTGTTGATTCTGAGGAGCGGAATAAATACGTTAAACAAGTGATGGACACCCCAGAGCAAGTTGATTGGTATAAGAGGTTCATTCGCACGACGTGTCCGATGAGTCCAAGAATGATTGGCTTGCACAATGACATTGAGCTGCTTCAACAGGTCTCTTTTACCAGCCTGGAAGATGTAAAATGCCCAACATTGGTGATTCATGGTACAGTTGATGGGGATGTGTCTTTCGCAAACGCTGAATTCTTGGCTTCTTCTATCCCGAATGCCAAATTGTACAAGCTTGAGAACATAGGGCACGTAGTCTGGCTGGGAGAACATGTTCCTGATATGAATTTGGAACTCGTTCGATTTCTCAAGGAAAACTCATAGGTGCAGATTGATGACATTAGTTATTAGGGAGGTCGTTTGACAAAAGCCAGTAGGGAGTTGGAAATTATGGGATTCTTTAAACGAGATGAAAAGAAATCAGATGATCCAGGCAAGGATGCCAAAAAAGCTCATGAACTATTCATAAAAGCAGAAAAGCTAAAGGATAAGGGAGATTACAAAAAGGCTGAGAAGTTGCTGGATGATTCAATTAAGCTGGATCCAACAAATAATGAAGCCTGGCTCAGTAAAGCCGCAATGTATATAGTAGCTGACAAGTATAATGATGCAATCGAAGCTTCTCGAGAATCGATTAAACTAGATGATTCAAATCCGCGAGCGTGGGGAGCATTAGCTGTCGCATTGGGGGATTCTGGCAAAATAGATGAAGCTGAAGAAGCTCTCCTCAAGGCTATTGAACTTGAACCAGATGGTAAAGGATGGCTATTCACATTGGGAGGTCTCTATTTAAACGCGGGGAAGTGGGCTGACGCTCAAGAACGGCTAGAGCGAGTCGTCCAGATTGACCCTGAATTTCTACCCGCACACCACCTTCTGTTTCAAGTCTACACAGCACAGGTTTCACTAGCTACCGACCCAAAGACTAAGAAAGAGTTTGCCCTAAAGGCTGCAATGGCCTTGATGAAATACGAAGGAAAGCTCTGACATTGAACACAGCTGCATGAGAGAATCAGACATCGAGCTTATAGGGGCTGTAAGTAGATTTTCTCTCGTGATGGTATGACTCACCTTGTTGCATATTACTCTCGAACAGGAAACAACCGGACTCTCGCAGAGAAAATTGCAGAGGCACTCTCTGCTGACATTGATGAAATTATAGATAAGAAGAATCGCAAAGGACGGCTCAACTGGCTCCGAGCTGGACATGATTCCAGGGATGGAAGGCTCACACAGATTGAATACAAGAAGAATCCCCAAGGCTGCGACACAATCATAATTGGAGCTCCAATCTGGGCTTGGAGTCCAATTCCACCACTTCGCACCTATCTACAAGAAGTTGACTTGAAAGGCAAACGAGTAGCATTCCTCATCTGTTCTCAGACTGAGGTATACAAAGACATGTTTCAAACTCTGGCTGAAATGACTCCTGATTCAGAGCATATCGGGAACTTTGGCATCCAGGAAAGACGGTTCAAGAACGAGGATTACAGTGCAGACCTTGAAGCCTTCATTGAGAAAATCAGGTAGGTTATACCTTTTCTAAAACATGATATAGCTTAATCAGTCCAATTGGCTCGACTGAGTATGACAATTCTCCCCAATGTTCCAGACAATTTTCAACCGACCTATGTGGACCTAGTTCTAGCTGCTTTTGCTGCAATCGGATTGCCATTCGCTGCTGCATTTCTCTTTAATGCGACAGGAGCACTGATTCCATTGATTCTTTACTATGGTGTGTTCTGCTGGGCAATCGTGAGATGGCGGCGGGGAGGAGTTGGGTATGAGATAAACCGGGGAGAAATTCGGAAGCAGTTTGCAAGCTATGTAAGCTCGCTCTTCTTGGTGATACTTATACTTCAGCTGATTCTAGTCGGATTCGAGTTCGTCACTCTTCAGCGTGTATCAGATTTCAATCTCCTAGGATTCATGATCACACTTGTAATCTGGGCTCCCTTGAATGCATTTTCTGAACAGCTAATCTGGATTTATACCTTCGACTCCTATGCAGAGTTCTTCAAGGACGGTCCAAAGAGAAAGGTGATGATTGCAGTTGGAGGTTTACTGTATATTGCTCTCATCAGTCTGATTCATGTACTATTTTGGATCTTGGTCCTTCCTGAGGGACAATATGTTTTCCCAATCAGCGAACTGTTTGTTCCCATTCAGACAGTGATATCAATTGGCTACATCTTTCTATATAGAAAATCGAAGAGCATGTGGCCCTTGGGAATTATTCATGTGCTGATAAACATCACAGCGATTGCACTAAGTGGATACTCGATTCTTCCAGTCCTGCTAGTATTGAGCTGATATGCGCCAATTTTCCGAGAATCTAGCAAAGTGTTAAGGATACAGCAGGATGTGCAACTTCCCATGAAAAAGGATCCCAAGGATATCGTAAGAGAGGGATATGACAATATAGCTAGTCAATATGATGAGTACCGTGATCCCTTCAATAACAAAGCGGAGCTTAATGAGTTAATGAGTCTAGTTGAACCAGGCGGTCATATTCTAGATGCTGGTTGCGGGTCAGGTGTAGTTTCCCGAGCTCTTATTGACAATGGATTCCAAGTAACTGGGGTTGACATCTCTCAGAAGATGATTGGTATCGCGAGGCAACGTATACCAGAGGCAGAGTTCATAGTAGGAGATATGGCTGCTCTTGAGTTTGACAACGAAACCTTTGATGGTATTGTTTCAGCATATGCCGTCTTTCACATCACAAGGACCAAGCACTTCAGCCTTTTCCAAGACTTTCATCGAATCCTGAAAAAGGGTGGAGCCCTACTATTCAGTATTGGCTCAAAAGAAACAGATGGCACAGATGGCATATGGGAGTGGGAGGAATTTCAATCTGTGCCGATGTTTTGGAGCTACTATCCTCCATCGAAGACTGTTGAACTACTCGACTCTGCTGGTTTTCAGATTGTGTTTTCGAGAAATGTTCAGCAGGCTGGAGAAACACACCACTGGATTCTTGCAAGAGCGAAGTAATATTCCACACAAATCATACTGAATCTATTTATCCTGCTTTCCTCTGACCATATAGCTAACTATTTCGAGAGGGAGCTATCAATGAATAGGTTTCAAGCTACAACTATCTTGGGTATCTGTACACTTTGCTCGGCAGCAATTCCCTTCTTGCTTCCACGTACTGTTACCGCGGGAAGTCCACTCCCGGATCCACCCATGCTCTCAGCAATGATTGCCTTAGCAGGTATCATTGTGCTCCTAATTGCAGTCGTATTCAAGTTCAAACCAGTACCTGCAAATTGAAAATAGGATAGAACTGAGAAGTACAACTCGGTCTTGTTGAGAGTTAGATACTTCTTCTAGAGTGTTAGGTAAGACTTCTTGGTTTGGTGAGGTTTAATGAGATATGGAATCTATATTTCGAATTATGTTTTGGATGGGGATCCTAGGAAGTTTATGAAATTGGCTAAAGAAGCCGAGGAATGCAATTGGGATGGCTTCTTCATGTGGGACCATATTAATCCTAAACCTGGATTCAAAGATGGCGTCGCTGATCCTTGGATTACACTATCTGGCATAGCTGCTGTTACAGAAAGAATTCGAATAGGAACCACTGTTACACCACTTCCTCGAAGACGTCCGCAAAAAGTTGCACGAGAAACTGCATCTCTTGACGTCCTTTCCAATGGACGTCTAATTCTTGGTGTTGGTCTGGGTGGTCCATCTGATGCCGAGTTCGAATGTGAAGACACGAGTGCAAGAATAAGGGCGGAGAAGCTCGATGAGTCATTGGACATAATTACCGGTCTTTGGAGCGGCGAACCTTTTTCATTCCAGGGAAAGCACTACACGTTCGATGAAGTAGCTTTCAAGCCAATACAAATTCAAAAACCAAGAATACCAATCTGGTGTGCAGGGTCGTGGCCGTTGAAGAAGCCTTTTGAAAGAGCTGTCAAGTACGAAGGTGTATTTCCGCTAGGCCATCGTGGCGATTTGGAGTTATCAGATTATGAGGAAATAGGAAACTTCGTTAAAAAGCACCGAACAAGCAAAGATCCTTTTGATATTGTGTGCATGGGTGTATCAACTGGAGATTCAAAGAAAGATTCTTGGATTGATGTATGCGCTGAATATGGTTCAACTTGGTACGTAGAGGTAATATGGAAAGGTAAAATGGAGGATGCCCTCAATGTTGTACAAAGGGGACCTCCGAGATACTCATAGACATATGAATCCCGATTTTTAAAAAATCATCTTTCATGATGAAGAGAGAAATAACATTCAGGCATAGCATTTTGAAACGCTGACAGGTGCTATCAGCAATTCGATAAGGAAACTGTCTTCTTTTTCCTTTGCTATTTGGGGAAGAACTTCCTGTACGGAAGGAGGAGTCCCACGAGCGATATACTCAGAATCGGGACCCACTGCAACATCTGGTAGACATCACCAATATAGAAAGTGTTGAAGAGTCCAGTGCTCACCAAGAGAGCAGACACTAACCAAAGGGTATACCAAGCCCATTTTTCTCCATTCCTAAAGCCCGTGAGGGTTATCGCTAAGACAAAGAGGGACCAACTGACCTTGAGGAGACCCAGACTCCCGTATAGCCAGAACGCAAATTCCATGGCCACCGGACTCGACATTTCGAGCTCACTCAAGGACACGTTCAAGACAAGCTGAACGTCATCTACAAGTAATTCGCGGGGAAGGAAGATCTGGTACAAGCCAACCACCAACCACAACAGACCCAAAGCTAGGTACACCATCCACCCATACTCATTTACTCGTTCCATCAGAAAATCTCCGACACACGTCTATTCTAGAGGTTAAAAAACTGATGCACGCAGTTATAGACAAAAGCAGATTAACTCCGGTGCAAATCGTTGCAATATTTATGGATTATTCCATTTCAGGCAAAGACTTACCACTCTTTATTTCTAAAATCGATATATGGGCAAACCCTTTTTTTGATAAACGAATATAGAGGATGATTAATTCCTTGTCGCGTGGACAAGGGATGGGAGGATAATTGTATGAAAACAAGATTGGTGCACTTGATTGCAGGATGCACAATGCTTGTCCTTTGCATCTCAATATGCACAACGACTTCAAATGCGGCACTTGTCTGGCAAGACAACTTCGATGTCCCAGGTCTCGAAGATTGGATAATATTCGCATACGAAAATCTTAACGATACGGACCCGATGGAAGGCAACTTCTCAGATGCATCTGGCGCTTTAGAAGTGCTTGATGATGATATGAACTTTGCCAGACACCTCAGTACTACAAGCGTAGGGACTTGGAGTTTCGATATGTTTGTGCCAGAGAATGAAAATGTTGAGTGGGCTACGTATGTCTATATCATGTCTAACGGGTCCAGGCAAATCCCAACATACCCATCTGATTTTATTGCTGTTGGAGCTTGGAATCGGGAAATACAATATCTGTGGAGTTTCATCGTTTGGACGATGAACGGATTGGATTGGATTATTCACAAAACTATCTATAGGAATCCCGGATGGCACCACATTGACGTGAGCAGGACAAATGATGGTCACTTCTATGTCTGGTTCAATGGAACTCTTGAAACCGACTTTATTTACAATGATGTCACACGCTCTACTTATCTTGAGTTCTACTCCTACAATGCTGCTGGTGCTGCAATCGACAACCTCGTTGTCAGGGACGATTTTCCCATACCTTTCCCTACCCCTACGCCTACCCCTACTCCTAGCTCTACACCTCCACCCCCACCGCTCCTGCCTTGGGATCTGATTGCCGTCGGAGGCGGTGGTGCTCTAGTTGTCATAGTGGCAGCAATTGTTTTCCTAAGACGAAGATAAATAAAACATGAGGGATGAGGGTCCCCTAAGACCCTCTACTCTTTCTTCAGAGTTATATTCCTACATACACCCGAACACTGAACCAAACGAAGAATCTACTCCTGTGTTAGTATGGCATTTTTAGTATGCGGATATATGGTTCGAGGATAATCTGAGCGTCTTCAGAAACTGCACGCCAATTTTGCCGATATCCTTAAAATCCAAGAGGCACTGCTTCACATAACTGAGCCGGTTTGGCGGAGCAGCTACGCGACAGACTGCAGATCTGTTTTACCTGGGTGCAAATCCCAGAGCCGGCTCCACTTCTTCTAATCAACACGTATTTTCCTTGAGAATTCTAAGGGCGGTTGTGCTGGGTCTTTGTGGAGCTTTGGGTCCCAATATAGTTCGTCACAGAAATCTCCACTGAATAGAGTCTGAGTTCTTCTCATCTGGACATTCTGATTTCTCCGGTTGCCTATCACCATACCTGGATAACATGTGACCAAATACCCCACCTCTGGGTCACTGACATTCTTCAGAGATTCGTGGGCTACGCACTTGTCAAACTTACCTAGAAACATGCCGTCATCAATTCCTGCGACAGCGAAAGAAAATCCCCCACTCTCAGCAAGACCACTGGTGAAGTTCTTGCTAAACTGTGAAATCTTTGTCAAGTCGGGTTCTAGTCTAGCCTGCTTATCAGCCATTGAATCAACTGCATCTTTGTACACTCTGATTCCTTCTTCTCTTCCCAACAATTCAACAAGGACTCTAACCATCTCATAGAATAGAATGTTCTCTGCCTTTTCACGGTCGATATACAATATCCTAGAATCTTCAGGATTCTTGGTTACACCTTTCTGTTGAATCAAGTGGCTAAGAATTAATCTTGAAGCAGGGAGTAGTAACTCTAATTCCTCACTGAGAATGGGAAGTTCATTTTTGATTTCATCAAGACCAATCGCACTATAGTCAACATCTGCAGCACCTTCATTTCTTGACCATGCTGATATGACCTGTTCTGCAAATTCATTGATGGTACTTTGGATTCGGTCAAGAATAGATTCCAATGTTTGTTCTAAACGTTTGAGTGTCCTGAGTGTGAATGAGTGAAGATTGATCTCGATTGTGGCTTCGGAATTATACGAATTGAAGGACTCATAGTCAAGCGTCATAATAATTCAGTCCGAGTCCTTCCTAATAATGCCAATGTCCAGCGCAAATCCCAGAGCCGGCTCCACTTCCTGTTCTATATCAAGAATAAATCAGCCGACAGGTCTTTCTCTTATCTCATGTCTCTGCTGAGGTCCGACTCATACCGGCTCCATTTATTCTCCGCAAGTTTCTTTTAGGAGCAGACCACTCATTTGTGGCTGCAATGAAGGAGGACAAGTATCTCATCACGTTCAATCTCTTGATCCTGTTAGCTTTGGTGCTACAATTCCTTGCCCTTTGGGGATATACTCCACCCCTCAACATGATTGGCACAATTGCATTAGCTTCCTTAGCATTGATTGGATTGACAATAGGTTTGGTCGGACAATATCGCAACCCAATCGAGATATGGGGTTCAGTAACGGTCTCAATTGGTCTAGTCATAATGACTTTCTTTGTACTGCCATGGTCGTTTCATCCTATCTTTCTAGGTATAGGACTCATCCCTTACATCTTAGGGCTATATCGCCAACAGCAAGAAAGCGAAAAAGGAGAGTCATCAACGGTCAATGATGATTCATTGGCATGAATTCATCTTCTGATGCGGAATATTTCGTCCTAGCAATAGAAAAGAGATGTGGGAGGAATCATGGAATTCGGTGCTTCTTCAATAAGCCCGAAATTGAAGGATGTCAAGGCCTCTCATGAGTTTTACAATAAAATGGGATTCGGGGAATTTCACTTCACGATTGACCAGCTTCTAATGGTGAACGATATCCCAATTCTTTGAGCTTCTTGTATAGGTGCTTTGTGGATTCCACGGTTCCCGAACTTCTCCATCGGGCAGCAATATAGGGCTCAATAGATTCGATTTTCTCATACCATGACACGCAAAAAACAGCTAGAGCTTCGGGAACTAAGTTTGCACTTGTTGCTTTTGCTTCGATTAGCTTGCCCATTGAATCAAAGAAAGATGCAGCGAGGATGAATTTTGCATACGCACCTGGATTAGACAATGGACCGTACTTCTCAATGAAATCTTCCGGGCCGCTCCAATTCCATTCACGAAGGATTTCAGACACCATTTCAATAAACTCTAGGTCAGCTTGGCTGTGAAAATCTAGAAAAACTGATGCCTGCCGTGACTTTGCCAAATTCCTCAATGAGAGAACACTCATAATAACAGCAAAGACTACACTCATCGCTGCAATTATGATTGAAATTGATTCTGGATTTAGCTCAAACTGCAATTGGATTACACTCTATTTTTCTATTTCATCACCAAAGATATTGCCTCGGAGGGGCAAGTAGATACGCAGAGGCCGCATCCGTAGCAAAGATCATCATTCACTTTCAACTGGCCATCAATAATTTCTCTTGCTCCAAAATGACACCGCTTGACGCATGTTCCATCATTGACACACTTCTCCAAGTCTGTGACTGAAATTGCATCAGAGGTAATCAGGTCTGGATACATTTTATGCCGGAGCACAGCTGAAAAAATCGCACAACAAGTAGAGCAGCAACCACAAAGGCGGTTCACTTTGTCATCCCACATTGCGTACGCCATATGAACAAGTCCTGCTTCATTGGACATTTTCAATGTTTCAATCGCTTCTTCCTTTGTGATCTCTACAGTGTTTTGATTCTTATAGACATCAGTGTCAAGGAGTGGTTTTGCAGTATCCCAAGCAATGCATGTTCTCCGCGGAGAATCACAGTTTTGCATCATGGTCCTACAAATGCAGTCTGAGAGGTAGATGTGTTCGGCATCCTCAAGGTATCTCACAGCTTGGTCAATATTGAGAATCTTAGGTTCTGCCTTCAAATCCACATTGACAGGAATTGTGATAGCTGTATGCCACCTTTCGAAATTCTTGATTTGCTCCAACATCTTCGGATCCCAGTCTCTCTCCAATATTCACTCATCCTTTCAGAATTTGAATTTCAGAGCATGAAGAAGGTTGATTTAAGTTGTACTACCGTTGGATAGTCAAATCTGGTCCTTTTGATGTAAAATTAGGCTTTTGGCTAACGTTCAGCTAGTTTCTGTGCATCATACGCAAGTGCTACAATTACTACGATTGGCATAAGGATGACCATGGCGAGGGAGAAGACCACCATTATGCCCGCTGTTGCGGTAACATCCAGGGGCAGGCCAAAAATCTGGATTCCAACCGCTGTCCAGAACACAATAACGAAGAGGATGAGTAGTGACGGCCATAGCTTTGCCAAGAATACTCGACCAGGAAGACGTTCACGCCACCAATTCAAGGGTCTATTAATTTTGGTTGCGATTCCAACAGCAAGGAGAGATAGGAAGATTGGGGCAAAGCCACCACCGACGAGAAAGACAGTAAGAGTGAGGATGAGCAAAACACTCGCCCCATATTTTCTCTGAACAAAGAAAGCAGCCCAAACACAGACTATTATGCCAAAGATCACGGCAAGAATCCCTGTCCAAAGGAAGCTGGGCACGATTGTCAGAGCGGTTTCCATGCCGCCCTCCCAGAATCTGATGTCATCACCAATGGCATCTATCATTATCCCACCTGTTGGTGTATCACCCTGAAGGATCTCAAAGATGCCATGCTCAATGCTCGCAAGACCAACGAGAATTCCATAGGTTGTAGCTACCGCTCTCGCTGCATTTGATTTGAGCCAATTCCCTTCCGAACGTGTCATAGCGAATCAACAATCAGACTGCTCACTGATATAAGAGCCTGATGCTTCAAAATCAAACTTAGCACATTATTCAATCAAATATCTGTAATAGAATTCTTTTGGAAGTTTCGAGATTCTCGTACGCTATCCATTCAGGCGCAGCATGTGCTGTTGTCCCACACCAATCTCGCTTTTGCACCCAGTTGGCAAGATTCACAGCAACTCCTCGTAAGAAAGATAAGCAAGTAAGATGGCAAAAAGAGTAACACCATGGTGTGTGGTTAGAAATGAGCGGGGAAATTCCCAGCTTTGCCAAGTATGTGTTTCTACTCGGCTTCATTGCTTCTATCGTATTCGGAGTATGGACCTTTCTATCTCCGGAATCGTTTAGTGCAATCACCGAATGGCCAGATGAACCTGCGTCGACTCGACTAGTAGGATCATTCCTTATTTCACTCTCAATCGCGGCGCTTCTAGCCTATCGTGCTTCTTCCTGGAAAGATGTGGAGCTCTATGTGCTGATCATCATTCTGTGGATGGTCCTAGGTACAATATCACTGGTCTGGGCCACGCTGGTGGTACCGCTGCCTATCATTGGTTGGGCACTTGCTGGTCTGCTGATGTTATTCTTCGTCTTGTACCTGTACGTCTACATGCAAGGAAGGGCCAGTTGAAGCTCATACTGAGCATAGCTAAGCACTGAATCTATGGAGCTGAACAAATAGCTCCTCCCGTAGTGAAATTGAGGTCAATAATTCATTTCCCTCGCGCGATACCATACAATTTTCACCAGGATTTGCGATTTCGAGTTATAAGGAGAGTTTTTGCATGAAAATAAAATTCGGAGTCCATATTGAGCCTCAGTTAGGGTATACTTTCGACCAAGCTTTGGCAATCGCCTTGGAAGCGGAGAAGATTGGCTACGAGTCCTTCTGGTGCAGTGATCATCTCTTTCTCAATGAGAATTCTGCGGGGCAGAATTGCATGGAGGCATGGACTCTCCTTTCTGCTCTGGCTGCGAAGACATCGAAGATTCGACTGGGTACTATGGTGACATGCAATTCGTATCGTCCACCATCAATACTGGCCAAAATCGCTGCAACAATCGACATGATCTCCAACGGTAGACTCTGGTTCGGCTACGGAGCCGGTTGGAAGAAGGATGAATACAGAGCGTACGGGTATGGCTTTCCAAAGATACAGATTCGCATGGATATGATGGAAGAGGCTCTACAGATTATCAAACTCCTTTGGACGGAGCCAAGTCCCAGTTTCAAGGGCAGGCATTACTCAATTGAGAATGCCTTCTCTGCTCCGAAACCTGTTCAAAAGCCGCATCCTCCGATACTCATTGGGGGTGACGGAGAAAAGCG
>JBHLLF010000029.1:0-32403 GCA_048885865.1 Candidatus Hermodarchaeota archaeon
ATCATTTGTCATTTTAGCTGAATCGATATCTTCGAAACCAAGTTCTTTGAGAATTCCAATATGCTTCTCATCCATCGCATGTCACTTCCGTGGTGGGACAAGGGCGCTGGGCGTATAACCCCATTATCTAATTTGTGGATTCCGCTATTACTCACTAAATGCGTGTGCAATATGAAGATACACATCTATTGACTTCAAAAGATCATCAATCTCTATGTACTCATTGGGTTGATGGGCTTGAGCGATCGAGCCAGGACCATAGATTATGTTAGAAATCCCAATTCGGTTTTGAAGCACCGACGCATCGCTTCCATATGTAGCTACACCTAGTGTGGGCTGCGATCCCGTCAAATCCTCTATGGCTCTGGTGGCGAACTTCACAATCTTGGAATCAAGAGAAGTTATTGTGGTGTAGGAACTATTGTAATTCTCAATCGAGATGTACTGCTCGATGCCTGCATCATATAAGTGACGCCTCATCAGATCCATTATTGACTCGGGTGTCTGGCCTTTTACTATCCGCATGTCAATTAGAGCTTCACAGGATTCAGGAATGACCCCCTGCTGTGTCCCACCCTCTATCTTCCCCACATTCATTGTATATTCTCCCAATAGCGCATCGGGTTCACTTGGATAATCTCCATGCGTCAATGCATTAATTGCTTGGATACATAAATCGATGGCATTTTTGCCCGTGTCAGGACGAGAACTGTGACCTGTTTTTCCTGTTGCAGTGACTTTTACCCATACAACTCCTTTCTCACCCAAAAAGAGCTGAAGGCTTGTCGGTTCCGCGCATACTCCATATTTAACGCCCTGCATGATTCCTGAATCCGCAACCTCTTCTGCCCCAAGCAAGCCATTCTCTTCGTTGGATGTAGCAAGCAAAAGAAGCGGCTCCGTGTGATTTGCCTTTTTGTATAGAATCATAGCTTCAGCTAAAGCCGCCAAAGGCCCCTTCATATCAGCTGCGCCTCTACCATACAGGCATCCATCGACTACCTCACAACCAAAAGGGTCATGTTCCCACTTTTCTCTAGGGCCAGCAGGAACTGTATCCATGTGCCCATGAAGGACAAGTGATCCCATTTCACCATCGTGCGTTGAGAAGATGAGGTTAGGTCTATCATCAGAACCGACCTGAGTGCAATGAATCCCATAAGGCTCAAAGTGTGAGAGAAGAACCTCTGCCACTTCTCTCTCCCTTCCGGGTGGGTTCTCAGAGTTGGCAGCAATCAGTTTCTTGGCAAGTGATAAGACTCTCTTATCATTCCTCATAGAGTATTCGAACCTCTGTCTACTCAATGGTGAGTATGGCGGTAGTATCCCATTGCCATTTATGCTCAGATAAAACGTATGATTTCTTGTAGCTTTTGAGAGCCAATCATCCGGTTAGATTATATAGAAGTAGGAATTGGAGCTCAACTATCCCTAATCATTTGGAGTGAAGTGATGTTGGGTGAATTTTGGGCATGCACTCACAACGAGCACCATGATAAGAAATCAATGATTGGATGGTGCTATTCACCCAAAAGAACTGAGCTTCTAAATGAATTGCGGAGAGGCAAATAGAGGAGATTGTTTCAATGGCAGATCTAAAGAAGATCGGAGACCTTCTGGTTCTCCTAGGTGCACTTCTAGGATTACTCCAAGGAATTCTTATGATTATAGGAACTCCATTTGGATTCGTCAACCTGTTTGGAGGCTTTCTTGACGCCTGGATATTGGGTGTTCTGGCAATCCTATTTTCACTGATAGCTTTGGTGAACAGTGGATTCCTAAAAATCAGTGCGCTGGACTTTGGAAAGACGAACAAATTCATCGTAGTTCTAATCATTGGAGTTCTGATGATTCTGTTCACTAGCGACCTAGGTGGTATTCTAGTCATTCTGGGTGCAATTCTCTGGCTTCTCTAGACAGAAGATGCTCATCTCCGGCTCTAGAAGTCAGGAGATGAGACTTCTCTCTTTTTTGAACCAGACCATCAAAGCCGATTCCTTGATTGCTTTGTCAATTCGATTGAAACCCTTTTCCTTTGCTGTTCCCATACTATTGTCGCAGGAGGACCAATGAGCCCTCCTTCTCCAGCTGCTTTCATGTTCACTTTCATTATTATTATGATCTAGTGAGAAGAAGAATTCCTGCAATCAAAATCATGAATCCGGCTAATGTCCCCGAGTTCATCAACCATACAATCGGGTCGAAACTGAAGTGACGCAGTACAATAAAAATCGAGAATAAGCCGAATACTGTTAGATATGCTCCGTTTCGACGCATCTTCCAGAGAATAAGACCACATGCATCATAGGAAAGAGCAACCATTAGGATTAGCACGATGCCTACAATCACATCAATCAAACCATCTCCACCGAGGGTATTGATACCGCTGTTAATCATCTGAATCGCAATCACTACCAGTACAATACCACCGAGCACAGTAAATCCCTGTGCAGCACCTTCAGCTTTGCAGCCCATTCCTAGTCTTCCTCCAAAAGAATCAGTAATCCCTCAGGACTCCATGCTAGTATATAACCATCGCGTATCAGACCCAGATAATACATACACCTGTATTGCACAGAGAGCATTAGGACATGACATTTAGTCATAATTCTAGAGGTGGCTATCACGAGGTATCCTAGCCGTGAAGACGGCAGAAACGCTGAACGTCCGGTGCGATTAGATAAGACTGAAGGACATATTGTGATTGAGGGTAGAGCTTATCCAGCCAGAGAGATTGTAGAGGCACTTGCGCAGAGCGGCTATGCAGAACTTCGTGCGAGTGGAGACTCACTCGTTCTAGGTAGGCGCAGGATAACTCCCATTTTCAAGTCGCGGCAGGACAGAGCAATGGCGTCTTTGTGTCATGCAAGTCTTTCTTTCTGCTGCCCGATGTCGAAGAGATGTGCTGAGAGAGACAGAGCACTCGAGATGCTTGGGCTTACACCAGACGAATATGAGCGATTGAAAAGCGATTCACACATCAGATTCATCGAGTCCGCGCGAGGTTACAGAGGCTCTGGCAGTGACTATGATGGCTATGGTTCAACTTTGGCAAACAGACCTGCTGTTGATAGAGGGTATGGTGGGGACGACTATCGCAGAGATTTCGACACACTAGATCAATCCTTGGAGCCAAGAAGCTATCCGGAACGAGAAGAGAGTCCGTGGAGTCGACATGAAACATCTACACAAATTGAAACTGCATCATCCTATGGGGAACCAGAAAGGTCCGACTCCTATGCTGATCTGAGCAACCTTTTTGGAGATGTTGGCGAACCTGCGGGATCAACATGCCGCATTCGCCCTCCTGACGAGAGTGTTGGCTCGCTGTTTTCTCAAGGAGAACTTAGTCCATTCAGTGATGGTTCAGAGGGTAGGGAAGATAGAACGTTTTGCTTCTCTTGTGGCAGGACATTCAGAGCTGGCACAAAGGTATGCCCATGGTGTGGTGTGCCTCAATAGAAGAAAGACTAGTAGCTCCCAATCGCACTTTCGCGTCGAGTGGAATAATCACTTGGATAACTGAAGGTCGTCACCATGCGGTCAATGTTGGCGTCTTTTCCAATCTCTTTTAGCTCACGTAATTGATCAATAGTAGTCACGCCCCAACGGAAAAGTGATGCAGTTCCACCTCGACGCTGGAACTCGCTTGTGTAGTAAAGTGACTCGATCAATTCATCGTATTCAGTCGAGCCTTTTGTGGGGAGAATTGGACTCCAAGGATACATGTTGATTAGAACATTGCCGGTGATTTCGAGGATACTTGAGTAATCATATCCGTATTGACCCTTGCCACCCTCAGAGAAACCGGTTTCGGGATCAAGCAGTACCTCAACAGAGATTCTGAGCGGACTCTCTCTCCCGACTTTGTCATCTGCATCACGAGCAGCCTCCTGTAGATATCTCAGACCCTCACTCACCTTGCTTGAGCGCCATTCGTGCCATTTCGCGTGGTAGTCAGCATTCTCAATGATATAGTCGTACGTGAGGCGAGCGGGTTCTTGGTCCACCATTGGTGCAAAATCATTCCTGCAGCGTTCACAAAAACAGAAGTGGTCGCGAATGAAACCGGCACCAAAGAGCAAGATTTCGTCGATTGGATAGGTTGCGAGCTCACCAACTATTTCAGCACCATATTGCCAGAATTCCTCTCTGTTGGGACAGATCTGGTGTGGCATTGGTTCCCCTCGTGGAGACACCGTATGATACTTCGGGTCCTTGGCAAACCATGCATCTGTATAGAAGTCCATGCCAGCGACAGTGTGAATATCCAGGGTACTTGTCAAACTCACAAGGTCCTCGAAAAGCTGGGTATGTTCCGCATCGACTGGAGCAGTTCTGCTTGGGTAAATGACGTGACCATTTGGGCCTTTGCCAACTATGCCGATAGAGTCCATGTAGGAAGCGTAAGTAGAAACAAAGTCCTTCGCAGACATGTCGATATCGGATGGCCTCAAAAGGATGAGGAGCTTCTGCATGAAGAATTCCCTGAAGTTTAGCATTTTTATAACTCCGCTAGCGTTGGTCAGTCTGCAGATTCCCTTTAGCGTTTGTTGCTTGTGTATGCTTTAAGAGTTTCTTCGATTGGACTCCCACCCTTTAAGTTTTCAGAAGAACTGGTCGAGTGTTGTAAATCCGAGCAATTCCTCGAAGTTGATTCCAACCGAGTCTAAAACTTGGCCAAAGACACTTTTCAGTGTGTCAATGTATTTATCCTTGTCAAGCCAATAGCTCTTCTCACCTGCCAACTGGACAGGAAGAAGCCCATCACCGCCCTTGATTTTGATGTATTCCACAATTGTTCCCGGCGGTACATCAAAACCCGCACTCTGCAGCATCTCCGCTGCTCGGACATGTTGAGGCTTCGAAAGCCCGTAGTCCCCAATTCGTTTCGTAATCTGAACCCGGAAGGCTAGCTCTTCAGGTGAATATGGATCTGCTTTTCCTTCGAGGCGATCTATGACACAGTTGACAATTTCTCGAATCTCTTCCTTAGCAGCCTTAAAACCTTCCAAATTGTCTACCTTGCTCAATGCATCAAGCATCTCACGGAATGCATCTTGAACGAAGTCGGGGGTGTTTCTCTTCTTTCCACTTAGTCCCTTCACTTCAACGTAGCCTGATTCATAGACTCCAATGTAGTTCTTCTTCCTATCCGACAGTGCGACATACTTGTATGTCTTCTCGACCTCTAGATCAATACCCAGAGCTTTTGTCGACCACTTGACTAGCTCCTTTTGCTGCTCCTCACTCGGACTATCAAGGAAGACCGAATCAGTGTCGCCATAGAGAACACGGATGCCCATTTCCTCCGCCTTCTTCTTGGTCTCAATGATTGCATTGCGGCCATATGCAGTAGTACTCTCTGCTGCTGGCATACAGAAGAGCTCAAAATGCTGAGCGCCAGTGACACCGTATGCGGCATTGACAAATACCTTGAGTGCTTTCTCAACAACTCCATACCAGGCTCGTGTCTGCTCTGCGAGAGTTTTGTCTTTGCTCTTGGGTTTGAACCACTTCACACGCGTGTCTCTGAAGAATCCGATAGTCTGGCTAATCATTCCTTTCCGTTCAGTGCACACCCAGTGGTCTGTTTCGGGAACCCGGTTTTTCGGATCACTCCGACAAGACTCATGAGGACAGTCAATGGTTTCGTAGCTAATGTTGTGTTGTTTCATAATGGTTGGATATAGGCTCGCAAAGTCGAGGACGGTAGCGTTGAAGTGGACTCCCGCTACAGGCTCGATTACAATAGCACCCTTGAAGCTCTTGTCTTTGATCATTGCTTCAGTCTGAGCTTCGACAGACTTCACACTGTCTATATCGATTCTACGTGGAATGATGTAGTTCTTTGACCGATGCTCTTGCCTAAACAATGATTGAATCCAAGATGAGATGTATAGCCTGGTTACGTCTTCCATTGATAGCCTGGATACACGCATCAGTAGTACTATCAACCTCAGAAGGAGATTGTCATCAAAGGTAGTTAGGCGAAGAGTCAAGTTGGCATCTCGCCAGCAATAATGAGCCAATTCGAAGTAATCGAGCGCGGAGATATCATCACTTAGATCGAGCTTGCCAACACCCAAGAGACCCTTGGCAATAGACTCGAGGTTGAATTGCTCGTATGCTCCAGAAAGCGCGTAGAGTCGGATTGATGGGTTTTTCAAGAAACGATATAGGTCTACGTGAATCCCTCTCTGTAGGAGCGCCAGATCTCTTGCAAGATAGATTGGGCAGTGCTTGTTCATGTTGATTCCTAGTTTTTGTGCGCGGTTATGCAGATACTGGAAGTCAAACGCATCACCAACAAATGTGAGCACAATGGGGTATGCATCAATGATTCTGAAGGCCTCAATAAGCATCTCTTTCTCGTCTTCATAGTAAACGATTTCCATCTCTTCTGGATAATCCGGTCCTTTCGCGCCCTCCTTTATCTTTGACCTCTTTAATAGGAAGCACTTGTCATAGCCCTCGTTATCTGAAAGTCCAATAGCCGTAACAGGATATGGAGCCGTCCGAGCATCCGGTATCCTGTTCTTCACTGGAGTATACACTTCTATGTCCAAAGCAATCCTTCGAATGTCAGGGACCTCAGTGAAGAACATGGGGGCATACTCAGTGATTATCCTTTCAAGTCCTTCATCATCCTTGAATGTGCTCTTGAATTCCTCAAGCATTTTCTTGTCAAGTTTTGGAGCACTCGGGATAAGATTGCCATCCTCTATCCGGTATGGTAGACCTGAAACAATATTGGTATCATACGTGTAGCAGTTGCGATAACGAATATTGGCTTCCCAAGCATGACTAATGTTTGCTGGGCCAGAACGATCTACTAAGCGCTCCCTTATTGCACCAGCAGACCCGCCTATTGAGAGAGGGTCACTGGCGACTATTTTGGTCATCTTCACTTGCTCATCACGTAGAAGATCGGTGAGTTCGACAAGTTCGGACCGTACAAATCCCTGATGACGACCAATCTTCCGTTTTGCCTCCTCAGGAGGATAGTCAGTGTAACAATAGGGCTGGTGTCCGGTGTTATCAAACCAGAAGTAGATCCTCTTATCATCCGGATTATATAATCGAGCAAATGCTTTTCTCTGGGTGCCAGCATAGTCTATGGAGAGAAGATATGAAGGCGGCAGGTTTGATGGAGTTTCTCTTTCACCCACCTTGATTTCAGTCACCACTTCGACTGTATCGTCTGGTGGAATCTCCTCATCCTCCGTCCCGAAGTCATTATCTTCAGCTAGTTCAGACTCATCTGTATGATGGTCGGGAGGCGATTTACGAGATTCATCTTGCGGTGGCTCTACTATTTCAGGCTCGTCTTCTTCAATATCAGCTGCAAAGAAGTCCTCGAGCGATGCCTGTTGGTCATCAGTAGGCCTCTTGTCTTTCACCAGTTCCACTCACAATATCTGGGCTAATTACTCCTGATAAGCGCTTCCAAAGAACATTCAGAGCGAACCTTTCATTAGCAGGAATACGTCGAAATCTTACATGGTTCGATCAATAGAAACGGCTCTGAAAGGAGTCATCATCTCTAGGATGGATCCGGGCGACGACATTCTAAAGACGATTGAGCGTGTTGCGTCAGAACACAACGTGAAATCAGGGCAGATTACACTAATTGGTGCGGTAGCAAGGGCAAGGCTTGGATACTTTGATAGAGAGGCAGGAAAATACAGGGACTTCTTGATTGAGCGCGATCTTGAGGTAGTATCTGGAATAGGTAACATTTCGCGTCTTAAGGACGAGAGTGTTGTGGTCCATGCTCATCTGGTTGTTTCAGACGAAGATGGAAGATGCTGGGGCGGCCATCTGATGGAAGGCTGTGAAGTGTCAGTCACCATCGAGCTTGTGATTTTTGAAACCGACGCAGACCTGCGTAGAGATAGGGATGCGATAACTGGACTCAACCTAATGGATATCAGGTGATTTCTCCAATTTGAGGCTCAGCTTCCCTGATTAGCTTAGCTAACTCATCCAACTCATCTCGAGGTGCCATCACGCGATCAGTGCCTGGTACCATTCTAGTTACGAAGCCATCGCCAGGCTCTCTGGGTATAACATGAAAATGGATGTGGAATACCTCTTGCCCAGCACCCTTGCCGTTGGTGATTGCATTCAGTATCCCAGCTGGCTCTATGCTGTTGTACACTTTCCTTGTGAGTAATGCAAGCCGTTTACTCATTTCACCAAGAACATCTAGGTCTATATCGAGGAGGTTAACATAGTGTTGTTTGGGAATCAAAAGACAATGACCCCTATTGATGGGAAATATATCCATGAAAGCCATCGATATATCATCTTCAAAGATAATTGATGAGGAAATCTCACCATTCACTATTTTGCAGAACAGACATTCTTCATCTGACATTCTTCAACCTCCGACTCGTTTTCCATCTATCTGCATTCCCATGCGAGATTTCAGTCTTCCGAAGCGGAGAATGCTTGCTGATGACACCTACACAACTCTCATTAGTTCTCTATTATCATCTCATTCCATCCCACAACCTCTAGACAGGAGGACACACTATTGAGCGGAAGAAGGAAGCTCGTTCTCTTTGACCAGACTCAAAATGAACGGGGTAGGCTTGATACAACATATTCGGAACTCGCCAAGCTCTTGCAGGACAATGACTTCGATGTTGAGCCTTACACTGAGTTCATGATACTCGCAAAGAACCTTGAGAAAGCTGACGTCTTGGTGTTTGGTTGTCCAAATAGCTCAAAATTGAGACCAGCTGAGATTGATGTTTTGAAGCGGTATGTGAAGAATGGAGGTGGTCTGATGCTGCTCTCGCTGTCAGGAGGAGACCGGGGCTTGATGAACAACATGAGTCAGGTTTCGAAAGGATTTGGAATCAGTTTTGAAAACACGGCAGTGCGAGATGAGAGAAATAACGCAGGCCTTCCAACAATGCCTATCATCACCAACCTCCTTTCGCACCCTGTTACTGAAGATGTGCAAGACATCCTCATTCCGTCTGGCTGCACTCTCAATGTCACGGCTAAGGCGACAACCATAGCCAGTACGTCCGATACTGCTGATCCTCCGAATAAGCCAGTCATTGCAATTGCAGAGTCAGGAAAGGGATGTGTGCTTTGCGTTGGTAGTTATGAGGTGTTCCGAAAAGGCGGTGGCATAAAACATCAGGGTAACAAGGCGTTTGCGGTGAATGCAATCAAATGGTTGAGCGGAGAGGTAAGAACTGCTAAACCAAGCAAGGTTGTAGAAGCCCAAGAAGAAGAAGAAGAGAAGCAGGTAGAGGTGTCTGCAAAAGCCAGCGCTGAGATGGAGAAGACAATGCGTAGGTTAGTCAATGCAGTCTTTGATCTGCAGAAGGACATCAGCAAACTGGACAAGAAGATGACTGGTGTAGAGAAGAACATTGAGATGCTTCGGGACCAGTTCCAAGATTTCGCTGAAAAGACTCAGTCACAGCTTGGTGTAATGATTCCATCTAGGCAATTTCAAACGGATGATGAGAGTCAGGCAGCAGAGATAGAAGCTGATGCAAAGGCGTTAGAGAAGGAAATCAAATCTGTACAGCAGCTAAGGGATCATATAGAGGAAAGACATGCCTCTGGTGCAATGCCCAAGGACACATATACCGAGCAGGCTGAGAAACTTGATACGCGTCTTGCACGGTTGAGTGAGAATCTGGAGAAGAAAAGGCAGGAATTAGAGAAGATTATTGAGTAGCAAAGCGTCTTCGCGCCGAGGCATTTATTCTACGAAGCAATCTCCTTGCAGGTTGTGCAGCCAATTCATATACCTCCGAGAATGACCGGTTTATGACATATCCAGCAAGAATAAGTATGAGGTAGAGCATATAGATGACTCTTGAGGGCACCATTATCACAAATCCACATATCATTGGCACAAATAACATGGGTAAGGATACATTCACTCTCTCGGAGGACCTCTGGCACAGACTGGATGTTGATAGAATTGAGAAGAAAGGCACGAGAACAACAGTATAGTATTTGTAAATTCCACGCGGTGAGAATATGTGGACACAAAGCATCAAGAGCAAGGTCATGAAAAGCATCCTCCGCCAGTATGATTGAAGGTCCTTGTCATCCTTTACTTCCTTCAGCATCAAGAACAGCAATAGTATAATGGGGATGGTAATCCCGATTGAGTAGTATGTCATCTGATTAATGAGTCCAGACAGCCACTCAGGCGCTCCAATAATGATGAAGAGAACTGCAAGCGTTATAGGGTAGTTGATGGGGGGAGGAGATGTGAGGTCATCCAGATAAGTTGCCCCTGCTCTTGAGAAGATTGCATTTCCATAGTTGAATGGATCAAGCAGATATGGCAATGATAGAACTGCTGCATAGCTACATACAGCTAGTGCCATAATCGCAAATCCTCGTAAGTCCAGATTGTCACTCCTTGGATGTTTTGACGCCCCCTCATCATTTGGGTTTTCTTCATCATTAGAAACAGACTCCGGGGCACGTTTCAATATGAATGCAATGAGGGGCAGCGCGAAGAAGAATGCTGTCTGCTTGAAAAGAGCCGATGTGGTCATGGCAAGGACTCCTGAGAGTCTTCTATTTTGCATCAGGAGGTAGAAGGAGAGCATTGCAAAGAAAACAAAGGGAGCAGGGTTAAGCCATTCGAAAGCGGTGTGATAGAGTATTATTGGACTTAGCAGGTAGGTTGCTGCTGCAACGGCACCCACGTTTCTATTGCCTGATAGATAGTTGGAAATCCCGTAGACAGGAAATACGGTGAGGTAGCCAAACATAGTAAGAAGGAAACCTATTCCTAGATCAGAATGAACGAGCTTGCCAATGACACACAAATAGAGATAGAGCGGGGGAAAGAAGTAAGGCACATTATAATACACTTCATTCCGAATATAGACGTCGAATTCTGGCGTATAAGGCATAAGACCACTTATGAACTGATTAGCCCAGCTATGATAGAAATAATCATGGTCAGCCCAGCCCTCGTACGCAAATCTGATGGGGAAGCCAAAGAGATCGATTCTACCATAGCCATTCCATACTGCTCGAGGCCATGTTGTGCTAGTGACGAATTGCATTGCAGCTTGAGAAAAGACCCACACCCAGACAACTGCAGCAATCAGAAGCACAATGATAAACAGGCGATGCCTCCGGAGATTCTCCTTTACAGAATCCCTTGCCGTGATTAGACCATTCATGATTTACGCCTCAGTAGCTGCGCCAATATCTTGTTCTCCATATGCGTAGTCAAGAATCCTCTGTTTAGGCCGGCTCAGCAGTGCCTTCAACGGGTAGAGACGAGGGGATATCTTTCTTTTTGCGAATCGAACAGGAAAAGTGGCAAGATACCAAACGCGACCTATTTTCTTTGACATCAGATATCCAATGAAAATAGCGATGACATAGACAAGGTAAATGGCTCTAACAGGAATGAGGATCATGAGGCTGAACAAGAATGGCAACCAGATCATTGATGTGGAGAACTTTACATTCTCCTCCGTACTCATGCACATCGTACCAGATGAGAAGATGGAGAAGAATGGAGCAAACATCGTGAAGTAGTACTTGAAGACTCCCCTGGGACCAGCTATATTCACCCAGAGCATCATAAGCAGGGTGAAGAAGAGAATGCGCCGCAGATACACATGCCTCTTCCCTTCATATTTCATCTCCAGCATCATTAAGCCCCAAAAGATCAAGACTCCCATAATCAGGAGTCCACCTGAATAGACAATGAAGTCCACAATCTCTGCAAGAGCCGGAAGTCCTGCGATCACAAAGAGGACTTGTAGGCGCATGGGAGAACTATAGCCTGGGACCTCAGTGAAGGATTCCATCTTGAACCCGCCCATCGCTAGTCTCAAAAAGTTCCAGAGATTGGGATTTGCCACGAAAAAGGGATACATTATCGCCCCTGCAAATCCGAGAACTAGTAGCACACTCACTGCAAACTCTCGAAGGTCGAAATATCCTCTAAACACGTCAATGATGCTATCGAGAAGTCGCGGCTTGGGTACATCAGATGAATTCCCATTCTCACTCGATGACTTCGAGGTGGTCTCGAGAGTCGCTTCTTCCTTTGATTTTACTGGTTGCGCTTTCATCAGAAGATATACAACCAAAGGTATTCCGAGTAGCCAAGCAGTCTGTTTGAAGAGCGCGGCTGTTACTATAAGAAGAGTGCCAAGATGTCGCTTTCCAATCACTAGCATGTAGAATCCAAAGAAGAAGAAGAAAATGAACGGAGAAGGATTCATCCACAGAAAAGTTGTATGATAGAGAACATTTGGAGCAAGAATGTAGGTGAACGCTGCTGCTTCACCCACATGTCTGTTACCTGATAGTTCCTTTCCAAGACCATAGACTGGAAAAACCGTCAGGTACCCAAATGCTGCCAATAGTAGGCCAATCCCCCATTCAGTGACAGGAATCATGATTCCGATAGCATATAGAATCGCTGTCAAGGGAGGAAACATGTATGCCCCGTTCCTATTTGAAATGCCGTCGATTACAATTTGGCCAAAGTCACCACTATAGGGCAGGACCCCATTTAGCATATTATGGCCCCAATGGACGTAATAAAAGGAATAGTCACTGTATCCCTCAAACTGGTAGAAGAAGGTTAACCCAAAGAAATCGAACTCTCCGGGATTCACACCTGGTCCTAGCCAGACGTGTCTGGAGACCCAATGGTCTGAGTCCAGATAATCTACCACAGCAGCCTGAAATATCGTAACCCAGACATAAAGACCAACAGCCAAGATAACTATGAGAATCCCATACTCAAGCAGGAATCTCAGGGCTCGTCGTCTAACGTCTTTCGGAGACATAGCAATAGGCTTTCGGAGTCAATCCCTTATATTTATCCTCATAAGCATGGACCTCTCAGGTATCAGGTGAGAGGGCGAGGATTGCGTCACTAGCACTGCCAGTCTTACTGACCTCTATCACAGGAACACCCTCCCAGCCTCTTACATCAGTGTGTGTGATGAGAAAGATCTGTTCGAAACTCTCATCACCTACCAAGTTCCTGACAACAGAGATTCTTCTTTCATTGTCCAAGCCTCCTAGAGGCTCGTCGAGAAGGACACTTCTGACACGTGGTGCAATGGCAGGGCTATCCTTGAAGGGCCTTATGCTGCTCATTGTTCTGCTTATTCCGAGTCGCAGACCAAGGCTTATAGCTGTTCGATCACCGAAGCTTAGCTGGGCAGACTTTTTCTTCGCCTTATCGCGCTCATCCCAGATTCTGAGAAGCAAGCCGGCACCACCACGTCCCTTTGCAGCAGTTGGTTCGAGGTCAATCGATGTATACTGACCATTGGTGAATGCATCTACATACCGATTGGTGGCTTTCCTGATGATTCCGATCAATCTCTTTTGAAAGACATAATCTGAAATGAATCCGCTAACTAGTTTCCGTCGTACATATCTTGTGTGCTCCTTGAGATCTTCCAATGAGTCTATCTCAGCGCCTAGCTCCCTCATCTTTACAATTGTCGCTTCTAGTTCTTTGACCTGGCTCTTGTCTTTCTCGATTCGTTTGACGGCGGACTCTATGTGAGTCTTGTTCGAAATCAGGGTCTTGCTCAGTGTTCGAATATAAGTCTGAAGATCAACAATGTCCTTGACCTTGTGCTTCTTCAGTAGCTTCTCAACACTGTCGACCTCCATTTTTCCAAGAATCACACCAAGCTTTTTCGCTATGGATTCAACCTCTCTCCCTAGCTCTTCAACTTCTACCTGTTGCTCAGCTAGGCGTTTTGCTGCATCAAGTGCACGATGAATTGCTCTTAGTCTATCATCAATTTCCGTGATCTCAGTTGGGACAGCATCCAGGTCCTTCTCAAGTTCCCCAATCTTTGCCTTATGAGCAGCAGCCATCTCCCTATATTCTGTAACGACACGCTCGCAATCATGGTCCGAAAGCGGCTGGTTGCATGTCGGGCACATGGCTTCTTTGCCTTCCAGCGACGAAGTCTTGTCCTCAAGATCTCTTATCAGTCCCTCATGTGCTCCGATATTCCTCTCAATTCCAAAAGACTTCTCGACGATATCTGCTTTTTCTTTTTCTAGGCGGGCACCTTCATTTTTGAGTGAGTCTAGACGCGCACCAATAATCCTTGAGTCGGCACCAACGATTCCCGCCAAACGTAATTCCTTATCTCGGCTTCGTATACTCCTATCATGCTCTTGCTCTTTCAGTTTGAGCTCTTCTAGAATGTCACTCGCTCTCTTGAGGTCCTTGGGATCTGGCATTTTCTCAAGATCCTTCTCGGCTTCTTTGCTCTCCTCTTGTACTACCTTGAGCTCTTTCTCGTCTATGTCGATACGTTCCTTAATGGACTCTATCTGCTCACGGATGTGTTCTGGAACTCGATATTCTTCTTTTTTCACATCTATTTGTACACCAAGATTCCGTTCCAGATTCTCAAGCTGTTTTGTCATCTCACCGAGCAGCTCAATATTGTAGACCTTGACAAGCAGGTCTCTGAGCACTGATGGTGTTGCATTTGCAATCAATGAAACTTCGCCCTGCCGAACTAGCAGTGTCTGTAATGCCTGTTGGGGTTCCAGATTGAGGATTTCATCCATCATTCTGCCTACGGTCTGGTTCTTATCCGCTATTCTCTTCCATTTGCCCTTCTTCTCTTCTGATAGAACTACCGACATCCCTTTCGCAGGGTCATATGAGCGATTGATTTCATAGCGTGTGCCAGCGACTTCGAACTCAAGTCGCACCTCACAGAATGAGGAAGCAAAATTGATCAACTCGTCATTGGTTGGCTCAACTGCAACGTGTCCCCACAAAGCCCAAAGAATGGCCTCGAATAGTGATGATTTTCCTGTTGAATTTGGGCCTCTCACAATGATGAGCCCACTAGGCAACTCATCCCCAGCCTCTGGGAGAGTGAGCTTTCGGAATGGCTTGAAGTTCTGAATCTCCATTCGAATGATCTTCAATCCTCTCCCTCCGAAAGCTTCTCCAATGTAAGACTCTCGTCGTTGCGACTGACAGAGATACGTAGCGCCTCAACTGCGATCTTGGTCAGAGTTTCTTCTCTATACTTCTCATCAACTTCAAGCGTCTTTAGATAGGCGCGGAAGTCTTCCTCAGGATCTTCAATCAGGAATTCGGAGTCAATCTCAGGATATGCTGAGGGACTATGATCGGTTTCTGCCTGTCGTATCTCCCAAACAAACTGCGCAATATTATATTCTGATTCAACTGCAAGGAGCTTGGCTCTCAAGGTTTCCAGAGCCATAGTTAGCTCAAAGCCATTGACACGAGGCGCTTTGCCCTCTAACCTCATCCGTATTCTGCTTGCAGTAGATGGCTCCCATGGCCCCTTCATCCCCTTGGCTTCTAGCCAGTCCGTCACCTTCTCTATTACTGTTGATTCAGTGTCATCAGGATCTATGCCGATCTTCTCGTTGAATACAGGTCTTTCAAATTCCAAGACGATTGGTGTCACAGTTGGATCCTCGCCTAGCTCTAAATCCACAATCAAGAATCCTTTCTCATGGCGAATCTCATCGAATCTCCATCGTTCTGGGGACCCTGCATACCAAGCGTTCTTTGCATGTTTGTGTTGGTGATGGTCATGGCCAAGTGCGATGTAGTCATAACCCATCTCAAAAATGGCTGTGTGTAGTGATTTGTCGATATCCATGCCGTGGGCCACACCCACAGATATCTTTGAGGAGCTTGGAGTCTGATAAGAGGATATCCAATTAGTGAAGTCAGTAAGAAGTCCCTGAGACGCAAGAACTGCATGGTCCATGAATGGAATGCAAAAGACATCCAGATTATCATATGAAAAGACAAGTGGTTTGCCTTCAGCAAATGCTCGCTTCAGATCAACCTGAGTCGCTACATTCAATCCTGGTACAGCCATCTTCAATGTGTCAAGCAAAGAAACATCTAGTGATCGATAGAGACCATGATTCCCTTCCAAGATCAAAACAGGGATTCCAGTTTTGTCGATGAATTCTTTGAGAACTCTCATGGCCGTTTCCTGAGCCACAACAGGAGGCTGGGAGGGATTGTGCTCCCATGGTGAATTATAGAGGTCTCCTGAATGAATTACTAATTCCACGGGAGGGGACATCTCAGATATCCTATCGAATAATTCAGCAAACCGTTCGTAGAAGTCATTCTCCAGAAGACGGCTTCGCATCTCCTCACCCCAGACATTGTGCTTGACACCATGGCGTGGTCTCGCACCAAGGTGAGTGTCAGAGATGTGTGCGATGCGAACTGTCATTATTCGTTCCTCAAAGTGTACGTTCCTTTTTCGGAGAGCCCTTTCCTTTGTACCTACCTTTATCGCGTTCGAAGACTGTATCAAATAGTGGTATCTTGACTGGCAATGGCATTTCTCTATACGATGCAGTTAGGATTCCTTCACCACGGGACATGACCCTGAACTCATTCTCAAACCCGGATATATTGACACTGGCGTTCTCAATACAGGCCCTTATCTCACGTTCATTTCCCAAGCGGAGATTGATTTCTGTGTTCATCTGACTCAGAATGACATTATCAAGTACGCTGACCTGCTGACTCACCACGAGGAGACCCATGTTAAACTTGCGCCCCTGTCTTGATATGTCCTTGAATACTGATTGTCCACGCATGAGTTCAGGATTGAGAATTGTTGGTGCTTCTTCAACTGTGACTAGTATCACAGGAAGGTCGCGAGGATCCCTTACAGGTGATTCATCGCCGACTCCCTCCTTGCCATAGAACGATTTGGCTTGCGCTTTCGCTTTTGCAAAGAATGGTTTTGGTAGCCGCATTTCGCCTTGCCGCAAGAAGTCCCCAATGTTCCCACTGCTCTTGAGTGCGCGCCTCATGTCTGATAGAGTTCTGGTCACTATTGTCGTAAGTAGGAATTGCTCCATATCTCTCATGAGACTCGTGTTTACAACCAAGATCCGTCCGGTTTCCATGGCCTCAAAGATGTCGCCAAGGATGGAACTTCCGCTCTCAACGAAGATGGGAGACCTCTCTAGAAAGCGGAGTCTTCGCTGAACTGCATTTAGCGTTCCTTTGGGTGTTCCCTCAGGGTCCTCATTCATCTCAAGTATCTCCCTCACCCAGTTCTCATGGTGTCGACTGAATTGAGCATCAATGAATGAGTACATCTGAGGAGTGAATTCCATTATCGAGTAGAGGTCTCGAGGACGTATCTCCTCCCACAGCACGCGAATCTCCTTGGCGTATCGTTTGATCTCCCGGGGAGTGGCTTTCATGTGAGTTGTAAGATAGTAGAAGTCACTGATGACATCGGTCCTGGTTGTTGGGTCCATCGCCTCAATCACATTCTGGATTCCATACTTGTCTACACCCTTCGCAAATTCATCATGTGGGTCTATACAGAATGCGGATACTCTGGGATGCGCACTGTCGGGTCCGCGGAGATATTCCAAGTTAGAGTCGATTATTGATTTGATAAGAACCATCATCAGGTTGCTCTTGCCCGCACCTGTTGAACCAAAAATGCCAACATGCATAGGTAGGAATTTTGCAGGAATCATTACTGGAACATCTAGAGTTGCCTCTCCAATCTGAAGGTCTCCAACATGGACATTTCCTTCTGTCTGTGATCTCAGCATTTTTCTGACAGGCTTGTCCGATGTGCCTGGAATTGGTCGATAGACGTTTGCTAGATGGTCTGGAAGTCGCCTAGGGGACATGAACCGCCAACCGTCTCCTGTTTCCTCAGCGTAGCCTAGCATTCTTCCATCCACCGAGAGGAGCATGTTTCTCTCAATTCCGGACAGGTATGAATCGCCCTCTACCATCAGAGTGCCAGCGACTCTAGCTATGTCGTCAACCTGTCTGAGGTAGTTCTCCAGTCCAAGCACTCTGAAAAAGAAGACTCGCTCATGGCCATCTCTCTGTGAATATATCATGAAAATCTCACCAACGCTTATGTCGCGATTGCTCCCCATGATACCAAGCATGTTCTGATTGCCAATGCCAACCTTTCCGAAGAGTTCTCCGAGATTATCTTTATCCAACATATTGTACTACCTCACTCTCATAGGTTATAGTCTACTCTTAATGGCTCAGTCTTTCTTGTTTCCAGACCAATTTCGTGTCGAACATCTTTGCATATCTCTCTAGCAAGCCTCAAATCCTCATAGCTAAGCTTGCAGACCTCATGGGCAAGTGCCAGAGGCACAGGGTATCCATACCACCTTGCATCACGTGACATAAACTCAATATCACGGAAGAGGGCCTTCTCATTCTGTCTCGTGGCTACAGGATCGCCCCGTACGAACACATTCTCAAGCCACCAGACTCTATCAAAGTCAATCCGAGAGGGTCGATTATCCTGGGAGAAGCTGAAGAGATAGGGAACGGCTAATCGTGGAGGGATGTAGGTACGGTCTTCGGTGATATGAAGACCACCTCCGGGATCGTCACCGCATGGGAGTTGACAGAACCACTTGGCACCATCCCCAAAGACTTCTTGCGCCATCTTTGCAATCCTATGCGCAAAGGGAATTGTGTGGTTTTTGCTCACGGCACAAAGAACAACGCCCTCTTTTCTTGCTAGAGATGCCAGCTCACGAAGCATGAATCCGCTTGGCATTGAGGGGTATTTCTTCACGAAGTGCATGAAGATTGAAAGCGCCCCATCAAGAAACAGATACTTAGGACGAATGTCACTGGTCAGCACGTTTCTTGCAGCTGCATACTCTGACACCTTCCGTAGTTCGTCATGAACAACGGGGTTCGTGAGCATCTGTGCTCTTGAAATCAAGGTCTCCATTTCTCTAAGTTCTGGAAGATGTTTTTCGAAATCGGTTCCAGTGAAGTCGGAGATGGATAAAATGGATCCGTTCGTGTCGTCTTTGAAGAAGGGAAGAATTATGTCAACTAGATCTTTGAGAGGGTAGATCGATTCGATAGTTTCAGCCATTTTCTTCTGGGCATCATTTCTAACTCCGGAGTGCCAGTGAACATCGAGATGCGGTTGGCCTCCAAGTCTCTTTTCCAAGGCCTTTGTGCTAATTGGGTCAAACATCTTTTCAGATCTAGTATTGGTGTCTAGAACAACTGTCGCAGTACTCAACATGTGGACCCTGATATCATCTAGAAGCATCAGATTATCCGTACCAGACCCATCCACTGCAGCTATGAGAAAGTCGTCATCAAGAATAGTATCAGAGGGGTATGGATCGACAACATCGAGTAGGTCTTCTTTGATTCGGACTTCGTCTTTAGAGAATTCCTCTGCATCACGCCGGTCTTGTTGATTGCTTATATCTGCAAATACCAGCTTCAGAATTTCCCTGAACCTGTCAGTAAGTATCTTCTCTAGCATAGGACCCTCTCTCAATTAGCCAATTAGTGAACCTATGTCATCTCCAAAAGATTCTCTTGGCCGAGTCATAAAAACATAGCACTCGGCCTAAGTGAGAATAATTGATTCCCTACAAGGAGCTTGTGTAAGTCTTGAATCCGTAGTAGAGTACAATGAGACCTACTATCAACGCTAGAATGATGATTACTATGTCCAGGGTTCCAAGGATGATCATCCCAGTCATTAATCCCAAGGACCCATACCATGTTAACGGTGTCGCTGGAATCATTATCCCTATGATGATAGTGCCCAATCCAATTCGATGTGCACGAAGAACTAAGTTCTCCTTTTCCCTGTAGCCAATAGCAACCAGCAATATGCCAATCAAAAAACCCAAGGCCAGCAAAGCAGGGATATTTATACTAAACATTTGTTGCTGCAAGTATGATGCGACTCCTCTTGGCAAGCAAATTGCCGCAAGGCCTGGGAGTTTCTTTAGATTTAAACATTTGCGCCCTTCCTCGGAGATTGTCTTAAAAGGAACTGAATATACGATTTTTTGACCGCAAGGATTCTGGCAAGTTGGCGACCAAGCGGAACTACGGGAAGTGGTCCAGTGCTCAAGATAGCATACTTTGGAAAGACATCATTCGCATTGGAAACACAGGAAACAACGGTGCTCCTAAATCCAGGAACATGGAACGGAGAGTCAGTTGTCCCAGATGATTTTGACTGCCGAGTCATCATTGTGACAAACCATGAGGATGACGCACTAGGGAACGCTGCAGAAATCGCTGTGAACTCAAAGGCGTGGATTCTCGGCAATGAAGCCACGATTGAGAGAGCTCAGCAAAAAGGTGCTAAGACCTGGCTGTTGCACACTCTCAAGCCCGAGGTTCCATACGAGATTCCAGGGCTGAAAGTCACACCATTCCCGCTTCAGAAACGGAGTGTGGAAACAGGCGAAATAATTGAGAATCTGGGTCTTCACATCGAGATGTCATCTATGAAAGTGTCATATCTCGGTGACAGCCTAGTAAGAGGTCCTTTCGGACAGCTGGAAGCAAACGTGATGATTGTGCCAGTAGGAGGCGAACATGCATTTGCTGTAAAGGATGCAGTCAGTCTTTGTATCGATGCAATTCCCCAAGTCGGCATTCCTGTTAGATGGACTTCGGAGGACCAACCTAGGAAGTTCGCCAAGTACATCGAACAGTTTGGGCAAAAGACTACTCCTCTCCTGATGGAACCAGGACAGACACTGGAAGTACAGTGGGCTGCAGGTCATGAATTCAGGCATTCAGTGAGTTCCACGTCATCTGAGCCAGAATAGCTACCCGGTAGGGTGATTAGAGACAAAATGGGTGAGTTCTAATTGAGTGAACACAAAACTGTCGAAATCGACTTAGAGGAAACCGAAAAGACGGTCGTCGGCGAGCGAAGTGGTCTTAAGAACGCCGAGGCCAGAGGGATCCTATCCGTCAACAATGTTTCAGATAGGTCACGTATCTGGAATGTCCGAGTGCTTCTTGAAGGAAGCGCCGGAGGTACGAGCTTCTCTGAGGAATCGATATCAGCAGGCGAAGTCGATGCTGGTGCGAAATGGGAAACTGACTACACAATCGACATCAAGAAGCCAATTCTTACTCTCACAGAGAGATTTGATACCTGTGACACTGTGCCAACTGACGAACCGCACTGGGCATATGTATACGGAAAGGAGAATCCCGTAAAAATCACAATCAAAGTGAAGAATGAAACAGATGGACAGCTTGATAACATTGTCCTCAACAAGACCGTTCCACCTGAGATCACAATGGTGAATGTTGATTCCACGAGCTCAGGAGTCACAGAGTTCGATGAGGGAACACGGACAATCATCTGGAAGGACTTCGTCGTATATCCCAGAGAGGAATCGACACTTGTCATTTCAGCTACTGGGAATGTTGACGACACGGAAATCAAGAGCGCTGGCGAGATAGTGGTCACGTACAGAGGGGAGGATCAGCAGAGGTCTGGCCTTACTCCTGATATGACCGCACTGACCGAGTTTCTAACAGGCATCGAAACCGCCGAAACAGAACCCAACCAATGGGAGTGCATATTGGAATGCTCCAACGAAAGCGACCTAATGGTTCGGCTAGATAAAGCGGAAGTCTATCTCACACCTGAGGATGGTGGAGAGAAGCAGAAGATGATTGATGAAACTCCTAGGCTGGAGATGGCCCCAAATCAAGACTGGAGCTCGAAATTTGAGATTGGCAGTAAGTCGCCGCCGAAATGCAGCCAAGAAGTGGTATACACTCCAATGAGAGTCATCACAAGGAGGGTCCTTGGAACCGTTGATAAAACACCTCAAGAACTACCTGTTGTGCGCATTGATTACACCAAGGAGTTTGATCCTCCTGAAGTCAGCAGTTTCGACAAGACTCCGGTGGAGGTAACTATCGAGGTGAAGAATGTCGGGACGGCC
Source organism: Candidatus Hermodarchaeota archaeon (assembly GCA_048885865.1). Lineage (GTDB taxonomy): Archaea > Asgardarchaeota > Thorarchaeia > Thorarchaeales > Thorarchaeaceae > SMTZ1-83. Next base: position 21,787 of record JBHLLF010000029.1, read on the forward strand.
AGCATCAACTCATTCATGGTTGAGGACAGCTTGCCTGACGATGTGATGCCTCCCAAGCCAGAACATGTTACAATCTGGGTGAGAGGTGAAGAATATAGCGGCGAATTCGAAGTAGCCGTGGACCCTGATGATCAGAATCCCGAGGTTCCACATAAGATGACCTTCAAGATTCTCAATCTCAGGGACTCAGCTGGTGAGGTTGAGCCTGGCGACTCAGTCAAGATCAACTATGCAATCATGGCCTGGAGAAACAGACCTGAGAAGGAATATCCATCTCCAATCTACTGTGAAGCACATACATATCCCGAGGGTCTGGCTGCAGAGGCTGCGAGTGCAGAGGATGGCCACAAGATTGGTATTCTCTATAGGAAGAGAAGTATCTCGACAAAGAAAGGTATCAACAAAGGGTCAGAGCCAGGTCAATACATCGTAGTCCTCGTTATCGAGAACAAAGGCGAGGTGACTGTCGAGAATGTTGAGGTGACCGACTGGATCCCTGCTGGTTTCGAATATGTGTCCACAGACCCTATGGAAGAAGCACCCATTGAGAGACCTGTCAGCGATGGCACCAATCTCGTCTGGGCATGGACTAGAATGAATCCTGGCGATAAGAAGAAAATCAATGTATCTGTGCAGGCTGGTGAAGACGCTGGTGAATATGAGCGTCGTGAGCCAGAAGTGACTTCAGACTAGAACTCACCCATCCTACTGCTAGGCTGGGGGTCATGAGTCCCCAGCCTAGTAGATCATTCTACTTCTCGCTCCATCTCTTCTAGCTCCTTGCGAGTTGCGTCCAGCTCTGCGTCTATATCAGCTAGAGGAATGTATTCGCTTTCATCCTTTGGAAACGTGTCAAGCGTATAGAAGACACGAAACCCGGATAGTGCCTTGTGTAACGCATCCGCAATTTCGAGAATCGACTCACTGAGGTCGGACTCGCTCATGTCACTCTGCTCGTGCTCATAAACAAAATCGTACGCTCCGCGAACAGGAATGAAACCTAGCTCAAGCATCTTCTTGATAACAACGCTTGGGGATGCTCCTTCACTATTGAACCAGACTGAAACTTTAGTCACATATTCAGACATCGACACGACCCCATCACTTCAGAACGGAACGGACCGAAGCTATGTTTCTCTTAAGGGTTTTCTAATGTATATGGGAATTGGAGGAGTGTACTAGATGCGCAAAGTCCTCATGGTTCAGAGTATGTATCCACTGATGTCTACACCCACAGTTGAGCCCTTCGAAATGTAGAGGACTCTGATCCAATGAGAATTGACGAATGGCTTTCACAAAGGCTTCGTCACACTTGCCACAGTTATGAGTGCCTCTGGGTTTGCCGGCAGCAACAGGGTCGCAGACGATGTTTACTTCGGAAGGCACCTTGACTCTTGATTGTTTCAAGGCCTCGGTGACGGTCCATAGCCATGGGGGCCTATATGCACCTCTAGCCCACATTCGCTCAACAAGGGTATACTTCTGTACATTCACAGGATTCACTGAAACAGTTGTAGCCCCAATTTTCACTGCATCAATAATGGTTCGAGTTGAATCTAGTAAAGCATCATTTTCAGTGAGAAAAGGTGGCTTGATGAGTACATATGCTCGGGTGCCTATGTCATGGACTGCTGCAGTCTTGACAGCAGTTTCAAAGTCGTCAAGCGAGAAGCCCTTATTGATACAAAGATACCTTACACCATCATCTACGCTCTCAAGGCCCATTCCCATCTCAATCTCCCTATCGTCTAGAATTCCCCGAACAAAGCCTGTGGCTTCTTCAGTCACATACTCGGGCCGCGACTCAAGAACAACTTGACGAACGCGTTCGTCTTCTGCGATAGTCTTCAGAATCTCAGATCTCGCCTCCAGCGGAACTTCATCCGGATCTAGGAAGCTTCCACTTGTGTATACTTTTATTGAGATTGGACTCCTGAGCCCCCCAAGCGACTTCATGGCGTCCTGAAATTGCTTGACTAGATTCTCGGCAGATACTGTCTTGCTGGTACCATCCAGAAGATAGCTACACATAGTGCAACCACCCTTGTCACTTCGAGCGTGAGAACAACCTGGAGTGGCCAACACAACGGAAAGAGCATGTCCCACCTCGCAACCTATGCGGCTTTGTGCCACCCATTTTGCGGCTGGTTCTGTTAGGGATTTCTTTCTGATTCTCGAGAGAGAACTGCCACGCGCCCTCAGGGCTGCCTGTCTGATAATTTCCTGGAGACCCAAAGGCGGACTGCTCATTCTTTGGTCACCCCCAGCTTGTGACGAACTGTCACCGCCCTTCCCTTCTCAAACTCGCTCATCTCTTTACCAGACATTTCACTTCGTCCCACTGCCACCACGTTATCATTCCTATCGACTACAATGACTTCATCACCGGGGCGAATGCTAGAGTCTGCCTCTCTCACTCCAACTGCGAAAATTGAACCGCCTTTTACTTCCTTGCCCTCAAAGCGAACCCAGCTTTTTTGTGAATCTGCGATTCTTCTGGCACCTGCAAGAGTCAAGGACAACATTCCGGAGGAGGCATTGTATGCACAGACTTGTTCCTTTTCAATTTGACAGATGACTGTTCTATACAGCTTACCCCTCAGACCTGCACCTTTTGGAATGAGCAGCTCACCTGAACCCAAACCAAACTGAAAGTCCGCAGTGGCACGAAGCGTGTCTTCCAAATCCATTCGTCGATATTCACCGCTTAGAACGAGATCACTCATATCTCTCAGAGTTTCAGCAAGCAAGTCGAGTGAGGCTCCACTTGTAGCTCTTGAATCAGATGAGGTGTAGATCAGGGTCTGCTTGATACTCTCCTCAGCATTCTTCACAATATCGAGGTATCCGCCAGAAACATGCGCCACAACAACTATGGACTCCCCGAACTTCTCCATATGAGTTATGAGAGCATGCACGGCTATCTCAGTTTCCTCTGCATCCCAGTCGCCGGTCACAGGGATATCGTAGTGTGCCACTGGATGAATCCTTTCCAACTCCCGGGGAATGACTCCCAAAGGAGATGTCAGAATCGTTTCGGCTATTCCATATCTCGCAGGTCCGATTGCGGCCTCGATTGTTCTGGCAAAGCGCTTGTGTGACTTTGAGTCTGAGTATGGCTTTCTCGCTGAACAAGGCAAGAGCAAGACTAGTTTCTTATGTGCTGGGGGCTTGAAGCGAGAAGCCACCCTATCGCGAAAGCGTCTAATTGCTGGCGCATTATATGATTCAGGTCCTATGAGGGGCATTGGAGATTTTCCTACGGTGGGAGTGAACTCCTCCAAAAATGGATACAACTCTGCATCGACTCTTCTTATAATAGAGGCCATTGATGGAGATGCATGGGTAAGTGATTCAACCAACCACCGTAAGTGCCCTGACTGCATTGCATGTGCGCTCTCGGAGAGCATCATCTGAAATCTCGAGAGATTATGTCTTGTCAAGGTTTCAACTAGCGAAGAATTGTCCAAGCTCGTGATATCTGAATATGCGGCGCAAGCAAGACATGCGCAGTGTCTTGCAGTGTCAGCAGTACCAACCTGCTCTGAATCCATGCGCCACAACCGGATTCCCTGTGCTGCTGCTTCAAACGCACGGCTGGAGTCAATGATGTCGAACCCCAAGTAATGCAATAAGGGTACTGAGTAAGGCTCGATTCGGCCTATTGCAAGTGTGAGCCAATTTCGAGGAAGCTGACTGCGTAGGATGAGCATTTTGTAGTCATTTGGACCGAGGTTTCCTGCGAAGCGGAAAGCTGCGGCTCTCACCCCGAGATGACCGAATTGTTGCAGGCTCTGTAGGTAAGACTCCGTATCGAGTGACCCTGGTACGCGTACAATGGCACATGATGGCGGAATGTGTTGATTCTCGAGGAAAACCTCCTGTTGATGCATGAGCAACTTCCCTGCTTCTGAGTTGAGAGTTTCCTCTGCTATCATCGAGGGAAGCAATACTGATTCATACTCGTGTAGTCTATCCATCTCGATGTCCTTGACACTTGGAATTGACACAATCATAGGAGTATCTTTGACTGGATCTGATCGATCGTAGGTGCGATATCTTAGAGTGATATTCTCTGCTTGGATAGGGCCAATGAGTGTAGGTGTGTTGATCGCCATCTCGCCGATGTTATAGATGCCCGATCTTGCGGGTCCGTCATGACCTCTGGCAATCAAGAACTCTGATATTTCATTCACCTCACTTACTAGACCAGCGGTTCATATCCCGCATAACCCTCTGTGTCGACCTCCGTCTTGGCTTTCCCAAGAATTAGATTCACACTCTCCAGGGCACCGAGCTTAAAGAGAGGTCGGTTGTTATTCCCGCACTGATAGGAATAGGTGCAGAGAGGGCATCCATCAATTGCTTTGCAGTCGCATTTATCCAGTATTGTCCTAGTACGGTTGAATGCCTCATTCAGCCGAGTGAATAGGAGCTTTGATGCACCATTTCCTCCAGGACTTCCATCATAGACGAATATGATACCAGAATCACCCATAGATACTCCGCCAATCTCTCTTGTGCTTCCTCCTGTGAGCATATCACTAGACTCAATCACCACATGTTCCAGTGCATGGAAAGATCCGCCATAGAGTTCAGCGGGACCCATCCTTATTCCTTTCGCACCGGGAATCTTGCCCTCCAGATACTCATTGACCATCTTCACAGGTTCAGGCGCTCCGAACGCAAATCCTCTGGTCATATATTTGTATATGAGTGGGGTGGCAAGATCGGCTCTCCCAACAACCTTTCCGGACCTGGTTTCCTTTTTCACATATCCATAGACCGTCTGAGTCATTTCGAGTTTGCAGTAGATGATATTCATTCCGAGAATCTTCTTGGTTTCTACAATATCCAGAATCTTGGGCATTGTAGAGTAGAGCGGCTTCGTGTGAACACTTCGGTCTGCAAAGGGGACGACCGTAGCTCTTCCAAATCCTGGAGTATGCTTGAAGTCAACTGACATGTAGTTGCGACCACCGTGCAGATATATTGCTCCGGGGTGCAGTTCCTGTGCAGCCATTGGCATTGATCTCTCGCCCAGAGTCTTTCTATCCGACTTAATCTGAACAGTATCACCAATGCCGCGAATGCTATAGCCTCTCCATTTCTTCTGAGCGGACTCAAAATCAGCAATACGAACTTCGCCGCTATCCTCAATCTTCACGAGACCCTCCGCGACCAAGGTGTCAAAGATTTTCTTCTGGCGGGGGAACATCGAGAGATTCAGCTTGCCGCTCATAGCCGCAGCGATGAGTTGGTAAAAGCCAACCACTTCATTCTCAGGCTCCATATAGGCGGCATCAATATCTGTGAAGTATTTCTCGGGTTCATGCCGATAGAAGGATGAGATTGGATCATTCTCTCTAAGGGCAAGGACTGCCACACTCTCTTGTCCCTTTCTGCCGGCGCGTCCAATTCTCTGAGTCAGACGTGTTATTGACACGATCATACTTACAACACTATCTAGGTCTCCTATGTCTATCCCCAGCTCGAGAGTTGGTGTTGAAACCAAGCAATGTAGGTCACCTGACTTGAACTGAGATTCGACTTGGCTGCGGTATTTCTTCGTAAGGCCTGCCCTATGGACCATTGACCGTACTCCAATATCTCTGATGAGCATGTTTAGGACTTCTGCCTCTGAGTGAGTGTTCCCGAATACTAGAGTCTTGAAGCCACCCTCCTGTAGTCTTCTCACGATGTCTACAATCATGCTGTATTTGCTACGATTACCCGGGTAGAACATCATGAAGTGAATTGGGCCGCGTTTCGCGCTCACAGACTCAATTAGGCGTACTTCGTTGTCGAATAGCTGGTCAGCAAACTCCTTAGGATTAGAGATCGTTGCTGATGCTCCAATCTTTTGGAACTCACCAGCTTCTAGCTCAAGGCGCTTGAGGATGTAGTAGACATTGGCTCCCATGGACCCCGTGTATAGGTGGATCTCGTCTAGGACCACATATTTCACTGTGTGTAGTAGCGGAACCAAACGTGAGCCAGCCCATCCAAGATGATAGTGAAGAACGTCAGGATTTGTGAGAAGGATATCAGGGGGAGATGAGTAGAGCTTGCTTCTTTGATTCTGGGACACATCACCATCAAAGATGCCCACGGTAACTCCAGAGGCCTTGCACATCTCGACAATCTTATCATACTGATCACGAGCTAGAGCCTTGGTTGGATAGATCAGTAACGCTCTAATTCCTCTGTCCATAAAAGAGTCCTTGATCGTTATCAACAGTTTCCGAATAATAGGCAGAATGAAGGCCTCTGTCTTACCCTGTGCTGTTGGCGCTGCGATGACAACGTCCTCTCCAGCAAAGATGGCCTCGTAGGCTTCATCCTGAAATCTGTACAGTTGTGTTATTGCCTTCTTGGCAAGTAGCTCTCTCAATCTTGTTGGTATCTTTGTGGCTTCAAGGTCCCTGCCATACTCGGCATCAGAGGACTGCATGAACTGGTACTTCACTAGGTAATCTTGACCGCCCCCAAGAATTGATTGTACAGAATCGCCAATCAGATTCAGTTGACTTCCGCCTTCTTCCACCAATCGCTTAATCTCTTCTTCAGATTGAACCCGCATTCCTCTTGCACGTCTGGCCCTAGTCAGACCTGCAGACGAGTCTGCTGTAGAAGAAACTCTTGACCGCTTTCTCGACTTGGCCCTAGAAGTTGGTTGGATTGTGCCATCCTTCAAGGCTTGAGAATAGGCATCATAAGCATCAAAGAGGTCCTTTTTCTGGCCATCCTCCAGAATCTCCACCTGACATGTAGAACATCTCACAGTCCATATGTGGCCGCCCTTCTTGATGTAGAGCTTTGAGCCACATTTTGGACAGTGAAGTACAGGCAAGATAAACACCTTTCCTGCGACCTCCTTTAGCTGAACTTATCAAAGTTTGGCAGGAGGAGGTCTTTTGGACACACAACAAGACTTTTAACCGGTTGTTCACGAGCAACGCACAATCGCTCCGTTTGTGGGAGATGACAGTTACATGGTTGAAGAGATAACTCAAGACGAACTTGACAAGGTTGTGAACGACAACAAGGTCGTATTTCTAGACTGCCACGCAGTTTGGTGTGGTCCTTGCAGGACACTATCACCGATTCTTGAAGAGCTGGATGAGAAGTATTCGGGAAGAGGTTTCAAGGTTGTCAAGCTGGATGTGGATCAGAACAGAGAGTTCAGCATGACTAATCGTGTCACAGGCGTACCAAGCGTGTTCGTCTACAGTGAGGGAAAGCGTGTTGTTTTTGATGATGGCGGAGGCAGGAAAGTCGATAGACTTGTAGGAGTCATGCCGCCCGAAGTATACACGCAGATTGTAGAAGAACTACTTGCTGAAGCATAAGAAATCCACACTCCCGGTTGGACCCGATGGGATCTACCGGGCTACTTCTTCTATTTTTCTCACACACATTCCAGAAAGTTCATAGGGACTTCGCTGACTGATGGCATCGAGTGGAGAGATACTGTTGCTTCGTCAAGTAACCTTGGATGACGCTGAATACGCTATATGTGAATCTCGGCTTACATTCGTCGACTGTTGGGCACCATGGTGCGAACCCTGTAAGGCGCTTGTGCCCACATTGATTGAGGTTGATGAGAAGTACAGTGATAATCCCGACATTTCATTCATCCAGATAAATGTCCAAGAGTTTCCAGAGTTTGGCGCGAAGCATGACATCTTTGGACTACCTTGCATATTGGTGTTTCTTGATGGAGAGCTTGTGGAATTCGATGACCCAAGTGGCCGCCTCAAGAAGAAGACGAATCGATTGATTGGCAAGAGGCCAGCCTGGCATTTTGAATCAGTAATCCATCAAATCCTCCCGCAATGAATCGAACAACCCAATGTCATGTGATGTTTTATATTCGTCTTATCACCACCCAGTCTAAAGTCCAGTCTGGAGAGGTGGAAACGCTGCCAATTCTTCCATTTGCCGATAAAAATCCGAAAATTGATGCTAATGCGTACGTTAGTGAACAGGCCACAATAGTTGGCGATGTTGAGATTGGTCCTGGAGCCAGCATATGGCCAGGAGCTGTGATAAGGGGCGATCAAGCTTCAGTGCGAATAGGAGCAAATACTTGTATTCAGGACAGTGTTGTTATCCATGCACATACCGAAGAGAACCCGGCTATTATCGGGAATCTCAGCGTTATTGGCAGCGCCTCTGTAATTCATGGCGTATATATTGGAGATAGCGCAAACATAGGTGATGGCTGCGTTATTTTCGATGGGGCAACATTAGGCGAGGGAATTAGACTTGCACCGGGGAGTATTGTTCCTGCAAACATAGTGATTCCTCCAAGGAGTCTGAATTCAGGCGTCCCGGCATCTCAGATACGGGAGCTCTCACGCGAAGAGGTGGAAAAGCAGTCCGAAAGAGCAGAAACAATCTCACAAGTCTTCAAGAAGTTGAAGAGATGGCAAGTCACACCGTGAACTACATGGTCTCTCTAGAAATTGTCGACAGATTCTCATATCCATCAGACGTGATTAGAAACATATCACCAATTTTCGCGGCGCCCACCCCTTCGTGATAATATGTGGGATGGAGAGAGAGAACCATTCCCTCTCTTAGTGATGCCTTACTGAATGAAACCATGAGAGGAGGCTCTTGAAGATCGAGACCTATTGAATTGCCAAGAGGCTGCAGAAAACTGCCTATGGGAGTCTTCTTCCCCACTTTCTTGGCTACTCGTCCATAGACATCTGAAACTCCAGCTCCAGCTGTCATTTTGTCTTCAGCAGCTTTGCAGGCTCGCAAAACCGCATCGTACGCTTTTTGCTGCGATTCCTTTGGAGATCCAGTATGCAATGTTCTAGCAACTTCAGCAAAATACCCCGATTCGCTCACTGTAACGTCAATAACCACTGGCTCGTTCTTCCCAATCCTGTTGGCGGTCGGCTGTGCGAAAGGAAATCTTCCGCGGTTTCCAGATAACACTGCAGCTCTGATGCCTCGCAGTTGACCGCCAGCAGACCTCATTGCCGCCTCAATCTCAATTGATGCATCAGCCTCTGTCTTGCCTGGGGCTATAATCTCAAGGGCGGTTCGAATTCCAATCTCAGCCACCTTGACTGCCTTGCGAATTGCCTCAATCTCTGCATCATCTTTGACCTGTCTTAGCCTCCAGAGGAGTGAGGAGAGGTCCTTGAAGCCAGCACCTGGAATCTTTGTCTTGAGGTATTCGAACTCTTTTACTGAGAGACGCTCTTGCTGTAGGCCTATCATGCCGTTCTCGATTCCGGAATCTTCGAGAATCTTGACTACCGAGTCCCAGAACTTGGCACTTCGATAGAGACCCCACTCATCGAAGGGCTTGTCATCTATGGGGTGAACTTGAGCCATTATGGAATTTTGACCTAGTGCCTCATGCTGGAGGCTGGACATAACCAACTGAGGCTGCTCATTCATGATAATGACGCATCCGGTAGGAAGAGTATTGGTAGGACTCTCATACCCCGTTAGATAGCGAACGTCCTGCCTTCTTGTCACTACAAGAGCCTCTACATCTTCGCTCTTCATGGCTCGATGGACTCGCTCGATTCTCTGAGGGGTGAACTGCATGCTACGCAACTCAATTACAACCACTGTCTTTTCAGAACAAGACTAGTATATTTGTCGAATTTCACGCTCATTTAAGCTTCACGCCGATGATGAATCTTTTGGAGAAATAATGGCGGGACCGCCCGGATTTGAACCGGGGATTACCAACTCCGCAGGCTGGTGCCTTATCCATGCTAGACTACGGCCCCGTTCACCGTGGGGCCTTGTTCAACTTATAGAGTCTTCGCTGGAGGCTTGGCGATTACACATCGAATTTTCGAAGCATCTCGACACAAGCTCTGCCACGCCTCTTAGTGACTCGCATTATATGTTCAGATGTCTGAAGAATGAATGACTCGCCCTCATCCAACGTCTCAAGTGTTTCTTTCCCCATTGGGCCATTCAGGTACTTCTCAAACCTCTTCCTTACTCTATCTTCAACAGTTTCAGACATGTAACATAACCCTCGCATCACAATATGGCATTGTGATACTTAAACTGACTTCCAATGGTTATGCCAATTGAAATGAAAGCAATTCTACTACTGCCTTGCCTCTCCGCTTTGTCACTCTGAAAGTGTGCTCTGATGTCTGCAGAATGAAACTCTCACCTTCATCCAAAGTTTCCAAGACCGTTCGGCCCATTGGGCCATTGAGATATCGCGTGAAGCGTTCAACCACCCTTTCGGGAGGAGAACGTGCGCCCTTCAAAATGCTCATCGATTTCGACCTCGCATCAGACAAGTGTGCCTTAGCCGGGCATTTAAACTCCAATCGAATTCTATCAAGAAATAGTGATGGCGGGACCGCCCGGATTCGAACCGGGGAAACCCAGCTCCGGAGGCTGGTGCCTTATCCATGCTAGACTACGGCCCCAAGACTCCTCATTGGTTGCTCTTTTTAGATTTGCTGCAAGGCATCAAGATTATTCTCGAACAAGGTCAGGCTCGATGAGCCACCATGCATCACGCTTCCCCTTTACTTCCCCCTTTTCATATCTGAGAATCCGAGCTCCAAGCACCGTTTTGGATCGATCGTTCAACTTCCGGATTCGTACGTG
>JBHLLF010000030.1:0-30453 GCA_048885865.1 Candidatus Hermodarchaeota archaeon
CCTTTCAGGATGAACTTCTTGCTGTTCTTCGAGAAACAGTGATTCCAGGGGGCATTATTCTGAATGCTCTACGAGGGCAATTAGACAACCATCCAAAGGACTCAGATCTTCCAACGCACTTTGCTGATTCCATGTCCACCGCTCATACACTTGCAGATGACCTTGTTCAAGAGGTCGCATTAGAGATTCTTCAGCGTCGCGGCCGGAATTTCCGAATTAACGCCGAAGAAGACACGGCACGAACCAAGATTTTCTCTGGTGACATGGCATCATATTGCTACCACATTGACCCTCTAGACGGAACCCTCTCCTTCCTTGAGGGGCGAGATGGATTTGCAATCGGTGCGGCCTTTTCAAAAGACCTAGTTTTTCAAGCCTCTGTTATCTACTTTCCTGCACAAGACCGCGTATACTTGGCTCAGAGAGGTCGGGGGATTAGGGTTGAATCAAGTATTGGTGAAGAAATCGAATTCACCCGCAGAACGCCATCCTCGGAATACTTCATTGAGCGTAGAGTTAAGGACCTAATTCCTGTGGTGAACTCAATGCAACTCAAACCATTGACTACAATGGGAGCTCATCATGGAATGGTCTCTATCGCATTGGGCGACGCACGAGTGCTTATGTACGGGAGGGCGAGTCCTCATGATTTCGGCATACCCCAAGTGATAGTAGAGGAGGCAGGGGGAATGTGCACCGATATTGCTGGCGAACCCATTCAGTATGATGAGTCGTTCAATAGAGTGCCTTGCTTTCTGTCGTTTTCAAGTGAATCTAACAAGAAAGAGTTCTTTGAGCACTATGCGAATCTTAATTATGAAACGAGAACCAGGTGGTCCCCGACATGAAACTCAAGCCTCTCCAGTTTGCAGTAGCCCTTCTTATACTAAGTCTACTAGCTGCAACCGCGCTGCAATATCCCCACACCATTGACGAAATCAACTATGAATTCGAAACAAGCATCATCTCTAACAGCTTTGTTTGGGGAGATGCCTATGCAAATGGTTTTGATTCAGACAGATCACTCTGGTATCTTGATGGTGAGAATGCTATAGGAGCACCAGATGGGCAGTACGCCCAGATCTTCTTGGACTACGCCAGTGGCTATCTTACACTGGATATGGGAGAACAAGAAGAGATTGTGAATGGCCCCGGAAACGACTTCACTGTCGTTGCTCTCGGGGGCAACTACTCGGTCTTCGTGCAACCTACCTATGACTCTTCACTAACCCTCATTGGTCGGACGAATGGCACAGATAGTTTTGATCTCAATGACATAGGCATGGATCTGGCAAGATATGTTCGAGTGGAACATTTCGTGGGCGACACTGTGGATCTTGACGCAATCGAAGCCATCAACTACAACGCACCCACTTCCGATATCTATGATCCCCTTATCTCCGGACCGAATGACCTCTGGGTCTGGTCAAATCAGAGTCAAGTACAGCTCGAGTGGGAAGCCTCTGATGACACGCCCAACAACTATACAGTATTGGTAAACGGAAGTGCCGTGCAAGAGGAATCCTGGGATGGTTCAGATGTAATTGTTTCAATCGCTAATCCTGGTACAGGCGTCTGGAACGTCACACTCCTTCTCTATGACCTCTCCGACAATTGGGCGTCAGATAGTGTGATGCTTGAGGTAAGAGCCGTTCCCGCGTCTGTTGAACTGCTACTCATCAGTGGAATCTCTCTTGGTGGAGTCCTCATAGTTGTGGTCGTTCTCTACTTTGTGAAAATGAGGAGAGATTGACGGTAGAATCCGAAACCGACCTAGTATCTCGCCTTGGGCTGCTGTATAAGGTCGCCTACATGGAATAGGCCGACGACATTGGTCCTTCCTGGGATGTACCGAACGCCAGAAGTGAACACGACATCCTTGTCCTCGCTAATCAAGCCTTGGGCATGAACTGTTCTAACAGACTCCATCACAAGGTCATCTACACTGTCCACTTCATGTTCATAGAGAATTGGATGAACTCCCCACCAGAGCCGCAGTCTTCTCAAGACATTGGGATTTCTTGTCACAGCATAGATGTCAGCAGGGGGCCTAAACTTTGAGACCCATCTGGCAGTAAATCCGCTTCTTGTAGCGGTGATAATCCCATCCACATTCTCTGGTATCAAAGCAACTGCATTATAGACTAGGTTGCCCATGATTTCTACAATCAGGCGTTTTGGTGATGTGATGTCTTCTGGATTGACGGGAGTGATTCTTCTCTCGGCCCTTCCAACAATCTTATTCATCATATCAACAGCCGCCACTGGATCATGCCCTACTGCTGACTCGCCACTGAGCATTACTGCATCAGCTCGATCAAATACTGCGTGCGCGACATCGCTCACTTCGGCTCGTGTTGGAATTGCTTCATGTGTCATAGACTCAAGCATGTGGGTGGCCACGATTGCTGCTCGTGCCCACATATTCGCCTTTCTCACTAAGTCGCGCTGGAGGATAGGTACTTCTTCTATTGGGACCTCTATTCCGAGGTCACCACGTGCGATCATTACACCATGCGATTCCTCAAGAATGGCGTCGTAGTTCTTCACCGCAGATACATGTTCAATTTTGCTGATGATGTCGACGTTCTTTGGTCCGTTCTTCTTGACGAGTTCATTGACGCGTTTCACATCATCTGCATCAAGCACAAATGAGATTGCGATTAGGTCTGGCTCCAATTCCGCGGCGAGGTCCAAATCCTTCAAGTCCTTCTCTGTTGGTACACGACAAGACAGCTCAATGCCTGGGATGTTCACACCCTTTCTACTTGAGATTGGACCGCCATGAGCCACCACTGTTCTCACTTCCGTCCCGTCCACTTCCGCCACGCGCAATCGCACAATCCCGTCGTTGATTGCAATTATGTCCCCAGGCTTGATATCTTCAGGCAATTCCTTGTGTGAGATTGAAACTCGCGAGGAATCGCCAACAAAATCCTTTGTTGATATGATGAAATCCGCCCCAGTTTCAAGATTAACGGGTTCTTTCAGCTCTCCAATACGTGTCTTTGGCCCTTGGATGTCAAATAGGATTGGTATCGTAGGATCTACAGTCCGAATATCATCGAAGGTCTTTCGATGGGTTGAATGGGTGTCATGAGATAGGTTTAGTCGTGCCACGTCCATTCCCGCTTCAACCATCTTGGCAAGGGTTTCTTTGGACCTAGATGCTGGACCAATTGTGCACACAATCTTGGTGCGTGTCGACTTCTGTGTCATCCCTTTTGCCTCGCATTGATTATCCGTTCCAATCCCTCCTAAATAGCACTTCTCATCCTCGGGCATATGCATTCAATGGACACTGTGTACCAAGGGAATGGCATAAATCTCAATAGGAACCTCCAAAGACAAAGCACATTGAGCATCGCTAAGAACAAAGGTGACGATGATGGTCAAAATCGACAGGATAAAGGCGATTGAAATTCTGGACTCCCGTGGAAACCCGACAGTCATGACATATGTATCCCTTTCAGATGGAACGGTCGGATCAGCAAAGGTTCCCAGTGGGGCGTCTACAGGATTGAGAGAGGCTGTAGAGCTAAGAGATGGAGGAGATAGATATCTTGGCAAGGGCGTTCAGAAAGCTATTGGCAATGTGAACACAACAATTGCCAAAGGACTGGGTTCAGTAGACCCACTTTCACAGCGTGATGTCGATGATGCGCTCCTCAAGATAGATCCGAGTAAAGGAAAAGGAAATCTTGGAGCTAATGCAATCCTGTCAGTTTCAATGGCAACAGCTGTTGCTGCGGCGAATCATCTTGGAATTGAGTTGTTTGAGCATCTTCGTATGAATATCTTAGGGAAGAAAGAGGAGTACCTTCAGCCAGTTCCCATGTCTAATGTCATCAATGGAGGCGCTCATGCAGGCAATGACCTCGCAATCCAGGAGTTCATGATTCTGCCAGTGGGGTCTCCAAACATAGTCGAGGCAGTGCGATGCATCAGTGAGGTATATCACAAGCTAGGGAAGAATCTCATTAAGAAATATGGTCGAATGGGAAAGCATGTGGGTGATGAGGGTGGCTTTTGTGGCTTTGGACTCAAGGACACTCATAATGCATTCAGCGAGATAATGGAGGCCATTGAAGCAGCAGGCTACGAGCCAGGAAAAGAAGTCGTGTTGGGTATTGACGCGGCTGCTAGTGGATTCTACAAGGATGGAAAATACGAGACTGATGGGAAAACATTGGACTCTGGCGAACTGCTCGATTTCTATATTGACCTTGAGACGACCTTCCCACTCAAGAGTGTAGAGGACCCATTCGAAGAGGAGGCCTTTGATGAATTTGCAGAATACACCAAAAAAACCAAGATTCAGGTGGTCACAGATGACCTGACAGTGTCTCATCCAGAAACCGTTCAGAAGTGTATCGAAATGGGTGCTGGCAATGCACTACTTCTGAAAGTGAATCAAATAGGGTCTGTGAGCGAAGCAATTGATGCAGCAAACGTGGCTAACAAAGCTAACTGGCCAGTTGTTGTCAGTCATAGAAGTGGGGAGACTGGTGATACCTTCATCGCTGATTTGGCCGTTGCTCTCTCAACTGGACAAATTAAGACTGGTGGCCCTGCTCGTAGTGATCGTGTCGAGAAGTACAACCGACTCCTGATGATTCATGACCTACTGGATGGAAAATGCGACTATCCGGGTCAAGATTTCAATAGTGCTTGGAGGAAATTCTAGCAAATGACAGAGAGGTACACCGCTGTTCTTCTGATAATGGATGGACTTGGGGATCGCCTGGTTAAAGAACTCGGCAATAAGACTCCGCTTCAAGCTTCGAAGTGTCCGACCTTTGACAGACTGACTGCAGATGGTCAGACAGGGCTGTTGAATGTCATTGCTCCGGGAATTACACCTGGTAGCGATGCAGCACATCTTGCACTCTTTGGCTACGATCCCGTTGAATGCTACGCAGGAAGGGGTCCGCTGGAAGCGTTAGGTGCAGGTCTACCATCAAAGCCTGGTGATGTAGCCTTTAGGTCAAACTTTGCCTCAGTTGATGATGAGCTGAAAGTCGTAGATAGAAGAGCAGGTCGTACATTCACACAGGAAGAACATAAGATTCTGGAAGATGCGCTTTCTGGGATTGAAATTGATGGAATCAAGGTGCATTTTGTCGCTACTGTTGAGCATCGTGGAGCTATAGTCTTAGAGGGGAGTGGTCTATCCGGCGAAATCTCCGAGACAGACCCTCATGAAACAGGCATCAAGGTCTGGGAGTCTAGGGCTCTTGCCTCTGGGGCAGAGAAGACAGCGGAGGTTGTCAACCAGCTAACACAGCAGACATACAAGCGCCTCAAGAATCTAGACATGAACAAGGCTCGAGCAGAACGAGGGCTCCCTCCTGCCAATATCTTACTGCTTAGGGGTCCTGGGCAGCATAGGGAGATTCCTACCCTGCAAGATAAATATGGCATAAAATCAGCAGTAATCGCTGGTGGCTCACTGTACATTGGTGCAGCGAAATATGTTGGAATGGAGCATGTACCAGTAGAAGGCCAAACAGGTACTATTGACACGAACTTCGATAACATCGCTGCAAAGTCGATAGAATGCATCAAGGCTGACTACGATTATGTGTTCATCCACATAAAAGCCACAGATAATGCTAGTCATGATGGGAATTCCAAAGAGAAGGTACTAGCTATAGAACGGACTGACGCGATGTTGAGTAAAATCATCGACGCAGTTGGCGATTCTATTGTCATTGCGGTAACAGGGGATCACAGCACTCCACTGGAAGTTGGAGAGCATCAATCTGACCCGGTCCCCATCTTTTTCTGGAGCAGATTCATGCGGCCTGATAAGGTAAAGGCCTTCTCTGAGATAGATGCCCCAGACGGCGCTCTACACACCATTCGTGGAACAGATGTCATGCCCATGCTGCTTGGCTATGCAGGTTACATAGAGAAAATGGGTGCATAGGTTCAGGGTCTTTGAATCCCATGCTTGCCAACACATCTATACTCAAAGCCTTTCGAAATCATTTCTTCCGTATTGAATACATTTCGTCCATCAACTATCGTGGGAGTCCGCATGACAGATTTTACCTTGTCTAAGTCTAGATTGAAGTATTCCTGATGCTTTGTAACTAGCGCTAGACAATCAGCACCCTCTGCAGCGCTCAAAATGTCATTCGTGATCTCGTGAGTTCCGAACTCCCATGCTTTTACATACGGGTCATGTAGCGTGATTTCAGCTCCTTTAGCCTGCAACGCTGCGACAAGTGTTGCCGCCGGAGTATTTCTTGTGTCATCAGCGTTCTCCAGATATGCGACACCTAGAATTGTGACTTTCGCATCCTGAATAGATACGCCTTTTGCAGAGAGGGCGTTTTCCACAAGCTCAGACATATGCACCGGCATGTGATTGTTTATTCTCCTTGCCAGTGAAATGAACTCTGGCTCAACCTTCCATGTTCCATACTCATAGAGGCCGTAACGAAGCAGCCATGGGTCTTTCGGGAGACAATGACCGCCCACACCTGCGCCGGGTATGTGCATCATCCTGTCATGTCTAGCATTAATCAACTCTATGATCTCATAGATATTCACTCCGAGGCTCTCTGACACTAGGGCCATCTCATTAGCGAATGCAATGTTGACGTCGCGGTAGCTGTTCTCAATTGTCTTCGATAGCTCGGCACTCAGCGTATCGGTGGTATAGATCTTCTCCTTGACAATCTTTGAGTACAGCTCCACAGCTCTCTCTGTGCCTTTTGGTGTGATGCCACCTACTACTCTTGGCATATTGACAATGAATTCGAGAAGTTTGCCTGGCATTACACGCTCATAAGAGAACGCCAAGTCGAAATCCTTTCCTCCTTTAAGTCCAGACTCCTTCTCGATGATTCTTTGCACCACATTCTCAGTAGTGCCAGGCGCTACAGTAGACTCGACAATGACGAGTGCACCCTTCTTGATACGCTTTCCAATATCTGCGCTAACCTCGCGGAGCGAGTCATAACGAGGCATGTTCTGTGCGTCTGTTGGTGTCTGGACATCGATCAAGATGATGTCCGCATCCTTCAAGATTTCAATATCATCAGTAACGCTGAAACTGCCTTTCTTGACGACTCTGGCAATGAGCTCATCCAGACCTGGTTCAACCCCTTCGAACGGAGACTTGCCACTGTTTAGAACATCAATTTTCCATCCGGAGCGTTTGGACCTTCTCTGGAGACCTATGACCTCGTAGCCATCAACATCAGCAATTAAGGCCGCAGCAGGAATGCCAACGTAACCCATGCCAATTACAACAACTTTTGTCATCATTATTCCTCTGGCTGATTTGGACGCCAAAACTCTGGTGACACCTGTGCGCCCAGCATCAACACACAAAAAGGTTGCCCATTTACTATGGGTGTACTAGGACATCTATTGGACTATGTCACATCCACAACCTCTGAAACCCTCTTTACGGATTTCTCATAGAAGTCTGGGTCATCTATGTGAAGATGAATGGCCCCTTCGGGACAGACCTCAACGCATCGTCCGCAACCTCTGCATTCGTCGCTTATTACGGCGCGGTCGTTGACAAGACTGATTGCATTTGTGAAACAGATTCCCTCAGTGCAGGTTCCACATCCAACACAGGCATCAGTCACTTCTACACGGACTCCTGTCATCTTGGTGATTTTCTTGGCAATGTCCGGATTCAGGTCCTGAACAGTGCGCCAAAGGCAGCAGCAGGGACAGCAGTTGCAGACTGTTAGCAGATTCTTTCCTGGATTCGCATCGAGCCACATCGCATCGAGCTTGTTTCGTCCAATGAGATGGACAAGGCCTTCCTCGTCACATTTCCTGATGTATTCGTGTGCTTCTTCCTTTGATACCGGGCGTCCGAGGTGAGGGTTGATTCTTTTTGCAGCTTCGCCCATGAACAGACAGCCATGGTCTATTGGATAGTCTTTACATTTCAACGAATCACGACAGATGCAGAAGTCCATGATCCAATGGAAGTTCGCTTTGTCGATGAAGTGATGCACAATCTGGGACGGTAGCACTGTTTCGTCAGGTTGTTCAATAGACTGGCCGACATGAATGACCTGCTTGGCCACCCGGTTCTTTGGCAAGTAGATTATGTCATCGCCCTTGAAGAGCATATAGTCGATTATTTTGCCTATAATGGGTATTCTGGTTGCCTTTGCAATCATTCGAACATTGGGAAATGTCTTCTTCAGAAGCCTGACAAACCAAAGCGGCCGTGCCATAATGAATGAATTGTCCTGCCACTGATATTGTTTCCTAATTGACACCAAGTAGTTCATTTCCAACAGGGAAAGAGAAAGCAAAGAGAAATAGGGTACATCTGATAATCAGCTGACGAGGTTAGATTGGGTGAGACCTATTGGCACAATCACGCGATACTTTCCCCTCATAGATATAGAAACAAGGAGAATAATAGAATCAGTCATGGGAAATTCATACAATTTCCGCAATTTCGTTCAGGCCTTGAGTGATGGAGTATGTGAATTGAAAGCGCCCGACCAGACTATATTTCTGGCTGTCCATTTCGCTGCAATGCTATTCGACTTTGAATGTCTGGATAAGATTTCGAAAGCTCACGGAAAACTGCCCATCATTCGGCCAAATCTCTTCTTTGGCAGTGCCATTCAAGGTCGCCCTGAGGACTTTGAAAAAGTTCGAAAATCAGCTGCCGACGTCCTATCCGGTCACCCGCCTGATTGGTTGACACTTGAGATGTTGATGGTCAAGCTAGAAGCTGAGAATGCGGAATATCCTACGCAAGTATATGACGCCTCAACGTATGACGCAATTGTAGGAATGATCGAAGAGAATGAAGACTTCGATTTCTATATCTCTCGACTGAAAGATACCATGACTATTCGTGCAATCAGAGATGGAGATGTTGATAGGGCTCTGGACTTGAATCAAGAAGCCATTGAAAATGCGGAGAAGAATGACGATGTCAATCGTCTCGCCCATCTGCTTCGAACTAGAGCAGGGATTATCCAATCCGCAGACCGCTTGGAATCCCAAGAATTGCTTCATCGAGCTAAGGGCCTCATGGATTCGATGGGTGACCGTGGCGGGCTTGCCGATGTGTTATTTCTTCTCAGTAAGCTTGAATCAATTCGAGGTGACTACGACTCTGCAATCGAGAACAATCTTGAGAGCGTCAGATTGTGGGAGTCAGTTGGGATGCCCACTGGCATGCCTTCATTGACCCTTTCAACCCTCTACAATGTAATAGGTGACTGCGACTCAGGCCTGGAGTGGGCAAGAATGGCTGAAGGTGAACTGGCAAGTAGACCAGTCTACCAGCCAAGAGCAATCCTCAATCAAGCATGGTCTATGACCTTACAGAGGAGGTCGCCTGAGGCCCGCCAGCTCTTAGACAGTGTCCGCGAGTCGATGATGAGATCTGGACTTGAATCAAATCTGGGTTGGCTCTATTTCATCAGCAGTATCATAGACGCCGCTGAGGAAGACTACTCATCTGCTGCAATGAGCGTTGAGGAGTCACTAGATATCTATGAGAGAAGTGGTGGCTTAGTTAGCTTCTACATTTGTCTACACCATCGTGCTAGTATTGAGGTCTATTCAGAGCATGAGGACCCATCAAGTGACTACGAATCATCAGGACCATGGCTTACTCTTCTCGAAGAAAAAGCACATAGTGAGGACTTGCCGGGTATTCTTGGAAGAGCGCTGTTGCTCAAAGCGGCCTCTCTACGAATGAAAGGTGCCGAGTCAGAGTCATTGAGGGCGATTGAACAATTGGCTTCGCTGGTCAATGAATGGAATCTGGAGTTCCTAAGACCTGCGGTTGAACGTTATATTGACTCGGAAGAGTGAAACTCAAGGACCTGACTGCAATCTAGTCATCCGACCTACGTTTCTTGGATTTCTTTTGACTCTTCTCTGCAATGTCCTCAGGCGTTGGTTCAAGATACCGATCAGGAGAACATAGAGGGCATATGCAGCCTTCTGGGTGTTCGGCTAAATGACTTATGGACTGGTCTAGTGATAGCGGCTCGGGAGCTCCTTCAGGGTAGTCGGTCAGAGTCCTCCATTCACGTGCAGGGCTGTCTGGGTCCAATCCCCCGTCAGGATGATCCGTAGGATGGTTCCACTTTGGCATAGGACCATCCCGGTCTAGACCTCCATCAGGATGGTCAGTTGGGTGGTTCCATTGAGGTACAGGCTTCTCGGGGTCTAAACCACCATCAGGATGATCAGTTGGGTGGTTCCATTGAGGTACAGGCTTCTCGGGGTCTAAACCACCATCAGGATGATCAGTTGGGTGGTTCCATTGAGGTACAGGCTTCTCAGGGTCGAGACCTCCATCAGGATGGTCAGTTGGGTGGTTCCACTGAGGTACGGGCTTCTCAGGGTCGAGACCTCCATCAGGATGATCAGTTGGGTGGTTCCACTGAGGTACGGGCTTCTCAGGGTCTAAACCACCATCAGGATGATCAGTTGGATGGTTCCATTGAGGTACGGGCTTCTCAGGGTCTAGACCTCCATCAGGATGGTCAGTGGGATGATTCCATTGAGGCACGGGCTTCTCAGGGTCTAAGCCACCATCAGGATGGTCGGTCGGGTGGTTCCACTGAGGTACGGGCCTCTCAGGGTATAACATGTCTTCAGAATAGTCAGTTGGAGGGCCCCATAATATCTCGTCATGTAGTTCACCAGGTGCCTTCATCGCTACTTCATATTCTCTCCGTTTCAAGCTTCTGACATTGAGCAATATAATGCGCCTGAATATGATGCCAATACCAGCCACTGCTATCACAGAAGCTGGTATGAGATATATCAACCAATCCCCATTTATTCCGTACACGGGCGCTGACTCAAAGGTTCGAATTGCGTATACAAATGCGTCAAAACCTGTTGTGTCAGTGGGAGATTCAGCAAAGGGGAAGTCGGTCGAGCGGGTTATCCCACAAACGTATGTGTCATTTTCGGAGCCTGCCACCATTGAACGTATCTCGTCATTTTCGGCACCACCGATATATGTAGAATACAGAACATGGGTCCTATTCGTCTTGAAAACGAATCCGTCAGCCCCGCCACTATTTCCGCCAATGGCTCCTGGAAAATTCTGTGAGTATGTTTCTCCTGCAACTATTATATTCCCTGCTGCATCAATATCAATAGAGTGCCCAGTGTCTGCCCCTCCGCCTCCTACAAAGGAGCTAAAGTTAATGCCAGCACCATCATATGAGATTGCTGTAATATAACAGTCACCAAATCCACCATAATCATCAGTTAAAGCTGCTACATTGGGAAAGTTAGGTGATTCGGTTCTTCCTGTTACGTACGCAGTACCACTTGAATCAACGCATACTGATTTACCCTGATCGCTACCGCTTCCACCCAGATATGTTGAGTAAACCACATTCCATCCTGTATCAATTTTTAGAATAAACGCGTCAAGGCCCCCACCGCCAAAGGTACTTTGATGTGGGTTAATGAGTGAGAGGCCTCCGCCTGTGTTCCCTGTGACAACCAGATTGCCTGAATCATCGATGGCGAGATCATTGACTATCTCATTCTGGCTTCCACCAAAGAATGTGCTGAATAGAAGCGTATCGCCTGCTGCAGAGATGCACGAAATAAACCCATCATAGATTCCTGCGTCATTAAGATCATCTATGGCATTGACCGTTGGGAATACCCTTGAAGCAGTCCTTCCGCCGATGTACATATTTCCATCAGCATCTAGAGAAATCGAGTAGGCAACATCACCACTTTTCCCGCCGAAGTACGTAGAGTATTCTAATTGCCCTGTAGAGTCCAATTTCAGGACAAATGCATCGCCCTCTGTTTCACGGTACTCTCCTCTCAGAGTGGCATTATCATCCGGATAGGAATACAATGGATTTACCCTTGGAAAGTCATCGGACTTCGTATTTCCCGCTACGTATACATTGCCAGCTGCATCGACCGTGATATCATTGCCAATCTCATCTGGCTGAGTGCCGCTCATGCTTGCTTCACTGCCACCAATAAATGTGGAATACTCGACAGTTCCGATTGAGTCTATTTTCGTAACGAAGACATCATATCCTCCGTTCCACGATGAATCTATCGCAGTTACCATCGGGAAGTCCTGAGATGCTGTTCTTCCAGTGATATAGAGGTATCCAGCTGTGTCACGTGCAATCGCAATTGCTTCGTCTCTTTCAGAACCTCGCATGCACCTTGACAGCAGAACCTCCTCGTTTTGAGAGAGCAGGAATTCTCCTCGAGTTCGGTCTCGGAGATTAAGCCTCATCAAACTATCAGAGGCTTTTTGCTTCTCCTCCTGTATCCAATCAAACCTATCAGTTACTTTGAGCATCTCTGAAACTGCTGCGAAATCAAATCCTTCATCTGAAAACACTTCACAGATTATTCCTTTGGATGGATTATCAAACATCATGTCCACTCCAGGTAGGACATCTTCATAGAGTACCGCGCGATAACTCTGGACGTTTGTGTATGTACCTCTACTACCAAGGTAATAGTTTGCAATGTGACCAGTCTTATCCAGCCCAATTGGCTCAAGGTATGTTGATTCACTAAAGACAATAATGTCATTGGGAGGAGAACAGCAAGACCAAAGCATAATCCTATCCGCACCTAATCCAATATATCCGCCATCCAATTCGGCATAGAATTGAATGCTGGAATCACTGATCTGGCCTTGGTTCTCATAGAACTCTCCCGTAATCTCAAAATAATCTAATGGAATATTAGCTGAATAGCTGTCATCAACTCTTGTAGTTGAAGCCACATCACTATCCCCTCCTGCATATAGAGGTGAGATGGTGATGCAGAATAAAAGAAGCAACCCGATTGATAGTTGAAGAGTCCTCAGAAGAAGATGCTTTCTTGCCCTTACTGATTTCTTCATCATTCCTCAGTGCCTCCCTCTGTTCCTTCTTCAATGCTGGGTCTGTCATTGATTGTTTCAGAGTCCGATCCAGTCTGAATGTCTTCCGTCAATTCCTGAAGAGCTCTTCGTGTCGCCTCAATAGCTTCAGCATCAATCCTGGCTCGTTCCTCAGCTTCTATCTCTTGTTTGGGTCGGAAGAAATACACGATTGGCACTACAACTGAAATTACGGCTGCGGCTACTATCAGGGGCAGATTGAAGAGAAACAGTTCATTCAAAGGTACATTGGGATCATCCGGAGGAAAGCCGTTTGCTACCTCCCAGCCATCTGGGTATGAGTCTAAATCTGAATCAGCAAGCAATGGATTGGTTCCCAAATTGTGTTCCTGTAGATTGGTCAAACCATCAGAGTCTGAATCCTCAGATGCATCACTATCATCTAATGGGTCCAAGTTGTACTGTACTTCCCACCCATCTAGCATGCCATCGAAGTCAGAATCACTATTGGTCCTATTAGTTCCCGCAGACACCTCTTGGTATTCCAATAGATTGTCGTTATCCATGTCTCCCCGGTCATAGACAGCAGCCACAAACACGTCCCAATCATAGTAGTAATTGTCTTGCAGGGAGTTGTTTGTCACAGGAAAATCATTGGACTTCGTCATGCCACAGATGATGAAATTCCCCTTATCATCAAGATCAATCCAACCAGAGTCTTCGTTTCCATTGCCTCCAATATAGGTGCTGAAGAGCAGCCTGTTGCTACTGATATCTAGTTTTGACACGAAGCAGTCTATGTAGGTATTCTCGTCTATGTCCATCTCACCATCAAGCTCATCGTCAAAAGCATTAACCATCGGAAAGTCATTTGAGTTTGTTCCTCCTTGAATGACAACATGGCCCCATTCATCCAAACACATGCCCCTTGGCATGTCGTCATCTATGCCTCCAAAATATGTTGAATAGAGTAATTCACTGCCCTGCTCATTCATTTTCACTAGAAATGTATCAAGACCTCCATTCGAGTGAGCATCATATGCCGTCACAGTGGGGAAGTCTATCGAATGAGTGGTTCCAGTTACGTAGAGATTGCCAGCGTCATCAAAGACACAACATTTACCTGATTCGGTCCCTGTTCCACCAATCAGGGATGAATAGACGATTCCGCTTCCATCAGATTCGATTTTAGTAATGAATGCGTCTGTAGATCCATTCAGAGTCCTATCAAAAGCCCCATCTGAGGTAGGGAAGTCACTTGACCCAGTTCTTCCAGTTATGCAGATATCACCGTCCACCCCAAGCGCTATATCACTACTCTCCTCGTGACCGTCGCCACCAATGAAAGTCGAGAATACCAATCCTGTTCCATCAGCATTTAGCTTGAAAATGAATGCATCCGTTCCACCATCTAAGACTCCATCAATGGCATTCACTTTTGGGAAGTCATTTGATTGAGTAAATCCCGTGACGTAGACATATCCGCTAGAATCCACAACTAGGGAGTTTGGATGCTCATCGCTTGATCCTCCTATGTATGTGGCGTAATGAATTGTGCCCGTGTGTGGATTTAGCTTCATGACGAAAACATCATCGTTTCCATTCCATGTATCATCATATGACCCCGGAGTGGCCAGGTCAGTGGAACGAGTTGATCCAACTATGTACACGTTACCCTGATTATCGACATGCATCTTTGATGGAAAGTCTAGGCCGTTGCCTCCGAGAAACGTACTAAACAGGTATTCAGTGCCATCCGCACTAGTCTGAATAAGTACGATATCAGACTCTCCTCCTCGATATGTGTCGTAGATTGCGTCGACCCTAGGCCAATGACGCGTTGAAGAGTAGATTAACGAATAGACAGTTCCATCTGGTCCAATGCAGGAGTGAGCGCCTCTATCGTCGTCAGATTGCTTGGCGTCATCTCCGCCCAAATAGGTTGAGAAATAGAACGAATCTGAGATTGACACTTGATCTGGACCGATTTCTGCCTCCACTGCAAATCGATAGCCATTTGTCGCGTTTACCAAGCAGCTGAATAGCATGATTAGAAAAAGGGATGCAAGCACCACTCTACCAGATTTCAACCAATTCTCCTCTACACTCTTACCTGCCTTCCTCCAGTTGCCATTGACTCATTTCCTTAAAAAACTAAGTTACAACATCCGGGGCTTTGGCAATTAACAATTGCGAAATACTTCAGGCAAGATTTATACTGAAGGAGAGAGTTACCACGCTTTGGCTTCGTAGCAAGCTAAGCAGTGGTTAGGTGGCGCCTTAGTACACCAGTGGATACGTTGGAGTGCAAGGCCCTAGGAGAGGAAACCAGAATGGGATGTAAGAGGAATCGATTCAAGAAATTCTTGGTCTCTATCATAGCGCTCTACTTCATGCTGTCCATATTCCTGGCTGCTATCGCTGTTGCTCAACCGGGAGCGAATGCAGACACTTGGATAGGGCCTCACTTGGAAAAAATCCGATACGTCTATCTTAACATCAGTGAGCCGGTTGATCCATATTATGATCAATTTAGAGCTCCAGTTCAAGCACTTATTGATGGCGAAATAGACGTCATGACCACACAAGCCTATCTTCCTGATGATATAGAGGCTCTACGAACGGCTCCGAACGTGGAACTCGTCGATTTCTACCGATCTGCGGTCTGCTATGCCAGTCTCAATTGTGATAGATGGCCCCTGAACATTTCTGGTTTCAGAAAAGCGCTTCATCTAGCCATCGACAAGAATGCCATGGGTGCTATTCAAGGATTGCAGCCTCAAGACTCCTCCTTTGTCGCACCATTCCCATTTTCAATTGAGTCAGATATGACGCATCACTATTACGAGGCAGAAGTGAGTGAGGGAGCTTCTCTACTTGATTCTCTTGGTTTCGTTGATATCGACTCCGATGGGTGTAGAGAAGGACCTGGCGGGATTGAGATACCTGCCATAGAAATCAAATTCTGGAGGAGCGAAGAGGGCGGCCCGCTGAATGAGGACAATGCAAATCTAATTGTAGATGCCCTTCACAATTTGAATCTCACTGCATACTCAACTCAAATATCCGATTGGTTCCAAGCGTTAGCTTTGTTAAGCTCCTTCGATTTCGATATCTATCTATTTGGATTGATTGACCATGACATGACTCTTGATTCATGGATCAACTTTTGGCTTGAGAAACCAGGTTGGTCGAATGCTACATTCGAAGCACACGCAAACGTGGCACTACATTCGGTAGATTACAATGAAGTTATGGAAGCGATGAAGGAACTGCAGAGCATCTGGATTGAGGAGGCTCCCGGCATCTTCCTCATTCGTTTTCCGCTTTACTCAGCCTATCGCACAGACAAATTCAATGGAATTGTAGACCATCTAGTCTATGGTCCCCATAGCTTCTTTACAGGGCTCAACCTCTCAAGGGGTTCAGCTGGTGAAACAATAAGATTTGGCACCACTCATGCAGCAGGTGCTTCATGTGAAACCATCCAGCTCGACCCTAAGACCTGTGATGTCAATGTATGTAACTGGTTCTCTGTCAAGAATCACATGGAACTGATGCATGACTCTCTCGCCATGATTGACCCAGAACTCAACGTAATAAACTGGCTAGCAGAAGATTACACTATAGAGACCCATGATGATGATCCAAAAATCCCCAATGGACACACCAGGATTCTAGTCGATTTGGTTGAAAATGCTAGGTTCAGTGATGGTACACGGCTGACTGAAGAAGATGTCGTTCATTCAATACTCTGGTTCACTGAGAACTTCGATCTTGAAATTGAGCCTTCTGATATTGCCAGCTGCTATGGGAGATCGGCTTTCCAAGTAGAAATCCAATTTACCACAGAATCGTTCTGGCATTGGTACAAGATATGCTTCATTCCAATCATTCCATTCCACGCGCTTGGCCAATATGACCGGCTCTCCTCTTCTGGTTTCAGTTTCACACCTGAAGATTTCAATGAGAATTTAGTTGTTTCAGGGCCCTTCATGGCATCCGAATGGGTGTTGGGCGAATACATCGACATTGTGCCGAATCCATATTATTGGAAGAAGCCACCGATAACAACTACCACAACCACTACACCAACCACAACAACTAAGCCCCCGCCCCCGTTCCTGCCAATAATTGCTGGTATCGCTGGAGCGGCAACGGTCATCGCTGTTGGAGGATTTGCGATTCTACGGAAGGACTGAATGAAACACGGAAATCGAGACCCAAATGAATTCAGGACTAGGTTAATAGCGTCATTTGCAGCTTGGCATCTGCGATGACAGTTCAAGATATACTCCTCCTAGGCAATCCGACCCTCTATGAGATTTCTGAGCCGGTAGAGAAGGAAGATCTCTCCAATGTTGAGTCAATCTGCCGAGAATTGCACGATACGATGATGGAGTTTCGAAGCAAATATGGGGCTGGTAGAGCGATTGCTGCACCGCAGATAGGCGTGATGAAGAGAATCATCTACATGCACATTGACAAGCCACTTGTGTTCATCAATCCCGTACTTGAGAATCTCAGCAAGGAGATGATTGAGGTGTGGGATGATTGCATGTGCTTTCCCGATTTACTGGTCCGAGTTATGCGGCACAAGAGCTGTACAATTCGATATAGGGATATGGACTGGGCGATGCAGACTATGAACCTAGAAGACTCACTATCAGAACTGGTACAACATGAGTACGATCATCTGGATGGAATTCTTGCGGTTTCAAGAGCCATCGATTCCAAGTCCTTCGCTGTACGAGGTCAGGTGAAACCTGGTCTAGTGATGGATTGAGGAGTTCCCTTTCATATAACCATAGCCTCTTATGCGCCATTTCGTAAGGCGATAGCGAGGATTAGAGAGTGAAGGTCGCTAGGGTTCTCATCATTCTGCTCATACTGGCTGGCGTTCTTATCACTGCGCTTGGTGCCATCTATGGATGGTGGCTAGGACAGATTATCTTCCAAGACATGTACGAACTAAAAGCCGGGGTTCCATTTTGGGAAACATGGACCCTGGAGTGGAACCTATTCTACGCAGCCATACTTCTGACGCTCTTAAGCATGATTTCCAGCTTCATCACCTTTCAACGATCGACCTTCATCTCATTCATGTCTGCCCTCTCTCAGACTGGGGGGATTGTTAAGAAACTAGAGATGCGGACGGCTGTGTTCTGGCGCCTGGTTCAGGTCTTGGGGCTTTTCTTGTACTATGTAGCAACCGGCGGCTATTCAGTGACTGGACAGAATGTGGCATTCCTCATGATGCTAATGGCAGATGGGTCGATATCTATCTCCCCTGGGGAGGTTAATTCGCTCTTTACACTCCCCTTTGCTCCAAACACATCTTCAGCTGATGTTATCGCTCTTGTGCCTGCAATGGAGGCATATCAGCTATACATGGGTCTGATTGCGACCTTCATTGTTTTCCTAGCAGCACGAATTGGGCTCAGTCTTGTGACTGACCTCATGTTAGCAAATCGTGACATCTTCGTTGTAATCTCCAAGGGTCTCTTCGTCGTAGCAATGGTGATTGTCTTGGAGCTACTCAGCGTTCCCATGTGGACTGTGAATGCAGGTACCTTCATGACATACTTAGCACTCATTGTGGCCCTTGCAGCATCGTTCTTTGGTGCTCTGCTGTTCATGGTTATGCGAATGCGGTCTGGCGATGCTCAGGCACGGCTTCGTGGTAAAATAACTCAGCTTGAGGGTGACTTGGCAAGACTACAGGGAGAGTTGATGTCACTCAGACAGGAGTATGAAGCTGGCGCCATCGACATGCAAGACTACAAGCGTAGAGTGACTTTGCTGATGGAAGATCGTGCGAACATCAGCGGCGAGCTGCGCCGTTTGAAGATTGAACGTATGATTCCAATAATCGGTCCTCAACGAAAGTTTGGATTCATTGCATTATTCCTCATAGTTGCGGTGGTATCAGCACCAATCGCCCAAGCATTCCTTTATGGCATCCCCATGGAGGGAGACCGCTATATCGATTGGAAGTTCGGATATGAAACCCAAAAAGAGATTGCCATCACAAACTGGGCCGCGGGATTGGAGGACATGGAAATACTGGGCCTTGAAGATCTCACATTGAATGCCACACCAGAGGGTGAAGTGGAATCGTTAACCACAGTGCGCCAATGGGATCAAACTGCGAGCTTCCTGCGGATGAAGAATCAAATCGGAACTAACTGGATGCAATTGGCGGACTCTGATATCGTGTACCTAAAGGGTCATGAATACTGGATTGCTCCATTGACCTTCGACTATACCACCATATCTGACAACTTCATCACACAGCATCTCATCTACACACACACTGAAGGAATGGTTGTCCTTGATGCCTATAGTGGCGATATAATCGAAGAGGATAGTTTCGTTGCTCTGATGAATAGGACTGCCGCCGTCGATACATACTATGGTGAGGGTGTTGGATTCTCCGATGTGGTCTTCGTCAATGTACCAGGTTTTGATGAGATTGGCAATGCGACTTTTCCAGGGCAGCCTGACTACACCCTCAGAGGTTTCGAGTCGTTCTTCTACATACTAACAATGGGCCCAGAGGCCTGGTCTTTCATTGGTCGCGAAATGGACATGTTGGTGCAAAGGGACGTGGTTTCGAGAGTTCGGTCAATAATGCTTCAAGGACTCACAGTTGATACCGATCCATACATTGTGGCTGCTCCAGACGGGACTCTGTACTATGCTGTGTCAGTCTTCATTGACTATCCATTAGCGACAGGATATGCACACGAGAACTACGTTCGCTTCATGGGCGTTGTGTTGGTGGATATCCAGACTGGAGAGCTCGAGTTCTATAAGTCTCCCACAGCAGAGGGAGGTTTCTTCCTAGACAGTACATATGATGACTACTATGATTGGGCACCTGCTCCTGCGTGGCTTCAGTCACAAATGAAGTGGCCTGAAGACCTCTATGAACGACAGCTAGAGATTGCCTACATCTATCACGTCAATGATGGTATCGTCTGGCGCGGTGGAAATGACTTCCACCAGGCTCCAGAGGGTTCTGACACTAGGTACATTATCATGCGAATCCTAGGTGAAGAACGCTTTGTTGCAATGCATAACAGCGAGTTCTTGGACTCAGCTGGACGAAACCTTGCAGGGCTATATGTCATGGGTTGTGGCGATAAGGACTTCGGAGTCTTGCGTTTCTACAAGGCGGGAGATCTTGGATTCTCGACTCTCTTGGGGCCAACAGCTGCTGTACAAGCGTTCGAAACTAATGATGCAGTCCGGACTCAGTTGCAGCTCTGGGGTGAACATAGGTATGGAAACAGGCTGCTGTACCATCTCGGAGGCGATCTGTTCTTCGTGGTTCCTGTGTTCCTAGAGGTGGAAACATCAGCCAATAGAGTCATTGAGAAGCTTGGTGGAGTAGGACTCGTTGATGCACAAACTGGCGAACGAGTGACTCTCGGAACCAATGTGGTTGAAGCGTACTACGAGATGTTTGGCTTACTTAATCAGACAACAGTCGGAACTGGAGAAGTAGGCTTCGAAAGCGCTCTGTTCAGCCCGATCACAGTCAGCTCGGGCGATGCTGCTAGCCTTGTGACATTGCTAAGGAACAATGACAACATGAGTCATGACTTGACTCTAGACATTGTGATTACCGCCGGCAATTTCTCAGTGAACTGGCATGGAATGGATGTGGTTCCCACGGAGTATCCCGCAAACACGACATTCACGCTCAATATTGGCAATGTTGGTCAGGGCGACCTCTATGGGACGACTCCACTGGTCACTGCATATTTGCCTGAGGGACTTGTCGTAGCTCAGTACCTAGTACAGCTAGTCCTGAGGACTGAAGAGGGAATTGTAGACACAATCAGCCTGATTCTGACGGTGACATGAGCAGGCCACTCTATGAGCCGAGAAAGTTTCGATACCAATCTACAGTGCGTTCGAGCCCATCATCTAGGGTGACTGATGGAGTGAATTCCAAGATTTTCTTGGCTCTCTCCCCTGAGCCAATGCTCTCCTTGATATCACCCTGTCTTGCGGGTCCATGAACAATGCTTGATTCAGACTCAGGCACGAGTGCTAAAATACCGTTCGCCAGATCGAGTATAGAGATTACGTCACTGCCCGCCACATTCAGTGTTTCGCCAACAGCCCGGTCTGACTCTCCTGCAAGACGTGTGATTTCTACAACATCGTCAATATGAATCAGACTTCGGGTTTGAAGTCCATCCCCATCCACGATGATCGGCATGTTTTGGATTGCATTATTGGTGAAGATTGAAACAACCCCACTATATGGTGAGAAAGCCTGCCTGGGCCCATAGATGTTGAAATATCTCAAAATCACAGTTTCTATTCCATAGGTGTTGTGATACGCTCTGAGATACATCTCTGCAGCAAGTTTTGATGCTCCATAGGGGCTCAGAGGCTCGACAGGTGATTTCTCGGTAACCGGCAACTCTTCGGGCATTCCATAGACTGCAGCACTTGAGCTGAAGACAACTCTTCTGGCTCGATTCAATCTCGCCAATTCAAGAATCTTCAAGGTTCCAGTTGTATTGATATTATGCACAAGGAGTGGATCTTCCACAGATTGCTTGACTGATGATATTGCTGCCAGGTGGTAGATGACATCTATTTCAAAATCAAGTAGTGAAGCTAGCTCGTCATCCAGTATGCTGGCTGTAATTAGCTTGAATCGAGGATTCATAAGAGCTGACTCAATATTCTTCTCCAATCCGACGCTAAAATTGTCAAGGCCTATGACTGAATATCCTATATCCAGCAAGTGATCTACGAGATTGCTGCCGAGAAATCCAGCACAGCCGGTCACAAGAGCCATTTCAACCATAGTTCTTCCCCCGCAAAGAGGTGCTCACTCGCTATAGCCCTTTTCCCTAGCACCAAACCGGTGTGTTGATGTGCTGGTATTGCAAGCTCCTATATCGACATGTCTGAACCTGAGGATGATATGACTGGCCCATTCTTCGTCTACATCTTGGAGACCGCGGACGGCACACTTTACACTGGCCAGACCAACAACCTACATCGCCGCTTCACCGAACACTTGGCTGGAAACTCCAAGGGTGCCAGATATTTGCGGGCTCATAAGCCAGAATTCTTGGTATATTTGGAGGAGTTCGAAACACGAGGAGAAGCAATGAAGCGTGAACGTAGAATTCAACGGAGCAGAAAGTTGAAACATAGTCTGGTGGGCCCGCGCCGCGATATTCGTGAGGTTATAGAATCCGAAAAGAGCTATCAGTAGTATCACGAAGCTTTCTTATCATGGATTCTCCCTCGAATCCACGGGAGTCTTCAATGACAGAACTTGTTCTTGCTATTGATGCTGGGACCACTGGCGTTCGCTCTATGTTCTTCAAGCCCACGGGGGAGGTGGTTGCTAGGGCCTATGAGGAGTTTGAGAATCACTTTCCAAAGCCCTCCTGGGTTGAGCAAGAGGCATCCGATTGGTGGACTTCCACATGCAATACGATATCAACCTGTTTCAAATCGGGTTTAGCAAAGGCCGGACAAGTTGTCGGTGTTAGTGTGACTAATCAGCGTGAAACCATGGTTCCAATTGATGAGAATGGTGCCACTTTGAGAAAGGCAATTGTTTGGCAAGACCGTCGCACAGTTCCAGAGTGTGAATGGATAAAGAGCCAAATCTCAGAGGATGAGATTTATTCCATAACAGGGCTCACCGTGGATCCTTATTTCACAGCGCCCAAGATACTTTGGGTCAAGAGGAACCAGCCTGAGGTCTTTGAAAAGACTCACAAGTTCATGTTAGTGCATGACTACCTCATCTACAGACTCACTGGCTTGACAATTACTGACCACTCTAATGCAAGCAGGACCATGCTCTTTGATGTTTCCAAGGCTACTTGGTCCAGAACAATGCTTGACGGTCTTGGCATACCAAAGGATAAACTCCCTGATCCCATTGGTTCGGGAATAAAGGTTGGAGAACTTAGTGAGCAAGCTTCGAAAGAGTCTGGTCTTATCCCAGGCACTCCAGTCGTGGCTGGTGGGGGGGACCAGCAATGTGCTGCTCTGGGTGTGGGAGTGGTACGTCCAGGCTCATTCAAATCGACTACAGGCACTGGCACGTTCATGCTTGCATTCTCTGACACTCTGAAACTTGATTCCCAACGCAGAGTTCTCTGCAGTCGACATGTGGTGCCTAATGCATTTGTTGTAGAGGCATCTATGTTCACCACAGGCTCAGCACTACGCTGGTTTCGTGACCAGCTTGGAAGCGTTGAGATTGCAGCCGCCGAGGAACAGGGAATGGATCCCTATGAAGTAATAACTGAGGGTGCCGGGCAGATTCCTGCTGGCTCTGAAGGTGTCCTTCACATTCCTCACTTCGTAGGCGCAGGTGCACCGTATTGGAATCCGCATGCGAGAGGGGTCTTTGCTGGACTCGCTCTCGGACACACACGGCATCATCTAATGCGTGCAATCCTTGAAGGAGTCTGCTACGAGATACGAACTAATCTTGACGTGATGCGGGAATTGGGACTGTCTGTCAATGAAGTGCGTGTCACAGGAGGGGCCGCTAGGAGTGAGACTTGGATGCAGATACAAGCCGATGTCCTCAACATTCCTGTAATTCGAACGAAGATGGAGGAGGCCACGGCATTAGGTGCTGCAATATTGGCAGCAAAAGGAGTTGGGATATTCAAATCAGTGGTTGAAGCCGCGGAAGAAATGGTCTGTCCCATCTCCCCTCTGACTCCTACTGAGGAACATAGGTCTGTTTACGATGATGGATTCAAGAGGTACAAGACCCTCTATGATTGCCTATCGAGGATTACATGGACATCAGACTAGGAGGAATAGACTGCCAACTTGTTGCCCTTATCGAGTACGAGAATCCTTGTATTTGGATCCTCTGAAATCCATGCATCAATCACGGATTGAATATCATCCACCTTCTTCAGGTGCGCAGACTCAACGGTATCCTGATCGAGAGTGGTATACATCTTTACGCTTGATACACGATTCAGCAATTCCGCAAATTTGTAGGCCTTGTGCTCATAGAGATGATATTGTCCACTTATGGATGCGATGACATCATTGAGTGGAGCTGCGAGTTTGTTATAGAAATTCTCAGTGGCCTTTGGAGGTGCAACACCATCACGGCATTCAGCTACGAACAAGACTTCTCCACCATCAGACACTGCGTTCTTCGTTAGCTCCAATCCTCTCTGAGCATGGTATAGACTCTTGTCTTGTGGATAGCCTCCCGGGGACACGATAATCCTGGACACCGGGTCTACTGTGAAACTAGCAGTTTCATCCAGTACCTCAATTCCCCTAGCTATTACTGGCTCTAATCGTCCAGCATCTGACCACACTAATTTCTGCTCGCTTGTGATGACTGATAATGTAAACACCTTTGCACTCCTGGTCACCATCTCCATGGCTTCTCTCATATCATCAGCCAAGGGATTAGTCCGCTTGGTTGTGTCGGGATGATATGGGTGTCTGCCGAAAGTTGAATTTGGGTCCAATGCCATCGAGTGATTAGCTTCAATAGTCTTGAATGCACACACGCCTGGAAGGAAATTCTTCAATCCATTTGAGTAACCTGCAAAGTAATGCGCTTTCATGTCTGATAGAGACACGTAGACATCATGGTTTGCTGCTAGTGCGTTGACGACAAGAGGCGTCCCTCTACTCGTGACACCAAAGTCAACAACTTCTCTGCTTTGACAGTCATGTATGTGAACATCAAAGCTGCTCAAACCTCCATCACGAGCAACTCGCTGAATCATGTCTACTATCTCTAAGTTGGCAGGATGATTCACTTCATGCGACCCGGTGGTAATGATGAACTGTACACTGTTCGCATCCGTGAGTAGTGGGACGATTGCACTCACAAGTTCCCGATGTGGAGCATCTCTGGTATGATCTTCGACAAGAACGCAGACATTCCTACTCGGCACAAGTTCTTCAAGGTGAGGGCCATGAGGATTTGCTAGCACACGGGCAAGCTCTGCCTCAAAATCAGATGAAGCAGCCACTTGCCTTGGAATAATCTTCCCTGCAAGATTCTCATCCGGTATGTCAAACTCAATCTTGGATTCACCGTATGATAGGTCCACCTTCATCCTAGTGTCCTCATTCATCTTGGTGCCATTGCTACAGAAAAGCGTTGACCCTGCTGCACATTGAGCCCTAATGCGGCACCAAAACTGATATCCAGCCAATTTAGTTTGAGGGGCTATGAGCAATTCGGATGATCAAAGGAAAACTGGCATGGCTGGAATGGGTCGCTGGTTAGCAGTAGGTTCTGAGTTGCCTTGTTCTGTAATCATCATGACCTATGTTGGATCTTTCCTGGGCACCGCTTGGTGGGGGCCTCAGGGTGCTGTGTCTGGAGGCGTCCTGGGTGCTCTTGTAGGATTTGTGCTAGGTGTCTTAAGCGTCTATAAGACGGTAGAGTACTATGACCGCCTAGAAACTCAGATTCAGACCAAGCGCACCTACATGCCGCCGCCTGAAGAAATCTATGAGGAGTTTGACCT
Organism: Candidatus Hermodarchaeota archaeon; assembly: GCA_048885865.1. Taxonomy (GTDB): domain Archaea; phylum Asgardarchaeota; class Thorarchaeia; order Thorarchaeales; family Thorarchaeaceae; genus SMTZ1-83. Next base: position 25,384 of record JBHLLF010000030.1, read on the forward strand.
CCCCGGAAAGGAAGATGAATAGCCAACCACTTCTTTCAAGTGACTCTCTCACCTACACTGTAGTAGCTGAAATCACCACCGGTAGCCCAGACAAAGGCATTTACCTTTCTCAGATTCAGTTTGCCATCGTTCAGGCAATAGGGAGTGACATATGAGCCGATGATTTCACCAATAATTCCTTCATTTTGGTCGTAGTTCAAGACCTCTGTGAGTCTGCATTCCATGTTTATTGGACACTCTCGAATCATCGGAGCCGTTGAGAGCTTTCCATAGAATGTTTCGAACAACGATGACTTGTCAAAATCCCGTCCAGATTTGCTACCACAGATTTTGGTCTCAGGCATTAGATTTACTGAAGGAATATTCACGCTGAATGTTCCCTGTTCATGTATTCCAATCCTTGTGTATCGTTTCTTGAACAAGCTGAAGAAGATGTGCTTTCCAAAATTGAAGGGAGCTATATATCCAATCACAAGATAGTTTGGCTTTCCATCTACTAGAGCTCCGACCAAGGCAACGGGCAAGGGGTTGAGAAGGTTTCCTCTCATCTCTTGCTTTCCAAGATTCGACATTAGGGGTGCTTTCACCACAACACCTCAATCAGGATTGATCTACTATTTGGGTTCCATACTTCTCGGAATACAAAATATCTCGAATATCTAGTCGAGGCCTTTGCTTTGGCGCTTCATCAGCCAAGCCCATCGTCACAAGGGCGATTATATCGCCATCGTCTGGGATTTCTAAGGCTTCTTTTATGATTCGTGTCACCTCAGTAGGCGCAGACTGGAACATGGCGACCCAACAAGTTCCATATCCAAGGGCTGTCGCAGCGAGAATAAGATGCTCAGCAGAAATCATTGTGTCCAAAGCGTACCATTTTGCAGGATTGTTGGGACAACATGATGCCGCACGCATGCCAAGCACGACAACGACCGCATTTGCCTCTGCGATGAACTTCTGTCCACCAGCAGCCTCAGCAAGTATTTCTTTCATTGCGTGCCTACGAACCACAATGAAGCGCCAAGGTTGACTGTTGTTTGTAGATGGAGCAAGCTGTGCTGCCCTGAAGATTCGTACTATGTCCTCATCGGGAATCTCAAACTCTCTGTATTTCCTTATGCTGCGTCTCTCTTCAAAGACTCTGAAGAACTGATCAATATTCTCAACACTTGCTTGATTTTTCATTAAGAACCCCCAAATCTAAATATTGGATGACCAATAGGAAAAGTATCGGTCATCCGATATAAATATACTCTACACAGCAAGCGGTTTCAAAACTGAATTGTATATTCGAATTAGTTTAGATGACTGTGCAATCTGACGCCTATCTCATGAACTCCTCATCGTCGTCTGCATCGAGCACCTCAATGATTATCTTTGTGGCACTTCTGCCTACGCCAGCTATGATTATTTGAACTAGGAGTGCAATCATGAATGCTCCGAGTGCAAAGCTGAATATTCCAAGGGAGAATGACGCTGCCTGTGTTACCCAAGGACCGAGATAGTATAGGTCCACAAGATACCAAATGTAAAAACCAGCGACCGCCATCGAAACAACTAGGGCTCCGTAGAGCATTACAACCATCTTGACCTTTGGTGTATCGAACCTAACCTGCTCGATACCTGGACCTACCACAGCATTTCCAATCTTCCTAGAGAACCTGACGAATGCGCTGATTGCGGCAAGGAATAGGACGATAAAGATAATGATGATTACTATGAGGAGAAGCGGCTTCAGTGCATCATCGAGTGTGAAGAAGAGGTCTCCTATTGCATATGCAGTGAGCGAACCTACCATCACTATGACTGCCACTATTTCTATGACAAATGTGATGGTGGCAGAGTTTCTAAAGAGGCTCCCAAGGTCGAAATACTCGTCGCGCCTCGGTACGAGATCGTCAGTTCCTTCCGTCATGGCAACCAACTTGATTGCACGAGCCTTCCCGGTTATTTGAATTCTTCTACTATCAGCAGTTTCCTTCCCTTCGTCAACCTTTATATCCCGCATGGATTGAAAAATCGTAATCCCGCCGACCAAAAATCACGGTGTTACAAGATGGGCTCAAGGGCTGCGAATGAATACGGCTACATCAACGCAAGAATCAGAGGTATGAAGTCTCGATTTCTGACAGTAGGCGACTACGAACGACTTCTGCAGTCCGCAAGCTATGAGGACTTCATGAGGAATCTGGGTGGGACCTATTATGGCCCTATAATTAATGCAGAGTTTCCGCGGGAGGTTCCTGACCCTGCTGACCTTGGATTAGTACTCTCCAAGGATTTCGCAGATATTAGCTATAGGCTCATTAGGTCACTCACTGGTCGAGTGCGCGACTTTACTGAAACCTATCTCAATATGTTCCTGGCGGAGAGCGTCAAATCGATTCTCCGTGGACTTCATGTAGAGCTCGAACGTGACGAGATATTGAGATTTCTTGTGCCGACTTCTCCAGAACAGGCAAGCGAGTTTGAACAGATAGTTGATTCCGGCTCAGTCAAGAAAGCAATTGACATCTTGCCCTACTGGGATGTCAAAATTGCTCTTCTGACGAAGCTTCCTACTTACGAGGAGTACGAATCTACAGCTCCTCTCGAGGTTGCAGTTGAGGAATGGTATCTTCGAACCGTCATGGACGCTCTAACGGAATTCTCCAATGAGGATCAGAGTCGCGTTTTGGACGTTCTAGAGGCAAGAGTTGATCTCAGAAACATCTTGACAATGATCAGAGCACTTGTTCTGCAGCTGGAGTCAAGGGTCATTGATATGTCTCTTATACGGTTCACTAGGAAGTCGCAGGCCATAGTTGAGCTCATCGAATCTTGCTCGACTTGGCGTGAAATCTTCAACAAGATAGGTTCGACTAAATATGGTCAGCTTGCGGGAAGGCTGGCAAGGATCTACGAAGAAACAAATGATCTCTCGGAGGTCGAGCTGGCAATCGAGGACTACATTGCAAAACGGGTGAAGCTCCAACTCACAGCTTTTCCGTTCCACATTGGAACAGTATTAGGATTTTTCAATCTCAAGTACTATGAGATTCGGAATATTCGTTCCATTGCGGTAGGTATTGAACGGGGCGAAGCTCCAGAGAATATCAGACGAATGATTACAATCTGGTGACCGGAGGGCAACATTTAGAAAGAGGAGAATTACCCGAAAACGTCAGCGAATGATTACAATTTGGCAACTGGAGGACAACATTCAGTGAAAATCAATACAAGGACTACCAACATATTGATGCTAGGATTGGGAGCAGTTGTATGTGCAATCTTGGCAGCAGCGTTCTATGCACCTACCCCGGTCAAGGCACTTGGTGTGCCAGGTTCTGGATTTGTGCCATTGCAAACCACTGAGGGAGCTGGTTTGGCCATTCTTGGTCTTGCAATCGGTGCAGGTCTTGCTATTGGCCTTGCGGGTATTGGCGCTTCCTTGGGTATGGGTACTGCATCTGCAGCAGCATTGGGTGCAATCACAGAGAAGCCAGAAACCTTTGGCAAGAGCATTCTCTATGTCGTGCTCATTGAGGCTGTTGCTATCTACGGTTTCGTTATTGCGTTTCTACTCATTGGGTCCATTTCAGGCCTCATTGGTTAAGAAAAGCAACTCTAGTAGAGGAAGGATGGGAGTATTCCATTTCCTCTACTCAGACCCCTTCTCTGCAAAGAGGGTAGATGCTACTCGATCCCTCAATGAGGCATCGAATCGATCTTTTCTAGCGTCGTAAGTATTGTCGACCCATTTAGTACCATCCTTAGATCGAACAACAACTCCGCCAGTGGCTCTAATTGTGTCCTTTGAAATGCTCACGTTTGTCTTGACACCTGTGTCTTTCGAGATTGTCTTTACGAGCTCATCAACCGGGAGGCTTACCTTTTGTCCTACAGGTAGGACCAGTTCAATGTCTGGTTCCTGAAGTGAGGCTGCACCATCGATAGCTAGATTGAAGACAGTCTTGTCGTACTTCTTTTCAAGAACACTCTTCTGGAGGCTCTCCCATGCGGTTTCAAAAACCTCGTTCATGATTGCCTCCTTGCTCTCAAGAAGGCGGTATTTTGCTTGTAGCTTGGCGCTGGCTTGATACTTGGCAACTTCCGCATCAGTTTCGCGTTCAGCTTTTCCTGCAATCTCCTCGGTAATTGCTTTGGCACGTTTTCTCGCCTTTTCAAGGCGCTCTTTCTTGAACTTCTCGGCTTCAGTGATGATTCTGTCGCACTCATCCTTGGTTTTGGAATTGATAATCCTGATGATATTGCTGACACCCTCCATGTTTTCATTCCTCCCCCGTAATCACCTTGTAGACTATGTCAACGGCTTTCTTAACATTGCCACGGGCTGAGTCCTCAATCCCTGAAATTTTCTTCTCAATTTCCTTCTGGACCTTCTTCTCAATCTCCAATCTTCTGGCCTGTAGTCCATCTCGCGCACGCTGAGCGGCCATCTTCGCCTCCTTCTCTGCGTTCTCAATGATCTCCTTCGCCTCTTTCTCCGCGTTCTCTCGAATCTTCTTTGCGCGGGCTTCTGCCTCTTTCAGCTGCTTGCTCGCAGCTTCTTCAGCCTCATGGATTTGGTCAATCTCTTCGTGAGCAGCACACATTACTGCATTCCTCACCTATAGCAGGTTGTCGTTTTCACTTCTAATACCCCTGATAAAGATTGACCTTTGTTCCAGAACATGATTGGAATGTCCGCTTGCCTTTCACAACGTTTATCTTTACCATGAAATGGCACAATCTAACTGGCTTCTTGCCAATATCGGAAGGAGTCGGCTCTATTTCAAGGGTGATAGATATGGGTTTAATGAGCCCCGCAGAGATGATTGTTGCAAGGGTCGTTTCTCACAAAGACTATGAACGCGAGGTCCTCCTTGCCCTTCAGGCATTTGGACGATTCGAGTTTATTGACGTCACTCAACATGCATCTATTGTTGATGTCAAGCGATCGCGTGATGAGGAAACGGTCTATGTGGCTCTAGACAGGATCATGAAGATGAACGATTCTTTGGGTCTTGATTCATCCAGGCGGGCTGGGCCCAAAATCGAAATTGATGACCGCAAGATAACTGACTCAAT
>JBHLLF010000031.1:0-29891 GCA_048885865.1 Candidatus Hermodarchaeota archaeon
GCATTTCCACTTGAATATGTCCAAGCGAGAGGATCGTCTGTTCCTGGCAGATAATCCATTGGTTTTGTTAGATAGTAGTCGAGACTAAAACCAGTAGCGCCCCATTCCATATTGGTTACCGGATCGAACTCATTCCATTGAATACCAACATTTTGTAGAAGTAGATTCTCAACGGTTATGTCTCTCTTGGCATCAAGAAACACAGGGTCACCGTATTTCCCAGAATCCCACCTTTCAGGGAAAACATCGAAGAATTTGGTGTCCAAGTCGAAAAATCCCTTTTCAATAGCTATTCCTACAAGCAAAGATACAACAGATTTTGTAACACTCCAAACTGCATGTAGTCTGCCGTCTCTAAGATCCCATACTGGATCGGCCTCAGGCCAATAGTAGCTTTTGTCTTCACGCCGTACGGAGTCATGGAGATACTCCTCATTGATTATGTAACCGTTGCGAATAATCAACACACTTTGAATATCAATCTCGTTTGCTTCGATAAAACCGTACATTTCCTCTATCTTACTTGAATCCACGCCCTGTGCTTCAGGAGTGGTTCCCTTCCAATTATCCCAACTTGGCCAATTCTGAGGTCTGGCAATTGCAAGTGCTTGAGAAGGTATAAAACCGAGGAAGATGATAGCGGTAAAAGATAATCCTAATACAACCAGTTTTGCTTTGCGCTTCATAATCACTACCACTCTTCCAATATTTGTAATATCTTTTTAATAAAGGACAATAGCACAATAGCTATAGTTCCAGCGTGAATATAGTGTGTGAGGAAAGAGGTAGCAAAATAGCGGCAGAAAGGTTCATTTCCTCCATCTTTGCGTTGAGCATTTCGAGCGTCCCTCTCAACCAGCGGAGAGCTTGGGAAACCAGACTTCAAACTTTGCTCCTTTACTAGGGTCAAGCAAGTCGCGATCTTGCACATCAATAGTCCCAGAGTACTTCCTTGTGATTCTCAAAGCTTGGTGGATGCCAATTCCTCCAAAGCGTCTGTTCGGATCAAACATCTCAGCTTTTCTTTTATCAGGTATTCCTTGACCATTGTCACTAATCATCACTGTATAGCCTTCATTCGCTTCAGACATTTCAATCCAGACAAGTTTTTGCTCACTTCTGTTGTGCACAACTGCATTTTCTATTATATTCATGAAGAGAACATGGATAAACCTGTCAGCAATAATAAATGCAGGACTAGAGTCAGACTTGAAGTCAATTACAGCATCGGGGTATCTATTTCGGGCCTTTTCCATACAGGATTCTAGTGTATCGACTAAAGATACTTGACCCAAGGGTTCTGAGAGAAGCCCCTCAGTCTTCTTCACAGAAGAAACCAGAGAACGACACGAGTTGATTGAGTCAAATATTCCTCTGAGTACACTCTCATTATCAATATCCAAACCTGATAGCAAAAGCTCTGTGCCCATACTAGCCGCTTGAAGCATATTCATAATATCATGACCCATTAGGTCGAGATACAGCATTGCCGTTTCACCGGCTACCCTGAACTCATCTTCAGCTCTTCTTCTTTCAGTAATGTCTCTCACCACGAGCACATATGCAGCCAGCCTATCATCACTGCCTTTAAGGAAGGACGCAGTAATCTCACTCGGGAAGCGTGTGCCATCGGATCTTTGCAGCATGAACTCAGAGGGCAAATTATCAAGGCCTGTTGTACTAGTCAATGCACTTTGCGCTTTTTCTCGATCCTCCGGCACAACAAAATCAAACATGTTTATTCCCAATAGCTCCTTCTCGCTCTCCAATCCAACCATAAGAGGCGCTGCCTCATTGGTCATGATGATAGCCCCTTCTGCATCACACATCAAGATGCCATCAGGAATTGTTTCTACCAAAGTGCGATACTGATTTTCGCTTTGCTTCATCCGATCTTCAGCTAGTCTTCTTTCCGTTACATCCAGAAGAGTTCCAGAGGCTCTCAAGGCGGAGCCATCTTCACTCCGTTCGAGAATAGTTCCTCTATCTAAGACCCACTTCAAAGTGCCATCTTGAGTCTTTAGTCGATATTCCACGAAATAGAACGGGATTTCCCCAGATTCATGTTTCCTCCATTGAGCCCTCACATCTTCATAGTCGTCTGGATGAATAATCTCCTGCCAATTGGGAGAATGTTTGGTCAAATCCTCTTGTGTGAAGCCCACGATTTCTGCAAACCTTTCGTTAACATGCCATTCGTCTGGATTGGCGGTCCAATCCCAAACACCGAGCTCAGCCCCTCTTATAGCAAAATCGAGACGCTCTTCGCTCTCCTTTAGAGCCTGCTCAGCCTTCCTTCTTTTGGTTATATCCTCAGTGTGAATCATCACTAAGTCAGGAGGAATGTAAGCGTATCGAACTACCAAATACTTCTCTTCTCCAGTTGTCCTGAAATAGTGCATCTCTTCTTCAATGACTTTCTTCTCGTTGTAACTCCGAATTATAGTATTGCGGATCTCCGGCATATCTGCATAATGATTCGATAGTTTGACTCCGATGAGATTCGCTACATCGCCATTTGTGAATTCGAGGGCTTTATCGTTGTAGTCAACAAATACAAAATCGTCGTGAGTCTTTTGCCAAGTGTACGTAGGAACAGGAATTCCCTTGAATAATGCCCTCATCTGTTCCTCACTTGCTTGGAGTTTTTCTTCTGCACGCTTACGATCTGTTATATCTCTTACAATAGCCTGAACAATCGTTTCATCACTAATTCTAATGGCGTTAAGACTCACCTCGGCTTCAAAGAAGGTTCCATCACATCTAATGTGCTGCCACTCAAAGAACTGCGGGATGCCATTAATAGCTGCGTCTATCTTCTCGAGTGCTTTTTCCTTCGAGTTTCGTCCGTCGCTCTGCTCTGGAGGTGAGAAATGATATGGAGTTTTGCCAAGTATCTGCTCATTTGTACACCCAAACATCTCAAGCGTGCGATTGTTGCACTCTATGAAGACATCATATCGCATTAGGAACATCGCATCATTGGCTGATTCGAAGAAAGTTTGATAATTTGCTTCGCTCTCTGAAGTTCCTGTTTTCATATCTTTCAGTATACGCCCTGCATCCTTTCGATTATGGGGTTGTTTTTTCACAAGCAAACCCCCTGAGCATGTTAAATGTCATGTCAATGTTAAAGCTGACCCTATTTCACTTCTGTGGAGAGATTTCAATCTTATTGATTCAATTATCTCGGATTTAACTAAGGATGATTGAGCAAATATGCTTCATCTTTACATACACAAGAATTGAGTCAGAATTGTGAGAGGAGGAGGTCTCTCTCAATCTCTTTTACTCGCTCACTGAAACTATTATTGAAATCAGTGAGTAGATCAAGAAAACTTCTGAACCACGCTGAGAATACGGTAAGGGCTTCCTTCAGCTTCACACCCTCAGGATTCGATTTGATATCTGGTGTCAGGGTCTGCCATTCTGTCAATAGGTGATCAATGATTTCCAGTTTGACCATGACAAAATTCTCAATTGCTTCCATGCTGCGCTTGAAACTATCCAGAATTGGAGCTGTGGTTCCACCATATAGCTGAGTTCTCGAGCCAGGGGTTGACTCCTTCGTAATCATTTGTCTATCTTCCAGATTCTTCAGATATCTCGAGATCTGACTCCTCGAGTAACCTGTTGTTTCTGCAATCTGCTCCTGCGTCAAAGGGGTGGGTGATAGGACAGTCATGGCATATATCCGTGCCATCATAGGATCAGTCCCCCGAAACTTCACAAGATCTTCGAGGATTTTCACAAAGGCCGATTTGATTCGGTCATACTTAGTATTGTTCGTCATTGCCACCACATCTCTAATTGGATCGCATCATATATATTTTCATATTTTTCACATATTGCATTGTAATGAAAATATATAAGCATTCAGATTCATACTAAGAGTATGAGCAACATTGTTGAGAAACGCATCAACACCGGAGAAATCGAGATCAACTATGCGGAAGGACCTGACAATGGTCCGGCGCTTGTCCTCATTCCAGGGCAAGGTGCTGATTGGACAACCTATAGGAAAGTCGTTGAACCCCTTTCATCCATGTTCCATGTCTTCGCTGTAGATGTTCGAGGACATGGAAAGTCAGACTGGGCAACGGGAAACTACTCGTTCACAACAATTGGAGCAGACATGACTGCACTACTAAAACAGGCTGTCAAACGAAAAGCGATCATCTCAGGCAACTCATCGGGAGGGCTCATTGCACTATGGCTCGCAGCCAATCAACCTGATCTTGTCAGAGGCATTGTGATGGAAGACCCGCCTCTGTTCTCTGCTGAATGGCCTAGAATCAAGGAAGATAGCTATGTCTACAGGGTCCTAGAAGTGACTGTAGAAATGAGTCGAGTATTGAAGGAATCGAGCAGTGTCAGAGAACTCGCAAAGGCATTCAGGAAAATTAGGCGCCCCGTCGAGGGAGGTAAAATCAGAGGGCTCCCTGGATCAGTCGCCTATTTCATGGCTCTATGGATTCGGGCGTCTCAGAAACTTAGGTCGGGCAAGCCCTCACTCCCTGGTCGACTCGGTAGAATCACAGATGTGCTGTGGACCTTCGACGCGGACTTCTCACAAGCATTTCTTGATGGTAGAGTCTATGAAGGTCTAGACCACGCGGATGCATTGAGACGAGCCACCTGTCCTATGCTTTTGCTACATGCAAACTGGGTTCGACATCCTGAACTGGGTCTAGTAGGTGCAATGGATGATGATGACGCAGCATTAGCTCGAGAGATTGCGCCAGAGATGAAATTCAAGCGAATCGACTCTGATCATGTCATCCACTCACATGAACCAGAGGTCTTCATTAGGGAAATGGAAGAATTCAATTCAACATTAGACGACGAGCATTCTTGAAAATTGCATCTTCTTGACACAAATAAAGTGAGAATTCTCACCTTTTTTTCAGAAATGTGACGATAAATAAAGAGGCAACATGTTTTTCATCATCTCTTGCATATTGTTGGGTCGGTAGGGATGAAGTCATTAGGCTCGATAACGAAATACTATCCTTTCGTGGACCCAGGAACACGAATCATGCTTGAAAATACAATGGATGCCGCGTCCAACTACAAGGATTTTGTCAGACAGTTTTGTGGTGCGGTGATATCTGAAGAAAGCCATGAAGAACGTGTATACCTTGCTGCTAGGCTTGCATTGCATTATGGGGGAATCAACACCATACCCAGACTTGTCAAGAGATATCCCAGTGCAGTACTGGCTCGCCCGTACTATCTCTTGCATCTGAGACACAACTATGGTGAAATGCCACTGATGAGAGTGGCTGATTCAATTACTGAGGGATTAGACACAGACCCTGAAAACTGGATTCGTCTAGATCTGATTCTTCGACTCTGGCAATGCTACAATGCGATAAAAGATGTAAGTGAATTGAGGAAAGCCAATCAGCAAATGCGCGAGCTGATTCAGTCATATGTAGAGCTTGAGTGCTTCATTCCGGGGATATATCACGTCATGATGCAAGGGCGTAAGGAAAGCGAGACAGATGAAGCGTCATTGAATGATGTTTTGAAACTGGCTCGGAAGTATGATGACCAGGTTGTAATGGCAAGGCTCTTCGCTATGAATGCAAGCGTCATTAGAGAAACAGATGAAGCACTAGCGGAGAAGTGTTTCCATTTTGCTCGAGAATTAGACGAGGATCTTGGACTCGACCCCAAGAGCGTTTATTCCCTCTCCATCTAGATTCTATGCCATAGCAAATGAACTCATGAACAGATGTAGATAGTAGGGGAGAATACATTAATCGTGTATCAAAGGGCCATCCAGGTTTCTGTGCTAACAATTCCCTTTAAGCTGTGGAATGTGTCTAACATTCGTCTCAAGTCATTTGCTGAGGGCACCTCGGCATAAGCCACTATATCATACGGACCCGTGATTACTAGAGCCTCTTTTATTCCGTCAATCTTCTCAATGGCACGCTGCAGTTCCCACATCTCTCCAGATTTGACACGTATCAGAACATACGCCTTTGGCATCGCATGTTTCTCCAAGCAGGTATGTCATATTCATATACGACCTTGGTGATAAAGCCTTCATTTTGCCAACTCTGTGTGTCACATGTGGCCTTCAGATACATTTCTGGGCAAATCAGAGACTCCATATGTGCTCGTTGTCATTTTGAACGTGGCTCCTCAACTACCACACCTGAGGGGCTAACGCGTCACTGGTGGCCTGGCAGGGATGCAAGAATCACTGGTGACGCACCTAGCATCAATTCATCTTGCTCTACTTCTATTAAGGCACTAGTTCTGATAGGCATCTAAGGAATGCAAACGTTAATTATTCTGGTCGCCAGTGCTGGCGTCTATGCCAGACAACGACTTCGATGAGATTCTGACACAAGCCTACAAGCGAATGCACAGATACACATGTGCTGAGGCATCACTACAAGCAATGCTAAAACTCTGGGACATGAATGAACCACATTTATCCTGGGCTACTGCGGGGTATTTGGGCGGCATTCTATCCGGTGAAACAACCTGTGGGCTGTTGATTGGGAGTTGTGCCGCTATTGGTTTCAGATGCGGACAAGGAAAAGATTCTGTACCTGAAGACCATCCAGAAGCGCGAGGAACAGCTATTCAAGCTGTCACTGAATTGTATGAAGAGTTCAAGGAGAGATTTGGCAGCACAACCTGCAAGACGCTGAGCAAGGTCGATTTCAGCGATGGCGACCAGCTTGGTGAATACATAATGGAGAAGAAGTGGAAATCCACATGTGACATCTTCCTAGGCTACACTATTAGGAAATTGATGTCCATGGTTGAAGATGGGAAACTCTAATTCTCATTATTCCGCGTAAATCTTGCGAGCCTTGACCATCCACAGGATTACTAAATCCCGCATTAGTACCTCAGCCGCTAGAAGTGACATTCCCACGAATATGGCGAACAGCATTGAGCAGTTTTAAACCATATTTCAGTTTGGGGTCGAGGATCTCGATTTCATGATAGTTCATCTCAGCAATGTTAGGAATTCGTTTCTACATGTGTTCCACGTCATGGGGTCGACCTTCTTCTTCGGCTGATTGAAGGACCTCCCACCACGTATCGTGTGTTCGTTTAGTGTTCCGGGCTCTTGCATAGCAGACATTCTAATTACCGTCTTATTGACTCAAAACTCCGATGCAATCCCATGCCAGCACATAAATCCTGCCATCCCATTTTCTAGCCAAGAGGAGAAAGACGATGACGAATGTGCTTGTTATTTATGACTCAAAATTCGGAAATACAAAGAAGCTCGCTGAGGAGATTGCCGCAGGCATCCAGGAGGCAGGAGATATAAAATGTAAAGTAGAGAACATCAAGGATTTCGACAGGGGAGAGGTGACAGCCTTTGATGCGGTTCTATTCGGAGGTCCAGTACATGTTATGAGAGCGACCCGCGGAATCACGGGGGCAATAAAGAAGGCAGCAAAAGATGGGCTGGATGGAAAGCTAGTGACTACTTTCGAGACCTATATGGGCAATCATAATGGAAAGGCCCTGAGAAAGATGGAAGAACTGCTGATGAAGAAGACACCGGGTGCTCGAATTGTGTCTCCTGGATTCTCAGCTCTTGTTGATGGGTATGAGGGCCCACTAAACGCTGAAGATGCAATGAAAGGGAAAGAGTTTGGGAGGACATTTGGACAAGAATTACTCCAATAATCATATTCAAGCTAGAATTCATATTAGAGCTGACAGTAGGTCCTTGTGATTTAATCCATGAGGGAAGCAGAAATGAATCAAGGAGCTGTCTTGAGGTTCTTTCGTGAGGACCACAGAAAACTCAAGCAGACTATTGAGAAGCTTTCTGAATCGCAGATTATCAATGACCTAGTAATGGGGGATTGGTCAGTCAAGGATATCATTTCCCACATTTCAGCATGGAACTGGGAAATCGCGAAGTCTGTAGATGAGGTTCTTGATAGGAAAGCTCCTTGGTATCTCACCAAGGGAGAAACTGCGTTCAACATGGTCGAAGTTGAGAAAAGACGTGATTGGTCGCTAAAGCAGGTCTTAGACGAGTGGGAGAAATCGTTTGATGCATTGATACATAGAATTGAGGAGATTACAGCAGAAGAATGGAACCTTCATACCGGACTACTTTGGGCGGACGGCTCAGTGGTAACAATCGAGTCGCTATTTGGCTACCGCTACAAAGGCGAGGGCCACGAGGGAGGACATGCTTTACAGATTATGGAACATTATAACCTCTAGAGGTTGAAACACGTCCTTGCCACAGAAACATAGCTCTTCCAGTTCGCCACAAATCTCCCAAGCGTATTATACCCATATTTCACCATGGTTTCGAGACAATGCTCTGTTCCCCAAAGAATGTAGATGAAGGGTTGTCTTCCAAGTCTGAATATGACGCGCTCTCCAAGTCGAGGATCAATCTCGCCAGTGTAGGCAGCGATTAGATGAGTAAGAAAGTCAACTCCCTCACTCAAGAAGATGAAATCCGCAGCGGGGTCATAAACACGAGTTTCTTCAAAGTCAATGATTCCAGTGACAGTGTAGGATAGGGAGTCTACTAGGATGTTTGAGGTATCGAAATCCCCATGAATGAGAACTGGCTCGAAATCGAAGTTCTCGTCAGGGTCTAGGAATCCATGGAAAAGGTTCTGGGCCCATTCTTTTTCAGTTTTAGACAATTGTGGAAAGACGACATCTTGAACACGCTTAAAGACTTCCCAATACTCAGTCCTGCTTTCCTCTGGTCGATATGAGCCCTCATCACCCAATCCCAAACTACTTCCATCTATTGCATGAAGTTGGCCTAGAAACCCGCCCACTTGCCTGCCCAAGAATTGTCGCTGCTCGGTATTGGTCGTGCTATAGTACCGTGATAATGAAACACCTTGAACCATCTTATAGCCCATAAATGGTGTGTCGGATTCTGCATCGACAAACTCAGGCGAAGGAATCTCAAGGGTTAGATGACTTCGCAGCTTGTCCAAAAGCCCTACTTCTCTACGAATAAGTTTCTGTTGTTCATCGAGGGGGAGTATCGTACTTGGAAAACGGAAGAGATACGTGTCCTCGACTAGATAGACATTGTATGTGCCGTGATAGAGGAACTGAATCTTGGGATTCGAGATGCCAGGTAAAGCTCTCATCACGGCAGCCTGTACAACAGATTCCTCGATATCAGGAGGATTGTTTTCCTCGAACATCAAGTGTGGACTCATGTGCGAGGATGTAAGTCTTGTCCACTCGCTATTTATTCCGATGCCACTCTAGGAAACGATGCCACTCCTCTTGGATTCGACTACACTCATTGTCCTGGTCTAGCGCTAAGCGACGCATAATCCGTGTCACCTCAGCCTGAATGTGCGGAGCCATAGAGGTTCTTTCAGAACGATAGACTCGTCTGCTGATATTGTCTTCACAATCCGTCATCGCCTTGAGTAGATCTAGTGCATGTGCCATTTTTGATTCTGGAATCACAATATCATACTCAGCTAGACCCTTGATGACGCTTCTCCATCTATCCTCAGGGGTTTCTGCAACCTCCTCAGGCGTTGGCTTTGGAGACACCACCTTTGCGACGCCGATCTGATATTCCCTTGCAGTGGCTCTATAATATCTCTGAACGATGCCAGTCGTGGTTTTTTCAGTGCGAACCTGAACAACCAATTTGGCCTTCTTCAGCCTGTCAAGGTGATGAAGTATAGTACCAGGCTTTCTGTTGAGCTCATCAGCGATCTGCTTGACTGTCATTGGCTCTCTTCCAAGCACGCTCATTATCGCAATCCGGAGAGGATCCATCATTAGCTTGATTGTCTTCTTGTCTTTTAGGACTTCAAAGTCCTTAATTGGCGCGGCTTTTCTGGGACTCAATTATTTGCCCCCCATTTTTCTGATTCATCAAATTCTTCATCTGTCACTGGGATATCGTCCTCCTCGCTTCCTAGGAGGAGATACACTCTGCTCTGAGCAATGGCCATGGCTGGAATTGCAATGAAGAGGAGAAACAGACCAGCTAGAGCAGGATAGAAACCTAGGTTATAGAATCCAAATATCAAATACAGCTGGTAAGGCCATATTAAGGGCGCAATGAGGGCGAAGAAAAGCGCTAAGAAGAACAGCCAGACGCCGAAGACTCGATCAAGATACTTCACACCCATCTTAATCGACCTTGCGACTGCCTGCCTCACAGTTAGTCCATCAATAATGCCTGGGAACATCATAGTCAGCAAACCCGAAGAGATCACAAACCAGAGTACCATGGTAGCAATCAGCAGGACTTCATCATTCCCGCTAATGTTTCCCCCCAGTGTGTTGTATGCGTAGGCATAGAGAGCTGCAAGCGGTACAATTGTGGTCATAAAGACAACAACTCCACCACCAGCTAGAGGAAAGAAGCGTCTACTATACCATGCAAATACTCCTTCAGCTGTCGTTCCTTCGCTCTCCACAATCTCTCTTGCCATTCCATAGAGAGCCCCAATTGCTACAAAGACCGGGAGTACTAATGGAACGATGATAAGGACGACCAGACCGAGGCTTTCTAGCGAGGGCCAGTTGGCAAATGCCTCAATGATGCCCACAAATACTTCAACGAGTTCGAAGAAGCCTCCTGGTGTCAGGAAGATGACCGTAGCTATGAATATGAGCAGCATTATAACTACTAGAATTAGAGTAACTATCAATACACCGAGCATTCCTAGGAAGAAGGAAATCACATTTTTGAACGCAAATTTGAAGCTGACAGAGATATCCTCAGCCAATGCACCTAATCCAGATCTGCTGCTTGCCACTAGTCCATCACCTTGTCAGTGCGTCGTTTCTTCTGACTAGCCTGAGGAGTCTTGCAGGCTGCCAAATATGTTATCATTCTAATCGTAATCATTTGCTTCACACTACTAATATTGTAAGAGCGAGTCCAATCCAGTAGCTCATAGTGATGAACACCAGAAACCATGTTCTAGACCCTGAATCATCATAATACATCTTCCATAGCTTGTTGCCTATTACGATGAACAAAGCGAACATAGCCAGGATAATTGGCGCCCCAAATGAAATGGCGTCTGCGAGGCTTGGAAACATGCTCCTAGTGGCAGAAAGGACTCCATAGGTGATTGATGCATCATTATAGAGCAATACCCACGCTTGAGCAAAGCACCCAAACGCTGCTTTTGAAAAAACCATCATTCCTGTTAATAGGAAAAACATCGACGATACGAATGAGTGACGAATCGTCCTGATTCCGAGAGGCGCGAGGAACACAAGTCCAATGATGAATGAAAGGACAAGCAGAGAGGTTAGGACAGTCTCAAAGAAGAGTGGATTGTCTGTGTAGGCATCTGTGATAAAGATCCAACTCCAGGTTTCATGGTAAGTCCCCAAAGCTGAAGGTGCGGGTAGGCCTCCATACCAAGGCATCGACCCTACCCAACCTGCAGTGAATGGGTTCTGGAATACTACACTAGTCACAATCCTTGACTCTCCAGTGCTACCTTGTGTGACTGGAAGCAATGTATCCATGAAGACCTCATAGAACTCGCAAATCATGAAACTGATGAGAAACAGGGCAACTCCCAAGTATACAAAGAAGAGTCGCACTTTGATTTCTTTCCATAGTGCAGTATCTGATGACTCATTTCTGAGGGATCCAATTCGCGGAGGAGTGACCAAGTATGAGAGATATCTTCGAACTCCACTTCCGTTCTCTTTCCTTAGCCATGGGATGACTAGGACAAACAGACATAGTGCGAGGAGAGGCAGGGTTAGACCTAGGATTGAAGCGTGAAAGATGGGCAGCTCAAGAAGGGGTGTCAATCTGATTGCACCTCCTGATAATGCGTCAATTTCCAAAACCATCTCCCGGCTCGAATTCTGAAGTACACTCCCGCAAATAAGAACGGGAGTGGAAGCAAGACGAGAGTCGCCAAAGTCAGCGTATTGGACACATCTATGTTCTGTGGAATAGTGTTCATTGCTGCAGGGATGATGAAATCGAAGAGAATAGCTGACTGCGGATAGGTTTGATATGGTGCAACATTCGATGTGAACACCACAACCATGTCCAGACTTGGGATAACGAAGATGTACTGCCCCTGATATCCCTCCGCAGAGTAGACTTCCACTATGTCAGTTGGGTAGGTCCACCATTGATATCCGTAGCCGGCATATTCATTGAACGTGATTTGAGTTGCAGACGAAAGCTGCACCCATTCTGCTGAAACAATCTGTTCTCCATCCCAAGTGCCGTTGTTGAGATAGAGGTATCCAAACTTCGCCATGTCGCGGGGCAACATTTCAACTCCACCGTGGCCCCAGCTGCGACCTTGATTGTCATAAGGCCAGAAGACGTCTGAGGACGAGATTCCGAGAGGAGTAAACAGATTTTCAATGGCATATGCAAAGAGAGTGGTTTCTGTGGCTTCAGCCACAATAGCTCCCAATAGATGTGATCCTCCGGAATTGTAGACCCACATCTCACCAGGTTCATAGGCCATCGGCAAGTCAAGGATATGCTGAACGCTGTCAGGTGCAGCCCAAACCTGATTTAGACTGTTGAGATACGAGCTATAGGGTTCAGTCCATTCATCCCATTCCAATCCAGATGTCATGGTCAAAAGGTGCTCAAGGGTGATAGCTTGTTTCTGGTCATCTAGATTGGCAATAGTCCTATTCGGCAAGAGGTCAATCAGTAAATCGTCTGTACTGTCTATATAGCCCTCATCGAGAGCTATCCCAACCAGAGCTGAAGTAAGACTCTTCGTACATGAATGAATGATGTGTCGTGACTCGTTGTCATAGACATCACTGAGGTATTCCTCAAAGACAAGGTACCCATTTTTGACAATCAGGATTGAGTCGATGAGAACATTGTGTTCAGAAATTCGCTCCATCATCTCGGTCAACAGACCCCCATTCATTCCCTGTTCCTCAGGGGTTGAGATGCTCCAACCGTGAGTTGGCCAAAGCGTGTCAGTTTGTGCTGACGGGACTCCGGCAAAAGAAGCGGCGGAGGAAGTGGGGAGAGAAACCGGAGCCGTCAGCACTGGCCCCAACATTAGTGCGACTGAGATGAGATAGAGAGGAGCCTTGTACATTTTGATCACTTTGTGAAGGGGATGTGTCCATCAGTTGCATTGGGCGGTCGTCCGCCAGCCGTTCTGGCGCGTATGTCCTCAAGATCATCTAATGGCGTGCCAAGTTCAATCAGTTCCAGAAGGGGCGTGCGAGAAGTGAGTCCGTTATAGACCTTGTCGGCTAGGTAGATCTCAGCTGGCAGGACGGCCATGATAAGACCTGGGAGTATCGTGAGCGGATAGAGTAAGACTATCATCCCAATTGCTCCTAGGATTGGCATTGAGTATGCTCGCAGAGCCTGCAGCGGCGATGAAAGGATGATTCTCGCTGCATGGCGGCGCGATTTCGGTTCTGCTTTGATTCTTGCCATTTTATTTAACCACGCGAATATCCTACGAATGTTCCGGTCGAGCTTTTCCTTCCGGAAAACCGGAACGTTCTGTTATTCTTATTCGTTCCGGATTTACATATAAACTTGTTTGTCAGAGCAGGCCATCTTTGGGAGTTCGAGCGGGAACACAGGAGTCACTGTTATAACAGAGAAAAAGCCTCGACAGACAGGATGCCCGCAATTGAAAATGACTACCACATTCACTCTAGATTCTCGGATGGCAACACATCCATTCGTGATATTGTCGAGCGGGCGATCAAGCTGCGACTAGCAACTATTGCAATCATCGACCATTTCTGGCCATCTTTGGGATCGACACGTGCAGGAATTGGCCTAATAAGGGAACGACGAGAAATCATCGAAACAATAGGAAAGGAGTATCCGCAAATTCGGATTCTTCAAGGGGCAGAAGTCGATATCAACTCGGATGGCACAATGGCACCGGTTGCAGGCGGATTGAATCAGTTTGACCTTGTAATAGGGTCTGTTCACTGGGGTTCAGACTCCAGACATTGGGCTTCTGCAGTCACAAAGGCTGCTGATAATGAGCGATTCGAGATCTTGGGACACTGGAACGGCTATCTATCTTCTTATCGATCCGAACATGGCATGCTGGTGGCTAATGCATTGGCTCGAAATGGTATAGCTGTTGAACTGAGTGCAAGATATGAGCTAAGGTTCGAAGACTTCCTGACAATGGCGAAGGACAAGGGATGCATGTTCACTCTTGGAAGCGATTCACATCACATTTCGGAGATTGGAAGGCTTAAGGATCAGAAGCAACTAGCCGATGCCTTGGACTTGCCCCTCAAGACGTTCTGAGTAATACAGAAGGCTTTTCTCTTACCAATGCAATGAAAGATGCAATGTCCCTAGTGGAGAATACCAGACATGGGTGACGAGAAGCTAATATTCCCCTCAGATGAATGGGTCGAGAAGTATGTAGAAGTAGTGAACTCAAGCAAGGCCTATGAAGATGCTGCGCATGATTGGGAAGGAGACTTCATCTTTGTAGTGACAGCCGATGGTGAAACTGTAAAAGAACCAATGCGGCTCTATATCGACCTCTATCATGGCAAGTGCAGAGAAGCTAGAATGGCCAGCGATGATGACGATGCAGAGTTCACTTATGAAGGTCCTTTGAAGAACTGGAAACTCCTATTCGACAAGAAGATAGATCCCATTAAGGGCTTGATGCAGAGAAAGTTTAAGCTCGGGAAAGGCGACATGGGCAAAATCATGCGGTACACGAAGGCTGCCATGGAGCTAGTCAACGCTACAACTTTGGTGCCCACAAAATGGCCCGATGAATAGGGAAGTATTGAGTGGATCAATTGTCAGAAGAGGACGCCCGAAAGCACTCCTCAATGGACTACGGTCAGTATGAACCCACAGAGAGTGTGTCGGATGTCCTTGCGAGCAGGTTTCTCAGCTATGTGGCATTCTGCATTATAATTGCACTAATCACTTTCATTGCACTCATTATCTCGCAGCCACTCTTTATCATAGAGCCATTGCCTTGAATAGATGACAGACTTAAATCGGGAGGTTTTCTCTCAGTAAGGCTATGACTTCTCTACACACTGAGGTATGTGACATTCTTGGAATCAGACATCCTATACTCCAAGGTGGAATGGGGCCATACAAGACGGAAGAACTAGCTATAGCAGTCACAAATGCAGGTGCATTAGGTGTTATCAGCTGCATTGGCATGGCTGCCACTCTGTTACCGGAAGCTGCACCCATAGATGCTGTCAGAATCTTTGGATCAGACCCACCACCCATCCTTCTTCAGAAATCAATAGAAGCAGTAACAGAAGGCACTCGAAGATCAGGAGGCATCTTTGGAGTGAACATCCCTGTGGCCGCAGAGTTCATACTAGCTTCAGAGATGTTTGCGAGGGGAGTCGTGGAAGCTAGAGAGGCCGATTCAGATATTGAGAGAGCATTGCGTATCGTAGTAACATCTGCAGGCAACCCAACTCCATGGGCCCAACTGAAAAAACAGGGACTCATCTGGGCACACGTGGTTCCATCAGTATATCACGCCAAGAAAGCTGAGAAGGCAGGCGCAGACATCATAATAGCCTCTGGACATGAGGGAGGTGCCCATGTGTCTTGGGATCCAGTACATTCAATGGTCCTAGTACCAGCTGTGGCAAAGGCGGTTGAGCCCCCGGTGGTTGCTGCAGGAGGATTTTGTGATGGAAGCACATTGGCTGCAGCTTTAGCTTTGGGAGCCAAGGGAATTCAGATGGGAACAAGGTTCATCGCTACTAAAGAGAGCGATTTTGAGGACATCTGGAAGAAAGCGATTTTGGACAGGGAAGAAAGGCAGACGCTTGTGGGCAGGGGTCTATTCGGCCCAATGCGATTTGTGCGAAACAAGAGAGCTGAGAAGATTGTAGAACAGACGCTAGAAGATGTCCCACGTTTCTATCTTGGGGAGCCTCTTGATTCTAACGAGGCGATTCTCAAGCTTGAACGAGATGGGTTCGACAACCTAATTGATGGAAAAGAAGATACAGCTTTGATGTTTGGTGGAGAGGCGATGGGTCGGATAGATGACATGCCCACTGTTCAGGACCTCATCAATGAGATTGTTTCTGATGCTGTAAAAACCATTCAATCTTTGCCGGTCGAAGTAATCAATAAGTAGGACATCACACATAAGAGGGCGTTCATAGTTTCTGTGTGCATTAAGCCTGATGGCTAGCCCATTCTTGCATCAGGAATGCAGAGGTTGAGGAAAATGTCTTGGGAATTCAGCATTCCAAAAATCGTGTTTGGAGAAGACGCAATAGAAGAACTCGAGAGACTCCCAGGTAAGAATGCGTTCATTGTCACTGATAAAGTAATCAACGAGCTCGGATTGGTAGATAAGGTCACGAAAATCCTGGCTGAGAACCAGTGGAATGTCGCCGTTTGGGACTGTGCTGAACCAGATCCACGAATTTCATCAGTACAGGATGCATCTAGCGGCATAAGGAGCTTCGAGGCGGACACGATTATCGCAATTGGGGGAGGCAGTGTCATGGATACTGCAAAAGCTGCTTGGGTTCTGTACGCCCAGCCGGATATGGATTTGACTGCTCTCTCACCCTTTGATGAAATTGGCGTGGCGAACAAAGCGAAACTTGTATGCATTCCCACAACAGCTGGCACGGGTTCAGAGGGCACTCATTCAATTGTGATTCGGGAGGATGAAACCGGGAGGAAGTTTGCAACTGTCAATTCAGAGCTAGTCCCAGCTCTTGCCATTCTCGACCCTTTGTTCGTTAAAGACTTACCTAAGAATCTCACTGCTACAACTGGAATGGATGCGTTGACTCATGCTGTGGAGGGTTATGTATCTACTTGGAAGAACGACATATCTGATGGGTTCTCAATGAAGGCAGTGAAGATAATCTTTGAGTGGCTTCCCAAATCTGTCGAAAACCTCGATGACTTGGAGGCCAGGGAGAAGATGCTAATTGCATCCTCACTTGCTGGAATGGCCTTTGGCAATTCTCAAGTGGCGTTGGCGCACTCTCTTGGTCACAGCCTTGGCTCAGTTCTCAGACTTCATCATGGACTTGCAGTAGGTATGGCTCTCCCATATGTCATCGAATACACCTGCAAGGGAAATGCTGACGCGGCGCGCCACTATTCAGAGCTTGCTGGCCTGATAGGAATCACAGGCAGAAGACACTTGACTGTGGCTCGCAAATTCGCTCAGGCAATACGAGATTTCATGGGCTTAATAGGAAGCCCAACAAGCCTGAAAGCGGCGAAGGTCAAGAAAAAGGATTTCAAAGCAGGAATTGACAAGCTCGTCGAGTACGCCATGATGGATGCCACCATAACAATGAATCCCAGAAACATCGACAGTGGGATCATCAGAAAGATTTACGAGTATATGTTTGAGGGAAATCCGATCGACTTCTAAGACCGAGGGGAAGAGAATGTATGGATATCGGAACAAGGTTCTAAGAGTTGACCTCAGCACTGGCATCATATCTGATGAACTCCTCAATCCCAAGATTGCTCGAGATTTCATCGGAGGCGCCGGCTACGCCTGCAGAATTCTCTATAGCATGATTGATGCGAATACAGATCCCCTTGGTCCGGATAATCCTCTCTTCATACTCACTGGACCATTTACTGGGACAATGGTTCCCACGGGCAGCAAGACATCGTTTTGTGCCAAGTCCCCTCAGACAGGACTCTGGGGTCACAGCACCGTAGGAGGCCATTTTGGAGCTGATTTGAAGTTTGCAGGATATGACGGGATTCTGCTTACTGGAAAAGCAGCAAAACACTCGTACTTACTAGTAAACAATGATACTGTCGAATTGAGAGATGCGAGTCATCTATGGGGCAAGGACACTCAGGTCGTTTGGAACGAGCTGAAGAAAGAAGCGGGACTCAAAAATCCGGGTGTCGCGAGAATTGGGATAGCAGGAGAGAACTTGGTGAAATATGCCGGTGTTATCGTAGACCATTATCGAGCAGCTGGGCGCACTGGCATGGGAGCGGTCATGGGCTCCAAGAATCTCAAGGCAATTATTGTCAATGGAACAGACAGAAAGATTCCTGTTGTAGATTCTGACGGTCTTATAGAATATGCAAAGGCTCTGAATGAAGACAAGAAGGATGACCCTACATTCAAGATGTATACTGACCTTGGAACTGCTGGATATGTTGACATGGCAAGCATGATGTATGGTTCTCTGCCAGCAGGATACTATACGGTTCCTGATTTTGACTCCTACAATCTCAGCGGGACATCAGTCCGGGAAACGTTTCTTGTAGGCAAGTCTGCATGCTTTAGATGCCCGATTGGTTGTGGAAGAAAAGTCGAAATCAAAGAGGGGAGGTATGCAACAGAAGAGTTTGCCGGGCCTGAACTTGAAGTAACTGGAACGTTGGGAACGCTGATCCTGAACAATCAGCTAGATTCCCTGGTTCATTGCAGCAAAACACTTGACCTCATGGGGATGGACTTCATCTCAGCTGGCAATGTGGTTGCATTTGCATATTATCTCTTCATCGAAGGGAAGATTAGCAAAGATGATCTTGATGGAATCACTCCACGATGGGGCGAGGTTGATTCTGCGTTGGCTCTCTTGGAGAAAATATCGAAAAGGGAGGGTATTGGTAACATTATGGCGGAGGGCACGCTTGCCTTTGGAAAGAAATTCGGATATGAGAATCTAGCAGCCCAAGTAAATGGCTTAGAGTTACCAATGCATGACCCCAGGGGTTTCTCAGGGATGGCGATTGCGTATGCCACTTCGCCGCGTGGAGCGTGTCATATGACAGCGGACATGTACAATGTCCAGATGGGGCAGACAAACGAATTGCTTGAAATTGAGAGTTTTGATAGATTCGCAAACGAAGCCGACATTGCTGCGAGACATCAGGACTTCAGGTGCATCACCAACTCAGCGGGTGTATGTAATTTCTATCCATTCCTTGCGGAGGAAATGGTTGAGCTATTCAAGATGGTAGTAGGATGGGATTACTCCGTCGAAGAGCTTGCAAAAACTGGAGAGAGGATTTTCACTCTCATGCGCCTCTTCAATCTAAAAATGGGATATGACCCCAAGAATGAGAAACTTCCAGACATCATACTGCAGCCCTTAGAAGGGCCCACAGAAGGTCATGTTCCAAATGTGGAAGAACAGCTTGAAACATGGTACAAACTACGAGAGTGGAGTAGAAAGACCGGCAAGCCTCCAGCAAGGAAGCTAAAGGCATTGGGTCTTTCAGACCTCTAGGATATCTGAATCTAGAGATTGGTCAAGTCCTTGAGAATGGATTTCAAGACATCATAGAGAATACCTACATCCGCAATCCTGAGCCGCTCATCGGGGGTATGAGGGTTCTCCATTCTAGGGCCAATTGAAACCATCTGAATGCCGGGGATTTTCGAACCAATAATCCCACATTCCAAACCAGCATGTATTGCTTCAACCTTGACCTCGCTATCTGACACGCTCTCAAGATGGGACCGGACATAGGCCAAGAAAGGACTCTTTGGTTCAGGATTCCAGCCGGGGTATGCCGCCTTAAGTGTGACTTCCCAGCCACTCAGTTGAGCCAGGTCAGAAATCATCTTCCTGAATGAATCGAGCTCTGAGTCAACACTGCTTCTTGTCGACATCAATACAGAAATCTCTGATTCTTCTGTCTTGATTATTGCCAGATTGTTTGAGGTTTCCACAAGCCCCTCAACACTCGGTGAGAAGCGAATTGGACCATGAGGGATAACATTTACCGACTGAATGATTCTCTTTGACTCATCAAGTGAAAATGCCAGAGCAGGCTCTGATTTCTTCCATTCGATCTTGATATCAGGCTCAAGAGGGGTTGCGCCAGGTGCGGCAGATTTATAGTATGCAAGAATCGCTCCACTTGCGTCTTCAAGGATCTTTTCAGTTTCTGCAGCCCTTTCAGTTTCCACAGCAAACTTCGCTGCAGACTCTCTTGTGATTGCGTTATGCTTGCTTCCTCCAACCCAGCTACATAGATGGACATTCATCTTCTCCACTATCATGGTCAACATACTGGCAATCAGTTTGTTTGCATTTGCCCGAGGCTCATGGATGTCAACGCCTGAATGGCCTCCAAATAGACCTGAAACTGAAAGGTCATAGAAAGTAGCTTCGCCTGTGACTTCCTTCATATTCAGCCTTTTCGTGAGCGTGGTGTCTCCACCACCAGCTGAGCCAATTGTGATTACACCCAAGTCTTCAGAATCGATATTTATCATGAGCTTGCTCTCAATACCAAGTTTCTCCAAGTCAAGCCCAAATGCGCCAACTAGACCTGTTTCTTCATCTACGGTAATTAGAACCTCGAGAGAACCATGTGCCACTTCAGAATCCAGAACAAGAGCAAGTCCAATAGATGACCCTATTCCATTATCCGCACCCAAAGTAGTTCCGTCAGCATCAACCCACTCTCCGTTATCCTGTATCCTCACAGGAATTGGATTATTGTCAAAATCAAAACCATCTGGGCGGTCGGTCTCACAGACCATATCCATATGCCCCTGAAGCAGGATGGGTGGAGCTTTCTCCATCCCTTTGGTTGCAGGCGCTTTCAGCAGGATATTCCCAGTATCATCCTCATTGATTGTGACTGGAATTCCAGCCGCATCGGATTTAGCTCGCACATACTCCTTGATCTTGGCACGAATCTTGTCCTCCTTTTTCGAAGGCCGAGGAGTCTGAATGAACACCTCTTCGAATATCTGCCATACTATTTTGGGTTCAAGACTCTCGAGAACCATCCTTCATTCACCCTGAAAGGACGAAGCAGGTGGTCAACTATTAAGGTTCTGATAGAACTCTGGTGCTTCGATAGGCTTTTCATTCGCTTTGCGGCAGTCCCCATCTTGCGTCACAAGGAGATAGATTCATGCTTTTTGATCCTAATATCACGACCTTTCTACAGGACACGCTTCCATGGGCGGGAGCGTTCTTTAGCATCATATCAGAGATGGGCGGCTTGATATTCATTGTTTCCATACTTCTGATAGGATATTGGACCTATCGAAAGAGAGAAACAATGATAATTACGCTCATCCTAGTGGTATCGATTATAGCAAATTACTGGTTGAAGTATGCTTTTGCTAGTCCAAGACCTGCCATCACATATTGGTATGGAGAAGTAGAAGCTACCAACTATGGGTTGCCAAGTGGTCATGCCCAAAATGGTAGTACGCTATACACATGGCTAGCAGGGAAGGTAAAAACATGGTGGATGGCTCTTGTTTCAATCATCCTTATTCTAATGATAGGAGTATCACGGGTCTATCTAGGAGTTCATTTCCTTGCCGATGTTCTACTTGGATGGGCGATTGGCATTGCAATTGGATTGGTGACATTCTACTTTGAAAAGCAAATCTCCGACTTTGCATCCAGGATAAAGAGCGATTACTGGTATCTGCTTCTCTTCATCATTGGCTTTGTACTAGTGGTAGTGAGTTCAATTCTCCCGTATCCACCTGGAGATAATTTTGGTGCATATGGGGGACTGACCATGGGAGCAGCTATTGCATTCCCATTAGAGAACCGGTATGTCAAGTTTGAGCTGGGGCAAATCAGAACACCAAGACTGATCGCTCGAGCAATCATAGGGCTCTTGTTGGTCATGGGAGTAATGCTTGGACTGTCTCCAGTCCTTCCGACCTCTGAAATCTGGCTCAGAACTGTTCGATATTTCGCTGTTGCGTTTGTCGGGATATTTCTGTGGCCTCTAATCTTCGAGAAGATTGGACTTTGAATGCGCCAAGGGATAGGTCGATTTTCGAGAAGTCTAAGGTCAACCTATCCTACGATATTCTTTTGTCACCAGGTTCCAGAGAAGGTCAGGATTGTCGCTAGATATCGAGGTCCCCTTGTTGGCTAAGTAGCTCCAACCAAAAAGTGAGTCAACCCCCATCCTAACGTACTCAGGAATAAGGGAGGCCACATCCTCTTCATCGCCTGCACTCAAACTAAAAAGCTGAAGCCACAACTGACTCCTCTTCTTGTGCCTCTTTGCAGTTTCGATAGTCCTTTTGGCGGCATCCAATGCCCACTCCCGTTCTAATCCAAAGATGTGATAGTATGGGTCTGTTGAGAAGACATCTACGTCCTTGATGGATGCTATCTTGTCCCAGTCAGGAGTGCCAAGAAACTCGAAGTCAGCGGGAATAATGCAGACACAGACATCAGTTGAAGAATTTGCCGCCTTTACAGTCTGACAGGCTTCGACCAAGAACTGATGCATATTGTCCTCACGAAATCGTCGGATGTCATCGGTGTAATCCTTTGGCATAGGAGCATCAAAGGTTTCTCTATACTTCTCCTGACAGACATCACAAACACAAGTGAAATCCTCTGTCGAGAAGGTCCAAGCGTAATGGGGCTCGTCTATGAACACTCCATCAACCTTGGAGTCACGAACAATCTTGGTGACCTCCTTTTGGAACCATTTCCGAAACTCGGGTTGATTGATACATGCCGCTGGCATCTTTTCCTGCGACACAGCGGCAATCTGTCTCAAGTCTGGATTTCTGTGAAGAAAGAAAGAAGGAGGCTCTCCTCCAAAAACGCCACCAAAAGCCCAGAAATTGAGCCAGACGCGCAAGCCAACATCCTTTGCCTCAGAGATGATCTCGAGCATATTTGGATACCAATACTCCATGTCATTCTCTGATAATGCAATCAGCACTGAATTGCAGTTGTTTGACAACATGTCCTCAAAGTCTGCCATAGCATGCTTGGGTTGCTTTGAATGATGCCATGCAAAGCCTCTTTCCAATGCCATCACCACTCACAACAAAGACGCATCCAAGATATTAGACCTCCTGCAATCTCGGCAGATTCAATAACGAGCTATTATGACGCAAAGGGAGGTGACAACAGTGTCAGAGAGATTCAGTACACCATTGAAGAGCCCACTATACCCTCCGCCTCCATATAACTACAAGAATGCGAATATCTTCCTAGCCCTATTCAATCCAACTGAGGAGTCTATTGAGAAATTGCTTCCGGAGCCACTACGTCCCTCACAGCTTCCATTGGCTGGGATAATGACCGGCCTGCAACCATGCGTTGAGGCGGGAACCTTTTGGGAATCAGCACTGCTTGTCCAATGCATGTTCGACAATCCTGAAACAGGTGAAGATGAGGTTGGAGTGTATTTCGCGCATGTCTACGTTGATACAGACGTGGCACTTGCGTCAGGAAGAGAAATCTGGGGATATCCGCGAAAACTAGCAGACATTCAGATGAAGTGGAAGGGTGATACTCTAACAGCCACAACTGGCAGAAATGGCAACCGGCTATTCTACGCCAAATGCACATTTGATGAGGACGGAGAATGGATTGACAGCGGCCCCAATGTCAATGTCAAAATGATTCCAAGCGTGACTGGTGAAGGCTTTGATGCATCATTCCTCACCGCTGCGTATCTGAAATATGATATTCACAATGGTCGCTCAGGTGATGTTGAGATTGAGATAACAAGTGGACCAGATGATGACCTGAGTATTTTGGAGATTGATACCCCAATGATTGGACTCTACTTCGACTGCGATATTTTCCTGCCTCCAGGGAAAGTCATCGCGAAACTATGACTCAAAACCTCCCGATCTCAACCCAGCCAAAGTATGCAAGAATTGACATGAGAGCAATTACATCCCGCGCGGGTAGCTGAGTCATATCAATAATGTCTTGGATCGTGCGTTTCCCGTTGGATGCTTGTTGGAGAATCTCAAGACTCACATCAACTTCTCCGACTCGCCAAGGAATTCGATCGCCCCCATCTGTCCTTCTGGGTATCGAATCAAGCCTCAGGTTCACAAGAGGAAGCTCCTTGATTATCTCAAGTGCAAAGTTCTTGAATCTTCGAATATCCCCGTCATGAGCTGCGAGAGGAGTTCTGCATTCTCTTTCAAACGAGTGGAGTATTTTGACAAGCTTGTCTCTATAGATTTCCTGATCAGGAACTGAACTCATCCCCATTAGACCAATGGAGGTTTCTCCTTTGTGGAACATATAGATGAAGTTTGACCAACGGATCATACTCAAGGAATCCTCTGAGAACTGCATGATTGCCCTTAGAAGGGCTGCAAGCATGTCGTGGTTGACGTTTGTGGACCCATCATATGGAACATAGAGCAGTAGTTCCCCGCCATCAATTCCAAGGAACATTATGTGGCGGATCTTCGAAACATCGACTGATTCGGTCACTTCGTCACTTCACACTGAATTCTAACTAGAGAAGTCCCACAACCAAATGAAAAAGAATGTATTGCAGAGGTCATGCCCTGCTAGAGGTATTTGGTTGCCTCAACCTGAGCAAGCTTAACACCTGCACTGTGGGAATATCGATTGAAAATATAATAGCATACTAGAGAGAATATACCTAGAACGGCGTAGGCTGACAGTGTACCAAGTAGCTCTCCATAGAGGCCCACGCTGAAAGCTGCAACACCAATTATGCTATAGATTCCGACATAGCCTAGTAGATAGGGAACAAGCTGCGCCCTGAGCATTGACCATCCGCGGATTGGCATCTGAACTGCTGATCCCCGTTGCCTTTCAATCATACGTTGTGCCTTGAAGTCACCACCCATTGCAGCCGCATTTGCTGCAATTGAACCAGCAGCTAAACAGATGAAGATTGATGAAATCACAATGGCAGGAAGAATAGACCATAGACCTGGATTGATGACTAGGAGCAAGACTGATCCAGCGGTTGTTGCACCTATCACAAATGGCACCGCACTAATTGCCTTTCCCTTTACATAGTCAGAGAAGTTTGCTGCGGCCAATTGTAGTGTCATCAGATTGTTCCCCTCGTAGACCATTTCATAGCCTGCAAAATAAACACCATATGAAACCATGAATGGAATGAGAGCGGCAATCAGGAAATAAGGAGTGAAGACAAAGAAATCCTCGCCAAGCCCAATAAATGGCAGGACAAACCAAATCGCCATTCGCAAAGGACCTACGAGGTATTGTGCCAGTACTCTTCCCTCCCTGCGAATAGAGGAGAGGTTATACCAGATTGACACACTAATTGTCTGATTGAATCTAAATCCCGGTATTGGCTGAGGATTCCAAGAGGTATGCGCTAGTGGAACATCTTCCTTTGAGGTTCTCTTTGACCCCGAGGCGAGCCAACCACTGTAATGAGCCCTCTCGCTTACGAGAGCGTTTGCATAGACCAGCTCAAAGGCAACCACAGCTATTAGCACGCCAAGTAGAATGTCCTGCAACTGAAGTGGGGCTCCAACAACTATGTTTAGAGACAAGGCACTTACTGCATACCCTGGACTGATATCTGATGCAAGCCCAAGGTCACGTAATATCTGGAAGAATCCCTCAAAGATGCCTTCGCCTCCGTCTCCTACCCATATGAAGACGTAGTAAAGCGTGCTTACAAGAATAGCAAAACTAGTTCCCAAGAACCATCCAATCTGCTTTAGAGTGCGTCTTCCAGCAAACAGGCGCGAGAATAGAAGGCCAAGTAGACCTCCAAGTGATACTCCCAGGGTGACTAATGAGAGCAACAATATAATGAACACAGGGATTGAGAGCGCGGCAAGCGGAGCAGGAGATACGATGCTTAGACCAATGAAGATTGGCACTCCAATGGCCATCCAAATCATTGAGTTATAGAGGATGATGACGATGGTCTTCTCAAGAAATATGGTCCGCATGGCAACGGGCATAGTGAGAAGATATTCCATTCTATTGACATTGCCTACTGTTGTTGCAGAAAAAGCAATAGAGCCAATGAATCCGAAGATGAGGATCAAATTGAATATGGTTGCACCAAATCCAGGGTCAGATATCACAATGTCTGCTATGATGCTCCAGCCAAACAGGGGGACTATAGTGATGATTGCCCATATTATGACAACTGCAATTACAACAAATACCAGGGGGCGGAGAAGCCGTCTTAAGATGCTCTTCTGCTCAGTACGTTTTCCTTTTGCACCTGAAATCCTGAATGTCTGATTCAAGTCCTGCCGCAACAGCAAAAGAATGTCTGCAAGTGTCACTGAACCCCACCCAAGTACTCTGCAATCTTCTGCATATCGGGCCCACCTGTCAATGTAAGGAATATCTCTTCAAGGGTACTCTGGCCCTTGGCCTGAATACGAAGCTCATCCATTGTGCCTTCTGCGATGAGTTTCCCTTCGTTGATGATCCCAATTCGGTCACACATTTGTTCCGCAATCTCCAGAACATGTGTGCTCATTAGAATAGTGACACCTCTTTCTCGTAGACCATTGAGAATCTCCTTAATCGTGGCAGCACCCCTTGGATCTATACCAGCCTGCACCTCATCAAGGATGAGAACTTGCGGGCGATGAATAAGAGCCGCAACAAGTCCAATCTTTCGTGACATTCCTTTCGAGTAGGTCTCAATGAGATCATCGCTAGCATCTTTGATGTCCAGAAGGGTTAGAATCTCATCAATCTCCTCCTCGCGTTCCGGACCTCTTTCGATGCGCCATATATCACTTACATAATTGACATACTCCCATCCTGTGAGTCTTTCAGGAAGGACTGGCTCTTCAGGAACATAGCCCATAAGACGCTTTGCTGCCACAATCTCCTTCTCAATATCATGACCCATGATTCTCGCAGTGCCAGCTGTAGGCTTCAGTAGTCCAAGGAGCATGCGCATCGTTGTAGACTTCCCTGATCCATTGGGTCCGAGAAGACCATAGATTTCGCCAGTTGTAACAGTAAAGCTGAGTTCACTCACAGCTGTGAACTCGCTGAACATTTTCGTAAGCCCAATAGCCTCAATCATTCACATCACTAGAAGCTCGGATACATTGAGATTTAATGGTTGGGATAAATGCTGTGCGCCACCGAAGTGGTTATTAGCGCCAAGATTTCGTTGCGCTGCCATGACGCTTGAAACATGGCGACTTCTTGATGTAGGCCCTATTGAACCCATTGAAACCCAGATTATCTATGACATGATTGCGCAAGGTATCACTGAAGGGAAGTCGGAGAACACACTCATTATCTGCTGGCCAGCAAAACCTCTGGTCAGTCTCGGTTACTTCCAGGAGATAGAAAAGGACATTGACTTAGATTTCTGTCGAGAGAATGACATCTTTGTGACACGCCGCGTGATTGGCGGTGGCGGTGTGTATTTAGATGAGGGACAGATGTTCTATCAGCTGGTCCACAGAGTGGATAGCCCTACAACTCCACGGAGTATCGATGCCTACTACAAGAAATTCCTCGAGCCCCCTGTACAGGCATACAGGAACCTCGGGATAGATGCAGAGTTTAAACCAGTAAATGACATCCAAGTAGAAGGCAGAAAGATATCTGGTAATGGCGCAGGAGATGTCGGAGATGCAAGGATTTTGACTGGTAATCTCATTTTCACATTCAATTACGACATGATGGTCAAGGTCCTAAAGGTGCCAGACGAGAAGTTCCGCGATAAGATCGCGCAGGGGCTCCGTGCTAGACTCAGCACTATTGAGAGAGAGACTGGAAAGACCTTCGACAGAGAAGAGGTGAAGAAGGATCTGCTGAATCAATTCGAGCGGCTACTTGACATCAAGCTTGTTCCAGGAGCGCTAACAGACTGGGAAAAGGCTCGAATGAATGAGCTGAAACCGAAATATGTGTCAGATGAATGGCTCCATTGGCGTGCAGGCGGGAGGTTAGATGCGAGGACTGTCAGGATATCTGCATCTGCATCCATTGGCACTGCAAATCACAAGGCACCTGGAGGCCTCATGAGAGTCACAGTAGAAGAAGTCGATGACAAAATCAAGGACATAGTCATTTCCGGCGATTTCTTCATGTATCCCCATGATGCAATCGCAGACATCGAGAAGGCGCTTGTCGGTGCTAAGATAAATTCCGAAGAGATACTAAAGAGAATAAAGGAAGTCTATGAGCAGCAATCACTAGAGTCACCTGGTGTAACGCCCGAGGACTTTGAAACCGCAATCAAACTAGCGCTTGAAGGGAAATAAGCAGGCAGGCATGTTCTCCGCCGCACCCAGCATGTTGGGACCTGTTTTTGTTATCAAGGGCGCGGCGGAGATGATTGCATTCAGCAATACACGCAAGTGGAATTGCTATCTCCTTGTACAAATTACTAAGTATTACAAGGAAACCTTGAGCAAGATTATAGTAGGCGTGCTTTGCCTATGACTACATGGCATGAGAAGAAAATCCAGTGCCCTGAACATCTAGGAGACCTCGAAGATTGGAGAGATTCTCAGTGCGAGCTCCAGGACGTGTCTGTCTTTTTGGAGAGCATAGTGACTATCTCGGTCTTGACGTCATTCCTGCGGCTATAGATCTAGCTATTCAGATTAAGTGTTCTCGAAGAGAGGATATGAGAATCAATGTAAACTACATGGACCTCAAAGAGAAAGACATCTTCGAGATTGATAGTGAAGATGTCCCATACCGACACAATAGGGATTACCTGAGAAGCGCATACAACATTGTGAGGCGTAGAGGAATACCTCTGAGGAGTGGGTGGGATTTAGAGGTGACAGGAAACATACCAATCGCCGCTGGACTCTCCTCATCCTCTGCCTTAACCGTGGCTGGAATCATTGCTTTTGCGAGAATGAGCCGGAGTGCCCCACCACTCCCAAGGGAAGTTGCACAATTGTCATTTGAGGCTGAGGTCTTGGAGTTCGGAGAGAGCGGAGGCATGATGGACCATTTCGCATCTGCATACGGCGGGATTATTCATGTGGACCTTGGGGCGGACTACAAGACTACTTGTCTTCCAGCAAAAATCGATGGAATAGTTATTGGAGACTCACTAGAGAAGAAAGAAGACACGGTCGCAGACCTCAAACGGATCAGGGATATAATTGAGGGGGAGTACCTGCGTATCAGAGCCTCAATTCCGAATTTCCAACAAAGAACCACTGCCACAACGATTGTTGAAAAAATCACCCCAGACAATCCTAAAGAAGACAGAAGAATGGCACTAGCCTCCCTTCGTAATAGAGACCTCACCAGAAGAGCCTTTGAGTTTCTGATGAATGAGAACCCCGATCTAAAGGAATTAGGTCACTTGCTTGACCTTCATCATCACCTTCTGAAGCACGATTTGAAGAGGTCAACTCTAAAGATTGAAGCTATGGTATCAGCTGCAAAATCAGCAGGAGCTTTGGGGTGTAAGATAAACGGAAGTGGCGGGGGCGGTACAATGCTAGCATTAGCTCCTGGAAAGGAAGAGATCGTTGCAAAAGCCATTGAGGAAGCAGGAGGCATTGCATACCGAGTAAAGATTGGTCCTGGAGCAAGAATCAAGGAAGGATAGACTACTTAGCAAGCGGATGCTTCGGTTCTTCGCCTCTACAGTCGAATCCTATGGCATCACAGACCGCATACCTATGATTGTATCCTGCTATATGCAACGGAGCATCACCGAGCTCTCTATCCACTGTCATAGCACCGGTACAGGGATATGCATGGTGAGCCTTCGCAATAACATCAAAGAGACCCTCAGTATCTGATACATCATGCCCCTTTACTTTCTGTGCCACATACCATGCGCAACCGCACGGCGAGGACCGCATCACTGCAATCTCGCTGATCCTTCCCTTCTTGACAGTGGCATCAAAGGCTGGCCATCCAATCCGATATCTGTCAATGAACTCGTCAATAACTTTCCCATGTCCATGAGTGAGCGTGCAGAAGGGCTTTGGAAAGGCATGTTCTATCCCTATGGCATCTAGGGAGCCCTTGACCTGTTCCCTGAGGCCAGGTGGCAACCAGTTCGTGTCTTCTATGGGAGCGATCACAGCCTTGGCACCAGTCTTCTGTGCCAACACATCAGCTGAGGCAATCAAATCGTGGTGGACACCAACAAGAAGAAGAACATCACACTGCTTGAGCTCGACACCCTCAAGCATCTCCATGGGATCATCGAACATCTTTGAGGA
>JBHLLF010000032.1:0-2735 GCA_048885865.1 Candidatus Hermodarchaeota archaeon
AACAAGGAAATGATTCGAAATGAGATAGAGGAGATCGTCAACCGTGAAACTCGAGCATGGGACACCCAAGATGTTGAGCTCCTTCTCTCAATATTCCATCCGGACATGGTGTGGCCATGGCCAAAAGACGCCCAATCTCATGACCCGATGGAATGGATCTTTGAACTCGGTAGATTTGATTATCAAAGATGGAAAGTTAGCTATCAGACCCTCTTCGACACTCATGATATGATTCACAATGATAGACAGGTGAGGAAGATAGAGATATCAGAAGAGGGAGATGGGGCGTTCGCAGTAGTAGATATAGACACGCTATGGCGAGATAGAGAGGGGAATGACAATCATTGGAAGGGGAGAGTCTGCAAAGTCTATTCCAAGGTTGGAAACGAATGGAAGATGACCATGCACACAGGCGTGTTGGAATATTGAAGCAGCGACAAGTTCAATGATTGAACTCAAGGAAGCTAGAATTCCTTTAGTTGGCAGATTATTCGTTTATCTTCCTGATGAAAGCTTCAATGGTTTCAACTACCTTCGCAACAACTTTGCTGCCCTTCTCTTTTGTCGCCCTTGTAGCATAACCCACAACGCCAGAATCGGTTAAATCCTTCATCACCCAAGCGATACCTACCCTGGGGGCATCTGAAGCCATATTTGGTTCAATAAAGCCCTTGACAACTGGCCGCCCCGGTTCATCAACAAGCTTGTCCTCAACAATGCGTTGACCTAAATGCCACGCAACTGATGTTTCCAGGTCACATGCATGGAACACTGGAGGAGTTGCTACCTCCTTTATTGTATCTGCTGCCATCGTCCACCAATCTATATGGTACACCTTTGCGCTTGACATATCACGAAGTATATGCAGAGCCATGCTGATAGCTGTTTCATTGCCTCCATGTCCATTGATTAAGATAATCTTGGTAAAGCCATGCTGCGCTAATGAAGCACAGACATCAACAATCACGTTTGCCAGGGTTGACTCCTGAAGCGTGACTGTACCCTTGAAGTCCATATGATGAGGGGAATATCCGTAGGCAATGGGTGGAGTGACCGTCACCTTGATCTCAGGCCATAGGTGCTCGGCCACCATCTCGGAGACTCGTTGGGCAATGAAGTGGTCGTTGTTAAGCGGGAGTGCAGGACCATGCTGCTCAACAGAACCAATTGGAACTATCACCGTATCACATTCTTGGAGACGTTCTTCAACCTCAGGCCAGGTCATCTTAGACAGTCTGTATTGGTCTCCCATTTTGATCACATTCAGGACTCTGGAAGGGGAATGACTTCCTTATCAAGTCTTCAGATAGAAAGGATTTGCTATGACTCAACATCGTATTCTTGTTTTGATGCCTCCTCCCACCATTTCACTGGCTGTTGATCATCGACCCATGTGATAGGTTCAACTGGGGGGTGCAATCTAAGAGCCAGCCATCCACTCAAAAGAAGAATTGGCAACGGTAATGCTAATGGCCAAAACATGAAAACCATCGGGGTTAAGGCGAGTGCTATCAGATTGGGCAGGTAGAAGAGAAGAGAGAACCAAAGCTCCATTGCAACACCAATCCTCAGTGCTCGACGTGCTGTGGTCTTTCCTTCATATGCCCTCCATATCATGTATACAAATCCTATCCGCATGAAAGAGAAAGGCAAAGTGGCAAGAATCATTATTGGATCAAGACCGAAGAAGATGCCATTCGTTTCAAAGTTCACAATCCATGACATTGACATTGCGACGGCATACCAATATCCCACATCAAAGAAGTATACCACCATTCCCATAGGAGCAAGCAACATGATTAGGACTAATGCCAAAAGAATCGACATCTGATCGCTTTGCTTAGATGCGTTTGACACTTGAATTGCCCCTCTGGCTCAATCCAGCAGTATTGCAGGATGGCTTAAGCATATTCCTCAGAGCCCATTTTTGCATATCAATTAGCCCCAAATGTGATTCGGGAACGGAGTAGCGTCTAGTGACATTGTTTAAATACGAAGAAGAGTACGACTCCGTAGACAGCCCTACAACTTAGGTAGTAGGGATGCATAATCATTCAGGAGAATCAATTCTATGGGCAAGATTACTGACCCCATTGCGAAGCGGATTCGGAAGAAAGCTGCCAAGGACATCAAAGGTGGGTTCTTCGGACTGATAACTCACTACATTCCGGGGTGGCATGGCTACCAGGAGAAGGAAGAACGCCGCGCCGCGGACAAAGTCCTACGCGAGTTTATGGCCGACCAGCTCCGACTTGTCAAGCAGGATCTTGAGAAACTCCAGACTATGGTCGTAGACTATAATCTAGAGAACACGTGGGAGACCTTCGACCGCATGCTGGCCCTCACGGACAAGGTTGAGTCATCCATCCGTTATGCTGATTATGGCTATGCCGCTTGGGGCTCTAAGGAAAAGATCAACGAAAAGGAGCTCGACATGGTCTACGAGTTCGATGCCACCATCATAAATGACATTGGTGACATCAATGATGTCGTTGAGGAGTTCACTGGCGATATGAACCAAGGCAAGTTCGATGATGCATGGCCTTACACTCACAGAATGTACACTATCATGCAGCGCCTCGAAGAGAAATGGAAGCAGCGTGAAGGGTACATGAAAGGCTATCAAGACTAGTCTAATGACACCATTCCGGAGCTTCTGCTCCGGAATTCATCTTCTTTTCTTAATCCCTATCACAAGAACTAACTGTATTCTTTGGCAAGGTGTTTCATGCAAG
>JBHLLF010000032.1:2835-29157 GCA_048885865.1 Candidatus Hermodarchaeota archaeon
TGTCCCACTAGGATCAGATAGGAACAAGGGAAGACTGATTACCCTGCCAGCTGAAATTGAATCCGATTGAAATGATGGTAAGGCTTCTTGGCACTGGTACCTCCCTTCCAGATCCTGAAAGGGTACAATCAGGAGTACTAATTGAGGCAGATGAGACAGCTTTGCTTCTCGACATTGGGTCTGGAGTTTTGCAACGTCTGACACAAACAGATGTTGACCTCACCTCGATCAATCATGTCTTCATTAGTCACTTTCACATTGACCACTGCTCAGATTTTCTCTCATTCTGCCAGACTCTATGGCTTCTTGGTTACGATAAGACTTTGGAGCTCTATGCGCCTCAGCGACTATGGGAGTGGTCTAGAGGGGTGTATGATATTGCTTTCCCATACCTAAGAGAGAAGCTTTTGGTTGAGAAGAGAACCCTCAATGAGAACGATGTCGTACATCTTGGCCCTGTGGTTGTATCTGTGACACCAACGACCCATAGTACACTCGAAAGCCGAGCATTCAGAGTAGAGCATAAGGGAAAGGCGGTTGTCTATTCCTCAGATACCGCGCCATGCCCAGAAGTTTTGGATTTGGCCACTGGAGCCGATGTTCTAATCCATGAATGCAATTGGCTTGATGGAGTCCACCCAGAAGGGGTTCATACCAGTCCCAGTGAGCTTGCTGAAATTGCTGAGCTTGCAGAACCCAGAAAGGTAGTGATAACTCACGTTTCTCCTGAGGTAGTAGCCAAAGAAGAAGAGGTACTGGCAACAGTTGGCCGTCGGACAAATGCTGAGGTTGTGCTTGCCAGAGACCTGACGACAATAGCCCTATGAAGCTCACTTATCTGGCATATTCATGGTTTTGATATTAGTAAAGCGAAAAGTTCTCTCCGGGACTCACCATGTGAACGTTTAAAACCTATGAAGACCCTAGACCAAACAGAACTCGACTATAGGAGAGATTCTGATTTGGCAGACGCTATAGAGTGGACAAATGCCAGCCCAGACGATGTAGTCTGGCGCTATCCTGACAACAGAATAGATTGGGGCTCACAGCTCATTGTCATGGAAAACCAAGCCGCCATCTTCTATCGTGATGGCAAAGCTCTGGACACATTCCTAGCTGGACGCCACAAACTGACGACAAGCAGCATGCCTGGTCTAGTTGGATGGTTACAGAAGAAGGTCAAAGGTGATGTCTTTGAGGCCACCTGTGTCTTCATCTCACGCTCACAATTCCAAGGCAAGTTCGGTGGTAGGGGACAGACTAGTGATTTGGCTCCCTTGATGTTTCATGGCGTATTTTTCTTCCGCGTGAAGGAGCCTAACATCTTCGTTCAGGATGTTGTTGGCAACCAGAATGCATTCAATACCAGGAAGATAAACGACTACCTTAGATCGTTCATGAACGAAAGAGTCATCGATGAATTTGCTCACTACGATCTACAGGCTGTATTCACTCAGCTTGACGAAACCTCGTTGAAGGTCAAGACTAAGGTCAGAATGGCCTTTGAAAGATTAGGCCTTGAGCTGGTTGATTTGAAGTTCGAGGGCATAGATACCACTGAGAAGTATCGTGAGAGGCTGTTCTGGCTGAGAACTGGTGGTGCAACTGGTCAGCAGGTAATGGGTGCAGAAACCCAGAAGGATGTTGCTGAGTCGCTAGGAAAGAGTCCTGGTGCTGCATTTGGAGCCGCATTCGGTATGATGGGCGGTGGACAACAGCAGCCTTCTGGCGGTGGAGCAGCTCCTGCAGGAGCGAAATTCTGTCCCAACTGCGGCAATCAGCTTAATGGGGCCAAGTTCTGTCCGAACTGTGGTACCAAGATAGGGTAGAATAGAAGTGGAGTGGGTGCAATCCCACTCACTATCCCTTTTTTTTGAGCTCAAAGAGAGCAGTCACTAAGTCAGCGTGCTAGAGTAAATGATTGTTATTTCGCAATTTCCTGAATTCACGAAGTTTATGTGTATGCGGAGTATGTGAATTCCGGTATTCGTATTGGCTTTGGAGGAAGACGCACTTGAAGCGGCTGCTCATAGTATTGGCTATTGGAATTGCTCTCTTCTTGTCAGGGAACACAAGTAATGTAGTGCAAGTTGCTCCAAAATTGCCTGATGTGTCTTCATTTATCTTGGCCCAAGAACCGATTGGAATAAACTTCACTTCACCAGTGTCAAGCGAACATCTGTCAGGGAACATCACAATTAAGGTGAATGCAACCGTGATCGCTGGTGCAAGTGTGATGCTAAGGTGGCATAGTGATTCCTGGATTAACATCACGGATTTGTACAACTCAACTTCCCGACTATACGAGTATCCAATGGATGTATCTTGCTTACCGAGCGGAAACACAACTTTCGAAGTCAAACAAGTGACCTCGCATGGAACAGCCCAAGCGGCTGTTGAAGCCAATATCGACTGGGAACGACCTCCAATCCTCATTGTTGATGACTATGACAACACAACTGTCACCAGCTACTACACAGATGCACTTGAGGGGCTTGGACTCTCTAATGGTTCAGATTATAATGTGTGGCGAATACAGGTTTCTGGTT
Organism: Candidatus Hermodarchaeota archaeon; assembly: GCA_048885865.1. Taxonomy (GTDB): domain Archaea; phylum Asgardarchaeota; class Thorarchaeia; order Thorarchaeales; family Thorarchaeaceae; genus SMTZ1-83. Next base: position 5,385 of record JBHLLF010000032.1, read on the forward strand.
CACCAGATGACACGGACTTGCTTGACTATCAATTTGTGATTTGGTTTACCAGTGATCATGGAAACCCACTCTCTCTAGACGAGCGAAATGTCATTCAGACATATCTCATGGACGCTGCTGATAGAAAGATGCTGCTGACAGGCACTGAAATAGCGTGGAGTGCCTACAACGTCGGTTTCTTCGAAGGGTGGCTCAGCAGCAATTTCGGAGTCAATGACTACATTGGAGATGGCAGCAATTCGGAAACCCTCGTGGGAAGTGTCGGAGGCCCATATGCCGACGTTAGCTATACCTACGGAGGCGGAGATGGCTCTAGGGCTGGAGGCGGGGCTGATTGGGTCAGAACTATGGAATTCAGCATGGGAATGATAGAGTATCAAAGCAGCGGATATGATGAGTATGCGGCGACATCCTCCCCATTTGCAAACGGTGTTTTCTTTGGATTTGCGTTCGATGCGATTTCAAACTCATCTGGCCGATTGGACCTAATGAATAGAACGCTATCCTATCTTAATGTGTATGATTCACCCAGTGTGAATATAGTAGCTCCCATTAGTGGTAGTCTTGAGAGGGCACAAGTGGATCTTGAATGGAGCTCATACTCGCCCATTCCTGGAGCATTCTATAATCCCTCCTATAACATCTTTATTGATGGGCAAGAATATGTCTCCGAGGTGTCTTCAGAAACATATTCTGTCGCACTAGAAAATGGAAACCACACTGTCCGAATAGTCTGTGAAGACAACTATGGGCAGCGTGGATACGCCAATGTTTCGATCGAGTGTGATGCAATTTACCCTCAAATTGAAGCGTTAAACCATGCCCCAGGCTCTGTGCTTCAGAGCAATACGCTGATTGTATTTGAGATCATTGAGGATCATTTTGATACCGCACTAGCACGGTGGAGCACTGGCAGTTGGGTCACATTCATGCCTCCATTTGAAACAGTGCTTCCTTCAGGCAATGGAAATCATGCGTTCTACATCATTGCATTTGACCTGGCTGGAAATATGAATAGCACTGAATTCACCTTCACTTGTGATGATGTGTTTCCAGACATTGCCCTAGTGGATATGGTGAATGGTTCGGTTCTGTCCAGCAACGCCCCTATTAGCTTTGAAATCAATGATACACATTTTGACAAGGCAGAGTATCATTGGGATCTTGATGATTCCACTGAATTCGTCTTTCCGTTCGAGGTCTCAATGCCTACTGGCGATGGCATTCACGACCTATATGTCAGTGCAACTGATGTTGCTGGCAATCAGAGAGTAAATCATTACCAGTTCATCACAGACGACGTGGCACCATCTTTTTCACTGATGAACATGGCAAACGGCACGATTCTGAGGTCAGGTTCACCTATGAGTCTAAGAGTCTCAGACCTACACTTTGAAAGCGCGAGTTACCGCTGGGACTTGGCTGATTCAGGAAGCTTTGACACCAGCGAAGTAGTACTCTATGCGCCTCCTTTAGAGGGTGAGAACTGGCTATTTGTCAATGCAACTGACACAGCAGGCAATAGAGCTACCACCTCGTTCCTTTTCATAGTTGATAACACAGCACCAGAAGTCACTCTCACATCTCCGCTGGACGGAAGCACCATCCCAATGAATACGGAAATAGCAATTGAAGTCACTGACCTGTACCTTGAATCTGTATTTCTTAAGTGGGATTCAGGAGATTGGATTGAGTGTAATTTTCCATATATAGCATATTCACCGGCAGGAGAGGGGAATCATGCTCTCTTTGTTATTGCCACAGATTATGCAGGAAACAGCAGAATGAATGTCTTCGTATTCATAACCGAAGAAATGTCAACCACATCAGCTACCACAACTTCAACAGCCACGACCCCGTCTCCAACAAGTCCAGCAGAACCAAGATTGGATTTGCCTGCGAGCCTTGGGATTATGGGGATTGGCGTTTATCTTGGATTAATCATTGGCATATTCGTCTGGCCGCGATTAAGGGGTAGGAGACCGTCAGTGGGCTAGGTTTCTAACTAGATACAAATCCAACCAAAATGTATACTCTGGCGATGTTAGAACCCTCGGGTCAGATGGAAGAAGCATTGGCCTATGATAATTAGCATTTTACTTTTGAACGTGCCAATCCATTCTCCACTGGCATTATATGGAACCAATGACAGACCATGTTAGACCTCAATTTCGAAGCTAGTGATGATGTAATGCCGGGACAAGGAGAAAAAGCCACAAGGGTTAGAAGAACGGGTACATATTATACGCCGCCAGATCTAGCCTTTGATATAGCGAGTCAAACTCTTGGGGCTTTTCTCAACAGTCATACTGGCAAGCCCCTTGAAGTTGATCCCTTTCTAGACGATCTAAGTCGCAATTCCAAAAAGGAAATGCTGGACCGCCTTCAAGATATTGCAATTCTGGACCCTGCAGTTGGCGAAGGAGTATTCCTCAAAGGTGCAGCCGAATGGCTACTGAGAGCACGAAGGTTACTTGGCGATGACCGACCTGCACATAGAGTGAAGTCAGATATCGTGAAACACAATCTATTTGGCGTCGATATCCGCCAAGATGCAGTTTCCATCTGCTCTGAAACATTGGCATCATGGACTGGTGTGAAGAATACTGAACGACTCAGGAATGAGATTCATAGCAAGAATTTCAAGCATGGCAATAGTCTAGTTGGCTGGGCGCAGGTTCCAGAGAAATGTAATCGAGCAGATTTGAAGTGCTTTAACGAGGTCATGCTTGATAGATTGAACACCCTGTCTGAAAGTACTTTGATGCAACTTTTGCCATTTCATTGGCCAGTTGAGTTTGAAGAAATGATGGGCAAGGGGTTGGGATTTGATATAGTGCTAGGCAATCCACCTTATGGCAATATTCTATCGAAAGACGAAAAGCGCATTATTAGTAGAACATGGAATATCGATGTCAGCAGAAGTCAAAATGGAACATGGAATGCAGCCGCTCTTTTCATCGCGAGAGCCCATGACTTGCTTCAGCCCAGAGGTCACTTGGGCTTTCTAATACCTAACAGTGTTCTTAGGACTCGGCAATTCAGACGTGTGAGAAGATTCCTCCTTGATAACATGCCTCTCTGGATGATTATCGACGAAGGGAGTCCATTTGAAGGTGTCACGCTGGAAATGGTGAGCATCTTCTGCAATGCTGGGCAGGAGATTAGCGGCAGGAAAATAAAGGTCGAGTCAAGAAGGCCCGGCATTGATTGGCAGGGAAGTGTACCACTTGGAATTCTGAAATCTAGCAAGGTCTTTCCAATCTATTATGATGCACTGTTGGAGGGAATACTTGATAGAGCATCCAAAGGATGGGCGAAAGCCCGAAGAGGACGGGATTTATCGAAATCACATGTTAGCAAGAAAAGGACAAAGAAGTTTCAAGTCCCTTATGCTACTAGCGGACGAAGCGTAAGGAGATTTCACCTCGATTCCCGATATCTACTCTACGCGGATGATACATACACGGAAGATAGGGGACTAAGAGAATCTTACAGAAGCAATCTGCTTGTTGCAACAAAGAACTACCCATTCCCAAGATGCGCAATAAAACCGTCCGGAGTTATTCATGGTGGAGGAGTAGTGGAGATTATTCCACTTCGGGATGGCATTCTGCTGGAGGCCTTGGGTCTTATTCTCAACTCGAGCATAGTGAGATATCTCTGCATCAAGTATCTGACTAATTACTCGATGCTTACAACGTGCCTCAATACAGGAATTATGGAAGAGATACCAATTATTGTACCAAAAGACCAGACGCTCTTCAAGCAGCTCTTCGAGTCATTACAGGAACTATACCAAGACACCGATTCACAAGCAAAATCAGACCATAGAATTGCATTGCTAGAACTAATCACCAACGCTCTTGTCTATGAAATGTATTTGTCGGACTCAACTGACCTCTTAGATGTTGCCTCAGGAGTAATCTCTGAGATCTCTAGGCCAATCGCTTCAACTAAGCTGGCGAGAGCACTATCAAGACCAGATGTTGCAGAGTCTGTTAGAAGAGTAATGGAAATTGAACTTGTCAGACAAATTGAGGATACGCCAAGAATGCAGCAGTAGAAACTAGCCCTGATGCCGATGCTTAAATAGATGCCAGGGCACCTATTGCCTTGATGTCCGACCCAGAGAAATCCCTTGAAGATGAAGCCGCAGAGGAGATTGCGGCTCTGATAATCGATGCGCTCGAGGAGAATCATGAAGATGATGCCTTGACACAGGGAGAGAGGAAAATCGAGGACAAGAAAGAAGAAGAACGAAAAAGGAAAGCGAAGGAACTCAAGAAGCAGCTCCGGAGAAAAGAGCTCGGTCTTCTTCAATACAGATGGCCGGCGATGGTACTGTTTCTTACGGGCGTTCTATCTATTTGGACAGAGTTTCTAGTTGTCATGTATCATGATCCAGGCATCGGATTCGACACATTCTGGGAGGTATTTCTATTTGGATCAGGATCACTTCAGGCTTACAATATCTTCTTCATCTTCCCGCTCATATCAGGAGCAATACTGATTGTTCTGGGATATTTCGCATATACAAATCCAAAAGCAACATACCTGTCGGTGTTCCCTGCAATGATGATGGCAATGTCCGGTATGAATGTCTACTTCTGGATATCTGTTGCTCTTCAGGCGTTTCCATCAGCGTCTGCTAGCGCAACTGCTACACCTATGACTATGCTCCTCACTGGAGTGTTATCACTTCTTTCGATTCTACTTAAAGAAAGAATATAGCTGGAGTTTCAATTTGCTACTCGGAGAGGAACTCGTCGAGTCGGCCTTCCTCTTCCAATTGGCGTAACCAGTCAATTCTCGGAGATTCCACGGGGTGTTTCAGTATCTTTTGAATCTGATCAACTGTCTCAGCTGGGGCTATATCGGTTGTATCGATTTCGCTTACTAGGTCCTCTCCAAAAGAATCGAATGCATCCAGTTGGCATACACCGATCACTTCGGCTTCAACATTTTCAATGATTTTTGGCTCAGACCACCCGCGTGCCATGAGGCGATGCCTTAGAGTTTCAGGATGAGTTCTCAGTATAAAGACATGGTCGACTGAGGAATATGGCACTAGGTCGATGTAATGGCCGACAATGATGACCTGCCTTGTGATGTCAGCCACCTCAACTTGGATAGCATTGACTAGACAGTCCTCATCAATAATGCCAGAATCTCTTGCTTTGTCTTGAGCAGAGATACACCCGGCTCTCTCTGCCAGCTCTCCAAGCTCAACTACATGTACGCTAAGTCTTGTTCCAAGCATCTTGGCAACCTTTGTCTTCCCCGTGCCCGGCGTGCCGCCGACAAGAATAGCAGACATATCAGGTTCACTCATTCCTCCCCAAGAAGGACTTGAGATATGAACGAATTGGCGATGTCCAATTCAACGCAATTCATATCCCGAAGAATTGCGCTTATAAGTCGATAGCGGCTAGTAGAACTCAAGGAGCAAAGCTGCATTGGAATTGAATGGAACCGTAGATTTGGAGCGAAGGCGCAGAGGAATGTTCCTCATAGCAGCAGTAGCACTAATCGTGGCTTCCATTATCGTTTGGTGGGCAAATACTGTCGTGGCAATGCTTGTTCTATTTGCGGCCATGTTCGTAGCCGTGTATACACTATGTAGCATCCCATTGGACCAGCCACCGCCCGGAGTAAGGCGGAGAAGATGGGATGGGATGTCTGTTGAGAGATTAGATCTACTTGAGCAGCGAATGAGGGAGTCTCTCGAAGAGATAGTGATGATGGAGGAGGATGAGGAGCCAGAAGAAAGCTACGCCATCCCGGTAGATGAGGCAGATGAAGCGTCCACAGGACTTGAGCATGATATTCCCGTTGAGGTAATTGATGGGATAGGCAAGGCATACGGAATGAAACTTCGTGAGATTGGAATCACCAATCTGGAAGAACTTGCGCTGTCCAGTCCAGAACGAGTTCAGGAAGCGTGTGAAGTTACTCTAAATGAGGCAGCAGGATGGGTGGCTGATGCCATTGCTATTTTCATGGGAGCTGGCATGACAAGTGTGCTTGAGCTAGCGATGTCAGATGCTGAAGAAATCATCAAGAGAATCGAGATGGCATTAGAGAATGGAACCATCCGGGTGCCCGAGGGCCACGAGTTAACTATTTGGAATGCTCGCCACTGGATTACGGCAGCTAATGAACACATTATGCTGTCCCCTGAAGATATTCGTCGGTGGGCTGAAGACAATCGTTAACAGAGTAGGGTCAAAGCCCAAATTTATCGCGGCATAAGCCATAAAAGAAGACTGAATTTCTGTGACCGAGTCAAGATAACCTGGGAGCCGGCAAACTGTGACAGTAACTTATGTCGTTCGCGAATTCAAGAAGGAAGACATAGATGAAGTCATGAGAATAAACCAGACTTGCTTGCCTGAAAACTATCCTGGCTCTTTCTTCTTAGGTCTTCATACGCATGCCCCCAAGGCATTTCTTGTTGCCCTTGAAGATGAGAAAATCATTGGCTATATTATGTGCAGAATTGAGAGAGGTATTTCAAGCTTCAAGAGGGCATTTCCTGTGAAGAAGGGGCACATTGTATCTGTTGCAGTGATGCATGACTACCGGCATAGAGGAATCGGGACAGATCTCATCAAGCTCGGAATGGATGGGATGGTCAGCTATGGCGCAACAGAGTTCTTCCTAGAAGTTAGAAAGAGCAATGTGGCAGCTGTGACAGTATACGAGAAATTGGGCTTCGAAGTTGGACGTGTCTTGAAGGGCTACTACCGTGATGGTGAAGACGCATATCTAATGGTTCGACAAAGAGACGGCACGGATGAGGAAGCAGATTCCAATGACTACTGACGAGATTCATGTTCCTCTCGTTCCCGAATGTTCCGCTTGCATTGTTGGCTCTCTTGGTCTATTGATTCCTTTGTTGTCGGAAGACAAAGATGAACAATATAATCTGTACAACCACGCCTACCGCAGAATCGCAAAGGGCTACGAGAGAAGGGAACCTCCACTAGATCTAGCAGTCGATCTCTATAGAGAACTCTATGAACGATCAGGCAAAGAGGATCCATATGTTGAGATTAAGAAGAGGAGCATCGAGGCTGCAAAGAAGGCCCTTCCAGCTGTTGAAAAGTCCATATCAGAGAAAGAGGGATATGAGAAACTCAGGGCTGCCTTGGCTGGAGCTATTGCAGGAAATGTAATCGATTTCAACACAGCTGGACATAGCCCTAGTCTTGAAACGCTCAGTAGAATCTACGAGGAGATACTTGAGGAAGGATTTGCAATCGACCATTCTGAACATCTATGGCACTCCCTGACCTCCAAGAAAGGGAAGGTACTCTTTCTAGGTGATAATGCAGGTGAAACTCTCTTTGATATACCACTGCTTCGAATAATCAACGATCTTGGATGGCATGTTACTTATGCAGTAAAAGGGAAGCCACTCGCCAATGATGCAGTTAGATCAGATGTGGATGGTACAGAAGTAGAGCGTCTATCGAAGATTATTGATACTGGCGCTTGGGCCTACGGTGTCCCCAAGAGTCTGGTAAGCAAGGAGTTTCTTGACGCGGTGCGGAATAGCGATGTAGTAATTTCAAAGGGACAGGCCAATATCGAGTCTTTCCCTGAAATTCAAAGGGAACTCGGAACAGAAACATACTATGTCATGAGGGGAAAGTGTGCTCACATCTCCAGAGCAATCTCTGCGAACAAAGGTGACAATGTGGTACTTAGACGCCCAGCGCCCTAGAAATCATTGTCAATTAGACAAGGTTTTTATGACAAACAAATCGCCTCAGGCTCTACCGACTGCCGCCGGAAGGTAATCTTTAAATGCGCAGCCCGAAGTCCATGTACAGTTTTATGATTCCAGTTCGACTTAGGTGGAGGAACTAGAATTGAGTCAACAAGTACCAGTAATAGTGCTGAAAGAAGGCACAGAAAGATCCCGTGGTCGTGATGCACAGAGAAACAACATCATGGCTGCAATTGTGATTGCTGAGGCTGTCAAGTCTGCATTAGGCCCCAAGGGTGCTGATAAAATGCTAGTTGATAGCTTTGGTGACGTGACTGTATCAAATGATGGTGCAACCATCTTGAAGGAAATGGATGTCGCTCATCCTGCTGCGAAGATGGTGATTGAGGTTGCGAAGACAGTTGATGCAGAGGTTGGAGATGGCACCACAACGGCTGCTATCCTTACTGGCGATCTGTTGAAGACCGCTGAAGGACTTCTCGACCAGAAGATACATCCGACGACCATCATCAGTGGATATCGGAAAGCTGCGGATAGGGCACTTGAAATAATAGATGAAGTTGCAGAAGAAGTCGACCCTGAAAGCAGTCAATACAAGAAGATACTCCTCGATGTCGCTAGGACTGCCATGTCCAGTAAGTTCGTTTCAACATACCGTGACCAGCTATCAAAGGTAGTTGTGGATGCAGTGCTTGCCATCAACAAGGATCGAGACCCAGACGAGGAATTGAACATTGATGACATTCCTCGACAGAAGCAGGAGGGAATGCCGGTAGATGCTACCCAACTTGTGAAGGGTCTTGTCCTGGATAAGGAAGTAGTACATCCAGGAATGCCAAAGAAAGTTGAGAATGCCAAATTGCTACTTCTTGAGAGCCCCCTAGAAGTACAGAAGACTGAGTTTGATGCAAAGATCTCAATCAGTGATCCCACATCGATGCAGAGTTTCCTGGATGAGGAAGAGCGAATGCTCAAGTCCATGGTGGACAAGATTGTCGAGTCCGGTGCAACTGTCGTTATTGCCCAGAAAGGAATTGACGACGTCGTCCAGCATTTCTTGGCTAAGGAAGGAATCCTAGCAGTGAGGAGAATCAAGAAGTCCGACATAGAGAGATTGCATAAAACAACCGGTGCAACAATAGTGTCTAAGATTCAGAACCTCACCAAGGATGACCTTGGAACAGCCAAGCTTGTAGAGCAGAGGACTGTGGGTGAGGACAAGATGCTCTTTATAGAAGGAACCAAGAAGACATCTGTTGTAACTCTTCTCGTTAGAGGAGGAACAGACCACATTGTGGATGAAGTGGATCGTGCACTAAATGACGCGCTCTATGTTGTGCGTGATGTGGTAATCCATCCCTACGTTACCTATGGAGGTGGCTCTCTAGCTGGAGAGATTGCCAAGCAATTGCGAGACTATTCCGAGAAACTCGAGGGACGCGAGCAATATGCAGTAAATGCGTTTGCTGAAGCCATTGAATCATTGCCCAATACTCTCGCTGAAAACGCCGGGTTAGATCCCATTGATATGATTGTCAATCTCAGAAATGCCCATGCTAATGGCCAGGTGACGTTCGGCATTAATATTGACAAGGGCAAGGTGGATGACATGAAAAAGGCGAGAGTCATCGAGTCAGCGCTTGTCAACAAGCAGATTGTAATGTCAGCGGCCGAAGCTGCGCAAATGATACTCAAGATAGACGATGTGATCAGCTCAAAAGGAGCTGGCTTTGGTGCAGGCGGTGCCCCTGGCGGCGATTTCGACGCCGATGAAGATTAGGAAAAGTCAATCACAAGAGAGAGCAGGTGTGCTTATGTCAGACGACCCAGAGGAAGCGGAAACCGGAACTGAGGAGGAATCTCCTGAGGAATCTGATGCAGAGAAAGCCCAGATCCTCACGAACATTCAATCAGTGGGACCAAAGAACGCAGAGAAATTGGTCGCTGCTGGATATGATACCATTGACAAGATTGCTTCAGCAGATTCTGAGGAGCTTGCAGCAGCCGTTCCTGGGGTCAGTACAGCCAAAGCAGTTGATTTCATCACAGCTGCGGTCAAGCTGTTAGAGGCTGTCGAAGCTGGTGAAATCGACCTAACTCGTAAGGGCAAGAAGTCAAAGCGAAAGAAGGCTCCAGAACCAGATCCTGATATTCATGAGCTTCCTCCCGCTGAGGAGATTGCCCGTGCTGAGATTCGGTTAAGTCTTAAAACGGGACTTGAAACAGACAAGGCCGCCATGGGTATCCCTATTGGTCCGAAGTGGCTTACCAAATTTGAGAAGGCCAGGATAATCGGTGCACGCGCATTGCAAATCTCAATGGGCGCACCAATAATGATCAGTATAAAGACAGCTCCAGGCGAGCTGTTCGCCTTGGCGGAAGCAGAACTCCGAGCACGTATCCTCCCGATGACAGTCAGGAGAACACTGCCAACCGGAGAGCATTTTGACATTCCACTCACTCGTCTTTTGGAAAATACGAGGCTCGACTGAGGTCAGCCTCGTTTTCTCTTTTCTTCATTCTGTTGTGCGAAAATAAAATCCCTTAAATGGGGTTTGCATCAAACCATTGTTTCCGCATTAAGCGGAGTAGTGATTAGAATGCAAGCGATACTCATCAGCTCGGATCTTGTTGTAAGATGTTTAATTGGATTCTCCGTTGGAGCCCTCATTGGACTTGAGCGACAGAAACGAGACATTGAGGAATCGCCAGGTGGTTTGAGATCGTTTGGACTTCTGAGCCTCTTTGGGACTGTTTCTGCTTACACATATACAATAACAGACAATGCTCTCATCCTGATTTACGCAATCGCGGTCTCTACAATCTTGATTGGTGTCCAGGTCATCTACAAGATGTTTCGGACCATGCGAAAAGGGATGACAACATCAATTGTCTTGGCAATCGCATTTGTCCTGGGCACAATTGTTGGCCTTGATGAGATACCTGCTCCCGGACAGCTCATTGGACCACTACAAGTCTTCGCAATGACTGTGTCGTTTCTTGTATTTCTAGTACTAGGCTTCAAACAAGAATTTAGAACAGCAGTGGAAGTCATCACCCGGGAGGAGATGATTAGCGCTGCAGAGCTTGGAGTGCTGATATTGTTTCTATGGCCACTGATGCCTCAGACGGTTCAGCTATGGACAATCACTGTTCCCACATTCCAGATCTATCAACTCGCGATTATTCTCTTGAGTATAAGCTTTGTCAACTACCTGTTAGTCAAGAAGTTCAGAGGAAGGGGTCCCTACTTCTTTGGCTTCTTTGGAGGATTCGCCAATAGCGAAGCGACTGTTTCAAGCCTAACTGATTTCCATGTTCGTACTGAGCGGGCTTTTCCGGGTAGGACTGCTGTAGGAGCTATACTTGCCAATGTGGCAATGGTCCTAAGGAATGGAGTTATTCTAATCATACTGGATCCAACTCTTCAGATTTTCAGATACTACACAATTCCCTTGGCAATCCTATTCCTTGTTGGAGTCTATCGAATGCTCAGAGTGAGCAAGAAGAATGAAGAAGTTGAGGATGACCTACTTGAAGGGGCATTGGCGTCTCCCTTTGAGTTTGGGGCGGCCATTCGATTTGCTCTTGTGTTTGCTGGAGTGTCAATCTTGTCGCTGTTCCTACAAGATGTCTATGCCGACTTTGGAGTTCTCGTGGCAGCATTTATTGGAGGATTTGCCTCAGCAGGAGCAATCGTTGCAATAGTTGGAATTGGATTTGCTGGCACAACCATGTCAATCGCTACTGCAGTATATGCGGTGATAATTGCCACCACAACATCGGTGCTGAATAAGATGGTATATGTCTACACTTCAGACCGTGAAACCGCCTTGCTCAAGATGGTGGCCAAGGATTCTTTAATCATGGCTGCAGGAGTAGTGGTCTTCATACTCTTGCTCTTCTTTGGGATTATTCCGATAGCATAAGAAAGCGCAAGACTTAAAGTCCAACTCCTCCGACTCGAGGTTGGTGACAACATTGAATGTTGGTGGCTTAGTTCATCCGCAATGATGACTTAACTAGTGAACTCTATGCCGCCAGCTCAGAAGTTGCTGCTACGAGAATTTTGTGGAGGACTTTCAATTGTCAGAGTTGAGGCGAGTACGAGGCATGAGGGATCTCATGGGTCCTGAGATGAGAATACGGGAGTATTTGATTTCCGCTGCGATTGAAGTCTTCAAGTATTTCGGTTATGAACCGTTGGATTCTCCAGCGATGGAACTCTGGGAAACAATCTCTGCAAAAGGCGGCGAAGAAATAGAAGCGGAAACGTTCAAATTCAAGGATAAAGGAGACCGCGAGGTTGGCCTAATTTTCGACCTCACGATTCCATTGGCACGCATCTCGGCAACAAATCCGCATTTGCCAAAGCCCTTCAAGCGATATGCAATTGGCAAGGCGTGGAGATATGATAGGCCACAGCCAGGACGATACCGTGAATTCAGTCAAGCAGATGTCGATATCGTGGGCGCTAGCAGCCCAGCTGCTGACGCCGAGGTGGTTCTTGTGGCTTTGGAGTTTCTGAAGCGTGTTCTCGGAAACAGCTATGTCATAAGGATCAACAATCGAAAGGTGCTCAAAGGCATGGTGGAGAAAGCTGGAGTTTCAGATAGCCTGGCATTTGAATGCTTCAGAGCAATTGACAAGCTCGACAAGATTGGCAGAGCAGGAGTTCAAGAGGAGCTCAAGAACAGAGGAGTCGGGATTGAAGAGAGCGATTTCCTACTCGATGCGATTCAGGTTAGAGGTTCTGGCCTAGAAACACTTGAGAAATTCGCATCGCTCCTCAAAGGATCCAATACCGGGATTGCAGGAGTTGATGAACTCAAGCTCATGGCAGAGATTTTTGCTGAGAGCGGAGCAGAAGAATTCACAGAATTCGATATGTCTCTGGCTCGAGGACTTGATTACTACACTGGTCCTGTATTCGAAGTTGCATATCTTGGTGAGCCAAAGGTTGGCTCAATTGGCGGAGGAGGTCGATATGACAATCTTATAGAGCAATTTGGCGGACAACCAACTCCTGCGACAGGCATCTCGATGGGAATTGATCGCCTAATTGACATCCTGATGGCACGTGGTTTTGGTGAGAAGCTAGATCAGGGAATCGATGTCTATGTAGCTCCAATCAAGACACCTATGCTAAAGCATGGGATGAAAATCCTCGCAGACCTTGCAGGTGAGGGAATCTCAGGAGTATGCGACATCATGGATAGACCTCTAAAGAAGCTGCTTGACCAAGCCGACTCCAAGAAAGCAAGATTCGTGGTTATTGTGGGCCAACGAGACCTCAAGAAGGGCGAAGTTAGCTTAAGAGATATGAGTACAAAGGATACTTCTCAAGTCAAGGTTGAGAATCTTATTCAGGTGATTAAGGATCGTCTTTAAGCAACATGTGTGAGGTGGCATACGAAGGTAATGCTTTTCTCACACCATGTTCAATGTATTCCGGGATTGATATGGTTCGTATGCCGGTTGTTGCAGGTAGATTCTATGAAGGAGAGGTGAATCTTCTCACAGAGAGAATTCGGAATTCCTTTCTGACAGGGCTTGGACCCGGACGTCTTCCAGAAGGAGATCCAGGAACAACACGCGAGCTCAAGGCAGTTATTTCGCCTCATGCAGGCTACATGTACTCAGGAATGCCCGCTGCACATACCTTTCTTCGACTTTGGGAAGATGGGAAACCTGACCATATTGTAATAATTGGCCCCAATCACTATGGTGTTGGGGCTCGAGCGGCAGTCTGCAACGACAATTGGGAAACCCCTTTGGGAGTCGTTAGATATGATACAGAACTGGGCTCAGCTATTGTTGAAGAAAACGAGCATGCATCTAACGATTGTGTTGCCCATAGTAGCGAACACTCTATTGAAGTGCAGCTTCCTTTTCTCCAATTCATGTTTGAGGAGAGCTTTAGCTTCGTTCCCATTTGTATTAGGGAGCCTACCTTCGAATTATGTGAGTCAATTGGGAATACAATTGCAAAGCTAGCTAAGGATATGGACATTCTTGTAATAGCTAGTTCAGATTTCACACATTTCGAGTCAGCGGAGAGTGCCAAGATGAAGGACAACCAGGCAATGGAGTACTTGGAGTTTTTAGATCCGAAAGGCTTCATGGACTTTGTTCGAGGTCATCGAGTCAGCATATGCGGTGCTGGCCCTATTGCCACTGCAATGGTATATGCAAGGGAGCGCGGTGCTACAAGATTTGGAGTATTGAAGTATACAAACTCTGGGGACATGACTGGTAACTACAACGATGTTGTCGCATATGTTTCGGCTGAGATTGTCTAATCATCAACTGACTCGAGTTCGAAAGACGCCTCAGCGGGTCTATAGCTGGGTAGGACAATTCCGGCCACTGCAGCAGAGCCTATCGATACTACAACAGTCAGTCCAAGGGCAGAGATTGAATCACCACTAGTATCGAACATCACACCTCCTAAAATCGGTCCAACAACATATGCAGAATTACTGATTGCACCGAACGTACCCATTACACTTCCATATGCTCTTGCATCTGAAAGGTCAGCAATCATTGCCTGTATTGTGGGACCTCTCATTGAAATAGCAACTCCCAGAATTGCACCAGCCAAGTAGAAATCATTGGTACCTGATGCAATCATGAACAAGTAGAGAGATAATGCTGCGACAAGAGACCCAGTCGCAATTAGCCATTTTCTACCAATCAGATCAGATATCTTCCCAAAGCCGATGTTGCCTATTATGACAATTACTCCAAGAATGCCAAAGAACAATCCTATCTCGAGTGGGCTAAAGGCATATCTCTGCACAGCATCAAGCATGAAAGCCACTTCGAGAATGCCAATCGCAAACATGTTTGCGAACATTGTGATGCCAAGTGCAGAGTACGCTTTCGCATTCTTTGCGAATACCTCTCTTACAGGGACTCTGTGCTTCTCCAGCTCTGATTGGGTAGTTCGACGTTCAGGCTCGCGAACGATGAGGTTCAGTATAACTAGAGTCACAAGACTGGCTATCGCTGCAACCACGAAAGGAAGTCGGATGCCGAGGAATTCAGCCAATACTCCTCCGAGGGAGGGGCCTATAACGAAGCCCACCATATTTCCCATGCTAAGATATCCCATGGCGGTGCCTCTATTCTCAGGTGTTGTCATGTCGGAAACGAACGCATTTGCAGCCGGATAGAATCCTGCAGAAATGCCACCCTCCAGAGCCCTAGCGATAATCATCACAATGATGCTGTTGGCTAGCGCATAGATTACATTCGAAACAGCGAATCCAGCAAGAGCTGCAAGAAGGACTCTCTTTCTTCCTACTCTATCTGACAACCCGCCTAATGGACCTGCTAGGAGAATTCTTGTGAGCGCAAATGATGCCGCCAACACACCAAGCTCAGTTGCGCCAACTCCCAATTCAACGATATAGAATGGGAAAATTGGCGTCACAATACCAAAGCCGATTTGGAGGATACTCAAAGAAAGTGCCAACATCCAAACCTGGTACATCCCTGATTTCTGGTCTTTTACACTATCCTGATTCAAGGCGTGTTCCACTGCTGGCTGTTCGTCTAAGTCATCCATGGCAGAAGCGCTCAAAGCGGGGCATTGGTGCAGCCTTTTCAGTGTTCCTAAGTGGTGTTTCTGCTATTTCTCAATAATGACTCGATTCACACCCTTTATCGCAGTGAGCGTTTCAATAACCCTGCCTGGAAGGGGTTCATGAGTGATGACTTTCAGACACGGTTGCTCGTAAATCTCAATGTCCTCAGCCAAGACTTGACGGATTGAAATGCCATATCCAGCTATTATTGATGTCACTTCGGAAAGAATACCTGCATTTTCGGGAGAATCCACATAGATAGTCAATACACCATAACCTAGGACTTCACGTACCTTCTCCAATGAAGGCCCCGCTGGTTGCAAACGTTTGAAGAATTCACAGAGTCGTTCATTCTGACAGATATCTTCCGTTGTTGCTCGGACTGTTCGCCTATCGATACCAAGTGCGTCCCCAATCGCTTTCAATGGAATCCTGATGGGGCCACAGCGTACCAGACCTGGCTTTTCTATATGGAAACCATGACGAACTATTGCCTGGGCCACCTTCAACCTTTGAGGTGAATCATGAAAATACTCTACAATGTCACGCCACATCCATGTGACCACCCTATGTTTGGATCACTAGACTAGTTCCTTTTCAAATAGCACTTCGTCTATAAAGCCCTTCGGCATCTTAAAGTGACGCTTTCTAATACCGACTTGGCGATAATCCATTGCAATGTAGAGTGATCTGGCGATAGCGTTGTCTTCGAAAGTGCTAAGCACAATCTTTTCAAAGCCAGAATCCACTGCCGCCTCTTCAGCTGCTCTCATCAAAGCTCGGCCAATACCCCTCCCTCTATCCTTTTTGGCTACAATAATGCCTAGCTTGGCGACATGCCTAGACGCCATCCATTCCTCTGTCTGAAGAGTAAGATGTCCGGTGTATTCATCATCAATCTCAGCGACCAACATCACATCGCGACATTGATTGGTCCGTTGAATCCAGTTTACCCAGTCAGCAATGTTGCTATTAGCATTGAATGTCGGAAGCCAAATACCCTCCTGAATGACCTCGTTAAATCCACCGTGAAGCTTCCTAGCATCCGCCGGAACTGCATGACGCACTGTTATGGAGGCTCCGTCCTTTGTGGAATATGAGTAGGTCCTCATCGATGGCTCGAACGATTTGCTGAATAATGTGAACAAAAAGGATTGTGGTGTGGCATTTTGCATTATGGGATATGCCTTGGCAAGTTCATCAACTCACTTTGGTCATTCCAGACCATATAACATTAGATACACCTTCCTCCCTAGCAATCGAGGCTAGATGCTCCATTTTCTCTGGCGTAACAAGCTCTTCGTTTTTGAGCGGATACTCCAATCCGAAAAGGGCATATTTGTCGATGCACATCTTGTTGAATGCTAGCAGGTCGAATCTCTCAACATTGGGCATATTATCAACTATAAATCGTGAGATTGCTCTGATATTCTCGTCATCGTCGGTGTATCCGGGGATTATTGGCGTCCTAATCCACACAGGCAATCCACTCTCAACAACAATCTCGGCATTTGTCAAGACTAGGTCCAAAGGAACTCCAGTGTATTCCAAATGCTTCTCGGCGTCCATTACCTTCAGATCGTAAAGAACCATGCTGACGACGGACAATGCTTTCTTGATCACAGATTCGCTGCAGTAGCCGCACGTATCTAGTGCGACATGAACTCCTTCGGCACGTAAACCCTCAGCAACCTCGACCATAAAATCAGACTGATAGGTTGCTTCTCCACCGGATAGAGTGACTCCACCACCAGATGTTGTGAAGAAGACTCTATCACGAAGCAGCTCCTCAACAAGAGCCTTTGAATCCCATTCTTTTCCCATGATCTTGATGGCTCCCGTTGGACAGGCATCCTCACATTTTCCGCATGTCGTACATTTCTCCAGGTCAATCTGCATGCCCTCCTCAAGAAGTGTGAGGGCTCCCTCTGGACAGGCTTCGATGCAGGCTTTGTCACCGATGCATTTTGTGGAGTACCAGACTGTTCGTGGATCGGAATCAATAGTTTCGATATTATGGCACCAAGTGCAACTCATTGGGCAGCCTTTCATAAAAACAGTAGTGCGGATGCCAGGTCCATCTTCAGTCGAACATCTTTGGATGTTTGTTATTAGTCCTGTCTGAGTCATCAGAGGCTGTGCTCCATAATCCAATATAAGGGAATTGAATGCGGTTCAGCATCAATAGTCGTACGAATATCAAACTGGCGCTAGCTTTAAAAACGGGCTCAATCCTGTCGCCCCAGCCTGACCACTGGTCACTGGGTATCAGGAAGGCTTGACTATGAAGTCAACGAGTAGACTGCTATCAATACTGCTCCTTGCTATTATGCTGGCTGGAGTTGCCTATATTCAACCGCTTGCTATGACCACAAATGATGGCTCCCGGGCTTTCCGCCAAGAGGATTCAAATCATTTCATCACTGGTGGCTTTGATTCTCAGAACATCTCCATTAGTCTTGTCAGCCCCACAAATAGGAGCGGCACTTCGGGTACATTGGATATTACAATTGACATCACATCTGACTTTGGCAATCTAAACGTCACGCTATTCATTGAAGATGCAATCTACTCAACATACAACAAGACTCTGATCGGAACTGGGAATCAGGTTCTGTCAGTGGACACAACGTTAGCGTCTATTCCAGAAGGCAATCTAAACTTCACCATACTCCTAGAATATAAGGATGCGACCTGGGATGAGAAAGAATCCTTCTATTTGGAGTATTTCGTTGACAACGATTCCGTGAATTTCGAGGTTAGCCTTACAAGTCCAGCAAATGAGACTATACTCACAGGAACAGCAAATCTGCTGCTCAATATCACTTCAGACTTTGCGTTCGTCAACTTCACACTCTTCATCGATGGAGAAACCTACCCCACCTATGATGGTGTTACCATAGTTGGCGAGCCTCAGGCAATTCAGATTGACACGACCGCGGTGAGAGAGGGACTGCTTAACTTCACTCTCCTTTTCGACTATGATGTTGTTGATGTTCAGGAAACGCATGAATTATACCTTGTTTTCATCGTGGACAATGATGGTCAACCAATCACGCTCTCCCTAATTTCCCCCACTAACCAGAGTCAGGTGAGTGACGCCTTCAACCTCACTGTGGAGCTTGGCTCTGACTACGGTGGAGCAAATCTAACCGTATTTGTGGAGGGCGAGATCGAATATCCCCAATTCAATTTGACATACATTGCTAATGGTGAACATGACCTAGAGCTGAATACAACAATCCTTGCAGAAGGCGCTCTGAACTTCACACTGTTGCTCGAGTATAATGTGACTGGAGAGAACGCGCGCATCGCCTATTTGTATATCTTCTCAGTCAACAATCACGGGGAGCCGGCAGTTGTGTTTCTGACGCCCGACGCAGGTGAAGACTTCATCGGACTTGACGAATTCACATTGAATATTACTTCAGATTACGAGTTCGTGTACTTGACAATTACCGTCGACGATGAAATCACTCCAGAGTACAACCATACTCTTGTTGCTAGCGGAGTCGGTATCTACACGATAAATGGAAGCCGCTATGAGAATGGTGACCAGACGGTCGTGGCAATTGTTGAAACTGAAGAAGGACTTCAAAGCACAACATCAAGAGTCTACAATTTCCTCGATTATGTGAGAATCCAAATAAGAGACCTTACCGCCTATGACAGGATCTCAGGCAATGCCAGTATCACCATTCGAATTCAATCTCCCTACTCCAACGTGACACTTTCAGCCTACGTTGATGGCTTTCTCGCACCTGATGTTGTAAACATTACGCTACAAACCGGCATTGCATCGTTTAATATCAACACCGTGGGATACTCTGAAGGAGAGCATAACTTCACATTCAAGGCATATGCCATAGGTGAATTTGCATTCACCTACAAGATAATTCTTGAAGTAGATAATCATGGCGCACCATCTGTGAGTTTCGTTTCTCCTTTGAATGATGTTGTTGTCGGTGTGACTACATTCACTGTTGAAATTGATAGCACCTGGGACATTGTCAACCTGACAGTATTTGTGGATGATGAAGTTGTGACAGCTCTTGAAGGGCTCAGCGTAGATGTCGGAGAGGTCACATTCGAGCTTGATACGAACCTGTATAGCAAATGGGAACATGTTGTGAAAGTCCTAGTTGTGACAGATGAGGGCCTTGAAGGATTTGACGAAGAACTCTATGGTTTTGCAAACTTCAAACTTGAAGAGATCGTCAGCGGGATTATCATTCTTGTTATTGCACTCGGCTTCCCGCTTCGTAGGTGGAGAAGTGGAGGGTCTATCAGGGCGGTACTCATCGCAGACCTACTATTTGCAGTTGTGGTAGCAGGAGTCTTCTTTGCGTTGGGTGTGAACTCCATTCCATTTGCAATATGGCACATCAATATGGCAAGTATATGGGCATTAGGAGCCGCATTGATTTTCACTAACATCGCAGTACCTCTAGCAATAGAATCAGAAGAATAGAGAAACTAGGCTAATTTGGTCACAGGGAAGTTCCGATACATCTCGGACTTCCATTTGGCCAATCCCTTATACCAAGGTAGTCTATCCTCAGGAATTAGAGTCCACACAGATTTAGGCTTCAACTTAGCCGCTGCCTTTGCAGTCTGTAATACTACGATTTCTGCGAAGTCTATTCCTTTGGGCGTTACATCGGCTATGAATTTCGCTGTCTTGTCATCCTGCATAGCAACAGCACCCACGCCCAATAACGCATTCTCTGAGTGAAACTCCATCATCAATCCCGGTTTTTCATAGGTGATGATTTCCCTGACGACTTCCGCTAATTCTCCAGGATAGGCAATGTTAGAGAAACGCATACTCTTAGGAAGTCCTTTTGGGTTGGAGAGGATTTCTCGATGCAACCTCTTTGATCTCTTTGCAGGCATCTTCGAGAGAGGCGCTTCAATTCTCATAAGCCAATATCGCTTATGATAGTCAACTTTCATCCAATAGTTGTAGGCCTCTGGAGTCGTGGTACCAACGAACCTTCCTGCCTTCTTTAGGCGCAACACCTTTTCAGCTGCTTTGGTCAGTTTCGTTCCAATTGCTTTCTTTTGATGGCGAACATCTATACCCAGGTTCCTGATGATTCCGATTCTTCCAGCAACTGGATTCTTCTCAATGCGACACAGGATTTCCCCGACTACTTTGCCTCTTACCTCAGCCACCAGCCAGCCCCATTTCTCGAAGGCCACACCCTTGTGTTCTAGTTTCACCTGCTCAACAGTGGTGAATCCCTCGGACCAGCGAGTGCCCATATATACTTCCAAGAGGTCTTTGCAGTCCTTCATCAATCCATTTCTAATCTTGACCATCGCGGATCGCCCAGATTGTGGTGTCAACTGATGCTCGTTCCAAGAAGAAATAAGGATGTTTAACTCAACGGATTTCGTTGAATCCTTATTATGATTCTGAGTCAGCACCTTGCTACAGATTGGAAGATACATCCTTACTTCTGGCTTTGTATTACCCCTACCACTCTTACCGTTCTTATCACAGGTATTCCCGCAGTTGTCAAGAGCTGCTTACTATGCGGTGACTATCCTAAATGTCCCAAAACTGAATGCCAACGTGGTAGGTATCAATTTGTACTAGACCAATATAAAATGGTCAAAGAAGCAGGCCAAGAGCAACACCTTAAAGAAGAAAGACGGAGAGCGAAAGATGGCTTATTACTCCATGATTTAAGACATGTTGATTAATAGGATGTGAGTATGTGGAACCAAAAACATGCGCGCGCAGCCAAGGATTGAAAGCACACGATGGTTGATACGCTCCTTGTCAAAGATGTCATGACGAAGGGTGTTAGGGTGACAGGACCAGACTCCAGCGTTAAAGAGGTCGTCGCCACCATGAATAGGTTCAACATAGGGTCGATAATTGTTGTGCAGGATAATAAGCCGGTTGGTGTAATATCCGAACGCGACGTCCTCATGAGGGTGGTTGAGCCTTGCCTATCCCCAGAAACCATTGCAGCGAAGCAAATCATGACCCACCCCGTGATAACGATATGCGAATCCGCCAGCGTGGCAGAGGTAGTCAAAATCATGGCTGAAAAGCGGGTTAGGAAGATACCAGTCATGAAAAAGGAGAGCCTCGTAGGCATAATAACCTATACAGACATTCTATGCAAAATATGGAACATGATATCTATACTAGGAGAACTAGTATAACACTGCATGCGCACTCTCGCAAATCGAGATAGATGAAATGCAAGAGTCAAGGATGTGTATGACAGGACCTCACAGCTTCATACTCAAAGCTATCGATTCATTGGCTAGACCCTTCGCGCTTGGGCCAAATAGGTAAAGAATGGGCTCTACGCCAATCCCGCCAGGGACATGAATCGCAATAAATTGTGGTGTCCTCTTCAAGCTTCCTGCAAATTTCTGAGCCGCGCTAGATATTGTATCAGGGTCACTGGCCGGCATTGAAAGGCTAATCATTTTGAAACCACTTTCTTCTCCGGCCGCCACTATCTCATCAGTTCCACTTATACCAAGGCAAGCTTGAATTGATGGCCAATTCGATCGCGCCCAAAGAAGCAGACTGGCAGTATGCCGCGAAGCACCAAATTGAGGAGATGTGAGAGCAACAGCTCTGCCGTTGACAAGAGTGATTCGTCCCGGGACGCCGGCGACATCCATCTGTGTTTTAGCATCAACCCCACATGCAACGAGATTAGCTCTCACCTGAGGGATTAGACGTGCAAACTGAGTGGCGTTTGATATTAGGGCTAGGGCATCTTGAAGGTCTCTTAGCGTCACTCCTCTACCTGTAAACTCCCTTTCTTCGCCTGCAAGGAGATCAGCACAAATCTGACATTTCACATCGCCCAATGCAGGTACAGAGTCTCTATGCATCTTGCAGATTGTTGACCCGATTCGAAGATACATGCAGGTCCTGCATATCTCCTTCACCATCATATCTTGGCGAGGTGTGTCTGACAGAATCATGCTAGTGAGCTTCTCTGCTAGAATGGCCACATCTTTCTGCAGTGAGCCTTTCTTGCTTCCTTGACTGAGGTATTTGCTCACCGCGGCCTGGGTGATGTTCATCCTTCTGGCAATTTCAATCTGTGACTGGCCTGACTCGTGAAGCCTCTTTGCAAGATTAGCTCTCAGATTTGGCAGATACTCCTTTTGAACGAGTTCGCACGGTGGTCTCATCAAAATCACTCCTTAGTAAACTATTTATCTCAGCTAGTCCTATAACTAAGTTGTATAACTAAGATATAAGGATGGTTATGTCTGCGATGTCAGAGTATCCAGTGAGAAGAGACCCCAAGAAGGTGGTTGCGGTAGTGATAGTCGTAGCTGTCATTGCAGTCGCTTCAATAGCACTCATTTCATACCGGCCTCCAAGTGAGAGGCCTACCCTGATTGTCTATACATATGATAGCTTTATGCAGTGGGGCGATAATCCAGACACAATATTCGAGAGGGCATTTGGCGCATTTGAGGAGCAATTTGATTGCAGCGTAACAATCGAAACGCTTCAGACAGATGCGAATGGTATCGTTTCAAGATTGGGAGCAGAGCAAAGCAATCCAGTTGCTGATGTTGTCATAGGGATAGATAACATCTTGATCCTCCAACAAGGAGTCACCGATCTCTTAACACCTTACATACCGAGTAACATCGGCGTTGTTAACTCGACATTTATTGACGCCCTCGATCCAGGCCACTATCTTGTCCCCTTTGATTTTGGTCTTGTTACACTGATATACAAGAGCAGCAGTCTTGAAACCTTCCCAGAGCTTAACAATCTAACATTCGCTGACTTGGCAAATCCGGCTTTGGCCGGCGGCCTAGTCACTGAAGACCCACACTTCAGCAGCCCTGGTCTCGCTTTTCTTCTGACTGAGATTACAGTTCACGAGAAGCTGCTGGATGTGAACTGGACAGATTGGTGGGTCGATGTCAATGAGTATATTGATGTGCAGCCAGGATGGTCTGAAGCATGGAGTGTTTGGTACGATACACCAAGCAAACATATCATGAATAGCTATGGAACTGATGGCGCATTCTCAGTCTATTTCTATGGTGGAGAACCAGAAACAGGAATAGCGCCAATCTTCCACGATGGGGATTATTATGCGTGGATGCAAGTTGAAGGAATGGGATTGGTCAAGAACGGGCCAAATCCTGAGCTTGCGAAACTATTCATTGACTATTGTCTGAATGAAACAGTTCAATCCCTAATAGCCACAAATCAGTGGATGTTTCCTGTAAGAACTGGAGTGACCCTGGATCCTGCTTTCGAATATGCGTTGCATCCCAGTGATGTATCATTGTTGAATGAGCTCCTCCCAAGAACAGAGATTGCGGCTAATCTCACCACTTGGCTTGATATATTCGATGAGATTAGAATAGCCTAGTTCAGGTGCAAATTCATGGATTGGAGAACATCGATTAGATGGGCCGCCATCGC
>JBHLLF010000033.1:0-27712 GCA_048885865.1 Candidatus Hermodarchaeota archaeon
TATCGACTGAACTTCTTCGGTCGTCTTTGGGAGGACAACTGCATCAGGTCTTGTGCCGAACCTAGAGGGTTCTTCTCCTCGTTGAGCGCTCTCAACTTCAAAGCACCACTGGAAGGCATAGGTGTCCAGAATAGCTGGAGCTCTAGTTATGTTAGGTCCTCCAACAACCTGTTCAAGTGCATTGTATACCTTGTCTTCTAGCATCTAGGCACCTCCCTCCAGACTCTTCAGCACCAATTCTGTGAGGTCATAGTACTCCAATGGACTCTCCCTGTTTCTCAGACTATCTTTGAAATTCGTACTACAGAAGGGACAGACAGAAACAAGAGCATTAGCACCTGTGCACTCTGCCTCATACACTCGTTCATTGGCTGTCCATAGGGCAAAGTCTGGATAAGCTGACTTGACGCCCGCTCCGGCACCGCAGCAATACGAGTACTCTCGTATCCGTTCCATCTCTATGAGCTCAACACCTGGAATCTGCTTCAGCACATTTCGTGGAGCATCATACACTCCTCCAGCGCCTCGTCGTTCTTGCCTTGGCGGGTCCCAGATATAGACCCGAGAGAGAATCTCAATCTTCTCGCCCTCATATGGTTCATAAGGTTCAGCCATTCTGCCTAGATGGCATGGATCGTGGTAGGTGACTTTCATCGGGACATCATGTTTGAAATCCAATCTTCCTTCTTCAATAAAGGACTCCAGCAATTGTGAGATATGGATGACCTCAAAATCAGTTTCAACGAAGCGAGGATATTCAGTTGCTAACATGTTATAGCAACCAGAGCAGCTTGTGATGATTGACTTCACCCCATGTTCCCTAAAGAGCTCTACATTACTCTTCATTATCTCAATAGCCTTGCTTCGATCACCAACTCGGTAGACAGGACTCCCACAACAGAACTCATCAGAGCCAAGCATTCGGAAATCCTCCTTGGCAGCATTCAACACACGAGCTGTCGATAGAGCAATCTCCTCACGCCGATAAGCTGCGGTGCAACCAACAAAATAGATTGTGGAGGAATTCTCATCAATCCTCACCTCATCAGTGAGCCATGAAGGCCTTCTTTCGGCTTCCTCTCCATAGGGATTCTGGTTTCTATCCACTAGCTCGATGTACTTCTTGTGCTTAGGCATTGGTCCAGCGCCTGATTCCACCGCCTTGGTCCTTAGCTCATGGATGACCTCGTTGGGTTCAAGGTCATATACCCACTTGCAGGAAACCTCACATCCTCCACAGTTCGTGCACCTATAGAGAACGTCAAGCAAGTCCTGGGAGAACTCAATCCGTCCTTTGTGTAGAGCGTTTGCCATTATCATTCGCCCCCCTCCCGAATACGCATGGAAGTTGTAGTACTCTATCGACGGGCAGATGTGCGAGAACCTCTTGCTCTTGATCTGCAGCTGCGGCAGAAATTTGCACTTGGAGCAGCGGACGCAACTGTCCATCATATCCTCGAACTCGCCAAGAGTCATTTCCGCACCTCCTCAAAGCATAGATTACCGGGACTCATCACCAGATTAGGATCGAAGATCGATTTCACTTGCTTCATTGCTGAGATGATTTCTGGTGATGAACGTAAATAGACAGACCCAGCGATAGCTGGAACTGGCCTGCTGAAGTATGCCCCCTTGTCCATTAGCAGCCTGCTACCATTTTGAAAGAGGGCCTCAGCAGCCTCTAGTTGATTGAGATCTTGTGAGTCGTAATATATGTCAAAGAAGCAATGCGTGTTCGTGCCTTGAATTGCGGGTTGCAGATAAACACCTATACTATCAGCTGGGAACTTATTCTCTCTTGTAGCATTAAGAAACTCGGAGTATAGGAAGCTTGTCAAATCGAGTGTGGTGAGAAAGAAGACTTCTTTGCATGCTCCTTTGTATCGGAGCTTCCAATATTGCTCTGGACAAGGAGCCCCAATCATTTTCTTAACTTCGCCCGCGGGAATATCGTCCAGGCTATAAGTGAGAGTCAGATCATTTGCTGCGGCAATATCCCTCGAATCCGCCACTCTATAATCAAGCTCTTCATGAGCCATTAATCCTCTCCCAGCGAAGTTAAGAATTAGCGTCCATTTAGGTAGTTTCCGCTCCATTTCTATGATCTCTTCGTGCGTTAAATTCAAGGCTGATGACAGGCTTAGAGCGTTCATGATGAAGAGATCGTCAGCAAGCTTTCTGCGAAGCATGGTGTAGGTGAAATCGAACAGGTCCTCTAGATTCTCAGATGATGCTAGCAAGAGCTGGCTATTCTTCGGCTTATGTTCGCATTTTATTGAAGCCCATGTGACAATTCCTATAGTGCCTTGAGACCCCTGGATAATCCTGTATGGATCGAATTGCGAGGGTCCCATTGGGTTCTTTTGAGCCTGTCCAGAAGCCCATTGTTCTTCCAAAGTGCCTGGGCCAGCAGCTGAACCTGTTCTAAACAAATCGCCATTTCCAAAGACGGTTTCTGTACAAAGGAGAGGGTCTGGAGAGTCCCAATGAAACCGCGGAATTGTGATAGGTTCTTGGTCTAGGGCATTAGCTAACACTGACTGCGAAGCCTTGGGTAGTAGAGGCATAAGAGGCTGCAGACCATGTTTGTCTAGTTCATGTATCAGCTCTTCGAATGTAACTCCCGGTTCAACCGCGGCCATTCGATTCCTGCTGTCAACTCTGAGAATCCTCTTCATTAGTCGAAGGTCGACAACCACAGTGTCCGCCTTTTCGGCAGATGTTTGGCCTCGTAACCTAGGTAATCCAGAACTAATTGGAATTAGATGCAATCTATGTTCATTTGCCAATTGGACAATCTGCTGCACTTGTTCAGTTTCAGTAGGATTGACCACGCATGTTGGCTTACCAGAGTATTCGTTCAGTGCAGTTGCGTCTATGACAATATTATCTTCGCCAACGATGGCCGTCAATCTGTCTATGATTTTCTTTTCCAATGCTTCTTGGTCCTCCTTGCATTCTCTGTTCTCTAACCCCTCTCAAACACAATACCCGTACCGCCAATAGGATATTGGAAGCTAATTGCTCCCTCATCGCAAACTTGATAACACGCGGCACATTCCAGACATTTCGATTGATAATCATCAGCAATGTATGCTGATTTCCCTTTCTTCTTCCATAGATTCATGACACAAATGATTAGGCAGCGACCACAGAGGGTACATTTCTCTTTGTCAATACTGATGAAATCACCTGTGCCAGGCACTCTCTTCACGAGGTCTTCAACTCTAATCTTCTTCATTTGTCCCCCTCCTCATCATATGCAAATGCTTGTGCTATTGCGGTTTCAAGCTCAGGCATTGACTCTATGAGCTTCGCAGGGTCTGTCAGAAGATCCATTTTATCGCCAAGTATTGCGGACAGCAGAGGCAGAACCTCCTTCAGAATGAAGGGAGCAGCAATCGGAAGATAGTGCTTGATTCTTCTGGCAACTTCCCGTACTCGTTTCGCATGCGGCTGCGACCAATCAATGATTCCTCCAAGTATCTCCATTATCAATGGTACAAACCAGCTCATGGTCTTCCTTGGACTGAATGGAAGAGCCTTCCAAATGCTGGCAAGCTCAGGACCCGTTTCAAATTCCTCCCCCACACTGGTGGCCTTCCACTTGGTATCGAACCGAGATAGGAACTCCTTTGATGCATCACCCTCTGCTATCGCCTCAGCTGCTGTTTCTATAGCTGCGCGAGCAGTGATCATAGCAGGATAGATTCCTTCTGCTTCGAGCGGACATGGGAAGCCGCCAGCATCGCCAATCAATATCACATTGTCAGTGTGTGTATTCTCTGGATAGCCCTGCCATGGAAGCAAGTGGGCTTGAAACTCGCGAGGCTTTGCATCGAGAATTCTCATCAAGCGCTGGAAGTATTTCAGGCTAACCACCTGATCCAGATAATGGAGTGGGTTCTTGTCCCACCATCTCATCCAGTTGCCAAAACCAATATGGAACCCATCGTTGAAGAAGACTTGATACGCTGCAGGAAATGTCGCTGACCACCACACGGCAAGCGCTTCATCTCCCATGATATCATCTATCTTGCCAGGATCTACAGAAAAATCGTACTGGGTTGTCAAAGTGACATTTTCCTGCCTCCATCGTGATCTCAGACCACTCTCCCGTGCAACAATTGAAAAAGCTCCATCAGCCCCTATCACAAGCCCCCTATACTTCTCGCCTTTTTCGTCAATTATTCCGATGACCTTTCCATTCTCCTTAATGAGCCCGGTGATGAGAGTGGACGTCTTGAGTTCAGCTCCAGCTTGTGTGGCAAATTCAGCGAGCCAAGGGTCAAACTCACTGCGATACACGTTCATTGTGATGAAACTCTTTGCAGGTTCATATGAGACAGACTCGGTAGGCCGGGTCATGACATAGCCTGCTACAATATTGTCAGAGTTAACGAAATAATTGCGAGCAGCCGCGCCTGGTCGCATAGAGGGACAGGCCTCGGGGGTCAATTCTTTCATGATATCAAAGTCAAGCCACATCCGAGGTCCCAAGCCACAGCCAGATGAGTTCTTTTCCCCTGGTCGCCTTCCTCTTTCGAAGAATATGGTCTTGAGGCCCTTCTCAGCGGCTTCTTTCGCCGCTATCGATCCTCCAGGCCCTGCTCCAACAATGACCACGTCGTAGTCGTGTACTGCCACAATCTCACCCTCTTCTCTTATCTCGACTCTCACCCTCAATCGATTGCAGTTCCTTTCTAATCACCTTCAGCTTGTCTAAGAGAACTCTTTTTCTTAGTTCGAGGAGTCCCCTCTGAACCTCGAGATCGGGAATGATTCTAATCGCCTCAATGATTGTTTTCTCAGGAATAATGTCGTCAATCCCCAATTCCTGCAAGTTAACCAATAAATCCATCATGAACTCAGCGGGAAGCTTCTTCGCCGCCACAGTCATGAACTGATAATTGAATAGCACATACTCTTTTACAAAATCCCTTGTATCTCGAACATAATCCAGACCCTCATTGGTAAGTCCGTAGTATGTCGTTTCTCCTATCGTCTCTTCTTCGATGAATCCCTTTTTCACGAGTGTCTTGAGCGCTGGATAGAGTGTTCCGGTCTTCGGAACCCAAATGCCTTCAAAGGTATCACGGAGATTCGTCAGAATTTCGTATCCGTACTTTGGTCCTTCAAGGAGTTGAATGAAAATTAAGAGCTGCATTGGCGTGAGCTTGCCGCCAGTAGGTAGGAACGGTCTGATGCTGATCCTTCAACACCCCAATAGGTAGAGTCCTACTACGTAGAATTCTACGTAGATATAAGTATGTCGAGTGTGAGTTTCAAGTCACTTCATTGCCTGTCCTTTGATTTGGGATTCCCTCTCACGAATTCCATCAGCTTGTTCTTGACATAATAGAAAAAAGGCATTTGCACTTTAGAATCACCCGGAGGGATTTCTTGTTCAAGCCTGCGCGCAGGCAACATTTCTTCCATCTCCAATTCATCAGCCCTAACGCTTGGTGCATTAGGAACAATTACTAAGATGGCAATTGCTCCGACAACTAGAACAGAGGGTATTGGAATAGCAAATAACTCTCCAGTGTCAGGATTCAATGCAGCCAGCAAGTAATACAAGAGAGGCGCCAGAATGCTCAGAATCCCAAGCTGAACAACTCGCCTGCGATGAATCATCCCACGAAGATATCGCAGAACAAAGAACGCAAACACTATCTGAAATGCACTTACTACGAGGAAATTTAGAAAATCAAATACCGAGAGTATGTCAAAAGAAATCTCCATCCAGTCATTCACATTTCCGGGAGCTGGAGTGTCTCTGATTGTCTGAGAAATGACGTACAACGGTGCATCAATGCGTTGAGTTATGGTGTCAGAATCCCAGATTTGAACAATTGAAGCGACAGGGAGTAGACAAACCATAAGGCCCCAGAGGCAACCTGAAACTGAGTATTTGCTTGGCCAGGGGATTTGTCTTCCGGAGGTTTCTTTTTCCCTAAAACCACGCTCTGCTCCCCATAAGGAGGCTTCCTGAGAAAAGATTGGTATGATGATGAAGACGACGATGGTTAGTGTTCCGAAATTCATCAATGCCGAAGAAGGATATGACTGAAAAATCATATAGAGTTCAGGAGGCAGAAACTGGTTAACAAGATATGAAGTGAGAATGATTATAGCGAATATAGTCGCCAGGCTAAGATCTAATATTGGCGCATCAGCTCGTCGGTTTCCTATTCTTCGAATAAGATACATGGATGAGATAACTATGACAATGGCGGCGAGTAGAGTGATTGGTTCAATTAGTCTAGTCGTCGATGACCACATGCCCAATTCCCCAGCTGTCTGCCATCTTTGAAGATATATGAATACTGAGGTCATTCTATATAATGAGGAAGGCGGCTCTGTAACATATTCCTCAAGCAAGTAAATCTCTGAGGGAATTACGAGGAGGATGCAGAATGCAAAAGCGAGCTTCAGCAAAGATAGAAATCTCATTGGACCTCGCACTAGTGGCCTCCTTCGAGTATCCATAATTTGCCTCTCCTGATAACAGGAAACGAAAGACAGTCATATAACCGCGATTCGTGAATAAAGCAATCGGTCTTCGAAGCTACGCCATTCAATTCGAAGCCTTTAACTTGTAAGCTGTAATCCCCTAAATGTAGGTGATGCGTGTGGATGTTGACAAATCCCTTAACTGCAATGAACTGAGGGAATGCGACGTTGTCGACTCAACTGGCAAGAAGATCGGCAAGATAGGCGATATGACCTTCACCTTTGACGGCAATCTCAATCTTGCACAATTCGTGCTGCGTGGGTCTGCCTGGGAGGAGTTCCTGGAGTCGATTGGTGCTAGGCCAGACAAGGATCCATTGTTTGATGCGTCTCTCATCCGCAGAATTGGTGACAAGGTCCAATTAGCTACTAACGTGAATAGCTTGAAGACTACTCTTGATGAGGGAGCTATCACCGAGGCGGAGATTCGTTGGTCTGAGCTGAAAGACAAGTATATTGTAGACAAAGATGAAGTAGGTGTAGGGAAAGCTGTTGACATTGACTTCGACATAGATGGAACAGCTTCCTTGACGGTGGGCGGAGGCATCATAGAAGAAACCTTGGAGTCCATTGGTCTCAAGGCCGATGTTGACATAATAGTTCCAGCTGAAACTATCGAGTCGATGGGCGACAAGATCAAGCTGAAGGTCTCCAAGAATGAGCTTAAGCTAACCATGGACAAAGCGCTTGAGAATATGGAGGTCAAGAAGTCCAGAGATGATATTGCAACTCAAAGCGCTGTCGCGAAAGTCCGTCTGTTTCGAAAGCTAAGGTAGTTGAAGAAAGAATTCAAGATTGCATATCCTTCGAAGTGCACCATTCAGATTAGTCTATAATAGGCTAGCGAATCCTCCGGAGGAAGAGGTAGATTTCATTTGAGCCAACGACTTTCTAGCCTGCGAAATCACTATCAGAGATATGTGGATCTTTCTGAATGAGCGAGAGAGTTGCCTCTCAAGGAATTTCTCCATGCACTACAAACTTGTCTTCCCATTCCATCTGATGCTTCAAATTCCCTTTCATAACTTCGAGATTTCTGAGTGATTCTTCCAGACTCTCCTCGAATATTCCTGGGAATTCCTGAACCAGCTCGCGTTTAAGACTAACTGCTCTCTCCAATAGAGAGTATGCCATTTTCTTGCTGGACATTATGTTGTAATAATTGGCATAGTTATGAAGCACTATCGCAAGGTGAATCCTGTATATCTCGGGTGTTCTTTGAGCAAGATTTTCAATAATAGATAGAGATTTCTCAAATTGAGTCTCAGCAGATTTCATTTCTCCAGTATCAGCTAGAACTATAGCATGATTGCATAGCAAATTTGAATGAAGGCCGCTGTAGACCTCAGGTACCTCCTCCGACCGTTGCAAAGAGATTTCTAGGGCTTCTTCTATGGCCTCTTTTGCTTCAGATTGCCTGTCTTTAAGCCGCAACAGAACACTATAGTTGTTTAGAATTCCAGCCAAAAAAGCGTGCCAACGCGGCGGCATGAATTCTGATTGCCGATATATCTGAATAGCTTCCAATAAAGCCTCTTCAGCTTTGTCGAACCTCCCGTCTTTTATGTACATGACCGCGGACGAATTGAGCTGGGCTCCCAAATACAGCCATCCACGTGTGCCTCCCTCCATGCGTTTCCGACACATCCCAATCGACTTTTCAACTGCTGAAATTGCCTCAGGGATATTTCCACGAGCGAAATGAACATGACTTAAAATGTAATGGGCCCCTTCTATCCATGTTCTATAGACTTCCGGAAATTCTTCGAAATTCTTTTCTCCCAACTCTAGATATTCTGTGAGGGTTTCTTCAGCTTCACTTAGTTTATGGAGCCGCAAGCTAAACATGCTTCGATTGAAGAATTGGCTACCTAATCTGCTAAGAAAGACATCTGGCTCTTTTTCAGAAAGACCTCTGCGTATCTCAAATGCCTCACGAGAAAGCTGGTCAGCTTCTTTAACGTCCCCCTTCTGATCAAGGAATATTGCCAAGTTATTTAGCATCGCGGAAAGAGCTGACTTTGCACGGGAGTTATCTGGGTTGGAGTCAACTACATCCCTTTGAAGCCTAATCGCTTCCCGAAAGACTCGTTCTGATTCAGTCCACTTATTACTGCGCCCAAGCATTACGCTCATAGCATTTAGGGCGGTGGGTATCAATTCCTTGCAGTCAAATCTCTCATAGATTGCAATTGCTTCTTGTGCATATGGAATCGATTCCAACGGATGCATGTCACCGAGCCACCAAGCGTATGCCAGTAGTATCTTGGCTAGGGCTTTGAGCTGTTTGGGAGATTCCTGCTCTGCAACTGTTCTCTGGATTTCTACAGCCCTTGAGATTACTTCCAGTGCTTCATCGTATCCAGTATACCTTAGCACTTCATGTAAATCAGATAGGTATTCAGCTATGCTGTCAAGGTGTTTTGCAGAATCATCTTTGCTCAGCTCTTCAAGAATTCGTATAGCTTCCCTAGCCGCATCCTCAGCTTCGGCAAGTCGACTGAGTTTACCCAAGACCTTTGATCTAAGTCCCAAAATCTCCGCCACACCTTTGATGGAGTGGAACCTCAGATTTTCAAGAATCTTCTGAGCATTGATTACTGCATCTTTCATCACAAGTTCATTGATGACATCTTTTGCAGTCTGGATTGCCTCCTCTTCAGAGAATATTGCTCGAACAGAGAATGCATGTCCCATTAGACTCGAATCAGCATCATCTTCAGCCTTCTTCTCAAGCAGGAGAACGACTTCATCCGCCAGACTCTTCCCGCGTGTTCCTAACTCATTAATAATGAGATCCCTAGTAAGATCATGAAGCACATATAGACCATCATCACGGGCACGTACGAAACTCAATTGCAGAAGTCTTTGCCATAAGTCAGATGTAAGAGACGGGGCTACGATGCCCAATATTTCACGGTTAAAACTCTCCATCAAACCTGCTCTATTGATGATATCCTGAAGCCCTGATGTCATGTTGAAGAGTCTCCGCCAAGTCTTCAAGCGAACTTCATCAAGCGTGTCAGCACGCAGGCCTTCTACATCATCAAGAGAAATGGTTCCTGCATCCTTCATGTCACAAATAGCATCGATAACAAATGGGTTTCCACCACTGACACTCACAATCCTATTCTGTATCGACTCATCCAGCACTCCTCTCATCTCAAGTAATTCCCGAGTGCTTTCTTCATCCAACTCGGTGAGTTCTTGCACCTCGAGATTATCCGTTATATCTGCCGATTCTGGAACTGACCTTCTGCTGCCTAAGACACCCACACTGTTGCTGAGTGAGGACAGAAACACGCACCACAGTTCAGTTTCGCTGATTTTCTTTCCTGCATATCGCCAAAGAGGAGTATCGCTGTCCACATATTCAAAGTGATCAAAAAGGAAGAGAATTGGCTGATTTGGATTACTGCGATTATTCAGGTCCTCCAGCAGAGCATCAAGGAAGAGGATTTCTGCATGACGCGGCTCTTTCCATAGAATCTCCAGCAGTTTCGCAAGATAATCCTTTCCCAGTCTATCCTGCAGCCACTGTCCCAATGAGCCAAATCTGTTCTTTATCTTGGGAGCTACCTCAGCACCGATGGAACGAATCGCATTTCCAATGCTTGCCAGAGACCCAATGAACGGGATGGCCATAACGATCTCCCTAGCCCATTCCCGCCCCTTTTCCTTGACCGGTTCGACACCTTCTACAAATCGCTGTCGAATTTGCCAGAGCACATCGAATCTCTGAAGACTTGCGCCCAGCAAAACAGCTCCTTTTGCTAGGACATTGAGACGCTCGTAGAAGCCTGTGTGCTGGTCACAGTCAAGACGAATCGTGGAATCTATCGTACGGTTCCAGTAATCAAGTAGAGAGCTCTTGCCAATACCTCCTATTCCTCTCAAAACTAGAACAACACTTTGTTCCTTGCAGCGCTTCAGAGCATTGTCCATCCAGCTGATGTAGACTTCCCTATCAACAAAGAGTTGGTCCGATAGGTCGAAGCGCTCGTACAATCTATTGACTCCATAACAGTTTAGGGAATCGATTGGGATTGGCCTCTCATAAGATAGTCGGTATTTCCATTAGCTAATGGAGGTGTCATAGAATACACCAACTTCAGTGTCTTTTTCTTCAATCCAGATTTCTTGCTCTGCGAAATCCACCATCTGAAGCGCTTCAAGTCTTCTTTTAATCGAATCAGCCTTCTTTCTTTCCGCTCGTTGCATGTAATGGAGCAATAGGTTTGATAGAACCATTTTGAAATATCGCTCATAAACAGAAGGGACTCTTGCTGCCAGATTTTCAAGGATATCAAGCGCGTCTAGATAATATTCTTCAGCTTTCGAATGTTCATCATTCAACTTGTGTATATTGCCAAGGTTGTTCAAGATGAACCCTAGGCGACCATTGTGAAATTCGGGTGATTTTTCTGCCAGCTTTGCACGTATTTTTGTACCCTTTAGGAATACAAAGCGAGCCTCATCCACCCTATTTGCGGTAGATAGATGAACTCCAAGATTATTGAGAGTCGTCGCTACGCTACCTAGAAACATTTCCGGATTCTTTTTTGCTAATGCCTCTCTTACCTCAAGTGCTTCATGCAGAGCTTTCTCTGCCTCGTCATTCTTATTCATGGTTCTATGCAAGACGCCAAGATTATTCAATATCTGACCCAAGAGTTGCAAATGGAATACATTCTCTGGGAATTTTCGAGCTAAAACTCGGGCTATTTCAAGTGCTTCATGGAAGAATTTCTGAGCTCTGTCTGCTTCATCTGCTTCTTGGAGAAGGATTGAATAGTTGTTTAGTATCCACGCAATATACTTCTCAAAGAGGTCAGGCCAATCTTGTAGGAGTCGTTCATAGTTTCCCATTGCTTCTTCATAGCATTCTCGAGCTTCGGAAAACTGGCGCTTTTCATAATACAAAACCGCCAAATCGTTGAGAATCTGTGAGAGCCTATGAAGATAAACCTCAGGAGTATCTTGGGCTGCTTCTCTTAAGTGATCTAGGATTTCCCTATAGTGAATTTCTGCATCAGCATAGTTGCCAGCAAATTTCATCACAAGTGCGAAATGTCTGGGGATATATGCGGCTCGGAATCGCCATTGGAAGGAAGCCGTCTGATACATATCAAATAAATCTCTGTACGCTCTATTAGCCTCCTGAAATCTGGATGTAAGTCTGTAGATATGTCCTAGGTATTGAAGTCTGTTCATTCTATTGATATACTCAGTATCATTCTTTGGAATTTCCATTGCTGCTTTCTCAGCTTCAATTGTGTTTCCTGCTAGAAGCAATGTATAGCAAAGATAGCTCAATGTAAATGCCCGTTCACGCGATATTGCAGATGATTCTCTACCAAACTTCTCTAGGTCCAGGGCCCTTTGCAAGAGGTCTGCTGCTTTGTTCAATCTATGCATATCTATTAGAAAGAGGCTGTACCACCAATATACACTGAATACCCAAGGATGTTTCCTCATATCTTTGAGGTCAATCTCCTCGGTAAGTTCTAGAGCTCTTTCAAACATTGCATCGGCTTCAATTGGTTTCTTTATTCTACGCAGCAAGTTGCCATATGAATTTAGAACCTGTGCTAGATAGAACTTGTTGCTTTTAGGATCAGATTCAGCTAATTCCTCGAGAACAGCAATAGCATCTTTGAACAGATGTTCTGCTTCAGCAACTCTGTCTAGTGCCGTGAGGTGGTGTGCTTTAATCCAGGAGATTAGGGTTTGCTCTCTCAGCTCACCAAAATTAACTGAGTCAAGTAATTCAACGGCTGAGCGAAATTGCCCCCTCCAGCTTAAGTTGTTCGCAACTTCAGAAATCTTATGTATGGCAAATTCTGGAGAGTATAGACCTTGCACGGAAATGGAAAGCCCGAGGAGTGTAGGGTCATCTTGTGCTTCTGAGGTTTTCTCAAGGAGTTCAGCAACCTCATCCGCTACTACGCGGAACCGATCCCCGAGTTCTGCAACCACCAGTTCTCTTGCTAGGTCATGCATAACGTACGTTCCATCGCCTCGATTCTTTGCGAAACTAAGACCTACCATTCTTGTCCATTGATCAATGTTCATGGTTGGAGCAATAGTATTCATCACGTTTCGGTCGAAGTAGGGCAACAATCCAGCCCGATTCACTAGCTCCTGAAGGTCCTGAACCTCATTGAAGAGCCTTCTCCATGTCTTCAGCCGAACTTCCTCAAGAGTGTCTGAACGTAGACTCTCAACTGATGAAAGTGAAAGCGAATTTGATTCCGCCATATCGCATAGCGTACCAATAACGAAGGGATTACCACCGCTAACACTTACAATTCGCTCTTGTAGTTTTGAATCTGTTATTTTTCTCAAATTCAGAAGCTCGATGCAGCTCGCCATATCAAGTTCAGTTAGCTCTGAATCCTCTATCTTATGCTCGGGAGATTCAACTACTCCCTTCCTACTTGCCATAACTCCAACACAATTGGACAGAGATGACAAGAAGACACACCATAGCTCTGCTTCAGTTATCTGCTTTCCAGCGTAACGCCAATGAGTTGCTTCGGTATCAACATATTCGAAGTGATCCATTAGAAAGAGCAGGGGTGATTCCAGATTCTTTCTGCTATTCAAATCTTCAAGAAGTGCATCCAAATAGAGGAACTCAGCTTGATGTGGATCCTTCCAGAGTATTTCCAGAAGTTGTTCCACATGATTCTTGCCGAGGACTTCTTGTAGCCACTTGCCCAAACTGCTGTATTTCCCTTTCAGCTTGGGTGTCACTTGCGCACCTACTGCTTTTATTGCACTGCCTATAGTTGCTAGTGATCCGATGAATGGAACTAGTGTGACTATTTCCTTTGCCCACTCACGACCTTCTTCCCTGACTGGCTCAACGCCTTCAACGAATCGTTGACGAATCTGCCAGAGAACATCAAATCTCGGGAGTTGTACACCGAGACGCACTGCTCCTTTTGCTAGGATGTTCAATCGTGCATAGAACTCGGAATATTGCTGGCAGTCCAGACGAATAGTGGAGGCAATAGTACTCGTCCAGTAATCTAGCAAGGAGCTTTTGCCAATTCCTCCGATACCCCTTAGGTGCAATACAACTGACTTGTCTTCGCAGCGCTTGAGAGCCTCATCCATCCATTCGAGATACTCTTCCCTGTCTACGAAGACTTGTTCAGATGGTTCGAAGCGCTTGTACAATCTCCTAGCCCCTTATCGCGCGATAATAGGCAGTAGCAGAAGTCTCTCATAAGCAAGTCGGTTTTCCATCCAAAAGAAACTACTCTAGCACCCTAATAGATCCAGAAGTATGTAATTGACGCCCTCATTTCCTCTTCTGACCAAATCCCTTCCTGAATGGCTTTTCTGATTCTCAACCCTTTGACCGCACTTTCCTCTTGAGCGGCAGTGGCTTTCTTGAATGCTTCATCTGCATCTTCTTGTTGTCCATCTCTCTTCATGATTAAGCCGATATTATTGAAACAAGAAGATATACCCGGCAGAAATAACTCTTCTGATACCTTTTTCAATTCCCGTCTTATCCTAAGACATTCAGTTAGATGTTCCAGTGCTTCAGAATTCTCGCCAGTTTCAGATAGCGCCACACCCAAGTTGTTGAGTATCGTGGCATAATGGTGATAGAAGAGGTCTCGTGACTTTTCGACTAAGGGCTCCAATCTCTCTTTCGCTTCTCGATAGGATTTCAACGCCTCTTGACTTCTCCCTTCATTCCTGAGAAGCACTCCAAGATTATTGAGAACAACTGCCTGCAGGTCTCTTACGAAAACAGCTTCTGGAAAATTGTGGACAAGCTGGGTCGAAATATCAAGGGCTTCAGTATACGCCTTTTCTGCTTCTTGAGCCTTGCCAGCGTGATTCAGATTTATTGCAGAGCTGTTCAGGACATCACAAAGGATGTCTTGGTATCGATCTGGAAATAGCTCTGCTGCTTGTCTGTAGAACTCTAGAGATTCAGAATAGGCATTATTGGCTTCTGCGAATCTGCCATCCTTGCTGAGAAAGTCTGCAAGATTTCTTAGACTAAGTGCAATCAGGCTCTTCCCTCTCTCTGGTTCC
Organism: Candidatus Hermodarchaeota archaeon; assembly: GCA_048885865.1. Taxonomy (GTDB): domain Archaea; phylum Asgardarchaeota; class Thorarchaeia; order Thorarchaeales; family Thorarchaeaceae; genus SMTZ1-83. The sequence continues at coordinate 14,581 of JBHLLF010000033.1, forward strand.
TCTTCAAATACCTCCTCGGCGATGTCCTGCGCTTCTGTTAGCAGTTCCTCTGCATCTGCGAATTTTCCTACCTGCAGTAGCAGAATTCCTAAGTTCACTAGAGGATCTACCAAATACGACTTCAACTGCTTATCCTTTTCTACAAGTGTCCTACCAATTGTGACGAAATCGTTGAATACGGCTTCAGCTTCCGACGCTCTATTCAATAATTTTAGGGTAGTCCCGATAATTGACTTGCTAAAGAAATCAGTTAGGTCGATTCCCTCAATCTCATTAGCTTTCATAGCCAGTTCTTCAGCCTCGTCTGCCTTTCCCAATTGGAGCAACACATTGGCAAGACCTGCAAGCAATACTTGATGCATTCGAGAATTATGTTGCCCTTCAAATGAATGGAGGTCTTGGGGAGTGGTCATAACTCTCTCTTGAATTTCCAATGACTCTCGATATTCCACTTCTGCTTCTCCGTATCTCTTCGTAAGATGCAAGAGATCGCCGAGCGTGGAACGCATCAACGCTATAGAACCCAAATTATACCCGGGAGTCCTTTCATCAAGGCTTGTCGCTCTTCTGATTCCCTCTCTCATCGCTTCCTCGGCTTCATCAAGTCTATCCAAGCCTATATAGAGTGAAGCAAGACCCCCATAAGCTTCAGCTACCCAATAGCGAACATCATCTGAAACTCCGCTTGGCACATGGTCAGCCAGGCTCATCACTTCTCTATAATCTCGTTCTGCTTCGACAACTCTTTTCAATGCAGTGAAAATCCATCCCCTGGCTATTATTCTGCAAGCATGGCCTCCCAGTGTATCGATTCTATTGTATTCATGGAACGTAAGGGCATCAGAAAGAGCGCCTCTGTACATTAAGTCAGTGGATGTTTGAGTCAGTTTTGTGAGAGCCTCAATCTCAGATGCCAGTGAACGAACAGCAACCGACAATCCAAGAAGAGCATAATCAGATTCTTTCTTAAATGCACTTTCGAGGCGGTTGGCTGCTTCTGTCGCCAATTCTGCGATTCTATCTTCCATTTCCTTGACAATCAGGTCTTTGGCCAGATTGTGAAGCGCGAATGTGCTATCGCCGCGGTCTCTAATGAAGCTAAGATGAATCAACCTAGTCCATTGGTCCGAGTCCATTTCTGGCGCAATGATATTCAACACTCGTCTATCGAAGAACGGGAGAATACCAGCTCGATTCACCAATCCTTGGAGTTCTTGTACTTGGCTGAAGAGTCTTCTCCAAGTCTTTAGACGAACTTCTTCGAGTGTGTCTGCCCGTAGGTTCTCAATTGAGTCTAGGGAGAGCATGCCAGAATCAGCGACATCGCAAATAGTACCAATGACAAACGGATTCCCTCCGCTCACGCTGACTATTCGTTCTTGAAGAGCGGAATCAGTGATTCCTCTCAATTCCAAGAGTTCAATGCAGCTTTCTCGTTCCAGCTCTGTGAGTTCAGATTCTTCAATGGCAATCTTTGCCTTATCCGCAACGGGTCTTCTACTGGCCATCACTCCTACGCTGTTGGACAATGATGACAAGAACACACGCCAGAGTTCAGACTCAGCAATCTCCTTCCCACCATACCTCCAATGAGTCTTTTCTGCGTTGACCCTTTCGAAATGATCAAAGAGAAAGAGGATTGGCATTCCAGGGTTCGTTCGTTCGTTTATGTCCTCAAGCAACGCATCCAGGTAGAGGAATTCCGCATGATGAGGATCCTTCCAAAGTATCTCTAGAAGTCGCTCAACATGATAATCTCCTAATGTGTCTTGGAGCCATTTTCCGACTGCTCCATACCTTTCTTTCAGCTTTGGAGCCACTTTTGCGCTCACAGAACGGATTGCTATCCCGATGCTGACAAGAGAGCCTATGAATGGAATCGCAGAAATGACATCCTCTGCCCACTCCCGCCCAGATTCCTTGACTGGTTCGACTCCCTGTACAAACCGCTGTCTGATTTGCCAAAGAACATCAAATCTTTGTAGAGGAATTCCGAGCAAGACTGCTCCTTTGGCCAAGACATTCAATCGATCATAGAACTCGGTATACTGCTGACAGTCAAGTACAATGGTGGTTTCCACGGTCTTCTTCCAGTGTTCGAGAAGTGAACTTTTCCCAATCCCTCCAATACCACGAAGGTGCAGGACGACACTCTTCTCTTTGCAGCGTCTGAGCGCCTCAGTCATCCAATCGATATACTCCTCTCTATCTACGAAGATTTTCTCGGAGGGTTGGAAGTGCTTGTACACTCTATGATGCCCCGGTTGAGCGATGGGGTACGTTCGACCGAGTACCACATAAGCTAGTCGGTGTTTCTCCGGCTGAATAGACCCAAGCATTTAACTATGGTTAATGAAGTAGCGGAACAGGTCATCCAGGAATGAGTGAGCATATTGAACAACCATTTGAGAGCGTAGAATCTGGGTCGGGGAGCTACAGATTCATCGAGTTTGCAGCTTACATTCTATTTGGAATTGGTCCACTTGTTGGGAATGCCGTGCTCACTCTATTAGGGCCGATTTCCGCTCAGTTCGCTCTTAATCCAACTGCCATTCTTGTAGCCATTCCTGCTTTCATGTTTCCATTTGCATTCATTCAACTGTTCTCTGGAGCTATTTCAGACATTTACGGACGGGTCCCAGTAATCGCCAGCGGCCTACTTGCATTCATAGCAGGCATCGCACTCATTGCATTCTCGACTTCCATTGAGTTCTTCGCACTAGGGCATTTGGTATCCGGAGTGGGCTTTGGATTTACGAATCCAGTGCTTCTAGCTCTCCTTTCGGATTGTGCTATCCCTGAAGAGATTCCCAAGAAGATGGGCATAGCTTCGGCACTTGCATCTCTCGGTGTGGGGCTGGGCCCATTCATTGCTGGCCAAATGGTAGTCTTTGGTTGGCAATACTACTACCTCCTGATTCTGTTGATAGTGTTTCTAGGCCTAATCGCCGTTACAGTGGCTGAGCGGCCTCCAACTCAAGTTCACGGCGAAACGGGAATTCGGGTACTTATTAAAAGTCTGAGCCTGGAGCTGAGGAAACCTGCTGTTCTTCTGATGCTGTTCACAGGCTTTCTTGTTTCCAATGCGTACTTGGGAACACTCGTCTGGACCTCTCGTGGATTGACTGGAGCAATCAATGAAACCCTCACTGGTTTACTTCTTCTGGGAGCCGGCATTTTTGGAGCAACTGCGGGATTGCTATTGAACCGAATGATCAGAAGGTGGAGTTATGGCATCTCTATTTCAATTGGCATCGTAAGCCTGTTTGCGACCATGACCATCTTCCTTCTGATTGGAGATATCACGACAGCCAGTTCAGTTCCATGGGTGGGTCTGGCTTTTATTCTCGTGGGCTGGGCAGGTGGCATCCTATTTCCATTATTAATTACCTTCAGTCAAATCATCTCGCCCGAACGACGCGGAGTCTTGGCAGGAGTTTTGACGTTTGCCTTCTTCCTTGGTGTGGCCCTTATTCCAACTCTGTATGAACCATTGTTCCTGCTTGGAATGACTTCGCTATACCTGGGCTTGCTTGGCGTATCTGTGCTGCTTCTGATATTCTATTCAGCGCTCCACTTGAAAGTCAAGAACTTGCATGCAAAATAACTGGGGTACGTCGCCGAGTTGCAGAAGTATATACATGATTACAGCCCAAAAGAACTCGTCACAAATCTGGGACCGTGACCATCTTGGACTCGATTGACCGAAGTATCCTCTGGCAGCTAGATGCCAATTGCAGAACAACATATGAAAATCTCTCTCGGAAGTTAGGGATAACCGCGAACGCTGTTAGGAAACGAATAACCAACCTGATTGAAAGTGGAGTCATAATCCGGTTCATGGTGTTGCCCAGCAATGCATTGATGGACCTCGAGTTTGTTTCTGGAGTCCTCTACACAAACGGTAGTGAAGACCGTCAGGAAACCGTAGGTATCTTGGGGTCAAACCCTGTTATTCACCATGTCAGCCCGTTGGTCACTGCTCGGGGTGGTGCATACCATTTCTTTGGTCAATACTCTGGAGCTGAGATGCTTGCCCAGCTTGGTTCCTTCCTTCGTGGACTTCCTCAGACTGAAGAAGTGAAGTTCAATACAGTTCTCTTTCCTCGAGGAGAGAGAGCGAATTTGACAAAGCGACAGATGCGTGTCCTACGTGTCCTTTTGGATGATCCACGCATGCAAATTAGTGAGATTGCTAGGAAATCTCAACTTCCTGTTCGAGCGGCACGAAGAGCATTGCAGGAACTTGAAGAGGAAGGCGGAGTCAGGTTCACAGTCAGATGGGATGTTAACACCAGAGGGAATAATTCCTTCTGGGCGTGTATCGAATGGGATGACAGAACCTCTGAACATTCCCAGATAATTGACTGGCTTCACAAAGAATTTCCAAACGAATATTGGACCTTTTTCGTTGCCGCTGCGGAACCGCTGGTCTATGCAAGGTTCGTTGTCGACGACCTACTCGATGTGGACCGAATCACAAATCAAATCAAAGATGCTCCATCTGTCAAATCCCTCGAAACTCTAGTTTGCTATTCCACGTATGATTTCCCATGGTATGGCGAGGCAGTACTAAGGGAGATGCTAGCACAGGAGGGAATTCAGGACTCCTAGGTATTGAATTCTACGCTAGGCTTGAAATCGGGTGTCTGCCTGATCTTTGCTACTTGTTCGAATGCATATGCAATCTCGATAAGTTTCGGTTCTTGATATGGCCCAGAGATGAATGAGATTCCTACTGGCAATCCATGAATATAACCAGCAGGTACTGTAATGCTTGAATAACCCGAGACCGCTGCCAACGATGATGAACCTCCAGAAAAGTGATCTCCTGTCACATGATCAGTGAGCCAAGCAGGACCACCGGATGGCGCAACAACTGCATCGAGTCGCTTCTCTTTCAAAACAGGATCCAAACCCTCAGTCTGTGACAGTTTCTTGCATTTCTCCAATGCCTCTACATACTCCTTTTCGTCGAGCGAGCCTTTCTCTTGGCTCTTCAGCATGATATCCTGACCAAAGAAAGGCATTGCCCTTTCTCTATTAGCTTCATTGAACTCTATGACATCCTTCAGCGATTTCACTGGAGCATCGGGGCCCAAGCTGGCCAAATATGTATTGAGGTTCTCCTTAAACTCATAGATAAGGACTTCATATTCCGGATCCCACAATTCCTTGGTACTGGGGATTTCGATTGGGTCGACTATTTCAGCGCCCTTCTCTCTCATGACAATGATGCTATCCTCTATGATTGCATCCACTCGTTCATCGAACCCAAAGAGATTCCTGACAACTCCGATTCGAGCACCCTCAAGTCCATTGGAATTGAGAAACTTCGTATAGTCAGTGTGACTCTTGCCTCTGCTCTCCTTTGTGACAGGGTCTTTTGGATCCACACCAGTCATAGCTCCAAGAAGAATGGCTGCGTCTGCGACAGATCTTCCCATAGGACCAGCGGTGTCTTGAGAGTGACTGATGGGGACTATTCCCGAACGACTCACCAGTCCAATACTAGGCTTAATTCCAACTATCCCATTTGCATGAGAAGGGCATATGACTGAGCCATCGGTTTCAGTACCGACCGCGACAGTGCATAGGTCTGCGGCTACCGCTACAGCAGACCCTGAGCTTGAACCACACGGATTTCTGTCTAACGCATATGGGTTGAGTGTCTGTCCTCCCCGACTACTCCAACCACTTGAGGAGTGCTCGGATCTGAAATTCGCCCACTCACTCAGATTCGCCTTTGCGAGAATAACAGCTCCTGCTTCTCGCAGTTTCTCAACAACAAATGCGTCTCTCGCGGCCACAAAGCCTACGAGTGCAAGAGAGCCGGCAGTGGTCATCATCTTGTCTGCTGTATCAATGTTGTCTTTGAGAACAACTGGAATACCATGCATAAGGCTTCTAGGCCCTTTTTCATTGCGTTCAGCATCCAACTCATCTGCAATGGCTAAAGCATCAGGATTTGGTTCTATAATGGAGTTGAGTTTCGGTCCATTGCTGTCGATTCTTTCAATGCGTCCCAGATACCATTCTACTATTCTCCGCGAAGTGAGTCTTCCAGCGTTCATCTCCTCTTGAAGCTGCAGAATATTCTGTTCTTTCAAATGAGCAACTCCGATTAGAATGCGGACGGCATCACTAGGTAATAAGTGAGACCGGCTAAGTTCTATCTACAATCTCAGCAATCCTTCTCTTTGCTCCTATAAATCGGCTCTTTATCATATAGGTGAAAGGGACTTTTATGCTCCCTTCTGGATGAGAAATGACTGGCGCTTCATCGCCCCTTTTATCAGAGAATTCAGCTTGGCGATTGACTGTGGGATCTGATGACAAAACAACAATAGTCCCCATTATTAGCAAGACTGGAATAGGAAGCACGATTGTGGGAAATTGAGCTACCAACACTATTCCTGGAAATGCAGCAATATAGGGGAGAAGAATGCTTGAAAGCCCAATGAGAAGGACTCTGCGTCTTGATATCAAGCCTTTCAGGTATCTTAGTATGGAGAACCCAAATAGAAGATGTAGCAAGAGGTATGTGAGATAATATAGAGAATCCATTGGTGATAATGAGGAAATGTAAATGTATATTTGATTAACCGGTTGCCATGGAACTTCGGGGAATAACATCTCATACCGGGTCATGTAGGATAGGGAAAGAAATGCGTAAGCTGCATTATCCCCCGAAAAAACGGCAGTCAGTCCTACTGGCACTAACGTAGTAACAAAACCAATTGCACAAGCTAGGATTCTATGCTTTGCTTGAAAGTCCCGATGACTGGCTTCTCTAATTATGAGAGGAAGGATAATCAGAATGGCCATCACTAGCGTTCCGAATCGAAGTAGTTTCCAATCAGGGCCTGTCTGTACCAACCATAATAACTCAGCTGGTGGGAAATGTTCCACGAAGTAGATTGTCACTACTGCGGTGCCAAAGTACGCGGCTAACCCAGCGTCTCGGATTGGTTCAGTTGGATTTAGATTCCTGATTTTGCGATTCAACAGGATAGCAGGTATACAAATTATACAGGCAATGGCCAAGGTCACAGGATTGCTAATTGTCAATGGAGGAATGCTGCTGTCCCTCGAATCATTATAATCCATTAGCACGGAGCCAACCGAGATATTATAGTAATTATTATAGTAATTACCAAAGTAGGTTATCTCGATGGGAATTATGAAGAGAATGAATATTGCCACTGCCATCTTGACCCAGAAGGACAGATCTATTGACCTTCCCCCTAGGATGATAGTAAATCTCCTCACTTCCTTAGGATAAATCAAGACTCTGTCTCCGAAGCAGGTTATTGCGCAGTTGGCTGAAGCTATAGATTTTGAATTCGAAGCATCTCCCAAATGGCTCTCAGATTGATTTGCTTCATGCCTATTATCAATTTCCAATCAAGTCGATTCTCAATGAAGCTTCTGAGGTTCTAGATTTAGTCAAAAAAGATATGAAGCATGAAGTCACAAACCGGATAGAGGGCATTGAATTGGTCAGCTCACTCAAGCATCTGCTAGAAAAGCTAAGTGCCGATGAAGATCTACAAAACTCTCAAGAATTTCATAAAGCACTAACTAGAGAGATATCCACCGAACTCGATGAGTCCTTCTTTGAAGATGATGAAGACAACCACGAGATACGTCGGCGAATGAGCCGAATGGAACTGCTAGCTTCATTTGGTGAATTTGCTGGCCTAAGGGACAGTAGTATGGTTCAGGAAGCGCTCCTTGGGTTCCTAAACGCGAGAACAGATGAGTTGTTCAACATTCTCAATTCGGATTGGGTAAAGAATGGCGAATTCAGACAGAAGCTCAGTTCGATTCTTCCAATGACAAGAACCGCAATGGGTGATGATAGATTTTCAGATCATCTCAATGAACTCCAGCCCGCTGCCTTAGATGAATTCGTGGCGGGAGAAATTGCCAAGATTGTTGAAGAAACAAATCATCGGCGGATGATAATGAATGTCTTCAGAGGAGACCACTTCGCGGAATACGAGAGCATCCAGAATGCAGTGGCAGCTGTGACCGAAAAAAGCGACCTGTCTGAAGGATTTCCCTTCTACATCACTAGAGTTTACGGATCACCACCGAAGATGGCAGATTCCCCCGCAATCAAGGATGCTATTGCAAGAGCGGTTGAGAATGCCGAACATGCTCCAATTGCGATCCTTGACCTTCTTGGTGCTCCTTCTTTACTCCAAGATGATTCCATCAACTCTGCAGTAGTTGGACTAATTAGAAGAACAAAGGTTCCGTGGGAATATGTAGGAGGGGAAATTCAGGGAGGGCAATTCTTTGAAAATCTAGAGTCTTACTCTCAAATCGAAGAAGCAATGCTTGAACGTATTCCAGATATGGTTCAAGCAATAAGGAATTCTGAACGACCTTTTGATGTTGTGCAGGATATTTCGGAGAAGCAGGTGCTTATCACTGATGAAAGGATACAAGCTGCATTAGCTGAACGTCCACAGATTCTCAAAGCTCAGTTTATGGAATATCTCAGGCAGCTCATGAAACGGGGGCCTAGCGGGAATTATATCAGAAGGACCAATCCGAGACCGGGTTGGATTCTAAAGTATGTAAAAGAAGGATGGGCTTTAGATGCTTTTTCTGAAGTGCTTGAGGATGAAATTGAGAATCGTAACCTTGTCAATTCCATTCTTCATGTACCAGAGATTCTCAGCGAGCAAAGAACAGGTTTCATGGCTCACAAACTCCTTCGTTCTCTTATGAGGCATAATGAAACCCTACATCGTCAGAACACATTTCCAAGGATTGCGGATCCAGTACTGGTTGCCAGCTTTGCGTGTCTCTTGAAGAATCCAGTGTTCGCAAAGAATCAAGAGGACACTGTAGCTAATCTTCTGTTGGAGTTCCCCCTTGCGATAAAAGATGTCAGAGATGTACCTTCTCTGCGGAAAACCAAACCTATCACGAAAGCAATGGCTGAGTTTCTCTGGAAAAGTGTCCAAATGCTCTTGAGCGGCCACAGAAACGCCCACGTGTTTGAAGAGGTCCTCAATACCGTACGATTGACAAAGTGGCTATCAAGGGAAAAGGAGATCAAAGTAGTAGTGAAAGAGCTGAAGAAACTGTATGACAAGAATGACGTTCTTCGCAGGTTCTATAGACTTGGAAACATACTCAGGATGTTTTAGGATTCTCGGAGTCAACGAGAAGAGCGCTTATTGCAGACGATGTGTCAGGAAACACCTACTAGAAAACTGGTGTACGAGCGATGGTTGAATCAATCGAGGTCCTAGAGGCCACTCCTGAGGACGGCGAAGTCCTTGCAGAGATTTCGAAGAGAGCCTTTGAGAGTGACGTTGATGTAGGTGCCTCTGTGAAAGGAGGGCCAATGGGATATGACTCAATGGAAGTCCATAGGAAAGACGCGAAGAAAGAGTGGTTGGATTACCTGAAGGTCCTCTATGAGGGACGGATTGTGGGGGGGATGCGCGTTTACAAGATGCATCCTGGTCATTATGAAATCATGGGTGTCTTTGTCGACCCTGATTATCATAGAAGAGGAATTGGCCAGCAATCATTCGAGATTGTTATGAAGATGTATCCAGATGCTAAGAAATGGACTCTCGATACCCCAGACTGGAATATCCGGACAAAGAACTTCTATGAGAAGCTTGGCTTTGTCCAATACGGGGTTATGCGCTGGGAGCCTGACTTTGAGCTTCGAGCTTATGAGTTGCTTCTTGACCCAGGATTCAAGAGGGATGTCACAAGCATAGGTGAGCTTGTTGATGGCATGAAACAAGTCACTGTAGAGGGAACAGTGGACACCATTCCGCCTGCAAGGGAAGTAGTTTCAAGAAAGGATGGAAAGACTCACAGGGTTGCTGATGCAAGACTATCGGATGAAACGGGATCCGTTAAGCTAGTCCTATGGAATGATGCCATCAGACAAGTGAATCTCGGTGAGAGAATATTGGTGGAGAAGGGGTATACCACATCGTTCAGAGAAGAGATTCAACTCAATTTGAGTAGATTTGGTAGACTTATCATCTTGCGATGATATACATCTCCACGAACCGAAACACAAATGACCTGCGACTCTCGAGCCTGACAAACCTTAACTTCCAATAATGATGTGAGATCCTTGGACAATATCGACAAGAGAATCATATTCGCTCTGGACCATGACTGCCGGCTATCGTATCAAGCAATAGCAGACAAGATTGGGCTTACAGCAAATGCCGCTAAGAAGAGAATCGCAAAGCTTGTGGAATCAGGCATAATTGATCAATTTCTTGTCACACCATCCTTCGCTATGATGAACGCAGATCTTGTTCTATCTATTGTCCAAACTGATGGCACAGAGTACCAGGAGGATCTCATTGAAACCATGGGAAACAATCCATGCGTCGCACAGGTGAGCTCAGTCGCTTGTGGCATGGGGGGTCTCTACGCAGTATTTGCTGCCGTAAGTGGTTCAAGGGCTCTCTTGGAGTTTGGTTCTCAGATAAGGAAGCTTGAATCTGTTACCGATGTCGACATTCATGTCTTGCACTACCCAAAGGGTAAGAAGGTTAAACTTTCTAAGACGCAAAAGACTGTGCTTCGGTATCTTGTGGAGAATACTCGTGCTACTATCGTGGACGTTGCAAAAGCAACAGGGATGACAGCACGAAGAGCACGAAGAGCAATTGACGACCTCAATGAAGGAGAAGGAGTCGATTTCAGTGTTCTTTGGAATCTCGGTATCGGCGGATTGACTGAGGTTTTTATGAGGATTGCCTGGGATGAGAAGAGCACCAATGCCGATGAAATTGTGGAATGGCTTAAAGAGAAATTTCCTGATGAGTTCTGGTCTCCATTCATATCTGCGGTGGCTCCAATCATCTTTGCCAGGTTCGTTGTCAGTGAGATTGAAACCGCGGAAACAATATCAAGAAATATTAGAAGAGCGCCATTTGTTGACTTGGTAACTTCCTTGGTTCTATACTCCAACAACATCTTCGAGTGGCCCGGAACTATTGAATTGAAGAAACTGTTAGACAGCCAATAGCCTCGAGAAGCTTCGCTCATCTCAATTGGCTCTTCAAGCGTTGAATTCTTATGAGATGAATCTGCATTCTGTCAAATAGAATAACGATTAGGTCAGTGAGATAGGGATATTGACAGGTCAACCTTGCGACGAGCTGGTGCAGGCAGAAGAACTACTGAAGAATGGGGAATATAATCAGGCCCTCCAGATAGTACAATCCCTTTCATCCAATGAACTGATGCCTGCTGAAAGCCTCCATTGCTCTCTTCTTGAGTGCAAACTACGCATCAGGTTGGGTGATCTTGAGAAGGCCGGGCATGTTGCTGATGAGTCTTTAGAAGTTGCCAGGCAGCAGGAAAATGCGTTTATGATGCTTGACTTTCTTCTCATTAAGGTTGAGCTTGCGTGGCGTTCAGGAGAATTTGATGATGGCCTTTTGATGGTACCAGAGATTGAGAAGCAACTGAAACAATGGGATGTAAAATCAGATATTGATGAATCGGAACTCCAGAGAAGAAAGGCGCAGCTCTCACGTCATTGTGGAATCCTCAATTGGTATAAGGGAGACCTAGATAGAGCAGGCGAGTATCACGAAAAGAGCCTCGAAGTATATCGTGAATTGGGCGATAAGCCAGGCGAAGCTAGCTCATTGAACAATATTGGCTTGGTGCAATGGTCCAAGGGAAATCTTGATGCTGCAGCTAACTATTATGAAAAGAGCTTGTCAATCAGACGAGAATTAGGGATCCCCTATGAAATCGCTGTAATTCTAAACAATCTCGGAAACGTCTATGTAATGAAAGGTGACTTAGAACGTGCATTAGATTATCATAATCAAGCTCTACACATTAGAGAAGAGCTGGACAATAAGCCGGATCTGGCAACCTCGTTGACAAACGTAGGATCCGTTTACCAGACAAGGGGGAGTTTGAACCAAGCGTTGGAGTGTTATCATAGGGCATTGAAAATCTATGAGGATATTGATGTTAAACAGGGCATGGCATTAGTTCTAAACAACTTGGGCAGTGCATATGAAATCCGAGGAGATCTTCCTCAGTCGCTTGATTATCAGCAAAGAAGCCTAGAGATTAAGAAAGAACTTGGAAACAAACAAGAGATAGCTCTCTCACTCCTCAACATCGGTGGAATTCATCGCCAGAGGGGTGATTCGGAATTAGCTCTGGAAACCTTACAACAGAGCCTGGAATTGTTCAAGGAATCAGGCAATGAGTCCTATACAGCTGCTGCAAATTATTTCATCGTAGCTATTGCAACTGAGAATGATGACCTTGAAGCCGCTGATGATGCACTTCGTAATCTTAAGGAACTCAGTGAGGAAACCACCAACCCAGTCATTAGCCAGCGGTATCGAGTGGCCAAAGCAACCCGCCTGAAGGCAAGCAAAGGCGCTCGAAACAAACTTGAAGCTCAAGGAATACTTGCTAAGATTGTTCAAGAAGAAGTGGTTCAGCACACGCTCACTGTGACTGCGATGGTCCATCTTTGTGATTTGCTTCTGTTCGAGCTCAAAATGACAGGCGACGAAGAGCTCTTCGAGAGTGCGAAAGATATAGCACAGCAGATCATGGACATCGCCAAGTCTCAGATGTCTTACTCCCTCCTTGTCGAGGTGTATATCCTTCAATCAAAATTCGCATTAGTGGAGCAGGACCTCGAAAAAGCTAGGATTCTGCTTTCACAAGCACATATTATGACTCAGGAGAAAGACCTCTATATCCTTGCTAGAAAAGTAGCTCACGAAAGAGATCTGCTGCAATTGGAGGTAGATAAGTGGCAGAAAATAATAGAAAAGAATCCATCCCGAAAGGAAATGATTGACTTTGCCCAACTAGATGATTATCTCGAGCGCATGATCAAGAAGACAGTGGCAGTCCTTACTGCCGATGAGAAGAAGGAGTTCGGCGATGAAGCAGTCAAGGAGAAGTACCGCCTAGCGTATTCCGACCTGCTCGAAGGAGCAGAGACTGTTGAAAAGAGTCAGTTTCGAGTAGGCATTGCTCAGATTGGACTCTCACAGAATGGAGACCTTCTCGGGGAGTATTATGAGGAATTTGGCAAAGGTCTCTTGGTAATTCAAAAAGATAGGATTGACGAGGT
>JBHLLF010000034.1:0-26809 GCA_048885865.1 Candidatus Hermodarchaeota archaeon
GATAAGGGTAATTCCATGAGTATCATCACCAGCTGCGCTTAGAACTGTGTAACCCTTCTTCAATGCTACATCTGAAACGAATGAGGTGTCGTTTAGATTCAATGTCCCATCATAGCCCGAGTTGTCGAAGTCATATGTTGCCGTAACAACGATGCCAGATGCATTCTCGAAAATGTTAATTCTGTCATCTGTGGGGCTTGTTATTTTTATTGTCAAACTATCCCAGATGATACTCTGCGTCTGACTATTCTGGTCAACCTGATTGAGTCCATGTGATCCACCATTGTAGGCTACAATGTTGTAGATTACTTCTTGTACTGATGACCTGCTAATCGTGATTCGCCATACGCCTCCACCAATATGACTAGCAGGAATGGAATTGATTGTGACTGCTCCATTTGTGACAGGACTTGAGTCGGATGCGTAGATGAGAGTCACATCCAGATTGACATTAGCATTGACATTGACTCTGGCATCGGCTGGCGAATATGATTGAACTACTACTCTATCAGCAATATATGTACCCTGAACGGAAGTGTCGAAAAGATCTTGAGCTCCACTACCCGATCCAGCTTCCACAGCTTTGATTGTTATCGTATCCAGGCCTGCCGAATCGTCAGCAAATACGACCAAGCTGAAACTCCCTGAAACGAGCGTTGTATCACTCCAAGGTCCGACACTAGAACCATATCCTGAGCTCAGCACCCAGACATCGGTTTCATTTGATAGAGGATTATCATCCCCTGAACCCAGATAAAGCAAAGTTCCGCTCACAGTGAAACTCCCATCGAGAGGCCCCCGGTTCACTGTGCCAGAACCATCGGAAATTGCAAGCCCTGAAATGTCCAGGCGCGTTTCAACATCCCAGTTCACTTCATAGTAGTCTTCGTCTGAATCAATACCATCTGTTACATATTGTCTGATATCTATGTCTGTCAAGTCAGAGTGGTTCCAATCTATCTTGATTATCCAAGTAACCACAAGTTGATTGCCAGTTCCAGAAGCTGATGACCATGAAGCAATTATTACATTGCCTGCTCCTTGTTGAATCGAGAATGAGTCGGTTGCAATAGTATATCTCAAAGTCCATTCTTCTTGAATGCGGAGATTATCATATAGAGAGATCTCTACATATTGAAGTGCATCATAGCCATTTCCGTCACTCACATTCGATGTTATCACATAGAATCGATACCTTGCATACAGATTGTCAGAATCATCTGCATTTTCGAGCATTGAAAGGCCATCTGTTGTGTTAACAGGAACTTCATTGGGAGCCTCAGACCAGGTGACTTTCTGGGTAGTAGTGATGAATGCGATTATTCCGAAATTGGTCTCAGAGCTGACAGAAGAAGCATTGTAATAGTAGATGGCATCAGAAGCCGTGTTTCTGAAGAGAGACTTGTTGGAGTCAGTGAAAGCGTACCAGTGGGTCGCATTGCGAAAGATGACCACTTCGTAGGTTGTGCAAGTTGCAGAATCATAGTCATATGTAACCATGAGTGTGAAGTTTGCCTGCTGCCCATTGAATAACGAAGCACCATCTGCTGTGATCTCAATCCTGAGTCTGTCCCAAATGCAGAATGTGGAATCAGGCATCGATATTGCGGTTATGCCGAAACCATCATCACCGTTTGCGGTGAGAACTTCATAGCCACGCTTGCCTACAGTAGCATAGGTAAATTGAGTATCGTTCAGCACAAGAGTTCCATCGTAATTCGAACCATCATAATCATAGACTGCACTCACAATAATGCCAGTCGCATTATCGCCCACGTTCACTCGTTGGTCGGGAGGGTCAGTGATGGATATTGTAAGAGAGTCCCAAATGCAGTATGTATCGTCGTTTTGGCGAATTACTGTGATTCCGAATGAATCATCGCCTGAGGCAAAGCTCACCGTGTAGCCCTGCCTCTGCGCAAAATCGTAACTGAATAAGGAGTTGTTCAGAACAAGGGTGCCATCATAGACAGCGCCGTCAAAGTCATACCTGGCCGATACAACAATTCCTGATGCATTAGAATTCACGTCAATTCTTTGATCCAGAGGATCAGTCATCTGAATGGTCAAGCTATCCCAAATGCAAGATGCTTCATCATTTACTTCGATCACTGTGATACCATAAGTGTCGTCCCCACTAGCTGAACTCACATTATACCAGTGTTGCTGCGCTGACGCATAGATGAAAACCGTGTCATTCAGAATCAATGTTCCATCATAGGCTGAACCGTCATACAAGTATGTCGCTGTGGGGACTATAGATGCAGTATCTCCAATGTTTAGTCTGTCATCAGCCACCGCGATTGTGATGGAAAGGGCATCCCAGATAATTGAAGGCTCAGCAATAGTCTGGATAGCACTTATGCCAAACTGGGTATCAGTGATTGAAGTCACTCCGAATGCGTAACGGACTACGGTTGAGTACGTATGTAGCTGAGTCCAAACAAGATCCCCTGAATCCCATGCCATGGCAGTTCCATTAAGAAACACAGTTCCCATGGCTCCAGTAAACAGGACACCATCATACTGTCGAATTACGATGGCTGTTATTTCCTGTATCGAGCCTAAATCACACCTCGAATCAGAAACTGAGTAGCTCAGCACTCGCAGCTGGTCCCATATTACAGTAGCAACATCGTTAGTGCCAATCACAGTAATCCCATAGGTATCTCCGCTTGCGGAATCCACGGTGTAGGCCCTAGCACCGACAACTCCTTGCTGGAAAACCGTGTCGTTAAGATTCAGTGATCCATCAAAGGGCGTACCATCATAGTCGTAAATTGCCGACGCAGAAACAGAAGCGACATCTCCCACATTTATTCGATAATCAATAGCGGAGATGGAAACAGTTAGGGAGTCCCAAATACATGACACGACCATATTCTGTCGAATCGCAGTGATGCCGAAAGAATCTCCAAAAGCAGAAGCAACTGTATAGCCCCGACGGCCAGCTGAAGCCTGCTGAAAGAAAGTATCATTTAATTGAAGAGTTCCATCATATGTGGCGCCATCATAGTCATAGATGGCTGTTGGAACAATAGATGCAATAGTCCCAGTATCGATCCTACCATCACTCACTGTGATGGTAATCGTTAGCGAATCCCAGATGATACCTTGGCTCTGTGAGTTCTGGTCTACTGCTGTTATGCCATGTTGATTGGTAGCGGCAGATACTGTGTCAAAAGTCACGAATTGAGCTGTGCTTCGCGTTTCAGTGAAGTCCCAAACTCCGTTGGAACCAGAATAAGTGGCACTAATGCCATTTATTGAAACAAATCCGTCGACAACAAAAGAATCATCAAAGTCGTAGATTAGAGTTACATTGCAGGAACATCCAGTATTGATGTCAATCCTTGAATCCCCAGCTGAATAAGAAATGACCACTAACTGATCCCAGATTATCGTAGTGTTGGACGTAGTAACAACCCATTGCGTGAGGCCATAGACTAATTCAGAGGCTATAATAACATGATATCCTATTCTTTGGACAGATGCAGAGGTCTCCTGATAACGCCATCGAGTCGCCCCGGCATCCCACGCCAGAATCTTAGAGCCATTGAGTGCAGCAGAGAAACCCTTTGTAATGTCTATGTCAACAGCATCAAACTCGTACCGCGCTTTCCACCAAGTTTCACCTATTGAATTCGTGTCGATTCGCCCATCGACAACGCCAGATTGATAGAACTCTATTCGATCCCATACTACATCCTGGAATTTTGAATTCAAGTTCAGGAGGCTGATGCCATATGTATCCTCATAGGCATTGGAACTGTTTACGTAATACCGCCATAAACCAACTTCGTACCTAGACGGTTGATATGCGAAGTGGTCAGTGCTCCAAATCATGGCATTGTTGTCCATGTAGAGAATGTCGTCCGCGCCTAGTGGATGATTATCAAATTCAAGCACGGCGGTCACTATTATATCGGCCGGCGATCCATAGTCAATGCGGTCATCAGTAGTAGAGGTGGTCTGAATTAGAATTCGATCCCAGACCACATCCGTCCAAAGGATATTTGGATTCAGAGAAGAAATGTCATGTGTCACTTCATTGGCTAAAGTCGAATTGACATAAAACCTCCAGAGGCCGACTGCTATCTTGGAAGTCTGATACTCAAAATGGTCAGTGTTCCAACTCATTAGAGTGTCATCTAGGTAGAGTGTATCGCTCGCTGTCAACATGTGGCTATCAAATTCGAGTTGTGCGGTGACAGAAATCGTAACTGTAGTGCCAAGATTCAGTCGATTGTCATTGGCTGTGGTTGTGGTGATTTGAATACGGTCCCATATTTGTGCCACACTAATGCCTGCTAGATTAACGTATGAGATTCCGTACGTATCTTCAAGGGCATTTGATGCATTGACAAAGAATATCCATTCGCCAACTTGAGCAAACTGTGGCTTATACTGGAAATAGGACCCGACCCATGTCATCTGAGTCTCATTCATGTAAAGAATGTCATCCAGACTGAGCAAGTGGCTATCATACTCGAGTTGGGCGGTGACTCGAATATCAGCTTGAGTGTCATAGTCTATCCGCCCATCCTGCGTGGTAGTGGTGAGAACCAGAATCCTGTCCCAAATCTGATTTACTGATTTGCCATCGGTGTTCACCAACGAGATTCCATATGTCGCTTCCAGAGCAGTGGAGATGTTTACAAAATAGGTCCAAGACCCCACTTCATTTCTTATTGGTTGATACTGAAAGTAACTTGAAACCCAGGTCATTTCAACATCATCCATGTACAGGATGTCACCGGACTCAAGTGGATGATTATCATACTCAAGCAGAGCTGTTACTCGAATGTCTGCCGCAGAACCGTAGTCAATTCTATTGTCCTGAGTTGAAGTCGTGATTATTCTGATGCGGTCCCAAATGACGCTGGCAGCTTGGCTGTTGAGATTCACTAGTGTTATGCCATATGTTGATTCCACTGCGCTAGTGGAATTCACAAAGTAGTTTAGAATACCAATGATCGAATATGCACCTGTTGACAATTCAAAGTGATCAGTACTCCAAGACATCAAAGTATCGTTGGTGAAGAGAGTATCTCCAGAACCTAGCAGATGACCATCATATTCAAGCTCAGCTGTTACGGTGATTGTGGTGGAGCTTCCATAATTGATACGGTCATCAGCCGCCGATGTCGTAATAATTCTGATTCTGTCCCATATGACGCTCGATTCTTTGCCATTCAGGTTCAATTCTGTAATACCATAGGCATTCATTGTGCTTGAGTTCAGATAGTATGTCCACGACCCAACATCTGAATTTGACACATCAAGCTCGAACCAAGAGTTGCCTGAATCCCATGACATGGCCTGATCCGCTAACATGACTGAATCGCCGGAGCCAAGGAAAGTACCATCATGCTCAAGCATGAGGGTGACACGGATTTGGACAATATCGTCAACATTGACTCTCTCATCATCAGCCACTGTCGTTTGCACTGAGATCCTATCCCAAATGACATCTTGGAAATTGCCATTCTGATTGACTGAAGATATTCCATAATCGGATTCCATTGCATTTGTGAGATTTACAAAGTATCTCCAAGACCCTACGCTTGCTTTTGCTCTTGGCAACTCGAACCTCAATTCTCCCCCGTCCCAAGTCATTTGGACACCGTCCATGAAGATTGTATCCAAGGAACCCAGCAAATGGCCATCATATTCCAACTGAGCCGTGACTCTCAATTCTGCAACGGAATTGATGTTGACTCTGCTGTCATCGACAGTAGTTGATGTAATCAGGATTCGGTCCCAGATTATAGATGCGTCGGATGTAGTCTGAGTCCATGCCGTCAGCCCATAAGATGTTTCCAGAGCGGATAGAATAGCATATTGCTGGAGCTCGACTCCTGCCCTAGATTCAGAATATATCCAGTAGGTACCATTCCAGACTAGCAGTTTAGAACCTATGAGTTGCGCTGTCAGTCCCGATGTGATTGGTACGTCATCATAGTCATAGCGGCTTGCCCAATAGGTGGTTCCTGTGGATCCAACATCAATCCGTCCATCATCCACCCCTGACAAATAGAACTCTATGCGATCTGAGATGAATGTGTCTGTAACTGATCCAGCATAGTATAAGTCCGCTCCTGAAGGGCCATCTCCTTCAGCCACCACCTTGAAAGTGTAAGTGTTTACCCGAACCGAGGATGACGATCCAATATCTGTTGCTGTTAGTACTCCAAGACCATCCACATTTCCTGACCAAGAACCAGAGATGTCGTGCAAAACCCAGAAGTCCGTTTCATTTGACAAGGGGAATAGTGATGAAGCATAGAAAGTCAAAGCTCCCGTAGCCACTAGGTCAGCGGTATCTACGTTCCCACGATCATTATCTAGACTTGGTAGAGTTGAATAATCCAACCGCGTTTCTATATCCCAATTGGATTCATACCAATCACTTGCCGCAGAAAATGTATTACTAACGAATTGCTTGGTATCAACGTCTACAATGTCAGGATGATTCCATGAGATCTTGATATACCATGTGATGTTCAGCCATATGCCAGACTGCTCATAGGTGCAAGGTCCCAAAGCAATGTACATTGACCCATTCGTGACAGAGAATGATGAATTACTTCTGACGAATGTGACAGTCCAGTAGTTAGTTCCTCTGTCATCACTAAAGAGAAGGAGGCGTACGAGTCGGATATCTTGATAGCCGTTCTGATCCGAAGCATTTGAAGTGATCTTATAGTAGCGTAGTCGTGCATACATGTTGTCAGTATCATCGGGATTGAGCAGGTTTGGTGGGGCTTCATTGACGGGAACTATTGGAACGTATGATGTCCAATTGACGAGCTCAGTGTTTGTGATGAACAGAGTGATGTCATACGAGGTTTCCGATATGATTGAGGACGCATTGTAAAAGTAGACCGAGTCACTATTCGTGTCATTGAATAAAGTCACATTCAGATATGTGAATGCCAACCAGTCAGTGTTGTTCCTCGCGCAGATTATCTCATATGTTGTGCATATTGTACCATCGGACTCGTAGACCACACTGAGGGTAAAGTTGACCTGCCTACCGTTTAGCACCATCTCGGCATCCGCTTGGATGTCAATCACCAGTCGATCCCAAATGACATCCAGGATGTTCGAATCTAGGTTTACTACAGAAATGCCGAAATCAGTTTCGTAAGCATTTGTAGCGTTCACGAAGTATTTCCACAGGCCCACGGAAGATTGGGAAGTGCTATGAACGAAGGCGCTTTGAGGTGCGCTCCATACCATGGATACACCCTCCATGTAGAGAGTGTCTCCAGAACCAAGAAAGTGGTCTCCATTTCCAGCATATTCCAATTTCGCAGTGACTTGTAATTCAACTG
Organism: Candidatus Hermodarchaeota archaeon; assembly: GCA_048885865.1. Lineage (GTDB taxonomy): Archaea > Asgardarchaeota > Thorarchaeia > Thorarchaeales > Thorarchaeaceae > SMTZ1-83. The sequence continues at coordinate 7,341 of JBHLLF010000034.1, forward strand.
TGTTGCCGACATTGACTCGAGAATCATCAGCTGTTATCGAAAGGATGAGTATCCTGTCCCAAATGACTTCAACGCTTAATGAATTCAAATCGACTTCGCTAATCCCATAAGTAGTTTCAAGGCTGGAATTAGCAAAGAAGGTCCATTTTCCAACCTCGGTGAACGCGACGTCGAGGATGAAATGACTATTCCCTCCATCCCACGTCATCGCCGAGTCGTTGACGAATACAGAGTCCCCACTACCAAGAAATGTGTGGTCGAATTCGAGCCACAATGTTACTTGGATTTGGGCAATCGAACCTACATCAAGGTGACTTATGTCAACATTTGTAGTTTGGACAGTGATCTTGTCCCAGATGATGCTAGTATTAGCTGCTATCTGAATGAATCGAGTTAGACCGTAGAGCGACTCGGAAGCACTCGAAACTCCATATCCCATCGATTGGACTGTAGAGAATGATTCAGAGTAGTCCCACATACTTGTGATACCATTCCAAGAAAGCGCCTTGCTACCATTCAGTGACGCGCTGAGTCCAGAGGTGATTTCAAACTGATCGTAGGCGTATCTTGCTCTCCACCATGTTGTACCAACCGCATCAACATTGATTCTGCCATCCTCAACCCCAGATGAATAGAACTCAATCTCATCCCATATGATCGATACATTGGAGGCTGTTTGAACCCACGCTGTGAGACCATAAGTCGTTTCAGAAGCGGAAGCAATCCCATACCCCACAAGTTGGACAGAGCTTTTTGCTTCTGAAAAGTCCCAACGGAAGTCAGAAGAATTCCAAGCCAGTGCTTTTGAGCCATTCATTGATGCAGTTAAAATGGCTCCCGATATCTCAATTCTATCATATTCATACCTTGCGTTCCAGTAAACCAACCCAATATGATCCACATCGACTCTGCCATCAACTGCCCCGCTCTGATAGAACTCTATCCGATCCCAAATCTGGCTAATACTATTGCCATCTAGGAATAGAGCAGAAATCCCATAGGTTGCTTCATTCGCATTAGAGGAGTTGACATAGAAATCCCAACGTCCAACCATAAAGAATTGAGGCTGAAGTCGGAAGTACGAACCAACCCAAGTCATCACAGTATCATTCATGTATAAGGTGTCAGCAACACCTAGAGGATGGCCATCGAACTGCAATTCCGCGGTGACTCGAATGTCCGCCAACGACCCGAAGTCAATTCTGCCTACTTGTGTCGTAGTTGTGACAATCACAATTTGATCCCATATTTGATCGACTTCCGCACCAGCGAGATTGACCACGGTTATCTGAAATGTAGCTTCCAAAGCTCCAGTGGAATTCACATAGAACTTCCACTCGCCCACTTGAGAGAACTGGGGTTGCAGTCGGAAATATGGGCCAACCCATGAGAGCCCTGTATTGTTCATGAAAAGAGTATCACCCAAACCGAGTGGATGGCCATCATACTCTAGCTCAGCGGTGACTCTCAAATCTGCAAATGTATTGATATCAATTCGTGAATCTTGAGAGGCAGTAGCCGTTATCAGAATGCGGTCCCAAATCACATTCGCTGAAAGTGGGTTGGATTGCACGAGCGTTATTCCAGAAGCTGTTTCTAGAGCACCTGATGCATTCACAAAGTACCTGAGAGATCCAACTATAGAATAGGAGCCAGTTTCGAGATAGAAATGATCTGTATCCCATGTCATCACAGTATCATTCATTCGTAATGTGTCTCCACTGCCCAAGAAGGTGCCATCATACTCAAGTTGAGCTGTGACATTTACTGTAGTGCTTGTACCATAGTCGATTCTACCGTCAGAAGCCACTGTGGTGATAATAAGAATACGGTCCCAGATTTGGTCTATCTGTTTCCCGTCAATATTGAGCACAGTAATATCGTAAGTATTCTCCACGGCTCCAGTTGCATTGACATAGAATCTCCACAGCCCCACCTGCGAGAACTGAGGCTGCAGCCTGAAATAAGGACCAACCCAAGTCATGGCTGTGCTGTTCATGTAGAGTGTATCTCCCGCTCCAAGAAGATGGCCGTCGAATTCCAACTCTGCTGTCACTCTAATGTCCGCAGCTGTCCCATAGTCAATTCTTCCATTCTGCGTGGTGGTTGTGATAATTCGTATGCGATCCCAAATGATTGTTGCATTGCTTGCGGTTTGCACCCAGCCAGCTAGTCCATGTGTGGCATCGTAAGCCGAGGCGATTGTATATCCAGTGGCCTGGACTGAACTCATAGTTTCTTGAAATGTCCAGTGGGAGCCATTCCACAAGAGTATCTTGGTGCCATTTAATGCCGCGCTCAGCCCGCCCGTTATTGAGAGAGAGTCGTACTGGTATCTGGCACTCCACCAAGTGACACCGCTCGAATCGACATCTATTCTGGAATCATCGACTCCTGACTGATAGAATTCGATTCTATCAGCGACAAATATGTCAGCAATGCTTGAGAAAAGAAGATCAGTGCCCCCAAATCCTGCACCCTTTTGGACAACCTTGACTGTGTAAGTGTCTTGGCCAACTTCATCATCTGCATAGCAGGTAACGTTGAAGAACCCTGAAACCAGGGATGAATCAAGCCAAGGCCCTACACTGGTTCCATACTCAGACCCGGAAACCCACACGTCCACTTCTGATGATGGGGGAGTGATAGCTGAACCATGATATGCAACAGTGCCAGTGGTGAAGAACTGAGTATCTAGGTCCCCTCTATTTATCGTGCCTATATTATCGTCAGTGGCAATGCCCACAATGTCCAGCCGAGTTTCTATGTCCCAATCGACTTCATACCAGTCCGTGTCATTCTCTGATTTACTGTCAATGACGACACACTCAACATCGGTTCCTGTGACGTCCGGATGAATCCATTCAATCGAAACTTGAAAGGTAATATCAATATCATTCCCCGCCCTCAAGGCATTTGATGAAACAGTGTCAAGAGCGATGTAATTTGCCGGGTCCGAGAACTCAGCAAAGCTATCAGTGTCCTCATTATACTCGATTGTCCAGTAGAGTGTGAGTCTATCGTCCGAGTATAGAGAGAGCCGCATGCTTTGGATGTCACTATACCCGTCCTGGTCAGAAATATTTGCAGCTATCAGATAATCCCTGGCTTTAGCATACATGTGGTTAGAATCATCGATGTTGCCTACCGAGGGCTGTTCATCGTTCGATGGAATATTGTTCCAAGTGTGAAGAAGAGTTGCATCAATGGACCATTGTGACGACACCGCGTCGCCTACTTCCAGCCCGCCCCTGAACCTGATGGTGAATGTTGCAGATGTTAGCCAAGTTTCCACGCTTATGTTGTTCCATGAGTCTGCCTGCAAGTCAGCGAATAGACTGACCCAGGCAAGCCCGTCCCAGACTTCGACTGCTATATCTTCTGAATCGGTATTCCCTGCATAGATGCAGAGAAACTCGTTATTATTGTCAAATTCAGCTGCGGTCCATTGGACCTCCAAGTCTAGTTCATAGTTGTAGGTCTGATCTGTCCAGGTATGAAGTGTAATGAGATCTATCTCCCAAAGCCCTTGCTCTGCATCACTTGTGTTATCTGCACCTCGGAGTCTAATCGTGTAGCTGACTGAATTAAGGCCTGTGGCAGTCAGATTGGTCCACCCGGTTGCGGTAATCGTTCCCAGGCTGAGCCAGCCGACTCCATTCCAGTAGCTGACATTTAGACCCTCAGTCCCAGCAATCGATCCAACATTGATACAGACTTCCTCATTGACTTCATCATTGTCTGCTCCACTCCAAGCGTACTCGAAATCAGCCTCGTAGTTGACAACCTTTGGGGAACTAACGCCAATCCGCAGATGATCAGCGTAGGCATAGTCTGCACCACCAGTCTTGTAGAACACAAGTCTAATACGAAGTGAATTGACCTGCTGTTGAGAAAGTGTACCTACAATTGTCAGGTTGTCGTATTGCTTGGCCGTATGCTGCGCGACTCTACCCAGCAAAGTGCCGGCGCCTCCGGTAGTATCATAATAGACATCAAATCCATCATCAGCCGCACCATCAAGGTTCCAGCAATACAACGATACGTTTACTGTGAGGGCTCCCGACAAAGACGTGTTAGGAAATCCCCACCAGCCTCCCTGAGATCCTGGGGCCTTTGTATAGATGTAGTTCACAGGCTCATCTTGTGAACTCAGGTAGGGAGAAGTACCTTCTATTGTGAATCCGGCATAAGTCGCATCGTATGCGTCTGTGTCAAGCCAAACAGACTGATACGGATCACCGATATCTACTTCCTGAATAGTCATGAACTGGGTGTCAACAGCGGTTCCTTGTGCATTTGCAGGATTCGTCTCGACCCCCACATCTGGTGAAGAGTCAACATCACTCGCATAGCTATCATAATCATCCTCAGCGTCCGTGGTAATGGGTGCTGTATTCTCTTCAGTAAGAGTATCATATGTAGCATCAGGTCCAGATTGTTGGTTGGCAAAATTCGAGTGACTTCCTAGGTATCCGGCGCCATCGACATCTGACAGATTATTAGCTGCAAATTGTTCAAGCGATGATGCAAGAGTGTATTCTGTCTGAGTCACTATCAAACTTGGCTCACACGTTGGAGAGTATGAAGGATTAGTACTAGTGCCGAGCAGCATAGCCACTATACATCCTGTGAGGACAATGACTAAGGGTCCTCTCCTCTTCATACTTACCTCCTCTATCAGCCGCTTCAATCATGCTGTCGGGACCATCGAAGCCTTGATTGAAACTCACTTCTATCGCGAATTGCAGGGCTCACTGGACTGGGTTGGATCGACCTGCATCAATTATGGGATTTCCTACCCACAGTACGGTCTTCATGTATGCATATTTGTCTTACTTCATTGGTTTCCAAATTAAAAAACGGAAGCATGGACTAAAAAGAGAAAGGAAGAGGGGCATAATACCCCTCTAATCATCTATTGATCCTCGTCATCTTCTCCGAATCGCTTCGGCCTGCCAAGACGTCTGGAGTCGTCTACTCTAAGCCTATCAGGATCAGGTGGTGCACCATATCGTTCCTCTTTAGGCTCTCTAATCTCTTCAACGACCTCCCTATCGAGATCTTCTTCGCGAATCTCTTTGCCTTCTTTTCGCTCCTCTTTCACCCGCTCAGCGACGCGCTCAGCTCTCTCGAACATGACATAGTAGAGCGTGGTGAAGATTGCTACTAGCGGGAAGGCCAGCAGCTTCGCGATATCTCGGAAGAGAAACGTTTCGTAGACAGCAGGACCTGACCAGTCAAACCATCCTGCGAGGATTGTGGCTCCAGAGTTAGAAACTGCGATAATGCTGTCAACGAAGAAGAACCCGCTGGCAAGGAAGAATGTGAATAGAGGACCGAAATCGCGTGTCCTCATGCGGGTCTCTTCCACACCCTCTGTGACAGTACGTCCTATCCCGCTCATAGCATAGAGCAAAAAGAACAGTGACATCGCGATATCAACGACGCTCATCGTGGGAGCTCCAGTTCTTCGCATTACGTTGACAAAGAAGTAGCCCGAATATATTCCAATGAAGATAGTCATCAGTGCGACATTCAAAGCTGCACCCTTACCGGCATACCTAAAGAATGCCAAGAGGGATACCAAAGCAAAGAGTCCAAGGAGTCCTGCTGCCACCCAAATCAGAATTCCGTGAATCTGTAGATTGGATACAGCTTGTGGAAAGATTGCGGTTATTGCATCACCCAGACCAAACATGTTCTCCGGTATCAAGAAGAGAACAGCTAGAACTATAGCTCCTATAATTCCAAGTCCGATGATCAACAGAAGGAAACTTCCAATGCCAACTCCAATTCCGCCCTTCTTTGGCTCTGCGATAGTGGCGAGGCGCAAACTGGTTCTTGATGACAAGTAGGCTTGGAAAGCGATCCAACCAACCCAACAGAACATGGCGAAGAACAGTAGGGCAGTCTCTCCAAAGAAAATTGACAGGAAAACTGATATCGCAAATGACACAGCTAGCCAGGCAACGCCCTTTAGTTCTGTCACCCGCCCTCGCCCTCTTCGTGTGATCCATAGCCGATCTGCACGCACCCCAATAAGTAGAGTCCCAAAGGCGAAATAGATGGTGCCTGTGGCACCAATGTATAGGAAGAAGTTCGCCAATATGAGCTCGATGCCTGTACCGGGATAGAGCGTCATGAGCCATGTCACGAGGTAGCCCAGGAAGGTTGTGAACACAAAGATGATCAAATAAGCAACGTATCTTCGAGTCTTAAAGAAGACCTTCAGACCTTCAACAATTCCAGATAGAATCGGGATTCCCATACCTATCCTCCCTAATACCGCAACGGAGGGCTAACCCTGATTTTAAGGTTTGCACGCATCTACTCTACAAAGACTCCTATGCCATTTTCCCACCTGTTTCTTGCTCAAATTTGATTATTCCCTCACAGATGATTAAGTTTCAAAATGTATCTAATTAGCTAAAACCCATTACCACAGTAGAAGGGCTTAATAGGTTGCATATCGCGTAGGTATAATGTGGTCAGGCAGTCAGTAGGGCCTAGTTTTCGTAACATGCCCTCATAACATAACTCCCCCCCTCCTACCACATAAGTCCTGCTGGCCCTGACCACACCTCTGTTCTTCATTTCTTCATTCCCCTTCTTGCTCATGTATGTCCAATATCGAACAAGAAGGCGCACTAGTGTACACTAAAACACAACGAAATGCGATTCAGCATATTAAAATAGGACATTTGCCATAGTCGAGGGTCATACAGCGTGCTGCATGAAGTGCAAGCTAATTCCATACAGATTGTTCTGAACATGTTCTGGACATAATCTGCACTTCTGATGCAGACTTAGGAGAGAGAATTGAATGGAAACACGACAGATTGCCGCCGTAATTCTCATCGTCGTGGTTATTGCCGGCGTGGGCATAGGAATCTATTACTTCATGCCACAAGCCCCAGAACCGCCATACGGTGAGTTGGTAATCGGACAGGTAGTCACACCTGGCGCTCCAGCTGGAGTTGCGAGCGACCACATAATAAAAGTGGGAGTCCTCGGACCTTTGACCGAGATCCAAGGTATTGGCCATTGGAGAGGAGCCTATATGGCTTGTGACGAGCTGAACACTGCAGGCGGAGTAACAATAGACGGGGAAGTGTACTATTTTGGCATCATTGCCGAAGACACGTTTGAGGCTGAAACCAGTCTTGACCCATCCAAAGGAGTGACTGCAGCGCAGAGAATCCTTACTACCGATGGCGCCCAATTCGTTCTTGGAGGATTCAGAACTGAGGCGGTAGATGCCTATCTGCCAACAATAATGGACGCTGAGAAGCTATTCTTGAGCTGCGGACCTGCAACAGACATATTCACTACCTATGTGAATGATTCGTATGATACGTACAAGTATTACTTCAAGGTCACCCCAATAAACTCCACAGCTCTAGGAGGCGAGATAATTGGATTCCTAGCCGCGCTCAAGCCAATCATGCAGGGTGCACTAGGAAAGAACATATCCCAAGTCGCAATCATTCGCGAGGATCTCGCATGGACAATACCACTTAGTAATGCCATTAACTACTACTTGCCCTTTTTCGGGTACAATAAGACAATAGAGATAGCGTACCCGATTGCACAATCAGCATCATCATCATCATTCGCCGGATATTGGCAGCAGATTGAAGCCACTGGAGCACAGATCACAATTCCAATAATTTCTGCACAAGGTGGGATTACAATGGTAACCCAGTATAAGGCGCTTGAACCGGGGTGCCTTATCGCAGGCATTGATGTCCAGGCACAGCTGGCTAATTACTGGAATGAAACCGGTGGTGCCTGTGAGCACGAAGTCATCATCCAGACAATGCATCGCACCAATAAGACAACGAGGTCAATAGATATGTGGGATGGTTTTATTGACCACTACGGGGACGAACCACTCTATACAGCCGTTGGCGCCTATGATGCGATGTATCTGTTGCACAAAGGAATCAATGATGCACAGTCTCTGGTCTCAAACGATATTATACCATATCTTGAGGCCATAACAGTAGACAATCCGTTCGAAGGAGTAGGGGCTAACTTTGCTTACACTTCCACCCACGACGTCTATGAAGGCTACATCGGTAACACACTCTATAGCGTGGGACTGTTCTGCCAATGGCAGGCAGGAGGAGTTAAGGAAGTCGTCACAACCGGAGGCGCTGTGTATCCGAATTGGCTCGCGACAGCAGATATCACATTTCCATCTTGGGGCATCAATGACGAATAGGTGACCTAATGGATTCAAGATGGATACATGGAATATTGAAGGAGTTTGAGTATTATTTGCTCAAATTCCCTTCTTCTTTTTCCGACCAATTTTTCAATACGTTTGTAAATGAAATTCCCGGACAATCAAACCTCAGAGGCGGAATATCTTGATAGAGGAGATACTAATCTTTGGCACGGTGCAAGGTGCTCTTCTAGCACTATTTGCACTGGGTTTTTCTCTAGTCTACGGTGTAGGTGGAGTGCTAAACCTGTCCCATGGAGCTTTCTTTGTAATCGCGGTCTACGTGTTCTACTGGACAATTCCTTTGTACGGAATAGCGATAAGTGCGGTTTTCGCGCTGATTGCAGTAGTTGCTGTCGGGGCAGCGACATATCTAGCACTCATCAAGCCCTTGCAGGAAAGTCACATTGGTGTTGTCTTGGTTACATTCGCGCTGGCATTCTTCCTTGAGCAATTTGTGAAGGTCGTTGGGGACTCTTTATTTCACTATATACCGCCTTACATCTCGGGCCCAGTCGAATTCTTGGGTGTCAGATTCCAAGCCCAATTGGTGATTCTGGTGGTGGGATCTCTAATCCTTGTGACAGGGGTAGCTCTGTTCATTAACAAATCAAGAATTGGCAAGTCAATACGTGCCGTATCGCAGGATGCAGAGGCGGCAAAGCTAATGGGCATAAACACTGACTTGGTGCTAATGACAAGCGTTATGATATCGGCTTTGCTCGTGGGTTTTGCGGCTATTCTTTACGGCCCGGGCACCTCGATCGCACCTCACTTGGGATGGAGCTATCTGCTATCTGCTTTCGCAGTAACAATCTTTGGTGGAATGGGTAGCATACCAGGAAGCATTTTGGGCGCCTTCATAATGGGATATGCAGGAACATTTACTAATTTCTACATTAGTGCTGCCCTCTCAGAGGTAATTCCCATTGTAGTGATTCTAGTAATGTTGTTGGTCAGACCTCAAGGGCTGTTAGGAAAGAAGGAGCTGCAATAGATCAATGATGAATTTCGAGATAGATCTCAATTTATTGCAAAGGCGCTTTAGAGCTTGGGCCCTGTCTTATCGTGGAACCATAGCGCTTGCTTGCTTCTTCGGATTGCTTCTCATTCCACCAATCACTGGTAATCAGTACTATGCACAAGTTCTTATCATAGCCATGATCTATGCGATCTTTGCGGCAAGCTGGGACCTCCTTGCAGGTTTTGCAGGGCAGATCAGTTTTGGACACTCTGCATTCTTTGGAATAGGAGGCTATGCCACGGCTGCCCTTGTCAAGTTCTTTGGAGTCCATTGGGTGTTAGCAGTAATCACTGGCGCCCTTGTCGCTGTGCTATCCAGTCTATTGATTGGAATACCATGTCTGAGATTGAAGGGACCTTACTTGGCTCTTGGAACACTAGCGTTTAGTTTAATCTTGCTCAACGTGTTAATGATGGGGGACTTTCTGGGTGGCACCGAGGGCATCTCAGGATTGCCTGTGGTTGAGAACATATTCATAGCCTTCTATCTCGTACTAGCAATCATGATAGTCAGTCTGGTTACAATGCGGACGATTGCTGATTCGAATCTCGGTACAATTCTGAAAGCAATTCGAGACGATGAAACATGCGCTGATGCATCTGGGATAAACACTACCGTCTACAAGCTCATTGCATTCATGATCAGTGGGTTTTTCGCTGGGATTGCGGGTGCATTGTACTTGCTGAGCACAACGACCGTCAATCCAGCTTACTTCCAACCACTCTACTCGTTCTATGCCATCATAATGGCTTCGATAGGGGGTATTGCCACCATCTATGGATCGACAATCGGTTCATTCCTCTATGTCGTTCTTAACGAGTATCTCAGACCACTGGCAGCAGTAGCACTATTGTCCTTTGCCACCATTCTAATCTTTATCGTGCGCTTTGCGGAGGAAGGCGTCATGAATCCATTCTTTGAGAAGTCTCAAGAACTTTGGGACAAAATACGGGGAAGGTAAGATGGGTCTAATACTAGAAGTCAAGAATCTGACTAAGAAGTTCGGTGGACTTACAGCAGTCAATGATGTAAATTTCGAGATAGAAAGAGGAGAGATGCTCGGCCTGATTGGCCCTAATGGAGCAGGGAAGACGACACTCTTCCATCTGCTGACTGGATTTGAAAAGCCTAATTCTGGTTCGATTAGGTTCAACGGAATAAGCATCAGAGGAAAAAAACCCTATCAGATTGTCAATCTAGGGATTGCTAGGACTTTCCAGTTGGTAAAATCATTTCGCTTTCTCAGCCTTCTTGACAACATAGCAGTGGCATGCCTCTCGGCTCGCGGAAGGCGGTCATTTGAATCTTCAGATATCGATGAAACTGCCAGCTCAATACTCTCTTCCGTCGGATTGGTGGACAAGGCCAGATTGCCCCCGGTAATCCTACCTCATGGTGATTTGAGAAGACTTGAGATTGGTAAGGCATTAGGAACGAACCCAGAATTACTACTTCTCGATGAACCGTTCAGTGGGCTGACATATGAAGAGAAAGAGGGGGTCAACAAGCTGATAAAAAGACTGCATGATGAGGGTGTGACTATTTTTGTCACAGGACATGTGCTACGCGAGTTGATGAACTTAGTTCCCAGGGTTATTGCCATGCATCGGGGTAGACTAATTGCCGAAGGATCTCCGCGGGAGGTGGCAAACAACAGAATAGTACTAGAGGCGTACCTAGGAGGAAGTGAAGCATTTGCTTGAATTGAGAAAGGTCTACCACTACTACGGTAAAGCCAAGGCTTTGGAAGAAGTCAATCTGACCGTGGAGGAAGGCTCTCTCGACGCCGTTATTGGCCCAAACGGTGCAGGGAAGTCCACGCTCCTCCGGGCCATATCTGGATTGGAAGAGATTGACAGAGGAAGGATAAGCTTCAGAGGAGAAAGGATAGACGAACTAGATGCCTATCAAATAGCTCGGAGGGGAATCGCGCAGTGTCCAGAGCGCAGGCGGCTCTTCTATGATATGTCAGTGATGGAGAACCTTGAACTCGGAGCATATTCATTGAGGGACAAAAGCAAGTATTCAAAACTCCTCGATTTTGTCTTCGATATCTTCCCCAGATTGCAGGAGCGAACAGAGCAACGTGCTGGAACCCTTAGTGGGGGTGAGCAACAGATGCTCGCAATCGGGCGTGCACTTATGTCCGATCCAATACTGCTCTTGTTGGATGAACCGTCCCTGGGATTAGCGCCTAAAATCAAGACGAGAATCTTCGAAGCAATTCTCCAAATCAAGGAGGAGGGTACAACAACTCTTCTGGTTGAACAAGATGCAGTTCTAGCAATGGAGATTGCAGATTATATCTATGTGCTTGAGGAAGGCAAGATCGAGATGAGCGGGACAAAAGAGCAATTGCAGAGAGAGCCGCGCATCAAGAAAGTCTATTTAGGAATATAGGTGATGATAGAATGTCTACATCTCTAGAGGATCTCTTACGTGATGCCAAGATAGAACTTGTGATTTCTAGATTTGAAAACGACCCATCAATAATGCAGGAGTTGATCAGGCATCTAGGCAATGAGATTCGCTCGATTAGGTTCAACGCAACTCTGGCAATTGGTGAATTGGGAGCTGATTCTGCGGATGCTGTTTCAGACTTAGTCGAATGCCTTGAGGATGAAGATTGGAGCATCTGCCGCGAAGCAGCAAGATCGCTAGGGAAGATTGGAGAGTCGGCAGTTGATGCCATTCCTGGCTTGGTGGGTCTATTGAATGATCAGGAAGTGACAATCAGAACAGCGGCCGCAATTTCAATCGGGAATATTGGAGCCGCGACAGATGAGGCGATATCAGGTTTGATATCAGCACTTAATGATCAGAATGAGGAGATTCGAACCGAAGCTGCGAGATCTTTAGGGAAATTGGGGGCAAATGCCAATACTGCAATTCCACAACTGACGAATTGCCTAAGGGATATTAGCTGGACAGTCAGAACAGCTGCAGCTCAGGCAATACGGGAAATAGGCTTGGGGTCGGTGCAGTCTATCCCGATGCTTGTCAACACTCTTGAGGACGGGGATTGGAGAGTTCGTTATCGATCCATAGAAACACTAGCCGAGATTGGCAAGGATGCAATCCCTGCACTTATTGAGGCTGTTGATCATGAGAATCCAGTTGCCCGAAGAGGAGCTATTGAAGCCCTGGGTGAGATGAAGGCTTCTGACCAGCATGTTATTGATAGCTTGGCCTCTAGGCTGCAGGATAAAGACGAAGGGGTTCGTGGAAAAGCAACTGATTCCCTTCGTAGCATTGGAATGGCGGCCATTCCAGCCCTAATGGAGGCGTACCAAGCAGCAAACAAGAAGATGAAAATTCAGATAATGTCTGCACTCGGTGGAATGGGATCACAGGGAGAAACAGCAATTCCATTCCTACTAGGGGAATTGGAAGCTAGTGACACATCAGTTCGAACAGAAGCAGCTAGATCACTGGGTAGGTTGGCAATAGGCAACCCGGATATTATCACTGCTCTTGCAGCGTCTCTCTCAGACGCAAAGGTGACAGTCAGACGCGAGGCAGCCTTGAGTCTTGGGAAATTTGGACAGGACGCAACACTTGCAGTTCCGAATCTAGTCAACTCACTCAGTGATGACTCTCCAGATGTGAGGTGGCGTGCGTCCGAGGCACTTGGGAGAATAGGAACAAGCAACTTGAATGCTCTTTCTACCCTAGAGTCCTTGCTTCATGACAGGTTTGACTACGTTGCGGAAGCCGCACAGGAAGCACTCGATTTAATAGGTGGACAATAAACAGGAAGGGGCATGACTGACGATCCGTATGCGGCAAAGATTTGGTTGAAGCAATACGATGAGGGCGTACCAGAACACATCGACTATCCAGAGATGAACCTTTATCAAATTCTGGATGACTCTGCCCGTGATTTTGGAGGACGCCCAGCGATTTGGTTCCAAAAAAGGAGAATAACTTACAAGGAATTCAAGGACATCGCTGACAGACTCGCAACAGCTCTTGTGAATTTGGGTGTCAAGAAGGGCGATGTCGTCGCAATGATGATTCCAAACTTCCCTCAATATCTCTTCAGCTTCTTTGGAATTCTGAAGGCAGGAGCAATCATTACTGCATGCAGCGTGCTGCTAACAGAGAGAGAGCTGGCTTACCAGCTAAATGACTCAGGTGCGGAAACAATCATTGCTTGGGATACACAGCTTGAGAAGATTAATGCCATAAAGGATAGGACTAGACTCAGGAACATCATCATTACGAATGTGCTTGATTATGTGCCTGGTGCGAGGAGAGACCCTCCAGAGCTTTCAGGAACCATGCAGTTTGTAAATCTGGTCAATAGTACTGAGCCGAACCCTCCTAAGTTCGAGATCAACGCCAAGGAAGACCTTGCTGCTCTTCAGTACACAGGGGGGACCACAGGTCTACCAAAAGGTGCGATGTTGACTCACTACAACCTAGTATCCAATTGCATAGCTACATACTCTTGGACTGCATCAGAGGTGCAAAAGGGGAAAGATACGGGTCTCACTAACCTGCCACTTTTCCATATCTACGGGATGACAGTCGCTATGAATAGCTGGATCTACAACGCCTCTGCAATTGCCCTCAATCCAGATGCTAGAGACCACAAATCATTATTCGAGATCATAAAGGATACGAAGCCAGCGATGTTTCCAGGCGTTCCAACCATGTACATGCGTCTGTTGGAGCGAGATGACCTAGAAGATTATGCAAAGGATTTGAGATGCATCAGATTCTGCAACACAGGTGCAGCAGCTATGCCCCCTGAAGTCCTCAAGGAGTTTGAGGAAAGAACTGGAGCCATCATTATCGAAGGTTATGGGCTCACTGAAGCCTCGCCAGTGACTCATGTTAATCCAATCAAAGGAGTGCGTAAGATTGGGTCCATAGGAATTCCAATCTCTGATACGGAGGTCAGGATTGTTGACACCGATGATTATACAAAGATCCTGCCCATTGGAGAAGATGGCGAGCTCCTAATTAGAGGTCCTCAGGTGATGAAGGGATATTGGAACAAACCTGACGCTACTGCAAACCAGATCAAAGATGGCTGGTTGATGACGGGAGATATCGGGCATATGGATGAAGAGGGCTACTTCTTCATTGTTGATAGAAAGAAAGACATGATTAATGTAAGTGGCTTCAAGGTCTACCCAAGGGAAGTGGAGGATGTGTTGTTTGAGCATGAGGCCGTAGAGAATGCCGCTGTAATTGGATTGCCAGATCCAAATACACCCGGCAGTGATTGGGTCAAGGCATTCATCATGCTCAAGGACGGATATAAGGAGAGCGAGGAGCTTCTCGCTGAGATTCGAGAGTTCTGCCGAGCGAATGTATCGCCGTATAAAGTTCCGAAAGAAATCGAAGTCCGAAAGGAACTTCCAGAAACCCTAGTGGGCAAAGTACTTCGAAAAGATCTGAAGGAGCAAGAGGATAGAAAGGCTGGAGAGTTGGTCTGAGTCCTAATTACTGATGAGGGCGACTTTGACTACATGAAAAGCATGTTCCAGAAATTCAAACCAGTCACATCCTGTTCTGAAACTACCGGGATTGGGTTGTACCTAAAGACGAATTCAGATCCAGCGCTTTGCTATGTCTAAACACCGATGTAGTTTCAGTCTGGTGGTTTAGGAGGATTTCCCGGACTCTTTAGAATCCCGGGCACTTGGCAATTATCTCGTTATAGCTATCATCTTCGGGTTTTCAGGGTTCATACATTTTGCGTGGATTGCGTTTCTTTCTGAAGAAATGAAGTCCAATAGGTAGAACTAGAAATACCGGAAGAAAATCTTGCCAGATATCTCCAGATTTAACAGTGATCAGAATATGTGCTGAGATTGACCGATTAGCCCAATCAAAAACTGTCACATTCAATTCATGCACACCATTCTCTAGGTCTAAGATATTAACTGCAGTATTCGGAGCGTAAATAGTAGCCCTAAGCAAGTCGTTAATTCGAACCTCCGCACGTTGGTAACCTGATTCATAATCATCTGCAATCCATTCAACTATGATGTCCGGCTCACTAGCAATTTCCGTGTCTGGACTAATGATACTTAATGCAGGATTGGTGAGATCGACTACAAAGCTTCGCTGCATGCTAGCCATGTTTCCCGAAGCGTCAAATACAGTGAGATTGAAAGTATGTGAGCCTTCCGTCAAATCATCTAAGATAGTATTCAATGTAGAGCCGCTGTAGATGATGTTTGAGGGACTGTCTATCCAAACTTCGGAGAGAACATAGCCACTTAAGGAATCATAGGCAGCCCAAACTATATTGACAGAATTGACAGAGCTGTTGTAGAATTCAACTGGAGTGAGGATTTCTGTGGAAGGTGCAGTCAAATCGATGTTGAACCGAAAGTGAGCGGCTTTGGACCCAATGTTACCTACTGAATCTCTTGCCACAGCATGAAGATACCAAATTCCCTCACTCAACCTAGTACTTACTTGAATAGTATTGCTTGCTGTATAGAATCCAATAACATCATCAGGAATTGTAGAAGGATTCCGATCAATTATGTAGTAATAGCCTATTACACTATTGACATCAGTTGAATCAGACAAGCTGAACTCTGGTTGACATTCGACATACCATGCATTGGAGTCCGGATGAGTTTGAGACGAGATTGTGGGTGGAAGCACTGTGCAATCGTAGTTTATAGTAAGAAGGGGATCACCAATTATTGTTAGGCCATAATACCATTCAAGATATTTTGATCCTGCTGTACCATTGGCATTTAGTGCGTTGGAAAACCAATATGCTAGACTCTGACCCAATGTTTCATTTCTATTGAGTGCCGAATAGAAGTACTCGCAATCCATCATACCCCCAGTCTTTGTAGTTCCAATTACAGCAAGACTATAATTGCCGCTAAATGCATAAGTGACGCCCAAATTGTCTATTGAAGTCCATTTTGCTGCAGAACATGCAAATAGATTGTAGAAGTTGAATGATGGCGGAGCCTCTTGAATTTGATTTGAACGTGTAGATCCCTCTCCAAATCCTCCAGGTCCAAAATTATGTGCAGTAGAAGTGCTATGCACACAAATGTGGGCCCACTGATAATCCTGAGGAAGCCGGTTCTCTGCCCAATCTGTGGCATTTGTCCAAGAGGATAACATAACAGAGGTGCGAGTCGGATAAGCTAATCCAACATCATTGTCCCATTTTTTCCCTATTCCTCCTGCCCAATCATCATCAATATAGACAAGAGCACGCCGCTGTCGCCTAAGTCCACCAGTACGGTAAGTATGAGCTCTTGATAGGTAGGAGTTCACATGACTTGCATCTCCAGAACCCCATGATAGAGAACTCGGGTCGATGCGGCTGACAAATATCTCAGGATAGATATCTGCATCTGAAGCAGCGGTGTGACCATCAAAGATTCCATCCACAGGATTATTGTCTAGCCAAGTCCCATCTAAATCCATAAGATAGAGGTCGCAGATGAAAGTTTCAGCCCAGAATCCGCTTGTTGCTGGATGATAGAATTCCGCATAAGGAAGTCTGCCAATGAGAACAGCTCCAATGAGTCCGCTTGATTTGTACCATTGAGTCAGATTGTTCTTCAATTCCTCATGTGTTTCTATTGGATCAGTGTATAGCAGTGTTTCATACCCCGATTTATTGAGATCCTGGCGATATTGTTCGACAGCTACAGATACATCTGGGTACAATGAATCTTGAACGATTATCGCGACTGTATGATTGGTCAAATCATCTTCAGCTGCAAGGTATATTTCAAATCCAGGGGGAGCCAGAATTGCTAATGGTGAAACATTCTGCTTCGGGGAATCTTCTCTATGAGAATAGAAAGAATGGTCCCCAGGAAATCCAATAAGACTACTAATGTCACAATGGCCAGGCTGTGTGGCAGCGGAGTTGAGAACCACTATTATGCCTATAAGTAAGACAGCTCTAAATTTGGCTACATGTATGAATGAATTGCGTCCAACCAGCGAATTCACGTCCCGCATATTCTGAATCGCTCCATTCATATTACTTAATATATAATCATCTTTTGTATGTCATCTAGATATTATATACAACACCATCATCGGTACTAATATGAAAGGAGGTCTTCTCGGTAAGTTTAGGTGCGTTTTGCGAATCCATTTCCTTTCTTAAGCATTTGTCAGAAATATCTAATATTAGGAAGTCTTAGCTTAGCACGCACGCACTTAACAAACGGACAGACATAATCACAATAGCTGCAAGAGTGAAACGGTTGGACCAGAAGATACCTTCGACTTCAATGCGAAGCATTAACCTACGACTTTAATGCGAGGTTCATCCGATCAGAGATCAACCCGATTCGAAAGCATTAGGAGGGGACTCATGATATGCTTAGAGCCCCATCTCCCTTGGAATAAGTCAATAAACACTAAATTTGAGTAGAACTCAATTGATTCGTCCTTCGGATAAAATTGGTACAGGTTAATTGGGAAAGATAGAGAGTTGGGGAGGCGGCCTTTTTTCTTGTGCCTCCTTCCATGTGGATTTTGAGTACTCTGCTCTGCTTAGCCAACAGCTTTCAAGCTGTGGGTACTCGTCTCCCGCTAATTCAGATACTCTCGGCTCTCGCTTCTTCCGCATCATATAGGCTCGATTTAAAATGCCCCAGCGACTCATCAGATTTGGATCTTGCCACCCTCCTCTTCCTTAGATTAAATCCATAGACCAACGACAGTAATGGCCCAAACCATGCGAACAATATTAGCACCCCTGCAAATGAGATAGTGACTAGTGGCTCAGAATCATAGCTGTAATCGCCAGCTACTGGACTTTCAAATGAACGCGAGTGTTCTCTCGGATGGTTCGTAGGACCCGAATAACTCACCAAATTCGTAGGACTCACCATAGCTGACAATCCATCAGGCCCTTCAGAAGCCGCTGAGTTTTCCATGACATAGACATTCACTTCGATGAGGTCACAACACTGGAGATTAATCTGCATGATCATGCATAGCATAATTCCTGATTGTTCGCTTCCATCCAGGAATAGTGACAATGGAATCTCTATGTGAAGCTCATATTCGCCTACTGCCAGGTCGTCAAAGATATAGTATCCTGAGTCGTCGGTTGTATGGGATCCAATGCAGCTTCCCCTTGAGTTAAAGAGACTGAAGGTAATTCCTGCTATTGGAGTACCTTCAGAGGTTTGATCCAGGACTAAGCCATGTATAGCAGAGCCCCAGACCTGGTTCAACTCTATGTGTGCCTCCAATGATGCGTCACTGGCTGTCCCATCCACATCCATCAGGAACTCGTATACGTTTCCAGCAAAGGCTTCCGCCTCTTCAAAAGTGTATATTTCACCCTTCAACGCGAACGGTGTGTGGATGGTAATCAGTACATCGTCGCACACATCTACTTCTGATACGATGATTTCACAGGTGGTTGGATCCATCGTGATTCTCTCGGTGATGTCAGCCAATTCTATCCAGTAGTCAATCTCTCCATCTTCATCAAAATCTGTCCACAAGTATGCGTGAATTTGCGTAGCTCCATTCGTTTCAAACTCAGGAGGCAGTTCATAGGTTATCGTTTCACTACCGGTGAAAACATGGTATAGGAGATTGAGATAGAATCCTCCTGGGTTTGTTGCTGATAGCTTGTAACGCATCCCACACGGCCAATCTGGAGTGAAGACAATCTTGAAGCCAGTTATTGTGATGCGTTGGTCGCTTGAGTCAGACATCCATGTTTCTACAGATTTGCGCCAAAGCTTTTCATGTGGTTCTGTCTGGTCCGAGTTCCGTGCCTCATCAAAAGCTGTGACATATACAGTAAGGGTCGTACCTGCAGGTTGACCTGGTATTACTGCCATCCATAGTCCATCAAGTTCATCATAGATCATGTCAACAGTGATTGAACCATAGGTCAAGGTAACCTCTGTCACTCCGACATTATCAGTTACTAAGGCTGTGACAATCACATCCTGTCCCTGAACTGGAGATACGGGGCTCTGAGTCACCTCCACTATCACCGGGGCCTCAGTGTCAGCCCAGTGCTTGTAGTCATGCTCACTCTCAACAGAGTTACCTGCAGCATCATACGCTGTCACATATACCTCGAGGGTTGTACAAGCTGGCTGACCTGGGATCGTCCCCTTCCACAGACCATCAGTGTCGTCATATTCCATCTCATCTGTGGTGTCACCATAGGTCAGTGTGACCCGTACCACTCCGACATTGTCAGTCACTTGGGCTGTGACT
>JBHLLF010000035.1:0-26580 GCA_048885865.1 Candidatus Hermodarchaeota archaeon
CAGACTCGGAGATAATCCAACCAGGACACCTTGTCCTCAAAGACGGCTGTGAGCATTAGGGGCACCAATGTTTCAAGCCCAGGTATGCCAGATTCTGCGTCTCTGAATGGAAGTCTCTTCTCAAAGGTTTCATGAGGCGCATGGTCTGTTACCACACAATCAATGCCCCAGGTAGCATTAAGCCCTTTTAGAAGGGCCTCGTTATCATAGGGCGATCTCAATGGAGGGAGCATTTTAGCTCTGCCGTCCTCATGAGAGAACTCTCCACCAGATAGGAAGAGATGATGCGGTGTGACCTCTGCAGTCAGTGTGTCTTCAGCACGATGCTCCAATAATATCCGTGCAGTCGTGCCGCAACTTACATGACAAACATGCAGTCTGCTCTCATAATATTCTGCTTTGACTTCCAGAAATTGCTTTAGGGACTCCGCTTCGTTTTCACAGCTGTGAAGCTGAAAGAACTCATCGTGCGTTTTTGGTCTCTCTCTCTGCTCGGCCAAGGCAGGGTGAAAAAGCAGCGGTATGCCATACTTGGCTGACAGTTCCATACATTGCCTTAGACGCTCCTTGGTATAGTGTGTGCCTTCTGTCAATGGAGCGTGTGGGTAGATCTTGAATCCGAGAATCTGGGGAATCAAAGCCTTCTCCACATCGCTGACCTTTTTTGGGATTCCGGCGTAAAAGCCTACGTTGACATATCGCTTCTCTGTAGCTATAGCAATTTTCTCCTCAAGATCATCAAGAGTCATGGTTGGAGGGACAGAGTTTGGCATGTCGACTACAGTAGTCACACCACCTGCAGCAGCAGCCATAGTCCCCGTGGAGTACTCTTCCTTGTCTTCTTGTTCTAAATCCCTCATATGAACATGAATATCGATTACTCCAGGAAGAATGTATAACCCCTCGCAATTGATTCTTTCCGATGCGGGGGGTTCAGCACCAGGTTCGTATATACCCTCAATAATGCCTGCTTCTATTGTAACTGAACGGACAACCTCTATCCCGTCCAGTATCACAATCCCTCTTTCTAGGATACGGTCTACAGGCATACCTATTTTCAACGTCACGGCACGATATGATTTTGTCGCCAAGGGCTATTCTTCAGGTTCTGGGATTTTGAACTTGTTTGCGACGAAACGAGTCAGATCGGTTGCGCTGATGATGCCTATGAGTTTGTTACCATCACCCACCACAGGAAGTGTGTTCAGATTCGCTTTCCTCATCTTTTCAACGACAGCAGCTAGAGGAGTTTCTGGAGATACTAGTGGTGGTTCCCTTATCATGGCATCTACAACTCGTATTTGTCTGACCTGATTCCTGCGGTGCTTGTCAGGCACTTCAACACTGAACCTCGCCATCGCTTCAGCGACGGCTCTTTCAGTAAGCAATCCCAGCACTCTTGGCCCATCTGTGACTGGAAGTCCTGAGTATCCCTTATCGAGCATTTCACTCCTTGCCTTCACAAGACGCTCCACTGGATTGACAACAAGGATGTCTTTTGTCGTCATCAAATCTTCTACCTTGATATCCTCAAACTTGGTTACAAGAGAACAAAGCTCCGTCTTTGAAATAACACCAACAAGTTTGTCATCTGCATCAACAACAGGACATCCACTCATTCCCCTATCCACCATGAGTTGAGCAACTTCTGTGACTTCATCGTCGGGTGAAACGGTAATTACGGTGTCAGTCATAGCACTTGAAACGTGCAGTCTACCTATTGAAACGGCAACTACCTTACTGACACTAAGCCTGTCTGCAATGTCTGCATATGTCAGAATCCCCGTTACTGTACCATTCTGAGTAACAATTAGCCTATCCACACGCTTCTTATCGAGTAGTTCTAGAGCGAAAGATAGCCTCTGATCCTTGTCGATAGTGATTGGTTCTGCCATGATTTGACTTACTTCCAATATACAATCCTCCATTCACCGTGCTTACCGAATTGAATACACTCCATTAGTTTAGCCAACTAGCTCCGACAGACATCACAGAGGTATCTCCCATCTTCAAGTGCCAAGTCAGTAGAGTACTCTCCGCAGCTGTCACAAACACCACCATAGGCGATTAGTTCGTCTTCTTCTTCCTCTTCCCTAGCCGTGGTTTCAGACCGGAGCTTCAAAGACTCCATGAGTACATCAATAAGCTCAGGAGACCAACGTAGAATATCTCTTGAAGTGATTATCCCAGCCAAGCTGTTGTTTTTCAGCACCGCCACTCTACGAATATTACCATGAGCCATTATTCTCATGGCCTCAGTCAGGGGGGTATCTGGCGTGACATGAACAAGAGGAGAACTCATCACATCTTTGGCCTTGGTTTCTTTTGGGTTCTTATCCTCTGATACCACACGTCTAACGATATCTGACTCAGTTATGATACCCAGCGGCCGACCCTCGTCACTAACTATTATCGATCCAATGTCCATCTCATTCATCGATTGTGCCACCTCACGTACACTGGCATCTGGTGGCATTGTCACTACATTGACAGACATGATCTCTCTCACAGGCATTGAATGCGAAGGGTCAGACATCAGATAATACCTCGGCATTTCAGAAAGTTGGTCATCAATCACCCAGAGCACTTGGGCTTTAGGGTGCATTCTTGACTGAATCAACGCCGTTGGAATTTAAACGTGTCTGTATTGTACGACATGTTTCAGTGAACCATGTTTACCGTCTTGCGTCACTAGTGACTAATTCGCCCCCGCCTGCAGGCAGGACGCGCATAATGTCCTCTTGTGGGATATCATCAATCAAATGCTTCTTGTCCTCAGGCACCAATTTCTTCAGCTGATTGAGAATTTCCTTCACAAGCTGACCTTTCTTCCCTTTGCCTGGAGCAACCGTTACTGTGTATTCTGTATGAGCAGACAATGCTGAAGGTGGGCCTGATACTGGAATTGCTTCATCATCATCTATCAAGACCCCTACAGCGAGGTCTAGCGGCACTCTTCGAATGTAGTTCTTAGAGCCATAGATCATGACAGCACCCGAGGGTAGATACTCTCCGGAGGGTGGAGTGAAACTTACCTGTTCTGGATTGACCCAATAGGCATCACCAGACGAAAGGCCGTCTTGCCATGCTCGAGAAAACGTGACTGCGAACTGCGCAGCTTCAGTCAGAGTCTGCTCTCCGGGTGAATCTCCCGAAGCCTTGACAACTACGTAGGGTGCACCATGGAGTGCAGCGTGGATAAAAACATCGTTTGGTTCCATTTGTCGTTTTGCAAGTCTTTCATTGGTCTTTGCATCACGTCCTCCAATGACAAGGAGTCCTTCTGAGGATAGAAACCATCTAAACTTCTCATACCATTTCTTCTTCCTGATTCGAACAGCCACCTTCTTCTCTGTTTGAGGTATGACTGTTTTTGCTTCAAGTTCCTTCAGCTTTGCCAGTGTCTTCTCGATTTGCTTTTGTGCCCCCTTGGTCTTGGCCTCCGACTTCTTGGCCTGTTCATATGCTAGTGATGCATTCTCTTGTGCGCTCTTTCTAATGTCTAGACTCACATCGATATCTGCAAGCTTAACAGCAATCTTGCCTTGAGAGGGTATTATTCTTTCAATTATGGCTGCGGATGGTATACCTCTCTCTTTCCCTTCCTCGACCCTACGTGTTATCTCGGCCCATGATAGACCACTCGCTCTTGCGCTGCTGATTGTTTCTAGGACTTCTTGCACTGTCTGAAAGCTGTTGTAAATGGCTTCACCAGCCAGTCTTAAGCTGCTAGCTCTAGCTTCCAATCGAGTGATGCCCTCTTTCTGTTTCTCTATAATCGTTTCCAGCCGCTTACGTTCCTTGACATGAGCTTCGAGAACTGCCTCATCCTCAAGTTCCATGTCAGACACGCCATAAAAGTTGTCAATTGCTTGGCTGAATGTAGAGAAGGAATTTGTTGACAGGCCATTATACACCTCGAACATGAAAGGTACGAATGCAACTTGTTCCTCCTCGTCATCGTCAATGATGATGCGCGGTTCGTTGATTCCGTTCTTGAGATTCTCAATGAATCGAGAGAAACCATCTGATAGGTCCTTCAGCGCCTGCTCATCTAAATCCGGAACTTTTGCCTGGGGGTCGACTCCTCCGAGTGCACAAATCTCCTCACAACTCAAAGAGTCAAGGTTCAGTCTGCTTGCCAGCGTTCGTACAACATTCGCATTCGAGTCAGAGAGAACTTCTTCAAGAGCATCTGACTCTAAATTCATGACATCCATTCCACGAGGAGGCGGGAATTCGTACTTTGCCTTGGGGATCACATCCCGATCTTTCATTCTCCTGTAGCGCATGGCAACGAATATTGTGTCCTCTGGGTCGAGAAGAAGCACGTTTCCATTGCCGAATAGCTCTACTACCAATTTATGCGAACTTGCTTCATCACCCACTTCGATCACTACAATTCTATCCAGCTCATGTTGATAGACTGACATGACTTTCCGGTCTCGGAGATATTTTCTGAGTGCAGTGCAGAACTTCGGTGGAACTCTAGGAGCAACTCGACGGTACTCAGTGAGATGAATTCGACGACCAACCTCGAAGAGAAGCTGTGATGTGCCTCCTGCAGGTCGATAGAGCTTGAGCACAAAGACATCCCC
Organism: Candidatus Hermodarchaeota archaeon; assembly: GCA_048885865.1. Taxonomy (GTDB): domain Archaea; phylum Asgardarchaeota; class Thorarchaeia; order Thorarchaeales; family Thorarchaeaceae; genus SMTZ1-83. The sequence goes on from JBHLLF010000035.1 coordinate 4,599, forward strand.
ATACTGGTATACATTCTTGATGAACGAACCTTCCGCCGACTCTTTTAGCTCTGGCAGAATTAACCGAATGTCAATATTGCTCATGGTTTCTTTCATTGTCAATCGCTCCTCCAGTCCGATATTGTTATAACCTAGTCGATTGACAGACGCATAACTCCGGCAGGTGTCACGCGATGTCATCAGCTATAACCCCTCTTCAGAATATCTTCAAGCGTCTTTTCAGCAGATGGGCTGATTCAGCAGATGAGCAACAGACCTATGTTAAGATATTCTTCGCATTAATCACTGCGCTAATCTGCGGACTTGCAGGACCTGCTTTTCGAGGATCTAGAGGTCTGATTTTTGGATTGCTCATGTATTCGCTGACTCTCTATGTCATAGTCTACTTGCTAGAGATAGATCCCAAAGAGATTGGAGGCCGTCAGAAACTCGTTACAGCTGGCCTTCCTACATTTCTATTGCTTTGGGTACTCTTTTGGACGCTAATCTATACCTTCTCCCTTCCTCCAGCATTGCTCTAGAGCAGAGCTAGCAGTTGGATGAGGACATAAGCCACACTCAGAAATGGAATCAGTGGCGTACCCCTTTCACCAGTCTTCATCGACCAATTTGAGTACACATAGCCTAGAATCAACATAATGAGCATAGTCAGGCCGCTACCTATGATTGCCTCAAGTGCTGGATCACTCCATAGAGCTAGTTCTATACCTGGACTAATTATGCTCACAATAACCAGCGTCTTAAGGTCGGCTCCGCCAATTGCTCCGATTCGAAAGAGCGCATAAGCGAGAATGATAACGAAAAGGAATGCTGCAACGTGGAGCAGAGAATTCTCAACCAGATGTCCAGTAAGAGCGGTGATGGCAAATCCTATTGTGCCTCCAATCAGTACAAGGTGATTAGCGATCATTCTATCACGAATATCTAGTATACTGAAGATACTGAGAATCACGAGGGCTGTACCAAAGGCGACTAAAGATGTAGGTGAAAGGTCTACCGTCATAGGGACATCATCTCTCGTAGTAATAATCTGTTCTAAAGTATATAGTCCTCCCATGTAACCCGATAGTAAGAAAGATTAGGTGGCTAAGGGGCTGCGAGTCCGTGCAAGGGGCTAACCCAGCCTCTTCAACAGCAATTCCCAGAAGCTGATATAATGAAGGATCCTATGCAAGTCATTGAAGACACAGCCTTCCGTCTTCTCAAAATGGCTGTAACAAGACTGCCCAAAGATGTTGAAGCCGCATTGAGGGTAGCACGTGACCGTGAGGACAATGAAACCGCCAAGACTCAGCTCTCAGCAATCATCCAGAATCTGGACATTGCTGAAACAGGAGTTCCGATGTGCCAGGACACAGGCATCATAATCTTCTATGTCAAGGTCGGCAGCAAGTTCCCATTTATGGATGAGATTAAGGAAGCCCTCATCAAAGCCACAAGAAAGGCCACCGCGGAGGTGCCAATTCGACCAAATGCAGTGAATCCGATTGTAGGTGGCAATTCAGGTGATAATACCGGTGTCAAAATTCCCTGGATAAACTGGGAGATTGTCCCTGGAGATTCATTGGAGATAATTGTGTTTCCCAAGGGTGGAGGGAGTGAGAATGTGTCCATTGTTGGCATGCTCAAACCCGGGGTTGGACTGACAGGTGTCAAGAAACTGGTTGTAGATAATGCAATGAGCTACATGGGCAAGGCCTGCGCTCCAAACATCATTGGCGTGGGCATTGGGGGCGGTGCAGATATTTCTATTAAGATTGCCAAGCAACAGCTTCTACGACCACTCGACGATAAACATCCTGAGCCTGAAGTGGCTAAGATTGAAGAGGAACTCATGGAGGCCATCAATGCTACAGACATTGGTCCTATGGGTCTTGGAGGCAAGACGACAGTTCTGGCAGTGAAGGTCGATTATGCCATGCGACATCCTGCAAGTCTACCTGTGGGAGTTGCAGTTCAGTGCTGGGCTGCAAGGCACAGCAAGGCAGTGATATCTAAAGATCTAGGAGTTACCTATGTGACACATCCATTGGAGGGTGAGTGAAATGGCTGAATATCGCTTTACGACACCTATCTCTGAAGAAGATGCCCGCAAACTAAAGGTAGGCGATGTGGTGTATGTCAGTGGTGAGCATGTCTACACTGCACGTGATGAGGCTCATGAGCGTGCTCTACACATGTATGAGAAAGGGGAAAAACCACCTGTGGACTTTGAAGGCAGTGTTGTCTATCATGTAGGACCTGTGGCATGGCAGAAAGAAGGAAAGTGGCAAATAGTTTCTGCTGGCCCCACCACAAGCATTAGAATGGAGCTCTTTGAGGACGAATTCCTCCGAAAGTACAAGGCTCGCATCATCATTGGGAAGGGCGGCATGGGTGATAAAACACTTGAAGCCCTCAAGGAGGTTGGCGCAGTATATTGCAGCTTCACTGGAGGATGCGGCGCTCTTGCTGCGAAAGGTCTGAAGGAAGTGCGCGCCTACGAGTGGAGCGACCTGGGTATGCCAGAGGCTCTTTGGGTCATCACCGCTGATGAGTTTGGACCACTATTGGTGACGATGGACTCTCATGGTGGAAGCCTGCACAAGGTAATGGACCAACGAGTGGCAGCACGCAAGGCAGAGGTCTACGCTAAGATTGGCATAAAGGACTAGATATCTGTCCGCTAGGGATTATACACTGAAAACACATATCCCACATAATGTAGATGCTAGTGGTAGTGGGATTCAGCGAGGTGTCATCCTTGAGGAAAATTGTCCAGATTGTCTATAATGAAAACCCCAAGCTGAAACTTGACGTTGCAGTCTACTACCCTGATAGCACTGAATATCGAATCCGGTATATACACCCCACACACCACGCAGAGGTAGAAAACATATCGATGCTGTTGAAGGGTGTCGAGTTTGATGAACCAAGAATGCTCACGGATTGGCACGGATTTATGAACGCACTCAGGATGCTACCTGATCAATACATTCGTTCACTTGATGTCATCTATTTGACACGCTCAGGAGTAGTAATCGAGGACCCAGAATAGTCGTGGTAACTTGGAAACTCAGTTAAATGCATTATCAGACGGCGGCTGGCATTCTCGACGATTCCTTTGCCCTCATCTCTTTCGTAGCCTACGTTCCTAATGCCGCCAGTATCGGCACTGAAATTCCATAGAGTGCCACTACTAGTAGCACCAGCATTGCAATGACCAGAAGGAGTTCCTCTGAATCCATTCTCATGCATCCCCAATGGCTGCAAGTAGTGCTATAATACTACATATAGCGGTTCCCTATCAATTAGCTTGTTTGTGCATTGACACCGGGATTTGACGCCTTTCGTCCCAATTAGGATGCTCATTTCACGATTTTGCTCCAACAATGCATATTTCTTCGTGCAACCCCAACAGTAACTCTTAAACGGTGGCCTCGTGCCGACGGGTCAGGCTCAAATAGAGCTCTCCATCGGAGGACTGTAGTTGAACTACAAGACGATAATGTGCGATGTTCTCGTTGTTGGCGCCGGCGGTGCTGGATGTCGTGCAGCCATTGAGGCAGCAAGGCACAATCTGGATGTTATCATGCTTAGCAAGGAGCTCCTTGGCAAGGCTCACACAGCAATGGCTGAGGGTGGCTACAATGTATCACTTGGGAATGTAGACCCTGATGACAACCCTGAAACACACTTCAAGGACACAATAGTCGGTGGGAACTATCTAAACAATCAGAAGCTTGCAGAAATTCTCGTTCGTGATGCCTCTGAGAGGATATTCGACCTTGAAGAGTATGGAGCTGTCTTTGACCGAACGCCCGAGGGCAAGATTGCTCAGAGACCCTTCGGAAAGCAGTCTTGGAGGCGTACCGCATATGCTTCTGACAGGACCGGTTCTGAGATCATGGTGACCTTGACCGAGGCGATTCGGAAGACCTCGGTACGTGTGTTTGATGAGGTATTTGCTACCAAGATTCTCATTGAGGAAGGCAGAGTTGCCGGCGTCACTGCGATTGACTTGAAGTATGGAGATTATCTTGTGTTCCGTGCCAAATCCGTTGTCATGGCAACAGGTGGTGCTGGTCGAATTTACGAGGTCACAAGCAATGCCCAGCTAGATGTCGGCGATGGTTATGGAATGGCTTACGAAGCTGGCTGTGAGCTCATTGACATGGAGATGGTTCAGTTCCATCCAACAGGAATGGTGAAACCTGAGTCAGCACGTGGCAGGCTTGTCACAGAAGCGGTACGCGGTGAAGGCGGTATCCTATTGAATAGTGAAGGTGAACGCTTCATGAATCGCTACTATCCAGAGGTCATGGAACTGGCAGGCCGAGACCAAGTTGCACGTTCTATTATGACCGAGGTCCTAGAGGGTAGGGGCTCACCTGATGGAGGAGTCTATCTCAGTATAGCACACCTCCCGAAGTCTATTGTTGAGTTTCGACTTGAGAGCATGATTGAACAGTTTGAGGATGCTGGCGTAGATATCCGTGAAGAGCCAATGCAAGTATCCCCGACTGCACATCATTTCATGGGCGGTATCAAGATTGACGAGGAGTCTGGAACTAACATCCCTGGACTATATGCAGCGGGTGAGTGTACTGGTGGAGTGCATGGCGGAAACAGACTTGGAGGCAATGCCTTAGCCGACACGCAAGTCTATGGAGCTCTCGCAGGTGAGAGTGCAGCAAAGTTTGCCAAGGAGGGCACTCACGCAGGCATTAATCGTGACATAATCATCAAGGAGTTCGAGAAACTCGAGGCCATGCTGGAACGCAAGGAAGGCGTATCCCCTGCTGATGCTAGAGATGAGCTAACGAAGCTCATGTGGGAGAAGGTTCAGATCTTTAGAAAAGAGGATGAAATGCAATACGCAGTCAAAGAGCTAAGGAGAATCGAGAAGGAAGTTGTTCCAAACATCAAGGTAGATGTACCAGTTAAGCGGTTCAACCCAGGTTGGCATCAGGCAGTTGAGTTCGAGCACATGGTGATGACAGCTCGAATGGTGGCCGAGGCTGCAGTGATGCGCAAGGGAAGTAGAGGCGCACACTACCGTGTGGATGCTGACCCCAATGATAACGGCTATTACAACATCGTAATCCGGAAGGGTGAAGATGGCAAGATGGAGCTTCGAAAGGAAGATCTCGTCATCACCGAAATCACACCGCCATAGGAGGCTCAAGGAATGGCAAAGACAATCAAGACAAGGGTCCTCAGATACAACCCTGACTCTGATAATGAGCCCTACTTTCAGAAATTCGATGTCGAATACGAGCCTGGAATGACGGTACTTGATGCCCTGCTTTCCATTCAAGACAAGTTTGATTCCAGCTTAGCCTTTCGATGGGAGTGTAGGGGTGGACAATGCGGTTCCTGTGCGGTCAAAGTGAATAGGCTCGCTCGGATTGCATGCAGGACCAAGGTGGACCCTGACGAGGAGTTGGTTCTAGAGCCTCTAGAGAAGATGCCTGTCATCAAAGACCTAGTCGTTGACATGGCTCAGACCACCTACCGCCTCAGACGAATCAGACCATACGTTGCTCGTGACAAGAAACCTCAGAGGCCGGAGATCATTCATGCTGAGGAGATTGAGAAGGTAAGAGAGATTCGCAAGTGTATAGAGTGCAGTGCCTGTCTATCCAACTGTCCAATTGTTCATGAAACATGGGACTATCCAGGACCAATGATCATTAGGCAGATTGCAAGGCTTGAGCTTGACCCTCGCGATGTTGAGGACCGCGTGGCCATGGCTATGAATGAGTCTGTCTATAGCTGCACGACATGTAAGATGTGTACAGACATCTGCCCGAAGAAGATTGACATTCCCGCTCTAGCTGTAGAGCTGCTCAGATCAAAAGCAGTTCAGGCAGGCTATCCACTTGCAGAAGGCCAACAGGCCTTCCTTGACTCAATCAATGAAACCGGTAGAGCTGTACCAGTGAAAGATGTTCCACTTCTCAAAGAGGTCAAGGATGCGACGTTCTTTGTTGATAATCCTCGTGGCAGGGTTGCTTTCTTCACAGGCTGTCTTATAGACTACCGGATGCAGAGCACTGGGAAAGCCTTGATTGAAGTCCTTAACCGGAATAACATCGATGTAGTCGTTCCGAAGGAGCAGTGGTGTTGTGCAAGCCCAGCCTTCAGGACTGGTGATCTCAATACTGCTCATTCTGCGGCAAGAAGAGTCACTGAGATATTCGAGGAGGCCTGTAAGGAATACGACTGTGACACAGTAGTTGTCGCATGTGCGGGTTGCGGCAAGACACTTCGTGAGGACCATCGCCCTTTCATTGAGGAAGAGCGCGGTGAGCCGCCACTGTACAGAGTCTATGACATGGCTGAGTACATGATTCAGGTGATTGGAAAAGAGAACATCGTCCCACCAAAGGGTGAGATAAAGATGAAAGTCACCTACCATGAGCCCTGTCATCTTGGCAGGGGTCAGCACGTCTATGACGAGCCAGTTGAGATTCTCAAGATGATCCCTGGTGTGGAATATATCGAGGACCCATACAGGAACCGATGCTGTGGTGCAGGTGGTGGTGTCCGTGCTGGCCTGAGAGAGCTATCTCAGAAGATTGCCACTACAAAGAAGGAGTACATAGAAGCCACAGGCGCTGACATGGTCACCACTGAGTGCCCATTCTGTACGATCCAAATCAATGACATGATGAAAGAGAGTTCGACCGGGATGAAAGTCCGCTACATTCCTGATCTACTAGCTGAATCCTACAGAAAGGGCGATGCATAGCTAAATCAAATGAGGAGAGGTCAGAGTCCTCTCCTTGCTCAATTTCTATTACTTCACTCTTGGGAAGTGACTTTCCTGCTCTCCACTTGATTATTTAAATACTTTAAATTTTGAAGTAATATCAGTGAATGAAATGACTACAACTACAAATCATCCGCACTCGTCGAACACAAGCTTTCGCATTATGGCTTGGTATCTCAAATTTCGTGAACGATTCAGGAAACCTGCAGAATTTGTAGGCACACTTGGAATTAAGGAAGGTCATAACGTATTGGATTATGGGTGTGGAGTAGGAAGCTACACAATTCCTACGGCAAGACTCGTTGGAGAGTCCGGAAAGGTATATGCACTAGACATTCATCCCATTGCGATTGAACGGGTTAAGAAACGTAGCAGGAAGGAAGGACTCGCGAATATTGAAACAATACAGTCGGATCTGGCCACAGGTCTATCGGATGAACATCTTGACTTTGCTCTTCTCATCGATGTGTATACGTGGATAGATGACAAGATTGGTCTCCTGAAGGAGATTCATAGAATACTGAAGCCTTCAGGGAAACTAGTATTCCTTATCGATCATGCCTCTCCAGAGGAATGCAAGTCAAACGTTGAGGAATCAGGTCTGTTCAGACTTGTTTTTCAGGAGGAGAATGTGCTTCGGTACGAGAAGGCCTGAGAATTATCGTCCCTTGAGATATTGCTTGAGCATTCTGTGAACTTGAAGGGCAGCCAAAGAGTTGTCAATCAGTCCTTGTTCGGCTAGTGACCAGACTGCCTGAGTAAAGATAATGACATGTGATGCTGTTGGTGCTCCATTAAGGGCAGACATGGCATACTGCGCTGATTTCACAATAGGCCAGTCTTTCTTTGATATGTCTGGGATCATCTTCTCAAATACACCTGCTTTCAAATCCATCATTTTGTCCCAGTAGTCAGTTGCGTTCTTCACGAGCCATAGCCTGACCTTTCCTGAGTTTGGTAGGTCTATTCCACTTGGCAACTGGTCCCAGTTGGTTCCTGATTGTTTCTTAATGAGCTTCTCAGTGGACAATTGTTGCGTTGTCAGAGGCTTTGTCCCGATGTTCCGCCGCAATCTATCTAGCAACCAATCAACTGTATAACTATGAACCAGCCCGGTTTCAGCTGCAGCAGCTATTCTCTGTGCAAAGATTCCATTGTGGCCCAAAACTCCATATTCTACAATGGATGTAGCAATGAGGTTCTTGTGTTTCGAGAGTCTTGTCGGCTGAGCCATCCTGTCCATTTGATCATCTATTCTGAAGCCATCCGGCTGCTTTTGTGGCACTTTTCTGATAAGGTACTCTGTTAGATGCCATAGTGAGGCTTGATGCGGGAGTTTGTAGTCAGATTTCGGAAGTTCGGAAACGAGAGACATTGGCATGATAAAGGCGTGTCCAAGGTTGTCAGGGTCTTCTGCGGCTAGAGATGCAGTCATGCGGCGGAGCCGAATAGGATCATCGCGGCTTCCAAGTCGTAGTGCAAAACTGAGTGCACTCATGTGTGCCTGTTTCCTTACCGACTGGGTGTAGTTTCGCATGGTCATATCTAATGAATCAAGTCTCGTGTCAACATTATACCTGGGTCCACGTTCATTGATCCAGTGATCAATTGCTGCCAGATGTAAGGCCAAGCGTTCAAGGAGCGCTTTTTGAAGGGAGTCACTGAGATCATTTGGGGTCTTGAGCTTGGAAGAGGGCGGCTTCGCCACTAATATATCAGGATTGGGCCCAAGCTCCTGTATCATCCGATGAATTGAATGAGTTATGATTGTGGAATGAGGTGTGTCAAAATCGCGCTGCTCATTCCAAGCTGCCGCATGCATTAGAATCGCCCAGATGGCAGATGGTTGGCTCTTAGATACCATCTCACTAACAAGGGATGCTGCACCGGATTCATCACCAGTCAAACAAGCCTTGAAGAGAGTCATTGAGAAACACCCCAGTTGGAAATAGCTCTAACACACTTATCTCTTCAGAAATCATTGATTCCGCTAATGCTGCCTTTCTAGGACACGATAAATGACTCTTTGCACATTGAGCAGGTGATAGTTTCCCCTTTCACTGCAATACGTTCCAAATCCCCTTTGCAGTATGGACATGCACCAATTGTCTTGGGAGGCGGACCAGTTCCTGTTCCTAGAATGAAGTCTCCCGCATCATGGTCGATTCTGCCAGACAGTTCTCGACCATCCAATAGGTCATTCAGAATACGTGTGACATTCATGGCGCTGACTCCAGAGTCCTGAGCGATTCGTTCTATTGAGATACGGCGCATCGATTGAACCGTTTTCTTAACTGCAGTCACAGGGTCTGTCATCACAGGTTTTGCAGCAGGTGTCGGAGTGAGCGACTCGCGAGCTTCTGAGAGTCCTGTTGGGACCCCTCCTGCAGCCCTTAACTGTGCTCTTAGTTCACCAGTCCTTCGGTTGTACTCCTCCTCAGACATCAGTCCACGCATATAGTCTAAGTCCAAATCCTTGATTGCAGTTTCAATCCTCTTGATTTCATCGGGGTCGCTCATTTCCGAAATCGCTCCTTATGCGTATCTTTCCAGAAGTGAGTATCCAATATAAGCGAAATTCGCTCAAATCCCGAACCACTAAAGCCGAATTCCTTCCGGCAATTCATCTAATAACATCCCTTTGGACTCGGCCGTCCTGATTGCATCAGTAGCCTTCTTCCCACCTATATTCTCCAGTGCTCCAGCCACAGTCTGTCTCACAAACAAAGACTCGTCGCCAAGTGCTTCAATCAATGGACCGACTGAAGTCCTGTCCTTACGCTCTCCAAGTTGTGCAGCTACATGTATCCGAATCATATACCTTGAATCGCTAAGTGCCTGCACAAGAATTCCAGTGGCACGTTTGTCCTTGAGAGATCCTAGACGCTCTATAGCACCCATTACTATCTGTTCATCTTCACTCTGCAGCTCTTTTGCTAGTTCGTCCACAATCGATGGCTCTTTCTTTGTGGTCGTCTTTGCCTTCTTCTTAGCAGGTTTGGCTGCTGCCTTCTTCTTGGTCACTTTGGTCTTAGTGAGTGCCTTCTTAGGCGCAGGTTTCTTCTTGGTTGTAGTTTCTTTCTCGGTTTTTCCTTTCTTTGAGCTCTTCTCCTTCTTTGTGCTTGTCTTTGCTGTTCTTTTCTTAGTTGTCGTCTTCGACTTAGAAGCCTTGGACACTCTCTCCAATCCCCTGAGATGCTGATTCTTGGTGTGGAACATCCTACTTGACTGTTTTGACTGGCCCTGCCACATCAAAAACGCCTTAACCGTATGCCAAGCAGGTCCAAGCTAGGAGTATCAAAACATGCACGAGTTCTCAGCCGCGTGTTCAATAGTCGATGCCGCAGTCCAAGCAGCTGAAGCTCATAATGTGAAAAAGGTGACTGCTGTCAATGTTGAGGTGGGTGAGTTCACTTTTCTAATACCTGAACAGCTCGAGTTCAACTTTGAGATAGCAAGCAAGAAGACGATACTTGAAGGAGCTAGATTGAACATCAAGAAGGTGAGGGGGCGGATCAGGTGTCAGCAATGCGCGCATGAGGGTGAGACTCAGGTGCAGGATGAAGTGCCTTCGCAGGTAGCAATGTTTGCCCCGATGAAATGTCCGAAATGTCAAGGCAGTGCAACTGTGATTATTGGCGGAAAAGACTTTGTTATTTCGAATATTGAAGCTGAGGTCGCCGCTCCATAGTCTTTAGATGCATTTCTAACAATAATACGAAACACACAAAAAGCCAACAAGGTGCCGATGATTCGCTTTGCGAGGGAGTCAAATGAATGAAGACCAGGTTGAAACGATTGAACTTGAATCATTCAAATCGACTAGTTCCTCCAAGATCATCGCAGTTGGTGCCATATTATCAGCAGTGTATGCTGTAACCGTTTTCCTTCCTATGAGCCAGTTCATTGGAACGGGGTCTGGAAGCGTCCTGAGTTTTGCGATATGCATTGCTCCCCTATTTGGTCTAGTACTTGGCCCTCGTTATGGTTTCGTCTTTGGGGGAATTGCAGGTGTTCTGGCAACAATAGTGTCCATTCAGTTCGGAGCCCTATATCTTCTTGTTCCAACGATAATCATTGGTCCAGCCCTCTCTGGCCTACTGACTGGACTATGTCTCCAACCGGCCACGGTCATCGACGGTCAGGGCATCAACGTTCCTGGACCCATGATAACCGCAGGTTATCTGTTCATTGTAATCCTTCTGTACCTGCTACCATTGTACGATGCTTGGTGGTTTATTCTACCGTATGCACTAGCCGCACTGGTAGCGGTCATTCTTCAGCTATCCAAGTTTCGTTTCGACTCAACGGTTTCGTTTTCAAGAATCCCCCTCCAAATACTACCTCTAACTCTTATAGGGTCCTTTACAGACTATTCGATGATGACGATGGGCGCAGTCTATCTCCTCGAACTCGATGCCTATGTCTTTGGCACTCTTATTTTTCCAGTGATGCTTGTCGAACGGACCTTGTCGGTAATCATCAGTGCGATAATAGCAGGTGTGCTGTTCACAGCTTTTAGGAATGAGCTGTTTGTGCAAGCCTAAGGTCAACTCAGGCGAAAACACTTCAGTCTAAAGATGTCAGCTAAATTAGAACTGCGTTAAGAATACCATCTTGTCCGGGTCTGCTTGTGACCTTAGCACGACCCTTCTCAGTCTTGATAATGGTGCCTCTAGTGATGACCTTCCGACGTTGGTAGTCCATGCTGGCGGGATTCATCTCTACATCCTGAATTTCCACGCGATAGGTTTCTTTCTTCTTTGGGTCTGTGACATTCACCATTTGGACTCTGAGAGCTGGACTCTTTGTCTTCAAGCCTTTGCTCTGTATGAGCTTCCTCTTGGTATCTCCAATCACTGTTTCAGTTGGAGTGCGGCCCATCTGATGCTTTCTCTTTCCTCTGAATCGCCTGAGCCTTGCACCTGTTTTCGTGCGACCTGATCGTCTATGCCAGACACCCATTTCTGACTACCTCTTAGTTGGGTCACTGTCGCTCACTGCAGAGTGGTTTTAAGTCTTGCTTACTGGCCAAGATACTGTGGATACTGACCCGTTCGAATAGTCCGGTTCAAATACCACAAGCGGCTTTGATAATCTCAGCGGAGGCAGAATAATGACGCGAATCGAGACCGCACACGGTGCTGGTGGAAAGGTGATGCAACGCCTACTGGAGGATGTGATAATTCCTTCATTCAGTCATAGAAGAGTCGGAACAATAGGTCTCGATGAGATGGATGATGGTGCTACCTTCCAAATCGACGACGCTAGGTTCATTGTGTGTACGGATGCTCATACCGTTCATCCATTGTTCTTTCCAGGTGGTAACATTGGAACACTCACAGCCTGCGGCACAGTGAACGACCTCGCAGTGATGGGTGCGCAACCTATGGCTATGACGAACACAGTTATTGTTGAAGAGGGATTTGAGATTGAAACATTACAAAGTATCCTCAAGTCATTGAATGAAGTGATTGATCCCATTGGTATAGCGATGATTGCTGGTGATACAAAGGTCATGCCCAAAGGTACGCTTGACAGACTTGTCATGTCTACAACCGGCATTGGAGTAATCTACGGAGATGGACCTGTGGCAGATAGCGGAGCCCAACCAGGTGACGACATCATCGTGACGGGGCCAATAGGCGATCATGGGACATCTCTTCTTGCTCATAGAGAGGGGCTAGAGTTTGACACCGACCTTACAAGCGATGTTGCACCATTATGGGACCCAATTCGATCCTGCCTAGATGTGGGCAGAGTGCATTCAATGAAGGATCCCACACGCGGAGGCACGGCAGTTGCATTGAATGAGATAGCATCCAAGTCCGGGGTAGAATTCGAGATACAGGAGGGTTGGATCCCTGTACGACCAGCAGTGGTTTCTTTGTGCGAGATTCTTGGATTGGATGCACTGCACATGAGTTGCGAAGGCACTGCGGTCATGACGGTTGATTCCTCAAAGACAGATGACATCTTACGAGCTTTGAGAACTCATGAAACAACAATGGACTGTCGTGTAATTGGAAAGGTGAATGAGGGCAGTCCTCGAGTTGTCATGAAGACAGAAATTGGTGGGAGAAAGATTGTGCAGGTTCCCTACGGAGAGCCAATACCGCGAGTGTGCTAGATGTTTCTACTCACCCTAGATTCCCAAGTCTGCTCTGGCTTCGATTTCCTGCTGATCCTGTAGAATCTTTTTCATTTGATGACGCAGCTGTGCTTTCAGCTTGATTCTATCATGGTCGAGACCAAAATAATCAGCAAAGAGGGTCGTAGTCTTCAGCAATTTACTCCTTCCCTCAGGGACCGCCTCAATGAACTTCTTCTCAATCAGTTCTTTAATATGGTCATAGCAGTGAGTCCCCCTCTCAGCCACAAGCTCTGATTGTAGGATGGGTTGTTTTAGGGCCACGTAAACCAGTGTTTGAAGCGTGGCAAATGATAGAAGTCCGCCTGGGATGAGTTTCGCGACATGAGGAGTCAATTCAGGCCTGAGTTGCATCACCCATCGCTCTCGGGGAAGCTCCACAACCTCAAGTGCCCCCTTTCGTTTGTTGTACATATGACCAATCTCTTCCAACACTCGTTTTGTAGAGGACTCAGCTTTTCCTAGGACCGCAGCCAGCTCCTCTATTGAAATGGGCCTTCCTGCTACATAGAGGGCTGCCTCTAGTTTCACCTTGTCATCATCCATAGAACTCACTTCGTTTCAATAGATGGGTGTATCTCGTCATCCTCCTCAGACGGCGGTGGGGGAGGAAGCATCTTTACCCAGATGACTTCGTCATTATCCATCCAGATGTCAATAAACGCTCTTCCATGGAGGTGAAGCAGGGCAAAGAAGACGCGGACAATCTCCCTTCGCGTATTGTTCATAAGAATATCCACAAACCTTGCAGTTTCGCCAATCTCCATTATTCTCAAGAGGTCGTCATAGACTTCAGTTATGTTCTCCTCAACGTCTGCTCGCGTGGTTTCCATTTTGAAGTCCATTGGCTCTATGCTGGGTCGATATCTTTTCTTCCGCGGAATAGTCTGCTGACGGGCACCTTTACTCAGCATTCTGTCCATCGCTATAAGCAGTTCTTGAAGAGTGACTCGCTGATTGCTCACTCTAAATGGAGGTCGAATCAGAGGAATGGCAAGTTCCTCATCATCCGTATCTCTGTCAGGAGGAAGAATCCCAAGTTCAACGAGTTCACGAGTCTTCCTCATGAAGATAACAGATGCTGAATACAACGCACTTCCTGAGATTCTGAAGTCAATGTCCCCGAGGCGCTTCATCTCGCGAATGAACCCTGCAACCAGTTTACCGACATCAACATTCCACGGTTTGATTTTATCCAGCTGAAGTACATCAGTGAGGAGAATATAGGGCGGAGCCGCCCAGAATGGGGAGTCTTCTTCCTCATTCATGCTACTTCCGCCACCTCCTCTAAGTCGAGCTTTACGATTCTTGAAATGCCATCCTGATTTGACACACCAACTAGGAGGTCTGCTTTCCTGACTGTCGTCGTTCTCAAAGATACAACAATGAATTGAGATGATTTCGCCATCTCTGCGATAAGAAGGGCTACATTATGGGCATTGACATCATCTAATGCAGCATCAATCTCATCGAACACATAGAAGCTTGCTGGATTGTACATCTGGATGGCGAATATGAGCGCAAGACCTGTGATCGTCTTCTCGCCACCACTCATGGCATCCAGCGTCACCAGTTCTTTTCCTCTTGGCTTGGATCTAACGGTGATTCCGCCCATAAGTGGATGCTCTGGATTCTCAAGCATGAGTGTCGCCTCACCACCAGGCGAGAGCTTGGCAAAGACCTTTGCGAAGTTGTCTGCAATGTCATTGTAGACCTGGAGGAATTTTCTGGTCTTCTCAGCTTCAATCTCTTCCATAAAGGCAAGAATCTCCTTGTGTTCCTCTTCAAGTCGAGTCTTCTTGTCAACAATCTCCTCATATTGGTCTTTCTCGATATCATAATCTGTGAGAGCTTTCAAGTTGACAGGTCCTAGCACATCGAGTTCTCTCTCGAATTCCTTTATCTTGTCGTCGAAGGCATCAATCTCCTTGTAAGTCAGCTCCGGCTCTTTCGCCTTCTTAGCCATCTCTTCAGTGGCATCCGCTAGTTCATTCAATTCAGCTATAAGTCCAACTAAGTCGCTTTCAAGTCTTGATTGCTCAGTCTGAAGCCTATAGACTGCCTTCTCATTCGCAGTCTGTTCCTCTCGAATCTCCTCATGACGGAATCTGAGGTTTCGGAGATGTTCTTTCAAATCAAGCTGGCGGACTCGCTTGTCTTTCACCGCTTCGTCTATCTTCTCGCGTTCAGCCTTCAGTTTCTCGAAGTCCTGTTCTTTCTTCTCCACATCAGACTGCAGCGTATCCACTCGTTTCTCCAGGTCTGGAATACCTTTTTGCACCGCCTTCAGACGTAAATCTAGCTCGGCTAGCTTAGGCTTAAGACGTTCATCTAGTGCAACTTTCAGACCAGTAATCTCGCTTGTCAGAACCTCACGTTCTTGGTTATGATGATTGAGAACCTCTTTGAGATCTTTTAGATACTGAGTGAGTTTAGCGGTGTCGGATGTAGCTAAGGTTTCATTGGCCTCGTCTCTCTGCTCTCTGACCCTCTCTCTGTGCTCTGACAGTTCAGAATCCCTCTCCTGAAGCTCTGAAATCTGAGTTTCGAGTTCCTTGATTGTAACTTGTGCTTTGCTGATTCTATCCTTGAGAAGCGCAGTCCTATTCTCCTTCTCTTCCAATCGTTCTTCAAGTCCTTCTAGTTCGAGCGTCGCTCTATAGTTACTCTTCGAGAGGTCTTGAATCTCCAAGTCCAGCTTATTCTTTTCGTTTCTAAGGCTATCCTGATGACTGCGTAGCTCCGACAATATCTCATTCAGTCCCTTGAGACGTTTGGCTATCTCTGGACTAGTGTCTTCCAATTGAAGAGAGAGACCGGTTGCAGGCTTGTAGTAGTAACCGCCAGTAATCAGACCTGACCGTTCAACCAGATCGCCCTCTAGTGATACTGCTCTGCGCCCCTTGAATCCCATTGCCTTTGCGGTTTCAAAATCCTCTGTGACTAGTGTGTCTTGGAAAACAAACTCGAAAGCTGGTCGCATTTTATCATCGAATTTCACAAGGTCAATCGCCAGACCTATGACTCCACTGTCACGAGGGACTTTCCCTGGCTTTGTGGTGCTGATTCTATTGAGTGGGATGAACGAAGCTCTACCCACTTTCTCAATCTTAAGTATGTTAACACATTTAGTGGCGACTTCGTCATCATCTACCACAATATGAGTAAGCCTATTTCCTCCAGCGATTTCCATGGCGGAGGCATACTCAGGGTCGATTGTGCCCAGCTCAGCCACTGTTCCATAGATGCCCTCCACTGTCTTTGAGTCGCGGAGTTCGAGAATTCGACGGATTGCACGTCGCCGTTTCAAGAATGCTTCTTCAGCCTCTTTCAAGGCATCCTGTCGTGCTTGGACGCGAATCAGTTCCTCCTTTGTCTTTTCGACTATCTGGGCTGATTCTCGAACCTGCGCTTCAACATTCTTGAGATTGTTCTCAATTTTCTCGACTTCAGCTCTCTTGCTCTCTTCATTCTCTTCAGCTTGCTTGAGGGTTTCACGTCTTTCAGGTATAACTCTGCGGAGGTCTGACAGCTCTTCTTCCGTCTTTTCCAGCATCTCTGTCGAATCGCGAAGCTCCTCGTAGGTCATTCCAAGCTCTTTGCTATCGGTCTTTATGGCCGAACGAACCTCAGACACACCTTCATCAAGCGCCCTCATCTGATTATTGAGATCCTGCAGCCTTAGGGTGATTTCAAATGATGTTGCCTGTTCCTTCTCTATTCGATCCTCCAACCCGCTAATCTTGTTTGTACAGCTCAGTATCTCATCATCCAATCTAGCAAGCTCTTGATTCTTCTCCTTGATGAGTGCCTCTGAACCACTCACTTGGTCTTGAATTGATTGAATGTCGACCTCAACAGAATTTCGTTCTTCCATCTTCGCGTTGTATTCGCCCTGCACGCGTTCAAGATCCGCTCTTGCATGGTCTACAGCAGCTGAAACAACTCCGTATTGCTCTGAGATTCTAGCAGAGTCTCCACCTGTTATTTGATCAATTTCTCCATCAATGGTCTCAATCTCGAGGTCTGTGTCACTAATGCCTTGTTCAACTTCAACGAGTTCCCTAGAGAGATTCTCCGCCTCTTCTGCTCTTTCGGCCAGAGTTTCTTGGATAGTTTCAATCCTGCTCTTTCCTTTGATAGTCCGCCAAGCTATGCTGTCGATTCTGACCTGTTCTATTTGCTTGTGAAGACTCTGATGTCTGCGGGCGTCTGTCATTTCCTCCTCAAGCTTTTCCAGCTGGCGCCTTCGTTCCTGAAGCTGCATCTCGACTTTTCCGAGATTGGTTTCACTCTCTGCGAGCCTCTTGAGCGCACGTTCCTTCTGTTCATCGTATGCAGATATTCCTGCAATCTCTTCTACCAGCTTGCGTCTATCCGTGGGGCTTACTTTCACAATCTGTGCAATCTCTCCTTGTAGAACCAGATTGTATCCGTTGGGATCGACACCAATTGCCCCTAGGACCTCTATGACCTGCGTTCTTGTTACAACTTTGCCATTGATTCGGCAAGTAGATTTGCCGGAATCATCCAGCTCTCTCTCGATTACAACTTTGTCTGAGTCTATCTGTAACTTTCTATCTTTGTTATCAAAATGAAGCTCTACAGTGGCAGACTTAGCTTTTGGAGGCATATCCGGTTTTGGTGGCGAATATAGAAGGTCCGAGAAGACGTTTGCACGAAGCGTCTTTGCACTGAGCTGACCAAGTACAAACAATACGGCATCGATGACGTTTGACTTACCTGATCCATTTGGTCCAACAATACACGTAAAGCCCTCGTTGAGTCTGATGGTGACTATGTCTCGTCCAAATGACTTGAAGCCCTTGCATACTAGCTTCTCTATGTGGACCAAGACGCTCCCTTCCCGGCTCTGGACGATTATCATATGATAGGCGTGTCTGTTGTACAGCCTTGATATTACGCGGCCCTAAATATGATTGGTACTACCTGGGTAATACCTCGGCCTTATTCAGGCATGCCTGTGCATCTTCGACTAGCCAGAAAAGTCCAAAAAAAGGTAACTCTGTAGCATTTTGAATATAGAAAGTCAGCTGACCATTGCCATCAAAGCTCGTTTGAGAGCCATTCTAAGGAGTCCCATGGACTCGCGAGCTCCTTCTCCTGCAATTCCAGCAAGAACAACCTTTACGTCGCCTAGAATCACAATGTAGCCATTGTCAGCTGCGACTGATACCTCTTTCAATCCCCCCTTGTCGAGACCACTGGATAGTTGCGAGGAGTTTCCAGCAATCTTGACTGCGAGGTTTGCGACATCCGAATGTTTGATGCCCCCACTGATAGTATGACCAAAAATCACCTTCCCCTTGGCATCGCATACTACTATGCCCTCTAGGTTCTCATTGGCCGCCATTGTATCGGCAATCACTTGTTTTACCTTTTCTTCATCCACTTTGACATACTCTCCGTGGGTACTGCCTCTCTGATTTGGTGCTATTCTTCTAAAAACCGTTTCTCCTATAAATGGGAGTATTCTTTTGACTACCTTCTGGAGAAAAAAAGATGAGGATGCGAGGACAATATCTATGATATGGATGAGGTTGAGATTTGCAATTTTACGAAGTATCTGTTGATACTAGAAATCCTGCTCTTTATACCGGGAGCGGTCATTGTGACAAACATGCACCCTCTATGGATGCAACAAATGGTCTATACTCTTTTCCTGAGTATTATTGTCACAGGTGTCGTCTATGCGTTGGTATCCAGAAGAATCGAGAGGTACTAATCAGATTCAAACCACTGGAATTAAGGATTGGTGGATGATTTTCATAGCTTAGGTTAAATACGCAAATGTGAAGCTAGGTCCAAGACTTTTGGAGTCGAATTTTATGCCTATGCTGAGAACTACTTCGGAGGCTTTTCCTTCATCAAAGGATGTACTGAAAGACCTCCCATACGTCTTGCGAGTCGAATTTGGAGACTTGGCACGAGACGTTACTAAGATTGTTGGCAAGCCAATTGCTTGCCATAAATGCAATGGCTTCCTTCTCAGTGTAGATCAGATTCTAGAGGATGACAAGGTCGGAAAGCACTTTGTCTGTCCCTTCTGTGGTACACTGAATGTTATTGAAGGAGAGATCGTTGTCGCAGGCGACGATACAGACTTCGTTGTGAAGCCACCACAAGACATAGAGACCGGTACTGATACAATATCAACAGGCGGCCGGTCTTTCTTGGCGTTGATAGACGTTTCTGGGTCCATGGCTGGTGAGAACCTGGCTGCAGTAAAGCGCAGTCTAAACACATCAATTGACAGTCTGGCAGCCAACACTCCAGACACAATGTTTGGTCTGATTGAGTTTGAGAGTTCTGTAATCTGTAGAAATCTGGAGACCGGGGCGCCCATCGAACTCCCAAGAGAGTCCTTTCAAAGTCTGGACTCAATCATGGACTCGACAAAACGCTTGTTAGACAAAATCAAGATGGTCAAGGTCGGTGACAAGTCATCAGACCTGAAGAATCACGTTGCAGCTCTGCGAGACCAAGGCGGAACTGCGCTGGGACCAGCTGTGGGTATGGCCTACACCATAGCCAAACACCGAGATGTTGGTCGAATTGTCCTTCTTACTGATGGACTTGCAAACGAGGGAATTGGCGCCCTTGAGGGATACCAGGTCACACCCGCGAACAAATACTATGAGGACCTCGGTGATGAGTTCAGAAAGATTGGAGCCGCCTTCGATGTCGTAGGCATCGCATCAGGTGGAGCCATGGAGCTCAAGACACTGGGTCTGTTACCTGAAGCTACCGGGGGCACTATGTACTATGTGACTCCCAATGAACTGGATAGAAGCCTCTCAGAGCTTGCAGGAGCAACCCTTCTAGGCCGTGACGTAGAGGTCAAACTCATCACACCTGAGGGTGTCAAGCTCAAAGATGCATCAGGAGCATCCCGTGCAGTTCTTGATGAGCTCAAGAAGAAAGGCGGCGGAAAGATTGGAGTTGTTGGTGAGGACCATGAGCTATACTTCGAGGTAGAGCCTGAGAAGAAGATCAAGGGTGAAGAAGTCCCGATTCAGGTACAGGTTTCCTACACCGACAATGAGGGCGCGAGAAGGGTCCGAGCAGTGACAACCAAGCTCAAGGTCTCTGAGAAAGAAGATGAGATCATGAAGACTCTCGACCCAACTGTTGGTGCGACCTTCGTCACTCAAAAAGCTGGTGAGGATGCAGTAAGAGGCGACCGCAAGAAGGGCAAGGAGAGACTTGCCTCATTCAGGACCGCTATGAAGGCTCGCGCTAAGGCCGCGCCCAAGCCAGTCAAGGCAATGCTCGATAAAGCCGATGATGTCCTTGAGAGTGAGGAAGAAGAGCTTGAGCGTCAGGAAGCACGAATGATGGAGGCTCCCGCTGGAGGTGCTGCACCATCTGCAGCCGCTGACATGACCGCAGTCGAGAACCTTGCTCAAATGAAGCGCAGCTCCAAGAGAATGTTTGAGGACGACGAAGAATAAACGATAACAGAGTGACGTTGCAGCGAGCAGCGTCGCTCAACCTCTTTTTTCCATCATATGTGTCTGATTGACCCAAGTTTCAAAATGCGCAAACGGGCTCTCTTACCATAATAATGTCATCATAACTGCTAAATACCCAACTGCGGCGTTAGGATTTGTCAAATGGACAATTGATAGCAGCGGAGATTCTACTTTGATAAGTCAAGAGCGACTCAACAGCATCCTCCAACAACTCAAGGCCCAAGACGGAGTCCGTGGGGTCGTGGTCACCACCATGGAAGGTCTTCCTCTGAGTAGTGACTTGGATGCAGATACAACCGAAAATGTCGCTGCAATCATCACCTCTCTTGTAGGAAAGGCACTGGACACGGTGCGCCTCCTACGCGAGGGATCATTGTCCTTCCTTACCTTGGACACAACACAAGGTCAAATAAACATCGCACCCGATGAAAAAGAGGGCCTGATATTAGTGGTCCTCAAGAAGAACTAGTATGTATGGGGCTATATCCATGAGCGATCCGAAAGCGTTTGACAGAATCCTCACGGACATCATCCGTCAAGAGAAGGGAATCCGCAAGGTCATCCTTGTAGATAAGACAGGTTTGACCATTGCTAACGTGAGCAAGCTGTCATATTATCCAGTGGACGTCGACAGTATCGGCGCAATTGCGTCTGCGGTCTTTTGCGCCTCAGAGGAGCAAGGGAAGAATCTGCAGATTGGCGAGCTTGAGATCGTCACGAGCGAGTTTAGTGAAGGCAAGATATTCGCATCTGCGTGCGGAAAGGGTGTGCTGTGCGTTGTGTCTGATGCCGACGTTAACATAGGCATGATACGTCTTGTCATGAAGAAGCAGGGTGTACAGCTCGCAGACGAGCTTGACAAGTTCCTGGCAGTGGAGCCATTAGCTCCCAGCGGCAAGGACAAGGAGCTGGATGAGGAGGACCTCAAGTCCGCCCTCGCAGAGCTTGAGAGGGTCTGACCGCTGCGAGGCGGTTGACCTTGTACGCTCTACAGCCCCAATTGTGCCACAAACCCTTTTATGAGACCACACTTTTGGGCTTATCAGCCCCCCGAGCAGGGCTTCTATTTGAGGCCAGAACGAGTACAGGCAGTGACACAGTGAGGTGAACAGCGATTCGTAAAGACGACAAAGGCCGCATACATCTCAAATTGGTCTTCTACGGACCAAGCCTGGGAGGCAAAACAACAGCTTTGCGTTGGTTATATGGCAAAGTTGAGGGCCTCCAGAAAGGAGAGTTCACTGCAATCGAGGATGAAACCAACCG
Organism: Candidatus Hermodarchaeota archaeon; assembly: GCA_048885865.1. Classification (GTDB taxonomy): domain Archaea; phylum Asgardarchaeota; class Thorarchaeia; order Thorarchaeales; family Thorarchaeaceae; genus SMTZ1-83. The sequence goes on from JBHLLF010000035.1 coordinate 26,269, forward strand.
TACTCTGTTCTTTGACTATGTTCCAATGAGTGCCGGAGGTCGAGTGCTATTCGATGTATTTACAGTCGCTGGTCAGAAGCGTCACCGGCACCAAAGAAAAGTAGTGCTTCAGGGCACTGATGGCATATTGTTTGTCGCTGACTCATCTCCAGATCAGAGAGATGAGAACACAGAGAGCTTTGAGGAGCTCAAGCTCTTCCTGGGAGATGCTCTGGGGCGCGAAATTCCAATTGTGGTCATGCTAAACAAGCGAGACCTACCTAATAGAATGTCTCGAGATGAGATGCTAGACCTTCTCGGTCTTGGAGGCAA
>JBHLLF010000036.1:0-25904 GCA_048885865.1 Candidatus Hermodarchaeota archaeon
CCCGAAGTTGGAATCCGATGCAAATCGTATAGATACAATCAATCTCAATGACCTTGAGGCTACATTGCATAGAATGGAAGTGTCTGAAATCGATGATGCGAGCGGAGCAATGAAAGGGAAGCTAAAGGCAATAGCCGCAGCCAAACCGCTCATTGAGCAGGGTCTGGAAGTTGGGCTCTTATCTATGATGGAATATGGCTCTCTAAAGGCCTTTCTTGAGAACGAAGCCTGTCAATGCACTAGAATAGTTGTAGAATAGCATGTGGGGCTTGGAAAAGTCCCACACTTTCATTTCTTATAACGGTCAATTATCTCTTGATATATCGCGATTAATTGCCTTGCATGTTTCTTGATGTCATACTTCTCTTCAACGGTCTTCAATGCATTTTGCACAATCTGTTCTCTGCCTTTCTCGTCTGACAGCAGATACTCAACCGCATCAGCCAGCGCTCTGGCATCATCTGGAGGCACTGCGAAACCGTCATAATTATGCCTGATGATTTCTCTTGGCCCAAAGGCATCCGTAGTTATGACGGGCACACCACAGGCCATCGCCTCGACTATTGAGAGTCCAAATGGCTCACGTCGTGATGGATAGAGGAATATTCTGCTCTTGTTGATCATGAGAGGGACAGCCGCAGTTTCAACAACGCCGCGATAGTCTACAATTGAAGACACCCCTTTCTTTTCAAATTCATTAAAGAGCCAATTCTTGAGAGACCCCTCACCAGTCATCATCATCTTGAGGGTGGGGAACCTGGTCTTGAGAAGAGATAGCATCTCTGGAAACAGGTCTACAGACTTCATCGCTTCCAGACGTCCCATGAATGCTATGTCCCACTCCTTTTCTACATCCATCAGTGGCTTGAAGACCGACAGGTCAATGCCGCTGTATACCGTACGAACTCTATCATGAAGCTCAGATTCTAGATGCTCTTTGACCGCTCCTGCAACATGCTCGCTAACGGCAATAACAAGATCAAATCCGAAGTCTGAAACGAATTCCTGGAAATCTGTCGTTTCCCTTCCATCTGGCAGGATGAGCGGCTTAGGCAAACCATGAATTGTGATAACTGCAGGAATTTCTAGCTCAGACTGCGATTGTAGTTTGGTGATTACTTTGTTGAAGACTACGTAGGTGCTATGCGCATGAATAATGTCTGGATGAACCTCATGAATTAGTCCAGCAAGCTGGTCTGTAAGTATACTCACGTTTTCTATAATGTCATTAGGCTTGAACAGATATCCAACTGCTTCTTGCCTCTTCTCCTCGGGCAAAGCATAGAATTCCCACTTACGAGCCTCAAGCAAGTTGCCTGGTAAGTGAAAAATGGTATAGTGTTGCTTCCTGACTGTTTCTGGAGAGTTTCGATAGGGTGGTTGTGTAGCTACAAATGACTCGTGTCCTTCTGCAGCCATCGCTTTTGATAGATAATGGATAATTGACTCGTATCCTCCAAGACCGGCAGGGTTAAGGCTGTCACAAAGGTGGAGAATTCTCATTAGCAGTCACTGCCAATCTCAGTAAGAGGCGCCTAATCTATCTAACGAGGAGCACACCAATGAAGACAGATGAAGAGAATCATCCAGCGTTGGTTTCCCTTCCGGATAGAGTCCGTGATCGAGATGTGTTTCATGATAAGGCAGGAAGAGTCTATGTGACGCTCGGCTACATCCAGCCAGAAGACAGAATCCTCTCCTTCTTCAAATATGCTCCACATCCAGAAGGAAAGTGGCGAACAGCAGACCAACGATACAAGCGTATCTTCTGGGGAGGGGGCGCATCAGCAGCCGAGGGTATGACCAAGGCTCCAGATGACTATCTTGTACACGATTCGCACTTTGGTAGTGAGCTCCTTGAGGTTCCTAGAACAGATGTCGAGAAGTACTTCAGTCCTGAGATTCGAGTGAAAGAAATCCTGGAATCCACATCACGGGACCCTCTTGAAGAGAGTGTTGCGCAGATGACTGAAACTCTCCATGACACACTTGATATTCCCGTCGAAAGACTTGGTGTCACCGGCAGTATTGTATGGAAAGCGCATAACCCAAGCTTTTCTGACATCAACATGAACATCTATGGCTTTGATACAGCCTGGCATCTGCAGAAGGGTTATGATGAAGTTGCAGAGCGGAATTCCCACATGCGCCTTCGACAAATGCATGAATGGAAACGGACCATGGCCAGAGTCGTGGAACGCATTCCTGTTCTTCCTATCGAATCCATGAAAGAGCTGTTCACAAGGAGAAAGGGCCTTCTCTGTCATGAACGATCAATAGGAGTCATGCCAATACTTCTCCCTGATGAGGCTCCAATAACTCATGGTAGTGAGTCGTATGCAACAATAACACCTGAACCAGTGCGAGTAAGCATGGAGATATCCGATGAAACATATGGCCTGTTTCTTCCTGCAATCTACTTGGGTGAGTCTCAACCTCTCGAGCTCATAGATGGCGAATGCGTTACTAGAATTCTGGTCTATGAGGGGTCATTCCGTGGGCTTATTCGGAGTGGTGACAGGGTAGAAGTGTCCGGGATTATCCAGAGAGTTACACCCATTGATTCAGACACGGACCCATTCTATCAGTTAATGGTAGGTTCAAAGACTGGTGCAGGGAAGGAGTATATCAGGCTCACAAATTCCTAGAACTCGACGGTGTCAATCGTCTTTAGGACATTAGCCTCCCATCCCGGCGGATAGCTCAATGCGATTTGGTCGTACTCGGTGCTTCTCCTTTCAACATGCTCGAGTATTCCGGAGACTATCACCTCTTCATCTCTAAAGGCCATCATCCTGAACTGCTCAATATAGTTGAGGACTCTTGTTGGAGAGGCGCTTGAGTCGCCTTCAATCACCTCAAGTGTTTCAATTCCATACTCACTGGGCATGTAGTAACTATCCTCGTGGTCTGTGATTCGTGCCCTGACGGTGATACGCTCACCCGGGGTCATTATTGCGTCCTCAGCAAGGTTGTCAATCTCCTCAAATCTGCGAATTGGTTCAAACTCAACCTTCAGAAACGGGTCACGGACTCCAGGAAGGACTCCATAGATTCCTTTTCGGCGGTGGTGAGCAATAATCTCTTCGCGGGTTATCGCGGTGAATGGAGAAGGTTTTTCCAGAAACTGCTGCACTTCAACAACGAACTCGTTGGCAAGATATCCGTTGGGCTCCGAATACCACTCGAGCAGATGTGGACGAAGCCGTTCAAAGGTCTTCCTTCCGTAGACTGTTATGTCCAGATCTGAGAACTGAGGATGATATATTCCAGCCAGAAGACTCCCAAATATGCCTAAGTCAGCCCTCTTTATTGACGTGTTTTCAACGAGGTAATCAATGAGTTCAACCAAGAGACTCGCAAGCAGGTCATCAGGCGGCGATTCAAGCATCTCCCTCAGACAATCATCAGTCCTTAGCTCCTTTTGGATGTCATGATGTGTCACTCCAACAAGGGTTGTGTTCAGTGGAGGATAGGGGACCATGAATTGAGGATACCTCTCTGTGACGAACTCGATACCCTCCGAGCCATAGAACTTACAGTACCCTTTCTTTCGAATTCGTTGGTCAAGGAGAGTTTCTGAGTTGAAGATTGACATGGGTACATATTCAGGGTCACAGACATAGCCTGATGATGGATGCCAATAGCCATAGACCCGAAAGAAGATTCCAGGTTCTGTGAGAATGAGATCACGGTCTCGGAGTGTATATTTTGACAATATTGCTACCCCTGCTGAAGAGAAGTCGCGTTTACGCCTGATGATAATCCTTGCCCTCGACAGCCAGACTCATTAGGCACGATTGCTAATTGATACCCGTGTCGTTCGATAGACCTTTCGTACGAACAAAAGAGCGTGATGGAGAGAAGGCTAGACAGGCCCTTATTGACGCAAAACTTCTAGATACCGAGTGCAAGATAGCAAAAGACGAAGACTGGCTATACTTTCCACTGACTCAGAAGAAGACAGAGAAAGGACTCAAGAAAATCCTTGGGAAAATTAAGTATGAGATTGGTAGGCGAGAGTTCACACCAGTCTTCATGGGTCCCAAGACCCTTTCAGAAGCACTTGTAGGTCTTCTCCCTTCAGATCTATTGGAATTGCTCCCTCGTGCGTACGACCTGATTGGCGACATCGCCGTCATAGAGATTCCTGATGAGCTCACAGACTATGATCGCCAAATTGGTGCAGCTCTCAAGACGGTCCACAAGAATTTCAATACTGTACTCGGTAAGAAGGGTGCAATATCCGGAACAACACGAGTACGTGAATATGAGGTGCTAGCAGGCCAGAATAAGACAAAGACCATTCACACAGAGTATAATCTTAGGATTGCGGTCGATGTCGCAAAGGCCTATTTCAGCCCGAGACTGCTTGAGGAACACAACAGAATCGCCGACTTGGTCAGAGATGATGAGCTGGTCATTGACATGTTTACGGGAGTTGGACCCTTTGCATTACATATTGCCAGACGCCACAGGGTCAAGGTCTATGCAGTGGATATCAACCCGGATGCAATTGACCTGCTTCAAGAAAGCTTGGAGCTAAATCGTTTCGCCGGAGAAGTTATCCCAATACTAGGAGATACCCATGAATACATTCAGAGCGGCTTTGATGGTGATGTCGATCGCGTGATTATGAACCACCCTTCAGGGGCATTCGAGTTTGTGGTGGATGCCTGCAAGGCTCTAAAACCTGAAGGCATCATGCATTACTATGAGTTTATGGGAGGGGACAACCCCGAGGGCAGCCTGACCGAGAGGATTACTAGTCTTGTCGAAGAAGCTGGCAGACAGGTTGCTCGGATTGAAACTATTCGAAGAGTGCGTGATAGCGCGCCTCATGAGTACCAAATGGTTGCTGATGTTGTCATTCAGTGACAAAGAGGATCTCACATTGCAATTGCGTTTCATGATTCCTCAAAGCATCAACGAATGAGCGGTCCAAATCAACGGCAGCCTTGTCTGCGCCTACCATGAGAGTCCTATCACAAACGAATGAGCTTTTTCTTGCCACCATGCTGACGGTATCCAAATATGTGAGTCTTGGATCCCCTCTTCCTGTTATCTCCTCCATGAGATTACCCGCTTTCAGCTTCAGAACAATCTTGGTCCTTTTTGATGCCGCAAGTGCCTTTATTTTGGGGGGGACCTCATTCAATGATTTGTCAGCTCGGACCCCTATGATACATGTGCCCCTCTGAGTGAGAAAGTCTTCAGTGGTGATTTCCACTGTGGTCCTGTGATTTGCAAGCACATTTACATGCCCACAGGCCTGAAAGTGCACACTCTGCATAGCGAAAACATGGCGGTCAACGCTTTTATCATTGCATGTTCATTCGTGTATTGGTAATGATGCGGGACAGCTCACTAGAAAAGCAGAAGGAAAACCTCGCTCATAGTCTTCAACGCAGAGGTTACCTCAAGACAGATGCAGTAAAACGCGCATTCATGGCTGTCCCCCGCGAGGAATTTGTGCTACCAGAGTCCAGAAAACATTCCTACCGCGACTCGCCCCTCTCCATAGGACTTGGTCAGACAATCTCAGCTCCGCATATGTGTGTCATTATGTGTGAAGGCCTTAATCTGACTGAGGGACTTCGCGTCTTGGAAGTGGGTGCAGGTTCTGGCTATCACGCCGCTCTATGTGCTGAGATAGTGGCACCACCGAACTCCTCCAATCCAGGACATGTCTATACCATTGAGATTGTCAAGGGCCTTATTGACTTTGCACAGGGCAATCTTGAACGTGCAGGATATGCAGACAGAGTGACCCTTATTCAGGGTGATGGCGGCAAAGGGCTGCCTGATGAGGCTCCGTTCGACAGAATACTTGTTGCGGCCGCTGCCCCAACTGTTCCCCCGCCTCTGATAGAACAGCTCCGACCTGGAGGGATTATGCTAATCCCAGTAGGATCTCGCGGGTTCTATCAAGAGCTGATGATGGTTCATAAGGATGAAGACGCGAACGTGACGAAGAGAAGATGGGGTGGAGTGGCTTTTGTGCCTCTCACCGGAGAGTTTGGTCACTAAAATCATGCCTTGTGCAGCGGGACTATTGTGAGTGTTACTGGATCGTTGTCCTTGAGCTTCAGCTTTGCCCTCAGGTTGACCTCAGAGATGATCTCCAAGATTTCTTGTCCATGGTGAGTTCTCTGGGCGATGACAACGGCGCCATCAATTTTCTCGTTTATTTTAGCACGATAGCAGACTACATCACCAAATGATCGGCCCTCATGAGTGAATCCTGGCACGATAAGCGGGGGTGTCTGCTTCATTCTGTTTATCGCACTCCGTGAGTCATCATCAACAATCTTGACATTAAGGGTGCCAGAAAATGGCTCGAATCCAAGGGCATCATAGAATCTAGGAGCATATGCATCTACATAGTACGCGCCTTGCCCAAGGCCGTGGACAACCCGCCCAGCTATTACTATCTCCTCCTCAAAGGGAACAAGCGCAAGTTCAAGGCCTGTCCTCACGCTCTTCAGTTCCTTGACGCCCTTTTTTGATAGCTGAATAAGCATCCCATTTGCCGTATGTATTCTACTCACATAGCCCTCATCAGCACAGTAGGTCACTCTGCGGGATGCGGTCTGCTGGCTAACTCCTAGTAAATCACCAAGCTTTCGAGTTGTCAGGACGGCTCTCTTATGAACTGCACCTTCTTTAGCCAGAACATAGAGAGTGAACCAAACATCAGGTGCAATCATCTTACTCTGCTCTCCTAGCTCTCTCTTATTATTGATTGCCTCTCAGTCGGTCCTCAAAGCCTCTGAGTTCCTCCACCAGTTTGCTCTGTTGAATCGCCGAAGTGATGTCCCCACGGGTCCGTTCAATGATAGATCTGGCCACATCACATTTTCTCCTGAGTTCCGGTACTAGAGCATTCGGAAAATCAAAAGTGTGTAGCTCGTCAAGTATCTCCTCCATGAAACCAAGTAAGTTCACTGCGGAATCAACCTTCTCCTCTCGAAGTGAGTCCAATACTGCTCTTCTCAATTCGCCGACAGTATCTGCAAGGCCAGTTAGATAGGCTCGTGTCGGAATCCCATACTTTTCAGGTGGAGTAAAGGCGCCGTCTTTGAGGAGGGCTAATAGATTTGCTGCCTCTGCTATCTCTTGATAGGCAATATCTAGCAACTTGGAGCGGGACACGAATTCGCTCCCTTTCATTTCTGTCATAGCCTGCTCTATGATTTCTCGAGCCTCAGATAGAAGATTCTCGGCCGAGTCGAAGTTCCCCCTATGGGTTTCTTTTATTGACTCACTACATTTTCTTACTGCAGACCTTGACAATGGGAGTACTTTCTCTCGAACTCCATCGTCTGTTTCAATTTCAGCCCTCATAGGCTTAAGAATCTCGGAAAGCTTCATGGCTGTCGCCATCACCTCGATTATTGTGAATCTTCTTTATGTGTTTCTTACTAGATAGCAGAACGACTCTGCTTTCGACCTGCTCGTTTTGAATATAGTACCCTGTTAAGGATGCTAGCTTCTCAGAAAAGGCACGAATCTCTCGATGTGAAGGTGCATTCTCTTGAGCCAGTCGTCCCCTAGATGAACCCAGATACATGAACCCCTTTACTTCGATGAAATCAGGTTCCCCCCTAAGAATCATATCCGCGTAGGATCGAACTTCATGCATGTTCTCTCCCTCGACCATTGTGAGTCGATTCGTGCGCCGACATGAGAGTGAATGAAGTAGCTCCTGTGTTTCGTTCAGTTTTTCCCAGCCGTCAGAAATACCCGGCCTACATAGATTTCTGTACACCTCTTCATTGGGTGCTGCAAGTGTGATATACAGCTGTGTGGGGAGTGACATCTGCGTTAGCACTTCTGGTTGAGTGCCATTTGTCACAAGAAAAGTGGTCATATCACGCTCTTGTGCTTCATCAATGAGTTCGCTTAGATAAGGATAGAGGGTTGGTTCTCCTGCTAATGAAATGGCAAGATGCTTTGGATCTCTTGCCTCCTCGTACTTCTTGGCAGAAACACTTGGAGTAACATCAGGGTTGTAACCTCCTAATGACCTAAGGTTCGCCATGAGAGTCTGGTCTAGCAATTCTGATGGAGGAAGTACATCGTCTTGTGTAACAGATGTCTGATCCCATCCCACACTCACATCCGCAGGAGTGACTCGCCAGCAGAAGTCACAGTTCTGAGTGCACTTGTCAACAACTGGAGTCATCTGCAGGCATCTATGACTCTCAATCCCATAGAAACGCTGCTTATAGCAGACATCTCCATACAGCAGACTCTTTCTCTGCCATTGACATGCCTTGAATGCTCCACGCTCTCCTAGAAGATGATACCCCTGCCGTTTGAGCTTCTCTTGCAATTCAGTAGGCATGTCAGAACTCAATGTACATTCGGGCAGAGTCCGAGGGTCTGTCTTATGAGGGTTTGGCAATAGCCATTACATCACTCGGGTGAAGCCAATCTTGTTGCCAGAGCCTCTTGACTACTCCATGACCCAGTCAATATACCTCTTCGGGAGAACTCCCCAAGTGTGCTCCTACTATCCTGGTCCAGCTTTCCAGGTGGCATGTTCTCAAAAGCGCTCCCTGGCAAGGGCATGAAGACATGACCGTGGACCTTTGCACCCATATCCGAAAGCATTTCGCACATTTCTATGCTATCATCAAGTTCTTTCCTTGATTCGCCAGGAAGTCCGAATATCATGTCGACATGCGGAGTGAAACCACAATCAAGTGCAATCTCAACTGCGTCTAGCCCTTCCCGTACGGTATGATGACGATTGCTATATTCGAGAACCTTGTCACTGGCTGACTGAAGCCCAATCTGGAGTGTATCATTCGCCACATAGGTCCTCATCATCTCCAAGACTTGTTTGGTGACAAACTCAGGTCTTACCTCAGATGGAAACGCTCCGAAGAATACCTCTTCAAGTCCTTCCACTGATGCAGATTCCTTTAGCAGACGCTCTAGCTTATCGGGTACCACCCTACGTCCTTTTCCACCATACGAGAGGGCATTAGGAGAGAGGAACCATGTTCTCTTGAAACCTCTTCTTTCAACCGCTTGTTCAAGCCAATAAACCACCGAATCCGCGGATCTGTGTCTTACGCTTCCCCCGGTGAGGAAAGGTGTGCAGCAGAATTTGCAGGCAAACGGACAGCCTCGAGTCACTTCTACTGGTCCCAGGATATTCAGACCTAGAGCAAATGGGGGGTAGTCATCAAGTGAAACCCTTGGCCGGTCTCTTGGTTTCGGCATGGAAACATCCTCTTCTGTGACCACTCCATCTATTTTCGTTGGCTCATCATGATTGATTAGACTATACATCAAATCTCTGAATACTTTCTCACCTTCGCCAATCACAACAAAATCAAAGCCCTTTCTTATCAATTCCTTGGGCCTTGCACTCGCATGAGGTCCGCCGCCGACGAGTAGCACGGATTCACCAAATCTGTCCCTTATCCTCTTAGTTTCATGGTAGACTCGATTTATCTGGGTGCTCATGACTGACTGGGCAATAATGACCTGTCCCCGCTCAACCTCTCGTTGAATCATGTTATCTGAGAGTTCAAGAGGTGCACTCACCTGAAGGTCATTCAACCGATGGTCTGTTTCTATTGACCCAAGAAGGGCTGCTACGCTATAACGTGAAGAGGAATGTGAACGAAATATCAAATGATGGGATGCCAAACAATGCACACGCACTAGTTGTCAAAGACCTGTTCAGTGACCCCATCCTTGGTCACTGTCATAACGCGTATAGCTCCACCAGACTGTGCATCTCTGGCAATTCCAGCCTTCACTGCGTCGACCGCAATCTTCTCGGCTTCCTTGACTGTCAGGCCTTCTTTGTAATCTTTCTCAAGGACACCGTAGGCTGTCTGTGTACCACTCCCGGTAGCTGTATACTCGTCTGGAATCAATGAACCACCCATATCAAGGGTGTAGAGAGCGGGACCACCCTCGTCAACGCCAACAATCACTGTCTGTACATAGAGTGGCGCCATCTTCTGCTGATACAGAGTATTTGCGATCATCTTGGAGAGGGCTTTCACGCTGATGGTCTTCTTCTGGTTCAGCTCATAGAGCTTGATATAGGCCTGAAGCCTGTTCACAAGCATTTGGTAATCTGACGTTAGTCCAGCAGAGGCCAAGACTATGGAATCAGTCAGCTTGAACGCCTTGACACCTTGGTCTGTGAGAATGAAAGTGCCCCAGCTTATCAATGAGTCAGTAGCTACAACGGCACCATCACTGCATTTTATTCCGACAACAGTTGCACCAGTAGGAAGTGACATTAATACAAGACCTCCGTCGGGACTCACGTCCCAGATTAGGGTCAGGAAGGTTCTGTTTAAAACGTTTTGACCTGTTCCTTTTGTACGGACATTAACTTTCAGGAAACGGTAGTCGGAAATGAAATGGTTGAATCCCTTTGTAAAGATCCCAACGATCATGACTGCAGAGGAGATTATAGACTTCGCCCATAGGAAGTCAACAAGACTCAGTATGAAGAGTTCTCTTAGACTAACGAGGGTGGAACGCTCTCGCATCAGAGAGATATCTCGCCTTCAAGAGTTCACAAAGCAGGTCAAGACGAAGCTGAAGAACGCGGTAGAGGACTTTCCTACTCTGGACCGACTTCATCCCTTCTACTATGAACTGGCTGAGATTCTCGTTGGCACTGATAGACTGAAGCAGGCCCTGGGTGCAGTCTATAACTGCATCCCTCCCATTGACGACATCACGAACAACCATATTCAGGCATTGAAGCTTGCCGATGACTTCCGACAAATGAAGAAGACACGCAGGGCTGCAAAGGGGAGGATTTCGTCCATCCTACGTGCAACTGCACCCAATCTGGATTTCATTATAGAGGCAAAGATGAAGATGGCCCGTCTCCCTGGTGTTGCGCCAGACGAGCCCACCATTGTCTGTGCAGGCTTTCCAAATGTTGGCAAATCAACCCTTGTGAAGGCAGTTTCCACTGCGGAACCTGAGATTGCACATTATCCATTCACAACAAAGAACGTGATTATCGGGCATCTAAAAGTAGGAAACAGGAATGTTCAGATCATCGACACCCCGGGCATACTTGATAGACCCATGTCAGAACGAAACGAGATTGAGAAACAGGGAATTGCAGCCCTGAAGTACCTCGCACATGTCATCATCTTCATGATTGACCCTTCCGAGGCATGCGGCTGGAAGCTTGAGGACCAACTGAATCTTCACAAAGAGGTTCGTAAGATGTTTCCTCTCAACCCTCTTCTTGTGACCTTCAATAAGGTAGACATCACTCAACCGGAGCAGCTGAACAAGGCAAGGCAGTTGATTCAGGATGCCCATGAGATTGTAGCGACTGAGGGGATTGGTGTCAATGAATTGATGGCTGCGGCCCTCGAAGAGGTGGACTTGGAGTCTGTACAGGAATCAATCCAGGAGTTTCTTGCAGGTATCTCACAGGGCGAGTCCGGCCCCACTGACAACTAATATGCCTGGTTCCCCCAAATCTCCCTGCAAAGACACGTCAGCATCCAAGAGTTTCCTCGCTGCCCAGATGTTGGTCTTGAGATGGGATGTGACCTCAGTCACTCCAATCCTGCTCGCACCATCAGCTAGGGCCATATACGGAATCAACATATCACATAGATGTGAGTCAACAGCCATTCCTGTGGAGAGTTCCTTGAGAAGAGTGTCCGCGCATTCAGAGCCAACTTCTTCTGCTGGTTTTCCCTTTGCACCTAGACTGTCGGCCCCCAGTCTGGTTCCAGAAACAGACTCAGCCCAAAGCACAATTCCACTACCTGCTCCAAGATGTCTGTCTTCCTGCTTCTTGTATGATTCCTTCTCAATCAGTAGGTCAGTGATGCCGCTTCCAGAGAGCCTATCTCGTGCAGAATTGGCCTGTCGCTCAGCCACATGAGACGGCAGTCTCACACAGTGTGAAATACCTCGTACCTCTTTCAGATTGCCAAACCTTTCTCGTTCTATCGGCCTTATCTTCTCCACAGGAGTCACTGTGCAGCTCACCTTGCCACCCCCACGAGGGAAGTGGCCCCGCCGCTTCAATGAAATATCAACGACTGGCCCCATGGTATGAAGGGCGTGTACAAACACATCACGCATGTAATCAATTGGAGGACTCCAAGCCACATCAGTACCCCCAGTCAGGTCAAATCGCACCGGTTCAGGTGACAGAACGGCAGTAGGCAGGGCCGCTTGAAGAATGAGCGAGATAGACCCTGCTGTACCAACATCATAACTGAAGTGACCCCCCTTTCTCTCACGTGGAGTGAATTCGATCTGTGTGCTCCCTACTTCCATACCCCTCACATCTGCTTTAACAAGTTGAGCTAGGACTTCGATTCCAGCTAGATGCTGCCGCTTCAAACCTGGCTTTGGTCGTCCAGCCCGTATATTATCTATGCTCACCGGCTGCATAGTCAAAGCAGAGAGGGCAATTGATGTGCGGAGAATCTGGCCACCACCTTCGCCAAAGGCACCATCAATCTCGATCATTTACGTGCACCAAGCGTTTGGTAATGATTTGGACTGTAAAGACTTCCGTTCCGGAACAAGTGGAGAATGCTTTTAATGTCGCAGACCACGTCAGAATGAGGTCAAGATGAGGTCTGTGTTCATTGGACGCTTTCAACCGGTCCATAAGGGCCATGTCCATACTGTAAAGCAGATACTTGAGAAGGGAGAAGACCTAATCATTGTGATTGGGAGTGCTCAGTACTCACACACACCCAATAACCCATTCACGGGTGGAGAGAGAGTGATGTTCATGAAACAGGCCCTCATAGAGGAGGGCCTTCCCCTCGATCGAATTGACATTGTTCCCCTTGCTGACATCAACATCCACCCTCTCTGGGTAGCACATCTCAAGAGTTTCGTCCCATACTTCGATAAGGCTTACACCCACAATCCACTGGTGGCCAGACTTCTGAAGGATACTGGTATTGACGTGGATGAAACAGAGCTTCTTGAGCGAAATACCTACAGTGCGAAACACATACGGGACCTTATCCGATGGAACAATCCCGAATGGGAAACCCTTGTACCTCCAGCCGTTGCCAATCTGATTAAGGAGCACAAGATGGACGAGCGAATACGTGAAATTGGTGAGGTCACTACAAAGCGCTGACTCACACAGCAGACTTTAAATACGGACCCAAGGTGACTCTCTGTTGGTGAACGTTTATGCTAGGTGAACGCGTTCCGAACCAATAGAATGCTGATTCTCTGTCCTAGCCATTGCTCCGTAAACCAATCAGATCACAGGAGTAGATACAATGAGTAGTAATGACGAGAACAAAGAATCGAAGCAAGCGATCTTCAATATAAGCAAGGAAGAGAACTTTCCTGACTGGTTTGGCGAGATATGCAAAGTTGCCGACCTCGCTGACATCCGATATGGCGTCAAAGGCTTCACTCCATTTCCTCCTTGGAGCTACATGACCATGGACATCATGTTTGACTTCTATGAGGCAGCCCTAAAACGTAAGCGTCATCTACCTATGCTATTCCCGACTGTGATTCCTGAGAGTAACCTCACAAAGGAGGCTGAACATGTAGAGGGCTTTACACCTGCAGTGTTCTGGATTAGGGAGATTGGCGATGGCGAAGAACTTGAGGAAAGACTGGCCCTTAGGCCCACTAGTGAAACCGCGATCTATCCAATGTACTCACTCTGGATACGAAGTTGGCGTGACATGCCTCTAAAGAGGTACCAGCGATGTTCGGTGTTTCGGTCAGAGATAAAGAGCACACGTCCTTTCCTTCGAGGTCGCGAGTTCTTGTGGATTGAGAGCCACAATGTATTTGCCACACATGAAGAGGTTATTGCACAGGTGATGGAGGACATTGAAACGACCAAGGAAGTTGTCACAGATGATTATGGACTGCCAATAATGGTGTTCAAACGTACACAGTGGGACAAGTTTCCGGGTGGACTGAACACATATGCGGCAGACACACTCATGCCTGATGGAAAGGTCATCCAGTTGCCATCCACACATGACCTAGGTGATAACTTTGCAAGAGCTTTCGACATCAAGTACTTGAACGAGAACAATGAAACAGTCTATGCATGGCAGACATGCTATGGTCCTGCCGTTTCCAGGATGTTTGGCGCCCTGATATCAGTTCACGGTGATGACAAAGGACTACGCCTACCATTCAAACTGGCTCCTTACCAGGTTGTCATCATTCCTATCATCAAGGGGAAGAATGCAGATGCAATTCTTGAGTACTGCAAGAAGATTGAGCAGACTCTCGAAAAGGCTGGAATCAGGGTCCATTTGGATGACTGTGATGCTACCCCTGGTTGGAAATATAACTACTGGGAGATGAAAGGGGTTCCCATCCGGATTGAAGCCGGACCAAAAGACATCAAGAAGGACCAAGTGGTTGTGTTTCGCAGGGATCTGATGAAACGTGAATCTGTGGCTTTGAAAGGCCTCAAGAAACACGTCAATACTTTGGGTAAAGACATTGACAAGACTCTGAGGGCACAAGCCGAAGCCAAGTTTGATGGTCTCGTAGTGGATGCTGATACAATCGGTCAGATTGATGATGCCATGAACAATGGCAAGATTGCCCGAATTCCATTCTGTACCACTGAGATGGAAGGCTTGAGCTGTGATGAAGAGATCAAAGACAGGACTGGTGGCGAAATCCGCGGGACAAGGATAGACATCGAGGAAAAGGCAGAAGGAGTCTGTGTCATCTGCGGAAAGGTCGCCCAAGAAGTCGTCTACGTCGCCCGATCCTACTAATATTGGGTTCTGGACCTACCAGTAGGTCCAGACTGTATCCTTTTTCAATACCTTATCCTTCCGGTATTTGAAGGTGATTTCATTGAAGGTCATGGTGACCTATAACGAGATATTGACCATCGCTGTCCAAGAAACACTGGGAGACAAGGCTGTCGTTGTTCAATCAGAGAGGACTCCTGAATCAATGCTCGAACATGGTCGAGATGCAGACATTGTAGTGGCTGGTCGAGTTAGTGGAGACTTCATACGTGAAGCACCCAATCTAAAGATGATACAAGCCCTGGGTGCTGGCATCGATAAGATTGACCGTCAGGCAGTTCTTGACAGAGGTGATATCATTGTCTGTAACAATCACAGGAATGCCTCTGAGGTTGCTGAGTATGCCATCATGCTTCTCTTTGCAGCGGCAAAAAACATTATCCTGAGTGACAGGGAGCTCCGAAAAGGTGACTGGGTCTTTGGGTTTGGTGGGCCAAACCCCAATGTGGAGATTCGCAATAAGACATGCCTGATCATGGGGCTGGGTAACATTGGCGCTGAGATAGCAAAACGGTTGAACAGCTTTGATCTCACACTGAAGGCTGTGACACGAAGTGGGAAAAGCCCCAACGCCGCTCTTGTCGACAGCATCACAAGTATAGATAAGATGAAGCCATATGTGCAAGATGCGGACTTCATCATTCTCTCATTGCCGCTCACCCATGAATCACGAGGACTAATTGACAGTGAGGTCATCTCTTGGATGAACCCCTCTGCGATTCTCGTCAACATCTCCAGAGGAGAGATAGTGGAAGAGCCAGCCCTCTTCCAGGCATTGAAGGAGAAGAGAATCATGGCTGCTGGACTCGATGTCTGGTGGAACTATCCCCACTTTGGTAAGCCAGGCATTGAGATGCCCTCTCTCAAGTTCCCATTTCATGAGCTGGATAATATTGTCATGTCACCTCACCGTGCAGCATATTCCTTGGGTACCCAGCTGGCTCATCTTGAATTCATTAGAGAAAATGTCCTGCGATTTGTAAATGGTGAGCGCCCTCTCAACATAGTGGACATGAATCTGGGATACTGACCGCGCCAAAACATTGGTTTTGCAGGTGCTTTTCAATGAAAATACAGACGGAAAACTAGGAGTAAACTCCATCAAAATGCATCAACTGATGGATTTCACCGGAGAGGTGTTTCATAGTGACGGAGAGTCAGGTCTTTAAGGAGTATCTCAAAGCAGACAACAACTGCGACACAGGGGATATGAGAGTGAGTCTAGAGAGTCTTTCAGATATTCCAGGAGTCGGTGACAAGGTCAAGAAGGCCCTGATTGACCATTTTGGAAGCGAAGCGGTGGCCCTAAAGGTAGTCACAGATTCGCGTGTCGATCTAGTTTCAGCGGCTCCAGGAATCGGAAGCAGACAAGCTGTCAACATCGTGAAGGCTGCTTTCGAGGTGCAGTTTGGTGCGAGTGCCAACACCATACTCAGGAGCACTGACGTGAGGAAGATATACGACTCAGTTGTAGGAATTATCCGTGGATATACCAATACTGACTATGCACGTCACAAGCTTATCCTCTACTTCCCTCTTCCCCCAGACAAGATCGATTTCATAAAGGAGCGCCAGAAGTACTTCTCAGATGCCATCGAGATGGCTTCCAATCTAAAAGAAGACCAGAAAGAGGCACTCAAGACCAATCTGGCTCAGGTTCGAGGTCTCTATCGAAGAGTGAAGCCACGTCGACTGGAAGGCAGAGTAATAATCACCAATGATGACAAGGTGTTCGACACACTTGTGAGTGAGGGAGTTGACAGATGGTGTCCTGTCTATGTCCTTTCAGAGGGCGAAAACGCCGCTGACTATGCAAAGGGGTATGATCTTGTCCTGTTCATCTCGCCGTTAGGCATTTATGACGACTCGGTAGACTTGCTCGATAATGTGGAGATTCTGGGTAAGGACTGGAAGCTTGATGACCTACTTCCTGAACGGACTATAGGTTTCTATTCGCGGAACTACAGAGTTATTGATGCAGCAGCCAAGCTTGCCAGTGCGTTTGATGCTATACCCTCCAATGCGTCTGTAGAAGAATTCGTCAAGAGCCTGGATATGGAGAGTCTGAAAGAGGCTGGCGAGATTCTAAAGAACATCAATGAAGATGGTGATCTGGCAGAAGGTATCGATCCCGAGTTGGACAGATACAGGAAGGCTGTGAAAGTATTTCCCACTGCAATTGCTGAAACCGAAGCTTGGTTGAATGAAGAGATAAAGAGCAGAGTTGCAAAGAGTGAGGTCACGCTAGGAGGAGAGCAGATCATCAACATCCTTCAATCTGCAGACATGGAAGGGGCTGAAGGTAGTGCTCTCAGAAACATGCTACCCGCAGAGATTGTAGAAACATTCACTACTGTAGTTCAGGAGGCTGAGGACAAACTCGTAGAGGAACTCGGTCTGACCATGAAGGAGGCTGACTGGGTCACTGGAGTAATCAGTGAAGAGATATCTCTCCCAATAAAGACAGTTCCCACGCAAATGAACGACCTTGAGGATCGTCTTAGAAGGCTGTTTGCGGATCGTCAGTTTGGATTGATTAAGAGAGTTGCAGGCCAACTGGAGAAGCTGACACCAGCAGTCACTGAGGCAGTCCAAACGTTGTTGGAGTATGACCTATTCCTTGCAGTGGGGCTTTTCGGTGTTGATTACAATCTTACTACTCCCAAGATTGGTCCAGAGTACAAGGGTGTGGGAGTTAAGGACGCAAGGAACATGTTCCTAGCTGAAAGCGAGTTCAAAGGAAAGCATGGCAAGGTCCAACCCATTGATTACGCAATAGGCGAAACTCCTATCCAGCCAATTGGAACAAACGGTGAGAACTGCGCTATTCTTTCGGGAGCCAATAGTGGCGGAAAGACCACAACGATTCAGACACTGGCTCAAATTGTCACCATGGCGCAGGCTGGACTACCCGTTCCCGCAGCGGAAACCTATATGCCAGTCTTTGAGGAAATCTACTTCTTCTACAAGAGCCGTGGAATGGTGAGTGCTGGCGCCTTTGAAGCCACACTGAAGCAATTTGCCGAGATAGTGACATCAGAGAAGTCAAAGCTCGCTCTGTTTGATGAAGTGGAAGCCATTACAGAACCTGGCAGTGCAGCCAACGTCATTGCAGGTTTGATTGAGATTCTACAAAAGGATCCCAAGAGCTATACTGTACTCTGTAGTCACCTTGCTAAGGAGATAAGGGATGCCACGGAAGTCCCTGTGCGAATTGATGGTATTGAGGCACAAGGTCTAGATGAAGAGCTAGAGCTTGTGGTTGATAGAACGCCTCGCTTCGGGTATCTGGCACGAAGCACTCCTGAACTGATTGTTGAGCGACTCACGAAACTTTCTAAGGGCAGAAAGAGAGAAGTCTACGCCACAATTCTTGAGAACCTGACTGGTTCCCGTGGTGACATCCAGAGTTGAAACGCATACTTGTATTTGGTGACGCACATATCCCATCCAGAAGGGACTCGATTCCCGCTTCATTTTATGGTCACATTGAGACTGCCGATTATGATTTAGCTCTGGTCACTGGAGATCTTGTACGTGAGAATGAAATGAGGGCTGCGTTACCAACTCTGCCCATATGCCATATTGTCCAAGGCAACATGGACTATGGAAGAGGATTTGACTTCCACAAACAAGTTCAAATTGACGATTTCAACATCCTTCTCATTCATGGTACTCAGCTCCGTCCTCGCGGCAACATCAAGCAGCTTGGAGAGATTGTCATGAATGTCAATGCTGATGTTGGCATTCACGGTCACACCCATACTCCTGCCATTGATGTGCATAATGGCCGACTTTTTCTCAATCCTGGAACCATCTCAGGGGCCACCGGGGGCTGGGCTGGAAGGGTTGATGCAAGCTTTATGGAGTTGGAGGTATCTGGTTCCCAAATGACAATAGTCCTGCACTTAACTGACTGGCAAGTCACGAAGCAATCAAGTCTTAGATTTGTCAAAGAGAATGAAGAGATTGTCCGTGGCTAGCCATTGTCCCATGGATCTGGACTGAGGAGCCGCAGGAAGATGCGCTTGATGACGTTGGTGCCTCCAGTCATGGCCATCTTGGTCACCTTGATTTTGATGTCAGAATATCGAGATTCATCCAAATCTGTAGGCTTTGCAACACCAAACATTCGGAATAGATCAATCGCGTCAAGGTCCGAAACGTAAGCTTTTAGATCCGGCATTGCGGCTCGGATGTTTTCTACTGGATCAATGTCCCTGGTAAACTTGACTTTTGCAAAGAACATTGCCAGGGTCTTCTTCACAAGCTTGTCTTCTGGGCCTTCAGGCTCCATTTTAGCTACTAGTCCAAGTGACCCTGTTCTCAGCTTTGTAGATATTATATCTTGAACCTCTTCCGCTAGGCTTCGGTTCTGACCAACAGCAATTCCTACATTGATCATGAGCATCCGGATACGATCCAATAGGATTCCTATTGAGGTTCCGACGATAGACTTGCCCCTCATAACCGCCTGCCATTCATAGAAGGCATCGCTGATCTCTTGAAGTCCCTTTCTCTGACTAGAGAGCCTCTTCAGGTCCTCCTCTGGGATTATTGGACACCAAACATCTACAGGGCCACTGTCAGAACCTGGCAGATTCATCTTGGTCGTTCGGGCTAGATTGAAGACTATTATCAGTCTATCCGTAACATATCTCACCCCTCTTCGAAATTCAAAATACTCCAATTGCGCAGTTCAGTCTATTTCTTAAAGGGATTTGATAGGCTTTTTCCAGGTTGTAATCTCAATGCCCGTTAAGATTAGGATTGAAGTGATAGACATTCTTGGAACTGGAGAATGTTCGATGGGACAAAAGGTAGGTGAGGTCTACAACTACCCAGAAGATCGGGGTAAGATGTGTCCTAGCTCTTTTCATTCTCTTATTCCTTGGATAATGGTCATGCAGTCAGGTGGAAAATATCCATTTTTCAAGGATGATGGGAATAGTGTGACCCTTGGCTGTCCAGACTACACGCATCAAGTAGTGTATAAGGTGACCAGGGAAATTGTCGAAGATTGAATACAATCCCTGGTCCTAGGTCGGAATGAATTTATCTTGGGATAATGTGTTACTTTAGGTATGGTAGGTCATTCCCCATCTGAATGGGATCATGAACCCACAGGCCGAGAATCAGATGATAGTGACTACGAGGCAGATACTACAAACTATGATGATATGGTCTGGCTGACAAAGAAGGCTGCCCGGTCGAAGCTTGAGAAATGGCGAAAGGAACGAGCAAAGGCAGATGGAACGGAACCTACCAACAATGATGTTGATATCGAGAAGACCTGTCGAACCTGTTACTTCTGTTCATCACGCAGGGAATTCAACAAGGTCTTGTATGTGCGATGTACGAAAGAAGAACCTGAGTGGGTCGTTGCACAGGATGGCCTTCCATGTTGGAAACTGTTTGAATGAAACTGCATCTTAGGAGATACTCCTCATGAATTCTGAGACCAACTACAATATTGATGCCGAAATTCATTTTGGTCCCCTGGAGCTGATTGACCTTCCGAAAATCATAGAAGGGTGTGATAAACGCTGGCAGAATCTTGGACTATGTCTGGTGAATGACAGTGTCATCCGACTCGGAGTCATCGAAGGAGAGTTTCACTGGCATAAGCACGACATTGAAGACGAATTCTTCTATGTGATAGATGGCCGTCTCATTATTGATTTGGAAAATCAGACAGTCGAACTCAGTCCCCAGCAGGGCTTTGTAGTACCTAGAGGAGTAAACCATCGCACAAGAGCACCCAAACGAACAGCAATCATGATGGTTGAAGGCAGCACGGTCACACCCACAGGCGATTAGCCATGGTGTATGATATCAGACCCCTTAGAGAAACAGACAAAGATGCTATCCTAGAAATAGCAAAGCATACCTGGGAGGGGCATGACTATCTTCCGTATTCCTTTGAATCATGGTTGAATGACAAAGACTCGCACACAGCTGCAATTGAACAGGATGGGCGAGTAATCGCCCTAGCAAATCTTAGGGTCATTGAGGACGGAAGGACAGGTTGGATGGAAGGTCTTCGTGTTCATCCAGATTATAGGGGAATGGGACTTGCTAACAGACTCACCAACCATGTGGTGCAGACTGCTATCAGTTTGAAGCTGGAACGAATCCGCTATACCACGGCTACTGACAACCTAGAATCTTTGCATCTTGGAGAATCAATTGGCATGTCTAGGAAGTTCAATCTAGCAGTCTTTTGGTTTGAGAATCCTACTCAGGTGTCCTGGAGATCATCAAATGAGGAGATTGTGTCAATTGATGCGAAGAGGCTTGCGTCATTACTAGCTGAAGCGAAACTACTGCCCTGTGGCGTCATTGTATTAGATTGGAAAGCATTAGATGCAACTCCCGAATCATTAGAGAAGATTGGCAAATCAGCCCCGTTTTATGCCACTTTAAAGCATGGAAACATGACAGCTCTATCTATGGGTTTCTCACGTGAGGCTTCAGAAGGGAAACAATGGCAGTTCACAGTATATGCGAAAAGCGAAAGCATGTTCCTCGACCATCTATCTCACCAGTTAGTCCTATCTACTGAAGAGAACTGCAAATCAATCTTCTGCGCCTATCAGGATGAATTCTCTCCCGTTATGCGTTCTCTCGAATGGACTAAAATCGAAAACGATGAAGACTGGGCACTAACCCTTCTAGAGAGAGTCCTGTAAAAGAGCAGTCGACCCAAACTTTATTAACTATTGTTAATTAATTATAAACAGACTCTCCTCCTGTGGTGAAATTATGGAATTATCCAAATCGGTATGTTGCAAGGAAATCAAGAATATGGATGTCATGGATGCATCGGGCAAGAAGATCGGCCGGGTTCTCGACTTGACATTCACTTTCGACGAATCACTCAAGCTGGCTCATTTCATCCTTGGTGGATCAAGGACAGAGGAATTCCTTGAAGCTATCAAACTCAAACCTGACGAAGACCCAGTGTTTGACTCTGCTTTGATCATGAAAATAGATGATCATATCCATCTGAACACTTCTGTTAACAGTCTGAAGACCCCCCACTCCGAAATCTTGGATAATGAGATCAAGTTCTCAGACCTAAAGAAATTGGACATTTACGACAAAGACAACATCAAATTGGGACATGCCATAGATGTGGATTTCCAGTTGGATGGTCATACAGCTCTGATAGTCGGTGGGGGATTCATAGAAGAGAAACTGGAGGTCATTGGCTTGAAAGATGATGTTGACATCATAGTCCCCTTTGAGGTCATCGTTTCAATCGATGAGTCGATTAAGCTTTCAGTTTCAAAGGATGAGCTTGATGCCAGTCTAGATGGTATTCTGAGAGAAAGGGCGCTTGAGATAAAGGAACAGAGACTGGCTGCAGCGGCTCACAATAAAGCCCAGAGGCAACGAGTACGCGCCTTCTCGCCTTATCGACCCACATGATAAGGAACTCGTTACACTCGGCTGCTATGAGTGAAAGACCCATATTCTACGTTGTATCTTGGTCATCTTACAATCAGTGAAGGCAGCCAAAAATGATCCCTAAGAGACCCTTTGGTCGCACTGGACATGTCAGCACTCGTATCATTTTTGGCGGCTATGCCCTCAGCAATGCAACGCAATCTGAAGCAGATGGCACATTTGCACTGCTGCAAGAATACGGAGTGAATCATATCGACACAGCTCCCATGTACGGAAACTCGGAGAAAGTTATCGGGCCTTGGTTGGCCGAACATCGTAAGGACTTCTTCGTGGCCACCAAAAGCCGCAGACGTTCGCGACAGGGAGCTTTAGATGATTTGAAGCGTTCGTTGGAGCGCTTGCGGATTGACTATGTCGACCTCTGGCAGATGCATGCCCTAACCAATCCGGCTGGTTGGGAGAAGGTGATGGGACCTGGTGGCGCCTTGGAAGCCTTTGTTGAGGCTCGAGATGAGGGTCTGGTCCGTTATCTTGGTGTAACGGCACATGGTGATACAGCCCCGGCAATGCACAAACGCAGTCTGGATCATTTTGATTTTGATGCTGTCTTGTTGCCATACAACTACCTGCAGATGCAGAAATCTCGCTACGCAGCTGACTTCAACGAGTTGGTTAAGGTGTGCCGAGAGCGCAACGTTGCTGTGCAAATAATGAAGTCGATTGTCCGGCGGCCATGGAGCAACCGCAGCCAGACTTACAACACGTATTTCTATGAACCGCTAGACATTCAAGATGCAATCGACAAGTCGGTTCACTGGTCATTAGGGCTCTCGGATAGCTTCCTCACCACGGTAGGTGACATGCGGCTTTTGCCCAAGATGTTGGATGCTGCCAAACGATTTGAGAAACGGCCATCTGAAAAGGAGATGAACGCTATTGTCGATGAGTTTGATATGCAGACGATAAGATGCAGTATGAGCGACTTTAGGTGACTTTACCACATGTACTGGACTGATGATTTTTTAACCAATACTCGATTAGTCTTGGTCTTAGCCTCTTGAGTCGATTCATCCTTGTAGAGGTTACTCGTTGAGAGATTCTATTTACAGCGACAGATTTGAGTCTGATAATATCCTCATCACTGATTGATTTGGAGTACTCCAAGAATTCGTCAGGAATCTCACTCGGGTTATCGAATTGGCTCCCATATTGCATAAGAATGGCGAATGTGATCTCTCTAGCGGTTGGAGTGCTACTCGATAGAGTGACCGCATCCTCTCCACTCTTTCTGGTCTGGCCAAAGAGGTACCCTAATGCTCTCTCGTCAAGGTGTGTTGACACAAGGAAATGGAAAATCTCGTTCGCGGACTCCGGCTCCTTCTCATAGACCCTCTTGCTCACTCGAATCATCTCATCACATGATTCACCACAGGCATATGACTCAGGAGGTCTTTCCACCTCAAAATATGCGGTCCTAAAACCGCTGTCGGGTTGATCGATAAATCCAATCAAGTTGATGGGAAACAACTGACATGTGAGAGGTCTCTTGGAATAGATCAAACACTGACCGTCGACGTGAAACGGACAATAGTCATCGAAATTCAGTACATATCTGTGCCACAGATTAAAGATTGTTGAGTTGATGCCAAGATGTTCCTTTGCTAATGATGCTCCACCTAACTCTATCAATGCCTGGGCAATGATTGGTGCCTCGGCATCTGTAAGGAATACTGCTTGCTTCTTACAGCACTCACCACAATGCGTGCATAGAGAATCCATGATTTCTCTGAATTCATTAACCGCTTTTTCAATCACTATTAGTCCCATTGGCGAGAGGGCTCAGTCCGGCTATAAGACCATCGAGAAAGGGAACTATCGCCGCCGGGCCTACTATCTCAAAATGAAGTCTGTCTTCAATGATTATTGAGAATTATCTCTAGAGGGTAGTTGGAATTGTAATGACAAATTGAGTTTCAGGTGTATTAGAAATCTCTATTGTACCTCCATGTGATTCAATAATCAATTTTGAAAGATAGAGACCTATGCCTCTATCTTGGTGTTGAAAATCTGTATCCTTTACGAATAGGTCCTCTCTCACATTGGCTGGTATACCTGGACCATCATCTGTGATTACAATATGATATTGATGATCAACAACGGAGATGTCCACACTCACAATAGGGTTCTCTCCAGCATGTTGGGAAGCATTTCGGAAGATATTCGTCCAAACTAGGGGTAGCAGTCTACCCGCTGTAATTGTTTTTATTTCGGCTTCGCCTGTCCAAGAAACTTCAATACTAAGATTACCATGAGTTCTTTCACTGTCCAAGGCAATGCTTTGGAGATTCTCAACCAAATTCAAATCAGGTTGTTCAGTGGGTAGTCTAAAGACGTGAAGCAGTTTCTGCATTCTCTCCCCAAAACTCAGAGAGCGCTCAAGGTTTTCATCTACTGTTTCTAGATTCACAGGGAGAAACAATTTTGATAGCTCTACTGAGTTCATTATGACTTGAAGATCGTTTGCTAGGTCATGCCTGAGAAGTCTGGTATAAATCTCAAGTTCTCTGTTCTGTTTCCTGAGCTCCACCGATTGCTTGTTCATCTCATCCAAATACGAGTTGATCAATCGTGAGAATACAATGACCATGAAAGAAAGAACTCCAACTGTTAGGAGATGGTTGTCGTATTCCATAAGAGGGATACCATGAACTAAACCAACAGTGCATACTAGAATGAGAGATATCACTACGCCTTGAATTAGCACTACTCTCTCGTCATAGAAAAGTGCCCCTAAAGCAAGAGCTACAATCACATAAGGCATTATCCGAGGAATGTCAAAAGGTTGCCAGTCCGCAACTGACAACCAAATGAAAACTGGCAAGAACGTATACAAGGATACTATTAGTGCCGCTGATGCTTCGTAGGTTAGGATTCTGGTTATCGAATATGTGGCAAGAATAGCAGCAATCGCCGCAAACAACAGGAATTCAACATTATTCAATAAGTCACCAGTAAGAATCGTGAGAACTGCAAACGGAATCATTGCGAGTTGAAATGAAGACAGTAGAATCGATTGCTGACGTTGAGTCTTATCTTCAATTCTTGGATTTGGGCCAATTAAGATATTGAACAGTTTTCGTAATCTAGAATGGTGAGTGCTCATAGACGGGCAATCCTGCGTTGATAGAAACCGCCCTCCTTGGCCTTAATTTAAACAATATTCGTTCACATCCTTCCAAAAGTTGGACCACACATATGACGATTCACTAGATGTGGATAGAATAAGAAGGCGCTGCCCACATCCATGAACTATCATTCTTGTAGGCTTCCTTCACTATCAGCTTAAGACTCTCTTCTTCGAATGTACCAAGCTATGACAACTGTTATGGTCGCAATCACAGCAATTACCTCAAGACCTACTATAGGCGGGATCTCTCCGGCAATCTGAATGTTTCTTGTTGATAGAGAATGAATATCCTGTTCAGCCAGTTCGACAAGGATATAGTCATCATAGAGTAGAATCACCTCATCAGGCTCTCTTGTCACTTCAAGAGTAAGAGTAGTCGTGCCATTTATCCACACAGCTTTGTCATTCAGAATCTCATGCGTGGAGTCGAGGACTCTGATAGGCACCTGTTGCGAATAGGAATGTGTATTATACACTTCATTTTCATCCTCAATGGTCAC
>JBHLLF010000037.1:0-25617 GCA_048885865.1 Candidatus Hermodarchaeota archaeon
AAATTCCTGATGTTCCTGGTTGTGGTGGGCGCCACTACAGTGATGTCAATGGAATTCTTGCAGAGCTTCCAGCTCGCCATTATAGTGCTGATGCCAGTTCTCTTCCTTGTAGTAATTCCATTCATTGCTTCAAAGATAATACAGTTCCTGGGCAGAGTCACAGGTGCGGTCACCAAAAGGAGTTCACTACCCACCGAATAGTGCTAGGAGAGATGACAAGGGTGTGATGGCTAAAATGCCATCACGCCTCATCATCTTCTGAATACTCCTCATCAGTGATATAGATTGACTCCTCATCAGTTTCAGATTCAGAGTATTCTTCGTCAATGTCTGATGCTTCTTCAGCGACATACTCCTCTTCTCGGGGCTCAGCCTCAGCACCCACAGGTTCAACCGCAGGCTCAGATTTGGCTTCCTCCGCCACGGCAATGTCCTGGTCATCAAGGGTGACTTGTAGTTTCTGGATCTGTGACCGCCTTGAGAAGTAAAGTGCCACGATAACTGCGAGGGATAGAGCACCTCCCACGACCGTAAGAGTCGTTTGGAATGTGCTAGCTGAGCCGCCCAGTAGTGTCTGCCACGTGAGAATGAGAAATGCCAGCCCGCCAATGTTCATCACGAAGCTTCGAACAGGAGTCTCGATCTTCTGTATCTCTGTTACTTCTGAATCAACAAGTGCCGCCCCAAGGACTCCTGCATTGTACTCATTTGACTTGGTCCTCTTTGCAAGCTTCCGAATTGAGAGTGATTTCTTCTTCCCCATCACCTGTAATGCAATGGGCACTTTACTTGCAATTACATCAGCATATTTCTCCTGAGCTTCTTCGATGTCGATATGACACTTCTTGCATTCGGCGGCATCAGTACGCCACTTCGTCCTGCAATTTGGACACTTGTCCTTAGCCCAGGCTTCTGGAGCAATCTCTCTCACGCGCTGGCGAATTCGATACTCACTGACTCCGCCTTCACCTCTCTCATATGTTCGGATTTCATCCTCTGTAGCTTTCTTCTTTCGAATCTTCACCTGCATTGAAAGTAGTGAAAAGAGAGCAGGCAAAGCCCCCAACACCGTAAGATTTGGCAGCGATTTTATCTCCCCAGCCTTCTTCTGGATAGAGCGCACCTTGTGGGCGGTCTGAACACCTTCCAATAATGACTTGAAACTGGCGCCTACACCCAATATTGCACCACCCGTAGCCACTGTGGTGGCTATTCCAGCAATCGATGTAATAGCGTCTATCGCTGATGAAGGAGGGAGCGTGAGGAAGAAGACTTGCTCTATTGAATGAGGTGTGTCAACGCCATCAACCTCTCCTTCAAGCAGGTAATATAGACTTACTGAAGCCTCGAACATTCCTGTGATGACATCGATTGAGATTCCCGCAAGTTGCGTAGTCACAATATCTCCCATGGGTAGGGTCGCTTGCACTGGAGGTATAGTGGCATCCGGCTGCATCAATGCCGATGACTCATTTTGAGCTACCGTGATTTCAAAGACTTTGATGCTCTGGTACCAAAAGCCAATGGCGCCCCTTAAATGATGTATAGCCTGGGTTCCGATTACATCTATTTCGATGTAGATTGTTGTATCACCTTCGACGTCGATTGGAATTGGATTCGCTTGGTCTGTTGCGGTTATGCTGACACCATTCACCAAGATTCTCGCATGTAGATGCTCTTCATCTCCGAACCATCCTGCAGGCGGTGCTTGAGCTGAAGCAAAAATTGTGCTCGCAAGAATCACAACGCCACATACAGCTAGAAAGCCTATCAGTAGTCTTCTTCGGCGGAAGCGGGGCATATTGATTTCCTCACATAAACTGTCGCAGTTTGCTTCCACTCAATTTAGAACAGAAAAGGATTGTGGATACTTAATCATCAAAGAAGAAGCTGTTTATGTCGAGGGGCGCATCACTCGAATCATCTCAGCCACTTTCATGGCGATTGTACGGAGGCCTTCGCTTTTCATTAGCAGGCCTTTTGCTCCAGCGGAAACAGCTTTGCTAATGAGTTCACGATCAACGTAGGCAGTGAGGATGTGCACATTCTCAACGCCTTGTTCTGTCAGTTTCTTGGTGCAGCTTATTCCATCCATGACTGGCATCTTGAGATCCATCAATGTCATTTGAGGAAGCCTGCCTTCGCCCTTGAGTTCAGAGATCTTCTTTAGAGCTGCTTCTCCATTGAGTGCAGGAATGACTTCTAAATCATCTATGTACCTGCTCAGATACTCAGTCATTATATCAACTATGCCTGGCTCATCGTCAACTATGAGAATGGTGGTTGTCACTGACATCTCATCCTTGCGCACTTCGCATTGAAACATGTAATCTTGGCGAAACTGACTTATGAATGGTTAGGATTTGCGGTTGTGTAGCGACATTCTGGAATCATTTTCCGTTCCTGTAGTAGTTCTTTAGGAGTATCAACATACAGGAAGGAGAATGAACATGGCATCACTGATAGAATCTTCAGGTGGAGAAGAATCAAGCCTGGAACTAACCTCGGTTGCTGACTTGACTCCATTCACCAGCTCAGTGGCGATACTTATCAAAGTAGTTTCAACGAGCCAAACTCGACACGTAATCTCAAACAAGACAGGTAGAAGGCTTCTAGTTCAGGATGTTGTCGCCGGGGATTCAACCGCAAGAATCAACATGACACTTTGGAATGAAGACACAGATTCTCTACAGGAAGGCCAGACCTATCTTTTATCAAAAGGCTACGTGAGAGAATATGATGAATGCATGTACCTTCTTCGGAGTCGAGATGGTGAGTTTAAGGAGTCTGAAAGACACATTGAGGATGTGAACGAATCAGTTGATATGAGTAGGCCTTTTGCAGGACAAAAGTCTCGACGAAAAAGCCCTCGAACGAGGACAGGTAGATCTTTCAGGGGAACTCCAGGAAGAGAGGAAAAGGGATACTGCTCATGGAAGGGCTTTTGAGTCGGTTATCTGCTCATAGAAGTCTACATGAAGATTGACTATCACGGTGATTCTCTACCGTTTCCATTGGCTCCATTACGTGGGAAGCTCTTGACTGCTGGGCTATCATATGGTGATACAGATGATATTCTACTGAAGCTGGGTAGTAAAATTGCGGCATCTGAGTCAGGCATTTCTATGGAAACAGTGGCATCAATTGCACGAGAATATGTACCTGAATCGTATCTAGCGGATTATGACCTCATCACAAAATACGAGGCATTAAGGAGAACTACAGGAGATATCCCTCCGCTTGTGTTAGTACTAGAGGGAGCATCAGCTACTGGCAAGTCCATGCTAGCATTGGACTTCATAGTCTTTCTCTCAATTACAAGATTCATTAGTACTGATACTGTTAGGCAGGTACTCAGATGCATTTATTCCAAGGACGAACACCCGGAGTTGCACTGTCATACCTACCAAGCCCATGAATATCGAAAAGCAGAGCCTGAGGAACTCGATCCAATGATCAGAGGATATTTGGCTCAATGTGAATTGATAGAACCCACTATCCGTGATGCTGTGGATAGAATGGTGCAGGAGGGGGCTGAGGGATTAGTTGAGGGCGTCCACATTCTTCCCGGCAGTCTTCAAGACATTAGCCCCGGCGTCCTGGAGATTCTAGTCCATCCTGAAGAACAAGCTCACCGTGCTATGTTCCTTGCCAAGCATAGTACTTCTGGACTCAGGACTGTATCATCCGATGCAGAGGTAAGGGAAAATGAATTTCTTGCAGCTCGCCAAATTCAAGAATATATGGCTCAGCTTGCCAAAGAACGCGGGATTGTGAAAGTGATACTATCCGACTATGAGCAAGCTTCAGAGGAGATACGGTTCATTTTGCTTGACAAGATTCGCGAACTAGTAGATGACCAGAGTGGAGGAAAAGCGCCTTGAGCTGGAAGGTGGATTCTCTTAACCGACTCTTCAATCCAGAGTCCATAGCAATTATCGGCGCTTCGAATCAACCTAACAAGCTCGGATCACTAACACTTCGCGCTCTCAAAGAATCAAATGCAAGAAAGTACCCAGTAAACCCACGTCATTCTGAGATTAATGGGCTCAAGTGTTACTTCAGTTTGACAGATATTGGAGAGGACATTGATTTAGCAGTTATAGCTCTAGGGCCCTTGAATGTGCTCACAGCACTCAAAGACTGTGCTGAGGCAAATGTTGGAGGGGCAATCATCTTTTCTGCTGGATTCAAGGAATTGGGTCCACTCGGCGAAGAACAGCAGGTACAAGTAAAAGAGGTTGCAGACTCTTCCCATATTGCAGTCATTGGTCCGAACTGCCTTGGTGCAGGAAATCCGTGTATGGCACTGAATGCCACTTTCTTTCCACACCCTGTACCAGTTCAGGGGGGCAGTGTCGCCCTTGTTAGTCAAAGCGGAGGCGTGGCAGGCCTTATGCTCTATGAGGCTGCTGACGCAGCCATTGGGGTGTCCAAATTTGCCAGCATCGGAAATAGAGTCAACATAGACTTCCACGACATGGTGAGATATCTTGGGCAGGATGATGAAACAGAGGTCATCTGCTTGTTTGTGGAAGGTACTGAGCATGCTAGGTCAATGTACGATGAGATGGCACATGTGACAAAAGACAAGCCTATCATCATGTACAAAGTTGGCAAAACCCCAACATCACGAAAAGCAGCTTTGAGTCACACGGGCAGTTTAGCTGGACGGCATGAGCTATATTCCGCGGCTGCTCGGCAGAGTGGCGCAATTGAAGCGAGCACTGTCACTGAAATGATGGACACAGCAAAAATCCTCTCAATATGCGGGACTCGTCCAACAGGGCAAAATGTGGTTATTGTAACTCATACGCTCGGTCCCTCGCTCATAGCAGCACAGATACTCGAAAAGGCTGGATCATCACTTCCACCTCCCTCGCAGGAAACCTCATTGATGATTCAACAAATGCTAGCAATGCCAGTCGAGATTCCAATCACCAATCCTGTAGACTTACTCGCTCAGGGCTGGGCTAATCCTGAGATTTTCGCGGGAGCCTTCAATCTGATAATGGACGACTCACAATATGATGCCGTAGTGATAGTTTTCCAACCAAACTATCAGGAAGACATTGGCGGAGGAGTGCCTATTGACTCGATTCTAAAGAAAACCTCAACTTCTGAAAAGACAGTCATTGCAATTCTGAATTCACCTGTCTGCACACCGCCTAAAGGCAAGGACAGATTGGAACATGGGCGTGTGCCTGTCTTCTCGAATCCTGAGAGGGCGGCTCAAGCGCTCTCAAACGTACTCAGTCTATCTCGAATCTCATAGAGATTCTATTCATAGAGGCTCTTACGGCCTACAATTATACCGACTATTAATGATACAATGAAGCCTCCCACAGCCCCACCCACGAAGCCGAGCTCACTTTGTCCGGGAGGCGGTGGAGGTGGGTCGACATAGCGGATAACTGTATGAGTTGTAACCTCTATCTCACCCGCAATCAAGTCATGCACAATGGATTCCGCTTCCAATATTGCAGCTCTTGCTTCCAGTAATGCACGATGCATTTCATTGATTGAGGCCGACATTTCCCACCAGTCATGCACGCCTCTAGATCTATCTTCATTGAATAGCTCCACAGTGTCACGAGCAGTAGTGATTGCCAATTGAGCCATAGCTACAATTGTGGCATTCGCACCTAGGGTAGCTTCATACCGCAATGCTTGATTTTCAATATCATCGGCTAGGGACAATAGCTCCAGTGTCATGGCTTCATATGTGTCATGTATGACTTGGAGCTGGCCAAGTACATAGGTCTCCATGCCCTTATGACAGAACTCACTTTGCCCACACGCCGCTTCAGCATTCACATTGAAAGAGTGGTTCATGAATCCTTGGCCATTTGGCTGGATGCCATAGCCATGACAGTCAACACACATGACTCCAGCAAGTTGATGGGAGCTGCCAATCCAGATGTCGTACATTGGCTGGTCTGGACCAGAATGACAGATTCTGCAAAGTTCTGTGCTGTTCTCCGCTCTAATCATTGCTGGATATGATGACCAGTTTGTGTGAACCGCATGACAGGCAGGACATGTAATCGTATTGTATGAGCCGTCCACAGAGAATGATGTATTCACTGCAGGTGAAAATGTCGAGATGAATTCGGGATTCCGATAATAGACAAATGCCTCTGTGCTATGACAATACATGCATCCAGTCGTTGCATGTTCACTTGCCCTAAGGTCGGCTAACGAGTTTGCATGAGCCGTGTTTCGCCATACAATATGTTGATGAGGACCCAAAGGTGCGCTGGGACTGTGGCAGGTGCTGCAAAGTGCGCCTGAATAGTCTGACCACTCAGACCATAAGGCATCATGACAAGCACGGCAGTCCACTCCAATATCATCGTAGGAACCAGTGATATTGTTGTATCCGCTCGTATGGCAAGCTGCACATTCTGAATCGAAGATTGTATAGCTGATATTCATATCGCCGCCGATCTGCACATGAGTTGCATTGATCTCAATGATGTGAGTAGCATGGCCTGTCTTTACCCAGGCGTTGTATTCTGCTGGATGGCATGGTGCATTCCCGCAGTTTGTGATATCTCCGCCGCCCATTCCGGGTGAGGACATACAGTTTTGCTTGTCAGTAGAATATCCAAGTGGAATGGGAATTGCTGGACCTGGTGACCCTAGAAGCAAACTGAATCCTGCTATGCATAGGAATACGTAGTATCCAAATACCCACTTCTTTCGCTCGAGATTATTTGCATATCTAACCATGAAGCTATCACCACGCGAGATGTCACATTCGGCTTCGAATCTGGTATAAAAGCTAGAACTTCGAGGACCCTCGAAGTGGTTTCAAAATGTATGTCTGAAATGCGATTATATACGGGACTTTAATCAAATGCGCAGGATATTCCGGGAAGGAGCAAGGCTTGTCAATAAGAACCCCGCGTTATATGTTCAAGATGGTCAGTTTGGGTGACGCGGCTACAGGTAAGACAAGCTGCATAGTCAGATACACCGAGAATAGCTTTGGGGAGTCGTATCAGGCAACTATGGGAACAAACATAGCAGTAAAGAATCTTCAAGTTGCCTTGACAGAAGAGAAGACTGTGCCGGTACAGATTGTTCTATGGGATCTTGGCGGGCAACCAGATTTCAAGGAGCTTCGGCTGCGATATATGGCTGGAGCCAGTATTGCCTTCATCGTCTATGATGTGACGAATCCCAGATCGTTTCTTCATGTGTATGATTGGTATTCGAATTTCATGTCAGTGAATCCCGAAGCTACTGTGACTATAGTGGCCAACAAAATTGACTTGGAAGATAGGTGGGTACCTCCCGAAGCAGGACAAATGCTAAGTGATTGGCTTGACGTCACCCATGTTGAAACCAGCGCAAAAACAGGGGAGAATATTGAGGCCCTATTCACTGACCTCATTGGCTCAGCAGTGAGAAAGTATCGTGACAGATCAATTGAGTGAGAAATGGTGGGCGAAAGAGCAGGCTGGCCCCGGATCTCTCGCCCAGTTAGATCAATGGCGACTCGCGCCCAACAATTGATCTGAGATGTCAGGGATTAGTAACGAACACTAGGGTGTATGACAAACTCATCCAAGGTACTTAACTCATCAAGTTTCCATTTGGAAAGTCACTAGCCTTGCGGTAACCGATGTTGATTCTAGCCAAACTATGGGACGAGGACTCCAGCTGCCAACGATGCATAGTCCAGGATTAGACCGGGAAAGATGCCAATCATTATTGTAGCCACTACTGCAAGTAGCACAGCCGCAAGAGGAATCGTCGGAATTCGCAATGTTGTACCTTCTGTTGGTTCCATGAAGTAGCAATACCTTAGGATTCTCAAGTAATAGCCAAGTGCAAATACTGAGTTTAGCACAGCAATTATCGCCAACCACCAAAGCCCAGCATCGACTGCAGCTCCAGGCAATAGGAACCACTTGAACCAGAATCCTGCTGTGAATGGTGCACCTGCCAGAGCAAAGACCATTATTGCCATCAATAGAGCAACAATCGGAGCACGAGTACTGAGTCCTTTCAAATCATCATATGTAACCTCTTTTCCAATGGAAACAGCCAATGCCCAAACCAGGATAAACGCGCCCGTCTTGATGAGTGCATGGGCAAACGCGGTAAACATCGCAGCTGCTGCTCCAAAGGCCGTTCCTGCTGCAATCCCCACGAAGAGTAGACCCATCATCATGATGGATGAGAAGGCTAACATTCTCATGATGTTGCGCTGAGCGAGTGCCAGAATATTCCCAATGATCATGGAAAGAATCGAGATAGTGACTACGACAGGCATCCATTCCATCTGTGCTGCAACAAATGCAACGAGTAGTATCCGAAGGAGGGCACTTACACCTGTCTTCTTGGTTGCACCAGCCAGATATCCTGTGACGCTTCCGTCAGCAGTTGCATACGCGTCGGGGACCCACATCCATCCTGGGAACACACCGACCTTGAATCCAAAACCGATCAGGAACAGCACCATAGACAGAAGCATTGCGTAGGCAGACGGAGAAGCGGCGCTCCAGACGACACTAACAAATGCAGCAACAGCGGCAAAGCTTGTGGCACCTGTTGTACCATAGACAATTGCAATTCCAAATAGGATGAGAGTTGACGATAAGAGTCCCATGACGAAGTACTTGGTTGCTCCATCAATAGCTCCTCTGTGGGGCCCTAGCGCAACAAGCACATATGTCGGCGTACTCATGAGCTCCCATGCCAAAAACAACGCCACAAGATCGGTTGCCATAACGACCCAAATTGCGCCAGCAAATGACATCATGAGGAGAAAGTTGTATGTACCCTTATTTCCACCGTATGTCGTCGACGAAAGCAGTATTATGAATGCGACAACCAGAATGATCCAGATGAAGAAATCGCCAAACATGTCTCTTACAAATAGTCCTCCAAAGGAAGAACCCTGATCAATGAGAATCATCTCAAAGCCTGCAAGGGCAATGCCAATGAAACTGACTGCCAAAGGACTTCTTCTCATTCCTACAATGAGTGCCAAGATTCCGAAAAGGATGAGCGTCAAAGCTGGTAATGATACTAGCCAATCCGCTGGGACTAGTGCAAAGAAGGGACTCAAGATGTCGCTGATAGCATCGATTATTGTGGAAACCTGTAGCATTATGGAATCACCCCTATCATATCGTTGACTATCGGTATCACTAGATTAAGCACAAGATCTGGCCATAGCCCGAGTATGATGACTGGTATCATCATCAAGATTGGTGCAATGAGATCACTCCATGGTGCTTCAGTGACTTCCTTCTCAGGATCAGGGTCACTGAACACAATTCTGTTCAGGGTCCAAAGGAGATATCCTACCGTGACAAAGATCCCAAAGGCGATGAAGCCGGACCAGATGTAGATGTTCACTGACCCAAACAGTACAAGGGCCTCTGCAATGAATCCGCTCATTCCAGGCAAGCCAAAGGCTGCAAAGACCGCGAGGATAAAGACAGCGGACATTCTAGGAGCTTTCGTCATGAGACCCATGACATCAGGAATCAGTCTGCTTCCGGCCGAGTACTTCAGCTGGCCGGCAAGAATGAACATGACAGAAGAAATCATCCCATGGGATACCATCATGAATACTGCGCCCTGAACTGCAAGGCTAGCTGAGAAGAGTTGACCCTCTGTGGCTCCACCTCCAATGGCAAATCCTCCGATGGCAACTCCAAGTAACACCCATGCCATGTGGTTGATTGATGTATAAGCAACCATTGACTTCACATCTGTCTGGCCCATTGCTACGAATGCGGCGTAGATGCATGTGAAGACGGCGAGGACGGCGAATGGGATACTGAGTCGCGCAAATCCTTGCGGAACCATCCAGAGACCCAGTCTAATGAACCCGTATCCACCCATCTTCAAGAGTATTCCAGCGAGTATTACTGAGCCAGGAGTTGGAGCTTTTACATGGGCCCAAGGTAGCCAGTTGTGCAGAGGAAAGACTGGAAGCTTGACACCAGCACCCAGAAAGACTGCCAGTGCAAAGCCAATCTGAATGTTGATTGCAATTGGTGCAGCCTTGATCGCAATCATGTTGAATGTACCGGGTCCAAGGAAGAACAGCGCCATGAATGAGACCAACATCACAGCTGAGCCAAGGTGTGTGTAGATGAAGAACTTGACAGCTGCGTGTTCACACCCCTCTTCGCCCCATCTTCCTATTATGAAGAACATCGGTATCAAGACCAATTCCCAGAAGATGAAGAAGCTGATTAGATCAAATGACATGAATACGCCAAGCAGACCTGTCTGGAGCATCAGAAAGAACATGTAGTACAAGTGCTGCGATTTCTTGATATGGTTTGAACTGAGTGCTGCAATGAAGACCACGAGGTTTGATAGAAACACCATGGCAACGGATATTCCGTCAACACCTAGGTATATCTGGAGGAGAGCATTCCAGCTCCCAAATTGCACATCACTAAGTGTGAATGCCCATTCAAACCACATAGCTCCTGGATCTGGCAGAATTGCTACAATGAGGACAAATGAAAGCAGGAGTTCAACGAATGTGACAATGAGCGTGAGAGCTCTGCCTCCTCTTGCACCGAGTATGTAGGCAAAGAATGCTGCAACCAATGGGGCAAATAGCATCAGTGGTAGTATGTTGTCCATTGGCAACATTGCGATGAGGTCCTGGATGAATCCGAGCTGCATTCTAGAGCACCCCCAGGGATAGTAGAACGATTATGACCAGAATCCCAATCCCGAACATTATCACTCCAACGTAGTCATTGACTCGACCAGTCTGTGCAGACTGACTGGACTCTGAAGCGGCAACGCTGTATGTAGAGACCCCTTCAGCAAAACCATCAACGACATTATCATCAAACCATTTCAGCTTCGTTGCTAGACCTTTGCCTGCGTCAGCAGACTTGAAGTCGATACCATCAATGATTTTGTTGTCAACATTCACTCGATAGCGTTCGGCCGCACTCAGGAATTTGTTCAGTATCCAATAGTAGAATTCGTTAATGTACCAACGATGCTTCAGGAAGTTGTGCACCCTCCTCCTAAAGCCCTTCTCAGGTACCCAAGTGTTGGGAGTATCAGCACCCCTGATGTACATCACATATCCTGGAATTCCACCCAGAGCGAGCGCGCCTAGCGTGATCATGAAAGGCACGATTCCCGGATAGGTCAGCTTGACCTCTATCATATGCGCCAAGTTCTCAGCCCATGTATGACTCTCTTCAAGCACAATGTTCTGAACGAACGGGAAGACAAGGAACGCAATGACAGTAAAGGCTGCTAGAAGATACAATGGCACCATCATTGCCGGACCTGGATCATGAGGAGTTGAATGATGCTGCTCTTCGAAGTGGTTGTCATGCGGTTCTTCATGCTTCTCTGAGTTACCTTCATGCGACTCTTCATGCTCCTCTAGGTCTTCATACTGCAACTCTTCATTGTCTTCTGGTTGCTCATCCTCATGTGAATCGTGTGAGTCTTGTGACTCATCATGGCCATGACTCTCCTTGGAAGGCCCATAGAAGGTGATACCCATGAGTCGAATGCTATAGAATATCGTGCAGGCAGCTGCCAGGACAGCAAAGAAGAATAGCATCCAACCTATCGGATTTGGCCATTCAACCGCCAGTTCATAGGCATACTCGATGATAGAGTCCTTTGACCAGAACCCTGAGAACGGCGGGATACCTGCGAGCGCAAGCACACCAATCCACATCACGATGAAGGTCTTCCGCATGTATTGTTTGAGACCTCCCATCTTGGTGATGAACTTGGTATGAACGGCGTGTATAACGCCTCCTGATGCAAGGAATAGAAGGGCCTTGAATGCACCATGCGATATCACATGCATCACGCCGCTCAAGTACGCATCAGTGAAGTGAAGTCCCTCAGCCTGAAGGACGCCGCCCACACCTAGTGAGAGCATCATGTATCCAAGCTGGCTGAGTGTTGAGAATGCCAGTATCTGCTTGAGCTCGTTTGAGACCATTCCCATGGTCGCCGTCATGAGGGCAGTAATACCGCCGATGATTGCTACAAAGATGAAGAAGGTCAACGCTGCTTCAAACCCAATTGCCTGAAGTCCAGCGATATGTTCACCACCGTTGCCCTCACCACCGGCTGCTGACACCATTGTGACCAGGAATCGAGCGGTGATATAGACACCCGCCTTGACCATCGTCGCAGCGTGGATGAGAGCTGAAACGCTTGTGGGACCGGCCATAGCCTCCGGTAGCCAGACCTGCAGTGGAGCCTGTCCGGACTTGCCAATTGCACCCATGAAGATGAGTAGGAATGTAGGCACAAGCATCCCGATGCCTGCCATGGTGCTCCACCATGATTGGGCATCAGCCGCCATCTCAGTGAAGGAGAATGTGCCAGTGAAGACGAACAGAATCAGGATACCGCCCAACATGAATGCATCACCGATTCTCGTGACGACGAATGCCTTGGTCCCGCAGTGGGTGTTGTACTGTCCCTCGGTTTCGAATTGAAGAAGCGGGTTTGTGGAGTGAATGTCTGATGGATCGGTCTCGGGAGGGTTCCTCTTGTCATTCCAGAATCCTATCAAACCATAGGAGCTGAATCCCATGATCTCCCATCCGATAAATGCAATCAGAAGGTTGTTGCTGAGCACGAGAGTGAGCATTCCGCCACCGAACGCCAACATCAGGAAGAAGAATCGATCCCGGTCGCCCTCATGAGCCATGTACTCTGTAGAGTAGACATAGATGAGGAAACACAGAGTGCTGGCTAGAACCCCCATAACAACAGAGAGCGGGTCCAGGAGAACCTCGAACTCGAGTCCTAAGACCTCAATCCACATCCAGTGCGTGGTCTGGGTCGGGTTTCCAATCTCAGGTAGCAGCGACCAGCATAGAACCATAGAGATTCCCATGAGGATTGCAGGTGTCCAGTCTCGCGCTCGCTCGCTAAACCTTCCAACAAGTGGAACGAGGAGAGAGCCAAGCAGTGGAATCACGAGGATAAGCCAATAGGGTAGTCCAAGCAACATTTTCAATCACCTCATGGAAGCAAGGTAGCTATTCCTTCTACACCAGGTATGATGACATCTAGTGCCAACCCTGGGAATATTCCAAACAACACAATGAGAAATCCAAGGATAATCATCGGGGCAGTCATCCAATCAGAGCTCTCCTTGACATCCTCCAGTTCAGTTGGATGAGGTCCAAGGAAAACCTTCCAAAGATAACGGAGCATATACCCGGCACTCACTATTGAGCTTGAAACAGCCAAAATGGACAGGACAAAGAACTCGGGTCGTGCGAGCCCTCCTGATCCCATCAGAACTGCTTCAAAGCCCCCTAGAAACATCATCCATTCACTGGCGAATCCAGAAAGGGGAGGACTCCCTGCAATGCTCATTGCACCGATAGCTGCAGCGAATGCAGTGATGGGCATTTTGTTTGAGAGACCGCCCATCTTGTCAACATCCCTCAGATGAGTCTGGTGAATCACCGCTCCAGCGGTCATAAACAAGAGTCCCTTGCTGAAGGCATGATTGATGAGATGAAACAGACCGCCAGCCACACCAAAAGTGGTAATCATGCCCAGGGCAAAGAGGACATATCCCATCTGCGACACTGATGAGTAAGCCAGCAGTCTCTTGATGTCTTTCTGGACAAGCGCCATAGCTCCTCCATAGAACATTGTGGCAACACCAAGCAGTCCAATCCAGAATGAGAGCGAGGCGGCTGCGGGTCCAAGCGTTATGATTCCGAAACGGACGAGAGCATATGCGCCGGTCTCAATCATTGCTCCAGATAGTAGAACAGAGATAGGAGTCGGTGCTTCTGCGTGAACTGGAGGCAGCCACCAATGCAATGGGAAAGCTGCCATCTTGACTAGGAAGCCGGCAGCGAACAGGATGAATATGATCTGCAACAGTCGTAGGTCTGACCAGATGGCTGGAGCCATTGCTAGAATAGAGTATAGCTCAAACGTACCCGTAAAGAAGTACAATAGACCCAAGGCAATCAATATACAGACTGCGCCAGCTTGAGTGTAGAGCCAGAACTTAATGGCGGTCCGTTTTCGGGTTTCAGGCAAGCCCCAAAACAGAATCAGGAAGTAAGATGGGACAAGCATGATCTCCCAAAAGATGAAGAATTCCAGCAAATTTGTTGCCAGCGTTACACCTTGCATTCCCATGATGAAGAATAACGTGTTTGCAAAGAATGTGGGCTTGTTCTCAGTATGTTCTGTGTAACCTACGGCATAAATCACCGAAAGAAACCCTAATACTACGACGGCAAACGTGATTGGGAAGGCAATCTCATCAAGGTAGAGACCAAACTCCCCAAGTACAACTGACCAGGTGACTTTCTCAGCAGCTCTACCACCTTCCACCAGGACCCGGTAGAATGGAGGTACCATTAGCAATGCGCCCACTGCTGAGAATCCAACTGCCATCTTCCCTGATGTCTTTTCGAGTCGTCCGCGGAGTAGGTAGATCAAGAGACCTCCTATAAAGAGGACAAGCAAGGACAAGGTCATGAATGGAAACTCGAACGACAGCTGCATCAACGGAACCTCCTTCCACGCCACTCAAGTGGGTCTCGATCGAGAGTTTCTATCTTGTCAGGACCGTAGAGTAAGTCCTCCCTCTCTCCTTCGCTAATATCTACAACCTGAGTGTGAAACAGTGCGTCAAACCTGCAAGCTTGAACGCATAGGCCACAGAATATACACCGTGTGTAATCAAAATAGAGGGCGGCGTCTTTCTCGAAATGCTTGTCACTCTTATCGATGCTAATAGCGACAACAGGACACGCACGTACACATTGCATACATGCAGTGCATTTCTCACGTACATGGATATGCCTTCCACGAGTCCTCTCGGGATATTCCCTGTCCTCGAAGGGATAGAAGTATGTGAATGGACGGGACATCACTTGACGGAATATGTGTCTCAATATCTGGAATATGTCACCTAGATTTCTGAAGAATCCCATCTTACTTTACCCTCCTATTCCAAGAATTGCTTGTAGCAAGGGGATGTTGGCTACTCCCAACATCACAAGCATAACGTTCAGTATTGACAATGGTAGCAGGTACTTCCAACAGAAGTAGACAATCTGGTCTTGTCTTAGCCGATGGAATGATGAAGTCACAACGACGAAGAAGAAGAACACTATCAGGAACTTGATGATGAAGATCACACTTCCTGGCAAGAAGGCTGGTCCATGGAATCCTCCAAGGAACAACGCAACTATCAGCGCTGAATAGAGCGCCTGCTCGGCAAACTCCGCGAAATAGGTGAGAGTGAAATAGATACCACTGAATTCAGTCCTCCAACCAAAGATGACCTCCGAGTCAGCAACTGGAGCATCGAATGGGAATGTACCAACGGATGCGATAGCTGCCACTAGGAATGTGGCAACATTGATTGGCAACAGGAAAATGAACCAGATATTTGATTGTGCTTGTGTGATTCCCATTACACTGAGAGAGCCAGCTAGCATTGCAGGTCCTACGGTTGAGATGATGAGTGGAATCTCACTCGCAAATTGATTGTTGGCTGCTCTGAAGCCACCGATGAGTGTATACTTGGACCCACTTATCCAACCAGATAGCAATGCTACTATAGGCACTGCAGTTAGAAATGCGAAGACTAGCACTAGGCCGACCGATAAGTCAGCAATGTACCAAATTGGATCCCATGGGATGAAAGCAAATGGGATTAGGACAACCAACAACAATAGTGATGGAAGGAACCTATACATCCAGCGTTTCGCCTTGTCAGGGATTATTGTTTCCTTTCCTACGAGCTTAATCGCATCAGCGAAGAGTTGAAGTCCTCCGTATTTGCCCAAGTGAAATGGACCACGCCTGTCTTGAATTCTGCCCCAGAGCTTGCGAGTAAACCAAACAGCAAAGATGATTGTCATGAGAATGAAGACAAGACCTGGGAATAGCACTGCTCGAATTAGGAAGAAGAAGTTGGCTACATCGAATAGAGCTGCCCAAATCCATGTGAAGATGCCCCATATCCAGTAGAAGATTCCACTGACTATGCCGAACAACCACTGAATGACTCCATATAGCCATTGAGGGATTCCTTGAAGCCATGCAAAGAAATCTATCTGCAACGTGACACCTCCCATCAGCGATCCCACCACCCTGGATACGGATCAAGCGATCCGAAAACGACAATGAAGTCTGCAAACTTCGCACCCGGAACCAGATGCTTCAGTGAATAGTAAGAGTTGAAACAGGGGCCACGTATCTTGGCCCTGTAAGGAGTCTGCGCCTTCTCAGTAGTCTTAAGCCAGAGGGTTGAAATTCCTCTTGTCCCTTCAACACGACCGTAGGCCTCACCTTCCGGAAGTCTGTTGGCCTTGGCACGTGCCTTGGGATCAATGATGGGGCCCTCGGGAACTAATGGTAGTAATTTCCGGATTATCTCTGCTGAGGTTTCCATCTCCTTGAATCGCTGGACCATTCTGTCGTAGGCATCACTCTCTCCGGGGTGGTCCTCGCTCTCAGTAATTGGAACTTCCCAATCGATCATATCATAGGCAAGATTCGGGTCAGGGGAATC
Organism: Candidatus Hermodarchaeota archaeon; assembly: GCA_048885865.1. Classification (GTDB taxonomy): domain Archaea; phylum Asgardarchaeota; class Thorarchaeia; order Thorarchaeales; family Thorarchaeaceae; genus SMTZ1-83. Next base: position 16,550 of record JBHLLF010000037.1, read on the forward strand.
TTTGCGGAGGTCCATCGGCAGACCACATGCCTTGATTGGCGGACCGCTAAGACCAAACTTCAGACCTTGCTTCAGAGTGTATTGACCAATGCCCTCTGTCCTTGCTCGGAAAGTAGGACTGCCCATAAGCATATCCCGCATCACAGGCATCCGATCTTCAAACCGCTCTAAAGCAATGTCAAGCTTCTTGAGCACCTTGTCTGTGAAGTCGTATTTCACACCACCGGGTGTGCTATAGGAAACGGCATGTCGGGACCCGCTGAGCTCCTCGAAAGTATCGAGGAAGAACTCACGGTCAACCCATGGCCACAGCAACATAGCGAATAACCCAAGCTCAGCTGAGAACTGACCCCACCAGAACTGCAACGAATGTATTCGGCTGGCCTCCATCATGATGGTTCGCATAACTTTCGCTCGTTCAGGTACTTCTAGTTCCGCAATCTTCTCAACCGCCATGATGTAAGGATACTCGGCCAGAAATGCCTCAAGCATGCAGAGCCGTTCCATGATAAGAGACCCTTGCCTGAAGTTCCTGTACTCCAAGCACTTCTCAGCTGATCGGTGGAAATATCCGGCGTTAGGGTCGCATTCTACTACAAAGTCTCCAACGAGAGTAAGTTTGGCGGCCCATCCGTGCGCAGATACGTGCTGAGGTCCGAACCAGACCTCGGTTGTTTCGTCTAGAATGTCAGGGCTCATTCAGTCGCACCTCCTTCTGGTGTCTTTGAAGGCGTTCTGTCGGCCTCCTCGAGCCGGGCCCTATCTGTCACAAAGCTCTTCCTCAGAGGATATTTCCCTTCGAGCTCTTCAGGAAGCAGCAAAAGCCGGAGATCAGGATGTCCTTTGAAAGTGATTCCAAACATCTCCCAGGTTTCTCTCTCATGCCACTCCATGCCTGGGAAAATATCACAAATTGTATCCACCTCGGGATTGGTACCCTCAAGTGAAACTCGGAGGTGATATTGAGTTCTATTGGCTCGCGACCAGAATATGTAGATGACCTCATACTTGTCTTCTTGAAGGTCAACTCCAAAAACGCTCTCTGGAAATGCATCATCAATCTGCTCGTCAATCATCCCAACAACATCTCTGATCTTGTCCGCTGGTACTATGCACTCAAGGATACCATCTTCCTTTGGAGTACATTCAACACCAGGAAACTTGTTGACAATCTGCCTACCAAATGTGGCACCAGACATAGGAGCACCTTCAGACATCGATCTTATCCTCCTGTGAGATTGGTCTTCCTAGGTCCACTGTTCCATGCCGCCTATTGTAAGCAAGCATCAAAACTAAGGCTAAAGCAGTGTGAGCTGCGGCAACTGATATCATGAGAATGATGAGAGCCTGTCCTGTCAGCGTGAAGGTAGGGCTGTAGACTGCAAAAGCAGCTATAGCGATGCTGACTCCGTTCCCCATAATCTCCGCCCCAATTAGGATTCTAATGAGGTTCCTTTTCACCATCATTCCATAGGCTCCGAGGCCAATCAGGATGAATGCAACAGCAAGGTACCAAGAAAGCGGGACCATTAGTCAGTCACCTCCTCACTGACTTCCGCCTCAGGAGTTTCTTCTGGGGTCTCTTCAGGCTCCGGAAGCTCTTCTGGCTCAGGCTCAGGTTCTTCAGGTTCTGGTGCTGCTTCGATGCCAAACTCGGCAACTATACCCTTCATCAGTTCTGCCTTATCCATCTTCATGAGCGCGATGACACCCACGAGAGATGTCACAATGATGAGTGCAATGAGTTGAACATAGATTCCGTGATCACCCCACAGCCACTCAGCGAGAAGAGCCACGTTGTTTGAAGCGTCTATTGTGCCTTCTGGAATTGTGTCACTCCATGGGAAGGTCAGGGCTAGAATTGCAGAGAGAAACACTATGGAGCCAGATACAAGTATACCAACCTTCTTTGCACGGGGCGACTCAATTGACTCGAGTGTGGAATCTTGTGCTCTTGGCAGCAGGAGAACACCGAATATGATCAACGCACTTATGCCTCCAGTATACACCGCAATCTGCATACCAGCAACAAAAGGTGCTTCCAACAAAAGGAAGAATCCAGCTACAAATGACGCCATGAACCCAAAGAAGAATGCAGCATAGACAATCTCTCTGTGCTCCAGAGCGAGGTAAGCTAGAACAATTACAATTCCTGCGATCAACAGAAACTCAACCGACTCGAATGCAGACTCAAATCCTTGCATTAGTGATGTTCCCTCCCTGCTGTGTGTGGCTCTTCGAGATGTCTGGCTTTTGCAGCTCGATATGCCTCGAGAGTTTCCTTACCATCAAGTGAGGTTTGAGGCAGATACCTCATCGCGTATCCAATTGCACCCATGATAATCACAACAAAGATGAAAGTCTGCCAAGCGACTACTGGGTTCAACCGTAGCGGAGATACAGTAAGCAACCAGAGAAATGCGCCCATCACGTCTATGATGACAAAGAGAATTGTATAGATGATGTAACTGTAGGGAAATGACATCCGTGCTGGTCCTATTGGCTCCTCTCCGCATTCATATGTAGATGTCTTCTCAGAGTTTTGAAGTATATGGGGCCGCAGAACCCATGATGCCAATAGCATGATCACAATCAGGACAATTACAAGAATGGCCCACACTAAGACTGGGATGAATTGGAGAAACAGCCTATCTGTCTGCAATCTTCAAGACCCTCCTAGGTCCGTTCTAGAATGAAAAACCTTCGAGCCACCTAGAATGGATGGAACCATTCCAAACACATTCTTCCGGAATCCTTTGTCCATAGCAGTCAAGCTCCAACCTTTGTTAGGTGACGTATTCCAGGTCCAATCGTGTACACGACAGCCAAGATTATTTCCAAAACCATCAAGGCTGGTTGCCTTATGGTGTGGACTACCTTGTGCTGCGAAGGTCGGCGTACAAAGTAGCATGATAAAAAGGCTTCGACCAGTTTCCCTCAAAGGGCTTAAATAGAGCACATATTCCAGATGGAAACAGTTTACCGACAAGATACAGGTGATACAATTGTCATACAAAGAAGAGGGTACATTCTTCTACTACCTCGCGCTTCTAATCGGAATGGGATTCATTGGAGCATACTTCTGGATCATCTTGACTGTGGCACCAATAGATCTCAACTTCCAATACTTCATCTTCTTGAGTGGGCTGTTCTTCGTAGTAGCGACTCTTAGTATTGCATATGCAGCAACACGCAGTGGACGAATAGGTGCCACGATGGCCTCCGGTATCTTCGGTGGCGTACATGCCTATTTGGATATAACTCAGTACACGGACCTAGCAGGTATTCTCCTCTTTGCATGGGTTGCCTTCGGTCTGCTGCTAGCCTTTGCTGCGTTTGCTTGGCTTCGTGAATGAGAGCCTATGCTCTCATCGCAAGCCTTCCCATTTTAGAACGAACTAGACATAACTAAGAATAACTCGGCATATGAGAATTGAAGATCCTTAGGTGACCATCTATTCAGTAGGAGCTTCCTCGGGTGATTCAGTTGATTCTTCAGCTGCGTCACTAGATTCTAGTTCAGGTGCCGCTTCTGACTCGGCTTCACCCTCACTGGCTTCCTCTCCCACTGACTCAGGCTTAGGCTCAGGCTCAGGTACCGGCTTGTATTTGTAGTCGCTGACTTCCATAATTCCTGGAGTCACACTTACCTCCATTGGATCCAGCATTGAGAAGCCACCAGCCAGAAGGATTGCGCCGCCCATTCCCCAGGATGCATAGATGATGTCACTGCCAAAGTAGACCAAGGCATAGATTGTGTAGAGAACTCCAATGACAATTGCCATCGAGAGCATGTTGACCTTTATCCTGCCTCGCTTCGGTCTGAAGTATCCTACGAGAAAGAACACCATTACCAGCGGACCGCCAGCCATGAATGGGAAGTGCAGCGCCATTGCGGTATCGGCAATAGAAGCTAGCAGGAGGTCGAAGACATACGCACTTAGAATAATTGTGCCAATCAGTAGCATGCAGTACTGGTCACTGTCTTCACGCAATTTCATTGAATCATCCCCATTGCGTCCTGGTTCTCATACTTCAGCTGCCAGTGTGTAGTACCTGCACGAATCTTGTTCTGAAGTATCAAATGAGCCCTGACGAAGTCAGATGGCTTAGGGGGACAGCCGGGCAAATAGACGTCGACAGGGACTACGGACTCAGGTGGAACCTGCAGCGAATATCCGTCCCAAAAAACGCCCCCACTGGCTGCACACTGTCCGAAGGCAATCACGAACTTGGGGTCTGGCATCATCTCGTAGACTCTTCGAAGTCGTGGAGCCATCTTCTTTGTTAGAGACCCAGATATCCATAGCACATCACACTGACGCGGGCCAAATAGTGGGAGCATCCCGAATCGTTCAAAGTCCCATCTTGACGCAATTCCAGCTGCACCATCCACCATGCAACATCCTAATCCGTATTGCACTGGCCATGGACTATGCGCTCGGCCCCATCGCAGCATCCACTTGAGCGGCGGCAGGTTCTGGAGCCACTTCAGAAGTATTGGAGCAATCCTGCCAAACCCATTCCTGAATAGGTCATAGAATATCCAGAGGAAGTACTTACCAAACTTGAGAATAAGTGGTAGCCAATAGGCAAACACCTTCCCAGGGTTTGATATCTCCTTCTTGTCGTACTTGAGCTTTGCTGCACGAATCTTTGCCAATCGCTGTTTTCCAAAGTACTGACTAGCTTGGTTTGCAAACCAGATTCCCGTGGAGTGTGCGTGACCGCCGTGTCTCTGTGCAATCTTGAAGACGACAAAGCTCTGAGCCCATGATAACATGAAGAACCTGCGGCGCTCATCTTCGAGGAAATAACCCATCATAGTGACGGCATTTGGTGAGTTGACATAGCCGTCAATGCCAGCTTGCGCAGATCCTTGCTCAAATTGCCAATCATCCAGTATTGCTGTGAGGTTCTCAAGGGGAGCAAATGCTTGGCCAACGACGAGGGTGGGACCAGCCTTCTTGACTCGCATTGGATAGAAGCGGTCATGCCATTCGTGAGCAGCGACATGCTCATCGTAGACAGTTCCCTTGTACATCTCCGTGACTTCTTCAACAACTCTCAAGCCTTCTGCAATCTCCTCCTCATCTCCATCGTATGCAACCATAATGCTGCCGTGATGAACAGGGAATGGGAACTTCTCTTCACTGTCCCAAATCTTCTTCTTCAAGTCAGTGTATTTGGACTCTTCAAACTTAATCGTGAATGGAAGAGGGCCATCTTCGAGTATCTTCTCAATGGCATGGACCATCAGATAATTCTCAGGGAAACTTGACACGATTACCTTGATCGGTGTGAGAGGCTTGATCTTCAGGGTGACCTTTGTAATTATTCCGAGGATTCCTTCGGTGTCGCAGAATAGGTCACAGTCCTTACTTTTGACAATCTTGCCAGTCGGTAAGACCACCTCAAAAGCTACGACATTCTTGTTAATGTTTCCGTACTTGAGAGAGCCAATTCCATCGCCGCCCTGTGCAACCCATCCACCAATGGTTGCTGAGAGTCCAGAAGAGGGATAACAACGCAAATCGAAGTTCTTTCGGTTCAACTCGAATTGCAGGTTCGCCCATGAGAGTCCTGGTTCAACGGTGACGGTCATGTTTTCTTCATCAATTTCAACAACCTTGTCCATAACACGCATGTCAACTATGATGCCGCCCTTACGAGGAATAGCACCACCATATCCTGAAGTGCCCGCCCCCCTTGGTACAAGAGGGACCTTGTACTTGTTTGCGAACTTGTAAAGGAATTTAATCTCTTCAGGGGTTTGAGGCTGAACAATCGCGTCAGGCTTGACGTTCATTAACCAGCCCACTTGTTTGGGCAAAGAACCAACATCCATGCCATGGATTACGAGCTCATGCTTCTCTGTGATCACGCGGTCTTCATAGACCTCAGCGAGTTCCGTCACTAGCTTTGGCTTCAGTGTCATGTGGACTCTCTCCAAGAGACGAAGCTGCTCTCAGGTCACGGTCGTGGAATCATGCTCCATAAAAACCTAGCGAGAAGGACTAGTTATCAATTCCATGCTTTATCGAGTTGCCAATTATCTAGCTCACAGTATCATGAATTCGGTAATTTCACTAAAATAATAAAAGAAACAAAAAGGCGGATATAGATTACCAATTGTAATATAAATGAATCATTGGACGGGCAGTGTGCCTAGAAGCTTCGATAAAGAAGACCCCCAGGTGGCATACCATTGAAGTCCATTAAGAAAATAACAATAATCATTGCTTTCTGCTTTTTGGCAATTGGCCTAGTTGGCGCCTATACGGCATTAGGAAAGCCTGACTATACAGCTGAATGCGGAACCTGCCACACTACTAGTCCCTCCGATGTGACTATTTCATCAAATGCGACAGGTACAGTAGACGCAGATTTAGGCTCACAATTCTCGCTTGTGGTATCATCATCAAGCGCTGCTACAAAAGCTGGTGACACAGCAACTGCTGTTTTGAGCGGATGGGCGGATAACAATCAGTTTTCGTTCACAGATCAGTCAATTCTTGACAACGACCCGGGGGACACAAATTCGAATATTGGCCAGATGACTGTTACGTTTGCGTTCACCCCAATAGCAGTAGGAACCTGGACATTGAGAATCTGGGCAGCAGCCAAAGGAGGGCATTCTGCGAGTCTTGATGTCACAGTGTCGGTAACCTCGTCTGACTCAACACCCCCAACGATTGACAGTCCAGCTGACCAGATAATTGCTGAAGGGAATGGCAGTGCAAGTGTAACTTGGACCCCCAATGATGCGAATCCCAGCAGTTATGAGATTCTGGATAATGGCGCCACATTCCAGAGTGGTTCATGGGATGGCTCTCCAATCACTGCAACGCTTGGGTCCCTGAATCTTGGTACTCACACTCTTACTATTACCGTGTTTGATGCAGCAAACAATAATGCCTCAGATGAGGTTGGAGTGACAGTCTATGATGGCACCGTTCCATTGGTCGACAGCCCCGCTAATGTCACATATGATGAAGGGGCAAGCGGAAGCACAATCGTCTGGGACCCAACTGATCTCCATCCCTCTAGCTACGTGATTTATAGGGAGGGCACACCAATCAAATCAGGCAATTGGAATAGCTCAGCTGAAACGATTTCAATATTGGTTGAAGGAGAGAGTCTTGGGGAGTTTAATTATACAATTGAAGTCACTGATGTTGGCTCGAATTCGGTCACGGACACGGTTTGGGTGATTGTTTCCGATGGCACTCCACCAACAATCGATAGTCCAACGGATGTCAGCTTTAACGAAGGAGAAACTGGCATTGGCATAACTTGGGATCCAACAGACCTTCATCCCTTGAATTACACCATTTATAGAGATGGAGTTCCAATCAAATCTGGAACTTGGAACTCAAGTGTGGAAACAATCGCGGTTTCAGTAGAAGGGCTTTCACTGGGGGTATATGATTATATGCTGGAGGTTTTCGATATAGGAGGGAACCCAGCAAGTGATGTGGTCCGGGTTACAGTAGGCGATGGCACTCCGCCGAATATTGATAGTCCCCCGAATGTGACATACGCTGAAGGCACTCCTCTTCAGTCAGTCACCTGGGATCCAACAGACAGCTATCCTCTGAACTATATCATCTACAGAAATAGCGTTCAAGTCAAATCAGGGACGTGGAATGACACCTCCGAAACAATCTCGATTTCAGTAAGCGGCTTGGGTTTAGGGCTATATAATTTCACAATACTAGTCGCCGATATTGGATTAAACACCGCAAACGACACGGTGTGGGTAGAGGTGTATGATGGCACTGCACCTACCATTGACCAGCCAAGCGATGCTCAGATATCCGAAGGCACACCCGGGAATAATGTCACGTGGAATCCCTTTGATCTGCATCCTTCGCATTATGAAATTTACCTGGAAGAAGTTCTCTTCAAGTCCGGATTATGGAACTCAAGCTCGGAATCCATCACAGTTTCCATTGATGGTTTAAGCCTTGGCGTTTATAATCTGACAATAGTCGTTTACGATTCAGCTGGATTCACCGCAGTTGATATGCTTGATGTGGTAGTGGTGGATGGAACGCTTCCCTCAATCGATGAGCCAGCTGATGCGTTCTACCCTGAAGGAGAAGGAGGCCACAATATCACATGGACTCCATCAGACCTTCATCCAGTCAGCTATGTTGTCTACAATAATGAGACCCCGATAATGTCAGGAATCTGGAACTCGACTGGGGAAACTATTGTGGTATTCCTTGATGGTCTGGTAATTGGACTCCATAACTTCACCCTGGTCGTAGCTGACATTGGAGGAAATACTGTATCTGATGAGGTGTGGGTGACCATCTTTAGCGCCGATGTCCCCACCATCAATGATTTGCAGGACACAGATGTCGTGGAGGAGTCAATAGACAATTATCTGATTTGGAACCCCCTCGACCTTAACCCCCAGAGCTATGTTGTCTACAGGAACGGAACACTCTACAAGTCTGGTGCCTGGAATTCAAGCGCAGAGCTAATTCAAGTGCTGATTGATGGACTTGCCTTAGGTCGACATAATTTCACTATAGTCGTAACTGACCAAGACGCAAATACTGCGACTGATATGCTATGGGTCATCGTTTATGATGGCACTCCGCCCAATGTGGATAACCCTGGAGACGTCTATTATGATGAAGGAAATCTCGGTAGCAGCATTACTTGGGATCCCACCGACACGAATCCAATCAACTATCTAATATACAAGGACGAGGTGCTACTCCAATCCGGAGTTTGGAATTCAACTTCGGAGACATTGACCATCATTGTTGATAATCTGCCAAGAGGAAGCTACAACTTCACGTTGGTGGTCTTTGATATCGGAGGGAATAGAGGAAGTGACACTGTGATGGTCTATGTAAGTGATGGCACTCCTCCGACAATAAACACTCCTCTAGATATCAACTACAATGAGGGCGATGCAGGTGGTAGCATTGTCTGGAATCCTGCAGACTCATACCCATCATCATTTGAGATTTATCTGAACGACGTACTTATCAAATCAGGGTTGTGGAATTCCAGTCTGGAAACTATCACCATTTCAGTTACAGGTC
>JBHLLF010000038.1:0-25483 GCA_048885865.1 Candidatus Hermodarchaeota archaeon
ATCTGAACAAACAAGGTAACTGCCCAAATTGCAATGCAGATCTGAATATTCAGGGAGTGCAATGGATGGGCGAGGGCACTCCACGCCTGACCTTTTTCTAGGAGCCTTCGCTATGCAGGTGATGAATGTCCTCTGGCGTTCTACAGGTCGGAATACCTTCGAGCCTGGACTCAGGGTTTGGTCAGATGATGCAGACACACCACATTTTCTATCCCTTCCATCAGAGTACGAAGTGGCGTGGACCATCCTAGGTCCCAAACGTTGTATTGGCCACGCAGATTCACAAGGCATATCGGTGAGATGTCCTGAGAACAGTCTGGTTCGCAGAGGTATGCGTCGATGTGGTCCGTGTTCTGCAATGGACGAAATGGATCCTTGTATTCGTTGTGACGGCAGCTACTGCAACGCAAGTGACGAGCGAGAGGAGAGATGCTTTTCCGCTGAATATGCCGTCTATCTGGCTGTCTTCAATGATGGCACTCTGAAGATTGGTGTTTCTTCAAGATCTAGGGTAGAAACTAGATGGGTTGAACAGGGTGCAGACTTCGGTGGAGTGATTGGAATCATTGAAGGAGGTCTGAAAGCACGGCAAATTGAGCAGAAACTGGGTTCTAGATCTGAAGTTGCAAAGCAGGTTAGAGCTGAACGCAAGGCTTTGCATCTTTTGAAGCCTATTAGTCTGGAGATGGCTCAAGAAATCGCACAAGGTTTTCTTGATACTGTCAACGAGAAAGAGATAGAATCAGAAATAACACTTCGGGACCTATCGAAATACTATCATATCGATTCGTTGAACGCAGAACCTCAGAGGTGGAGGTCTGGAAGAACTCCGATTGAAGGCCTTCAGCTGGTTGGAAAAGTTGTAGGCATGAAAGGCTCACTGCTTGTGACCCGATTTGCTTCAGCTTTCACCTTAGCAAACATGTCGGAGCTAATTGGCTACTCCATAGACGATACTTCTGAAGTGCAAATGACTGCTCAAACGGGCCTTCTTGATTTCTTATGATGTTCAGATAAGTTATATCTGGTCTATTGTCCTGTCAGTACTTACGATGAGTGAGCCAGAAGACCATGGTGCAAAGGTCCGCTACCTCTCCTTGGTGAGAAGAGAGGGGGGTGAGCCAATAATAGGCATTCCCTATCGTGAGATGTCTGTGGACCCGGATTTGGTCGCGAGTTTTGTTCTAGCTATCATCATTTTCGAGAACCGGCAGTTGAAGACATTCACAAAGGAGGGCTATGTTGTTGTCATCGAAGAAGGAAACTATGTGGTTGGGCTACTCATCATTGACAAGGTGGAGGATGATACAGAGTACCGACAGGCGCTGATCAAACTCATTGAGCAGTTCGAATCAGAATACGAAATACATCTACAAAACTGGAAGGGCGACATTCGGCCCTTCAGAGAGTATGCTCTCAATATTCTCGGGATTTTTCCATATCGAAAGCTCGATTGGGAATTGGTTCCTCGAATGGTCACAAAGTCCGAGGCAACTCCTGATCTTCAAGCAACCATACCTTGGAGTGTAGGGGAGACTGATGCGAAATTGCAGCTAATCTCAGGCTACATCAATGGCAAACGGTCAATTGGTGAGATAATTGATCAGTCTGAGATACCTGAGGCTGAAGCATTAGCGCTTTTCTCAATGCTTGATCGGTACAAATGGATTACCTTGAGCAGGCGTTTAGAGGAGAAGAGTATACTAGTAAAGGTGATGGAGCCTCCACTTTTATTGCGAGGAGTATATGGGGATCAGCTGACAGCTCTTGTGGAACTCTGTGATGGTACTAAAACTCTTCTCGAAATCTGTGAATCATTACCATATAATATGGAAGCAGTCAAAACAGTGGCAAAGAACCTGATAGATGCGGGGGTGCTAGGTTACCATGATTTGGAAATGGCAAAATAGCAGCCTGGCTCACTCACTAGCAAAGGCTATTAATGCAGCATCGCCGCTCCAAAACGACTCTACGAATGAATACTGGATAGGAGGCATGACCTGGTTTGTCCATTGATACCACAAAGGTCAGATACATCTCTCTTATCCGAATGGAAGGTGGAGAGTCAGTACTCAATGTTCCTTACGCAGAGATGACCGTTGATCCGGACCTTATCGCAGGCTTTGTCACTGCGGTGATTATCTTTGCCAAGACTCCAATTCGAACAATAAGAAAAGCTGCATACGATATTCTAATTGAGGTTGGAGAAACCGTTTTAGTTCTTCTTGTAGTTGACCCAGTTCCTGATGAAGCCCCATATCGTGAGAAGCTCAATAAGATTCTACAAGATGTCGAGGCAACCCATGGTAGGAAATTGAAGGATTTTGAGGGTGATGTCAGAATATTCAGGGATTTTGCTCTGAATATTATCAAGGAGTTTCCATACATGGAGATTGACCTTGATCTGGTGCCTATACGTCGGTCGGGTGGGTCTCGGATAGGTTTTCGTGTTGGTGATGTTGACAAGAAGCTAGAGCAGGTTGAGGCTTTCATAAACGGAAAACGCACAGTTGCTGAGATACTCGATTTAATTGGCTTGCCAGAAGATGAGGTCCTTGCAGCTATCTCTGCTCTTGCCAAGTACAAATGGATAGGCTTCAAACGAAGGCTCACAGAGAATGATGTTCTTGTACGTAATGATTGTCAAGACATAGATATCGATAAGCTTCGAATCCAATACGAAGCTAATGCAGTAGATGGATTGATTTCTAGTTTTGATGGTGTGAAATCAATTACCGAGGTTTTCGAATCATTACAAAATGACCGCTACGATCGCAATGCGCTTTGGTTTTTGATCCACAAGCTTGTAGAATATGGTTGCCTTACACCGGCCTAATGTGTTTCAAAGCGGGGTATCATCACCAGGGATTCCAACAACGTCGCTTCTACACTGCTTGCAATGATGAAACTGCTTAATATAATCTGAAGCGGTCTTTCTTGCCGTTGCCAATTCGCGCCCAGAAGGTGCTTTCATCCGTATCATTCTGTCGTTTGGAACCAGTGGCACTATGTTATGAAGAGTAGCTCCAGCTTTCGAGATATTTCTAGCCAAGGAGCCAATATCGCCTCCGTTTATGGATGGAATAAGAATGGTATTTACTTTTACACGAATACCAACGCCACTGGCTCTGCGAATCCCTTCCAGTTGTTTCTCAATAATGCGTTTCCCCATCTTCTCTCCCCGCATAACTCTTCCATCAATTATAGCCCATTCGTAGATTCTCGCGGCGGATTGAGGATTGACTGTGCTTATGGATATTGACACGGTTTCAACATTGATTCGCAGAAGGTTTGGTATCTGCGACGCAAGTAATATTCCATTTGTGCTCAAGCAGAAATGGATTCCCGGGAAGACCGTTTTGATTTGCTGAAGAGTGTGGAGCGTTGCATTATTTGCCAATGGCTCTCCAGGGCCTGATACCGCCACGATTCTAAGATTGGGCCTTTTTTTAATTTCTTCAATAGCTCTATTCACAGCATCTTCAGAATTCATCAATATTCGAGAAGCACCAGGCACATGAGTGTGACAAGCAGAAGCACCCTTTCCATCACAGAATGCACATTTCACATTGCACACTCTTGCCACCGGTAGATGAATTCGCTCCCAGATGCTATGTCTGCAATCAGACCAACAAGGATGGAGTTTGGCTGGATACTCGAGTTGCATTGCTCAATCACTTAGGATAGGTCTCGTAGAATTTTGGTTGCCTCTCTCGCCGCAAGCTTTGCATCGTTGAAGATTAAACCCAACCTTGCATTTTCTGGTGCAGTTACAGCAAGGAGGTACTCTGATGGCATTGTAACAACGAGTGTAGAGCCTCGGCTTCCCTGAATTATTATAGATTTGAGATTGCCTTGACGTAATTCTCGAACTGTTTGTTCTCCCGCAGAGTGAATGCCTGCTACCATTGCAGCTACAGCGACCTCTTCGGTTCTGCCATGAAAGTGGCTCACGAGTGGCAATCCTTCCACAGAAAGTATGGCGGCACCAAGAATCGGCGAATTATTGGAGAGTCTCTTCAGAACCTCTTTGAGTATGCTAGGCATATCTTCCGCGACAGGCTTTGCCAACTTCCATCCCTCGAAATGAATTGGCCATCTCTCAAACAGCACTACTATCTGTTGGGAGGCTGGCAGCAAATAAAGCTTGGGAGCATATGTCCTACAACACAGTTTTTGCCTATCCTATGAGTCTGACTGATGTCACTGTGTCACTGTATATCAAACGAGCGGGAGTCTTCATGATTCTTAGAACATTGTCTGCATGCTTCTCCATTCCTACACCGCGAAGCATATCGACGAACTCTAGACCTGTCGTCACGGCTAATCCCCTCAGGGGCTTGCCTGCCTTGCAGGACTCCAAGAGGTCATCCGCGGTAACAACTTTGCAACGCAAGCCATCACCAACGTGCTTCTGCAAATGAGAGATCCCTTTTCTTGCTATTCCCTTGTTCTCCTTTTGCTCAGACGTATAGACTCTCCTCTTGGCTATATTGCGGAGCCTTGCCAATCCCCTTTCAATGACTTCATCTGATGTTATCGTGCTTCCATAGAGATGGCTTACATCTTTGGTTGTCGAGGTCACAAGCCACGCAGTACCATAAGCCGCTTGATAGCGCATTCCCTTTAGTATCTCTGACTCACTGAGAAGTGTAATGGAACGATAGCCCTTGTACTCAACTGAGATTGTCCAATCTGGGTCTTTGTGTTTCACCATGAGATCTGGAGTTAAGCCCTCTCCAGTCAATGGGACACTTGTTTCCACATTAGGAAAGAGATGGGTGATATAAGCCTGAAAAGCTTCGTGAAACAGATTGTGGCGGAGATTGCGCGCTTCCTGGGGATGGCGAAGACCGGCTTTTTGATAGAGGACCGGCATCTCCATCTTCTGACCAGTCTTAAGCCGAACTTCATTCTTTGTGGTCTGCTTTCCTCGAGCATGATTCTGTTGTACGAGGCGAATAGCTGCAGTTCTGCCAAGAAGATGAAACATGGCCTTCCCAAGTTCCATGCCCTGAGGTGATTTCATCCCATCCCGCTTTCTTTTCGCCTCTTTGTACGACCAGTCTACAACTTCCTGAGCATCCTTGTTGAGCAGATAAAAGATTGAGCTAAGTTTTTCTCCCAGATTATACCTCCTCACATACTTCTTCAATTCTGGTGCATACTTTATTCTTCCCAAGGGTCTACACTCTCAAGGTCATTTCCTAGATGCTTCTCCTGACCTACATTATCTCCTTTATCAGCTTGACCTCTTGTGTTTCATCATCGTAGGACACTAAATCAGCATTCCTTAGATCATGGATCGCCTTCATGACCGCAGTAGCCATAATTCCAGTGCTAGCTTCAATATTCTTCCTTGTAATAGCTGACTTGGTGTTATGCAATGTATATAGCACCCTCGCGTGAGGCTTGCCTCCAAATATGTTCTCAATAAGAATAATGTAAATTGCTAGGAGATCACTCACATCTACTTTCTCTTGGAGTTTCTCTTTTTCTGCTGAAGTCTCGCGGTAGAGTTCAGATACTCTTTCCAGTTTCGCATTGATTTCATCCATCTCGGCCCTGAGTTCATCCCGCTCTTTTCGTAGCTCATCAATCTCAGAATCCTTCGTTGTGTCCGACCTCAGCGCCTCTAATTCTTCGGTTGAACTGCTGAGGGCCTCTTTTGCTGACTCAAGTTCAGACTCCACCTTGTTAGCCCTCTCCTCTGCTGCCCATGTCTTCTCCTCAGCTTCCCTTTTGGCAGCGCGGAGTTCTTCTGCCTCACTTGTGTATCTGTCAATTTCGCCAGACAGCCTATCGTGCTCTTCCAACAGTCTGACGACCGTGTTCCTCAACTCATCGAATTCTTCGAGCATCTTCTCTTTATCCAAAGACATAGTATCTCCACCAATCATGCTTGACTATTCAGTGTCTTATATCAGTTTCACATCATAGTCTCGTGCTTTTGCCTGAATGTATTTCAGGTATGCCGTTTTCAATTGATTTAGTGGCAATCCAAAGGCCTTAAACGACTCAAGCTCTCCTTTTCTCTTCCTTCTCAGCATGGTGTTATTTTCGCGAATGAGCATTTCATCCTGACTAATTGCTGGAATCGATTGATTCTGACGTGCGCATTTGATATCTGAGTTGCTCATCACTTCTAGGGAGTGCTCTATGTCCTTGAGCATCCCCCTCTTATGCCAGAAATCGTCTATGCTGAGTCCTATTAGGCGAGCCTCAGGTGTGCCAAGCCCTCGTATATTGGCGAGTTCAATTGAGTTGTTCTTTATAGTTGAGAAGATCCTCAGTGACCATGGAGACATGTCAACAAGGACCAATATTGGCACCTCTGCATCTGCGAGCCTTCGAATCCATGCTCGCATATTCCTTCCAGGCTGACCAAATAGTGATCCAATCCCTAGTTTCATGTCCTCTGGAATTCCCAGTTCAATGAGATTTCTCGCCATGGCTTCCTTTTCCACAAAGATAGCCGCATCAATGTTGATATCATGGATTCTCACCTCAAATGGCCGTGAAGAAATGAACCAACCATACTCGCCCGCCCCAGTACAGCTAATTCTTTTTCCCGAAAGATCCGAGAGAGTTACGTCGCCATAGAAAGTCCCCTTCGGGGAACTTACCACACCAAAATCCTCACGAGGGATGGAGGCTCCTTTCGCCCTCATAATTCGCTCGCAGAGATTTATCGCTCTATTGGTTTCATTCTGTGAACCAATTCTGAGCAATTCTTGAACACGCTTTACTTTATGCATGTAGTAATAATCTCGTAGGCTCATTGACATGCCTTGCTCAAGATGTTCTTTGAATCTAGTTAGCCCATAAACAAGTCCTACGATTGTCTTGGCACTCTCAACCTTTCTTCCATCCAGATAGGATGGAGCCGCATCAATGTGTGTGTAGCCTTCTGATTCGGAGTAGCTTATGTTCTTCTTTGAAGAACCAAAATATCCAATCTCAGGGAAAAGGCCGTCACTGATCGTATCAGCAAGAGTGTTTAGAATGCTATCAATAATCTCTAAGACATCGTGAGAGCCAGTTGCGCTCGGTCCGATGACTTCAGTCATGGCTGTTCGCCTCCTCAGGGAACAGATTACTTGTAGTAATGTCAAGACCAGTAGCATCGGAAAGAACTTCAGTCATGAATTGATAATACTCTTTCAATCTACTCTGCCTTTTGCGAAGTTTTGACGCTCGTTGCTTTCTTCTTACACTCTCTCCAATTTGCCTCAAGCAATCTTTGAGCCCCAGTTCAATTTCTCTCCTCACGACATCCACATCAGCAATGTACTCTTTGCCCACAGTTTTGTATGGGACCTTGGTGGAACAGAGATGAACAAAGAAGGCAAGGGGATCATCCTGTTTTAGACCATAGTTCTTGAGATTCAATGCTCGTATGACTCTGCTTGAAACTCCGGAACGTTCGTCATAGAGGAGTGGAATTCGGTTTGCAAATCTATAGAGGAGGACGCCTCTCTTAATTTCTCCTCCATAAGCTACAGCAACCTCAATAATGAATGGATGTCCCTCGTGGACGCTGGGACGTCTCTGCCTCACTACAGCAATCTCAGGATTTAGCCTTTTGATACCAGTTTCTAGAAGGTCAACTCCTGCAGGAGAGAGCGACTCCGAAGAAGGAGGCTGAAACTTCCCATAAGTAGATAGATTCCTCATGACAGCAACGAGGTCATCTTCGGTCATGTTCTTTGGATCTTTTTCCGCACTAATCCCTGTTCGTTCAGCGATATTCTGGGCTGTTGTGGTGCCAACCCTTTGGAACGACCTAGTCATGAAAGAGCTGAATGTTTTACTGCGCGTGTGGGAAATCATATTCTTCAGCATCTCAACATCCACACCATGAGGATGAGGCTTCATCTCTCTTGGAGTTCGAGGTAGTTTCTCAGTCAAGCGCTTGAGTTCGAGGGTATTACCGTCTGGATCATCAAATCGCATTGATGAATAGGGAACAATGACACTAGTTTGGGTGAAGTAATCAATGACCTTTCGTTTGCTTCTAATCCAATCTCCTTCTAGATAGTATGTTATTTTCGTACCATGCTCCATAGGCATCTTGTAGTCGCATTCGTCAACCAAGATGACCGGTGAGTTGGTTTCTATGTCAAGCCGCATCAGAAGTCTATGCCGTTCATTAGTTCCAACCTGGCTTGTGACAATCTCAATTGGTTTCTGTGTCGTAACCTGACCGTATAGTAGAGCTAAGCTGCCTCCCAAGCCAAATGTTCCACGACTTTGTCGTAGCGTAAATTTGGTTCCAGTCAGCATTTTGCCTATTAGTTGGGGAACATCATCATGCGGCATCCCAGAACCGTTGTCTCTGATGGTCAGACGGAATATCTCTGGTCCCGACCCAATAAGAGCTGAATAATCATCTACGATGGTATCTCGTTCTAGGTTGATGCAAATTTCAGGTAGCACTCCAGCTGATTCGCAAGCATCTAGACTATTCTCCACTAGTTCTCTGATGGAAACATAGAGTGAACGTGCAGGATTGTCGAATCCAGCTATGGTGCGGTTTCTATAGAACCATGCTGAAACTGATAGCTCAGTTATCTCTGAAGCTTCTGGACGAAATGTAAGCAAGATTGAGTTCCCTCTGTACAGGTTGGGAACCCAAGAATCCAGCGGTCCTTTGAACCTAGGTGTTACAGCTGAAACACACTGTTAATGCTATAAATATGGAACCACGAAGTAACCTACAAGAAGTGTAGACAGCAGCGAGAGTGTCAACAGGACCCAAATTGGCTTGCTCCAACGAAATATCGTGCTTCCATCAAACCCCGGAATTGGTATCATGTTGAATAGACCAAGGAATGAATTCAACAGCATCGCGTAGATGACTATGAAGTCAATTGGGAAAGCTAGGACCCCTGTTGTGATTACGATTATCTCGGCAGTGATGAAGAGTAGACCTGCAACTATCAGATTGGAAAATGGGCCTGCCACGGTCGATTTGGCATAATCATCAACATCTCTTACGCCCCCAACCGCCATAACTCCAGTACCGAAAATGGGTATCGCGAATAGAATTGCGACTGCAGAGAGATAGTATCCTTGCATCGTCATACGGAAGTGCGCGTACATTCCATACTTCTGAGCAACGAACTTGTGCGCAAACTCGTGAATCATGAATGACAACCAAAAAACAGAGATTAGAGCTAATGGAAACCACCATAGACCAGCTTGGAAGTATCCAGGAAGTGCTAGTATGCCATTGAGGATGCCGATAGGTGGTCCTCCTATAATGGATATGCTAACAAGAATGGTTAGAACTGAGGCAATCCCGAGATCTTTGATCTCTGTTTCTGTGAATCTTTTCCTCCTTGGTTTCCTCACCTTCGCCGGTCGTGGCTGAGCAATGATGTCTTCATCGTAGTCTTCATCATCATATTGGCCTGTGAATGAATCAGCGATTCTCTTTCGCGCATCATCCTTGACCTTTTGCATCGCAGCGCATCCATGCATCTCTGGAAGTCTATGGTTAGCGCAATAAATTCCTCTACAATATGGACAAACAAATGTCAGGTCTTCTTTGCCGCATAAGGAGCAGTTGGCCATAGTTGTTGCCTCTTTGAGTTCTCCACTTCTGCCCATATTGGCATTCTTAAGAGTATTCTTAGTGGAAGCCTGCCGGCTTTCTTGAGTGGGAATAATGGGCACTTCTAAAGTTATTAAGAAATTCCTGCATCTTAGTAAAGGTTCATATACTTTCTAATGTAATTTTCCAACAAACGCTTGAATTCTAGGCTTGTCAGGAGAGACTGCGGCCTGTATTTGAAACGGCCTCGCATGAAGCCTAGTGTCCTGGAAAGCGGGAGGAAACAAGTTTAATGATTGACGATGACGAATTTCAGAAGATTTTCCGTAGAATGATAGAGCAGTTCTTCGGCACCTTTGGGATGCAGCCCGGAGGAAGCGGGATAGACGGATTGTGGGACAGTCCTTCGGAAGAATTGGATGAGGTACCAATAGATCTACCTCATGAAGGTGCCAGAGTTGAAAGGATAGACCTTGGAGACACAGTCATACTTGTCATGGACAACTGTGCTATTGAAGAGGGTCTCCAAGTGACAGTCAAAGGGAGAGTCGCTGCAGTTTCCTACAGCCCTGACAACCTACTCCAGACATTTGAAACTCCCTTTGCCATTGATGCCAATCGTTCTTTTGTTTCGTGCCGCAATGGGGTTGCTGAGATCCGACTGGAGAAGGATGAGAGTAATAAGGAATCTGATGAACTAGAGAGATTGTTGAGATTTGAATAGAGGGTGTGTTTGAATGGCAGAAAGCGCAGATAATTCGATTAGATTGAAGGTAGCGGCAGCAATGCCAAAGGATCAAGGTCGTGGGATAGTACGGTTGAACACAGAAGTGCGTGACCTTCTTCAAGTCCGGTCTGGAGATTACGTCCTACTAAAGGGGACCAGGGAAACCGTTGCAGTATGTTGGCCAAGCCTCAAGGAGGATGAAGTGCTTGATATGGTCCGAATGGATGGTTTCATTCGTGCAAATGCTGGAGTTAAGCTTGGGGAAATGGTAGAAGTTGGGACAACCACCGTTCCTGACGCAACTAGGGTTGTTCTAGCGCCAAGTCAGCCCGTAAGATTTCAACCGGGCTTTGAGGACTACATACAGCAGCAAATAATGAACCGGCCTATGACAAGAGGAGATATCATACTGATAGCATCGATAGGACAGGGTCTTCAGTTCACTGCAACATCTGTGGGTCCAAGCAAGCATGTTAGAGTAACTGCATCAACAAAGCTCGAGGTTCTCACTCGACCTGCAAAACCTGAGGAGATTTCAATACCGCAGGTGACATATGAAGACATAGGTGGTCTAAGCAAGGAGATACAAAAGATCCGAGAAATGGTTGAGCTCCCCATAAAATCGCCCGAGCTCTTTAGACGTCTCGGAATATCACCTCCAAAAGGTGTCTTGCTACATGGTCCGCCTGGAACAGGCAAGACGCTCATTGCGAAGGCAGTGGCAAATGAATCGGGTGCAAACTTCAAGACGATTAATGGACCAGAGATAATGTCCAAATTCTACGGTGAGTCTGAACAGAAACTGAGGGAGGCCTTTGAGGAAGCTGAGAAGAATGCCCCAAGCATTATCTTCATCGACGAACTTGACAGTATTGCACCAAAGAGGGCGGAAGTAACGGGAGAAGTTGAGAGAAGGGTTGTTGCCCAACTACTTGCTCTGATGGATGGACTAGCGGGCAGAGGACAGGTCATAGTAATTGGAGCCACAAACCGGGTGGATGATGTTGATGAGGCTCTAAGAAGACCAGGCAGATTTGACCGCGAGATTGAGATTGGTGTGCCTGATCGACAGGGCCGTCTTGAGATACTTCAGATTCATACCAGATCCATGCCCCTCGAGGAAGATCTTGATCTTCAAAGGTTGGCTTCAGTCACTCATGGATTTGTTGGTGCGGACCTGGCGGCTCTAGCTAGAGAAGCCGCAATGGAAGCACTCCGCAGAGCGCTGCCTCATGTAGATCCTGAAACTGGAGATATTCCTCCAGATGTACTTCGTGATCTCTTTGTGACACAAAATGATTTCGATATTGCACTCTCCGGTATCTCACCTTCTGCTCTAAGGGAGGTGCTTGTGGAAAAACCCAATGTGCAATGGGATGATATTGGTGGACTGGAAATTGCGAAAAAAGCGCTATTGGAGTCCGTAGAAGGTCCTCTCAAGTATCCGGATGTTTTCACAGAAATGAAGATTAGGACCCCCAAAGGGATTCTTCTCTATGGCCCGCCAGGCACTGGAAAGACTCTACTCGCTAAGGCAGTCGCCACTACGAGTGAGGCCAACTTCATCTCAATCAAGGGACCTGAGATATTCAACAAATATGTGGGAGAATCAGAAAAAGCTGTGAGAGAGATATTCAAGAAAGCTAGACAGGTTGCTCCATGTGTAATCTTCTTTGATGAGATAGATGCGCTGCTTAGTCAGCGTGGGCAGCAAGATGAGACTGGAGTGACACAGAGGATTGTCAACCAGTTCCTAGCTGAGGTTGATGGGCTTCAGACTCTGCAGAATGTGCTTGTCATCGGCGCTACGAATCGCCCAGATATTATGGATCCAGCAATGCTTCGTCCTGGTCGATTCGACATCCTGTTGAATGTCGAAGCACCTGACAAGGATGCGAGATTGGAAATACTCAAGGTGCACACAGTTGCAAGGGGCATTCCGGGTTCGGAGAACCTCGATTTGGAGAAACTTGCAGAAAAGACAGCCAACTTCTCTGGAGCTGACATTGAAGGCCTAGTAAGAGTCGCAGTGATGATTGCTGTCACTGAGGGTTCAACACCAACAAATATCCAGATGAAGGCCAGGAAAATTGAAATGAAACATTTCGAAGAAGCTCTGAAGACAGTGCGGCCCACTTTGACACCGAAAGTGTTGGAATACTATGAGAAGATTTCTGCGGCTATAGAAGGCCGCCAAATTGAGCCAGAAAGACCGACCAGATCTGATTTGTACGTCTAGTTCATTGTTGTGGAGAGTCCCCTGGCCCGACTCTCCACCATTTCCTCAGGGTCGCAACACTTTTGGCATCCCTTTGACACATCACTCTAATGAGTGACCTACAATGGGGCAACGCTGGATAGTTAATCTCTGCCCATTTCTGCATTTTGACAACTCAAGAGTGCAGACGTATGAACATAATGTCAGCATTGTTTCTTGGAATGTCAAAAGCATTCTGGACTATCTTGAAGTGAATCCAAGTCACAAATTCTGTGTGGACCAAGTGACACTTCTTGAGGGATTCAAGCGACTATTTCCCAACTACTGGGACTCCCTTCATCAAAGGGTTTTGGAGGGGAGGATTGAGATTGTGGGTGGCATGTATGTGATGCCTGACCTCATCATCCCTGATGGAGAATCCATAGTTCGCCAATTTATGTTTGGCACTCGCTTCGTCAGAGAGGAACTAGGAGTTGAAGTGAAGACGGGGTGGGCAATAGATTCCTCGGGTCACTGCTCTCAAATGCCCCAAATTCTACGGCAATGTGGGATTGATTCGTATGTGTTTTGGAGGGGAATGCCATATGATTCGCCGACTGAGTTTGTGTGGAAAGGACCTGATGGCAGTCGAGTGAATGCTGTGTGGCTTTCAAATGGTTACGACAGCTCCGCATGGCTATCGGAGAATCTTAGAGAAGCTTACAGTAATCTACTCAAAGTTGCAGAATTGGCTGGAGCAAAGGCGTCATCCCAGAATGTGCTTGTGCCTGTTGGCGGCGAGCTTGTGCCTCCGCTACCACATTTAGCTGACATTGTTTCCCACTGGAATGAAACTTTTCCAGACATGCGAATGTCGATTGTAACTCCAAGGGAGTTCACTGAGAAAATCAAAGCAGTACAAGCTTCTCTGCCCATGATGTCTGGAGAATTGGCATCTGGCCGATTCTCATCTGCGAGATCTGGCGGTTTGAGTGCCAGAGTGAAGCTGAAGCAGATGAATCGCCAGCTAGAATCTATGCTTTATCTCACCGAGCTGTATCTATCATATACCGGTGATTTGAACAATACAAGGGTGTTGGAGAACCTCTGGCTAATACTTCTTTTCAATCAAGATCACAATATCATTAGAGGCACCATTGCCGATGAGCCCTATCAGTTCGCTGAGCGGAGATTCAAGCAAGCGCTAGACCAGGCTGGCGAGATTCTTGAAGATGCCATAAGTGGTGTTGCATCTCAAATCTCCATTGATCCCTCCAAGGCATCATTTGTAGTATTCAATCCTCTTCCTTGGCGCCGGAGTGATTTGACTCGGCTTTCCATAGATCTATCTAAGATTCACACGCCCTTCTTTCGAATTCATGATTCAAATGGAAACAGTGTTCCGTATCAAGTAATTGGGGACATCGCCAAGGGAAGCCCCGCAGATGTCCTTATTCTTGCATCAGATATGCCAAGTCTTGGATATAGAGTCTACACTATTGAGCCCTCAGAGAAGCCTCTCGAATTTGATTCTTCATTACGCACTGGGAACAATTGGGTAGAGTCGGATGATTTCATCGTCGAATTTGATGATTTCAGTGGTGCGATGACAAGAGTGTTTGACAAACGCAATCAGTTTGAAGCTCTGCGCGGCCCCGGTAATTATCTAACAATGGAAAGTGATGTTGGAGACCTCTACAGATACGCAAGATCCACGCTTTCAGATGAGAAATCTGATCTCACAACATTGCGGCATTCAGGCAAGCTTTCAGTCGTTGAGTCAGGTCCGCTTCGAGCTACAGTAATAGTTGAGGGAGATTTCAAGGATTCCAAGAGAGTCCAACGGGTTGTTTTGTACGAGGGTCTCCGTAGAATCGACCTTGAAACAGAACTGAATTTCAATGGCCATGGCAAGCGTGTCAGAGTCAACTTCCCTCTTACAGTACTTGCAGACAATGTGGTAGTCGGCTCTCAATTTGGTGCAGAGTCCAAGACCGCCACTCCAAATGATCCTCAGGAATGGGCTGATGCCAACCAGGGACTCTTTTCTGGACTTGATTGGGTGGATTGCTCAGGACCAGAGTTTGGGATAGGGCTATCAGCATTTGGCCTTCATGAGTTTCACTTCCGAGATGGAATGCTCAGTGTAACTCTCCTGCGAAGTGTGGAACAGCTATCATATGGGCGAGATGATGATGTTCTTGAGTCAAAGACTGCAAATGAGAAAGGCGAACATTCATTTCGGATGTCTATTATTCCACACAAGGGCTCTTGGAAACAAGCTTCAGTGTGGAAAGCAGCTGCTGAGCACAGACTACCGTTAATTGGCTATCCGCTAGAAGCACCCGGCGGAACGCTGCCTCTTGAGAATTCATTTCTGAAAATTGAGGGAATGGAACTTGGTCTTTCCTGTTTCAAGGTTGGTACTTCCGAAAAGGAGTTCATTATTCGACTCTATGAAATGGCAGGTGAGAACGGACGCGCAAATCTTGAGTTTCCCTTTGGAGTATCCAAGGTCAGCCTGGTGGATCTCCGTGAGAATGTCATTGGAGACCTGCCAACATCTGGTTCAACTGTAACAATTCCAGTTGATGCTCACACGATAATCACTCTCAAAGTTACCAAAGCATCTCGCTAGACTATCACGTACATTCAAGATAGCCTTTTGAAGCCATGAAAACAGGGTCATAGGACGAAGACACTGATGAGGTCTGACATTGAGCGATTTCTATCCTATCTCGCCTTTGGTTGGCATCACCAATACAAGCTATGCGGCACAAGCAGGAGTTATGGACGAAAAGTGGGCATGCCGTGTGGTTAGAGGCAAGAAGATTCTAGTCGAGAAGACTATTCATGACTTAGATTTGGAATCCTATGTGGGAGTAATCTATGGTCACATAAGACTTGAAGGCCTCAGCAGACATGCGGTGGCTCAATGCGCCGGCCGACTAATGCAGTTTTCGAGGAAATATCAGACTGCAGGTGTGTGTCCCAACTATGAGATTCCTGACCTTGTATATGATGATGGCAGTTCTCCCACAGCTCCTTCTGAGGGGGAATCTGAGATTCAAGCCGAGCCTTCTACAAGTATTGATGATATCTCTCTCACTGGCGTAGGTGCCATACCCAAGCTGGAGTCCCTGAACAGTACGGAGCTCTGGAAACACGCAATCCATTCCTACGGCGTGATGTTGTCAGAATTGGCAACATATGGCGGAACTCTTCCCTCGGGCCATCTTGAGGTTATGTTTGAGAATGTGGCAAACGAATTGGTTAGAATGTGGAGCGCGACTGGTGATGGAGTTGACATTCTTTCCGGTTTTGGAAATATGATCCTCAGTTGCTCAAAAGAAGCTCAGCTTCCTGCAGCTCCAGTACACCAAATGAAGATAGAAACGGGACGTTGCGAGCTTCTAGCAATGGCCAGACAAATCGATCCCGATGGGAGGAAACTTCCAGCGGGCTATCCGTGTGCATTCCATGAAAAGGTGGCAGAGAAGGTTAGCAAACTTATCGGAGCCAAAATTGAAATCAATACTTCTTCAACTGGGTGCATTGTTCAAATTGCTCTAGACCTAGGCTAGAATATCGCCGACAGGCTTAAATCGCTCCTCCCGCCTGAGGTAGAATTAGACGAGACCGCGTGGTAAGAGTCTCGATTAGGAGCTAACTCAATTGGCTTATCTCACATGGCGTTCTTATGTCCGCTCAGGGCCGGTATGTCTTGGAGCACTCTTGGTAATAGCGGGTGCAATTATTGCACTACTGCCATCCATTGACGTTCAATACGCCTTCTTTGGCGAAATGACGGTTCTCATTGGTGCAGGTGTTGCTGTGCTAGGGCTTATCTTTATCCTGGTCGGATTCTTCTTCACTAAGAAGAAGCGCGATTCAGTTTTGGCACCAGTGGATACGAAGGTCGACGACACACCACCTCCACCACCGCCGATGGATTGAATCGAATTCATCGAACCACTCTATAATCTGGGTCTGTGGACCGTGATTGGTCCATAGCCCCATTTTGTCTCTTTTTCATTTCATCTTGAATTGCTAATTCACCTCCATCCAGCAAATCCCTATATGTAACCTGAGCCAGTTTGAGTTTAGAATTGACAAAGGTAGGGAACTATGACATTCCTAGAATACAGAGACAACCAGTTTCATGAGTGTTCAGGCACGCCATCCTCGGAGATCACCTTGAAGGTTGACGATGCCCAGAGGAAATTGATACTCACCGTCCCTGGTGGAGTCGGAATGATTGCAAGGCGTTCAGCAGAACGTGGAGCGCGATCAATTCAGAAGTCAGGCTTTCAGACAGCCAGGAAGGGCCGTATTGGAGCTGGGTACGAGCTTGTCATTGAGGGTCATGGTGGCTCTCTACCTGATAGGCTGAAACACTCTCCACGAGAAGTATACTAGAGCATGACTAATGACTATGACCTACTTAGCAAAGAACCGATAGTCCAGAGGGAGCTGGAGGTCGAGGAACCGTGTCAGATGAAGATGTAAGGCGTATGATTGAGGAAGCAACAAAGGAGTCTCTAAGACAGTCCTTTACTGAAGCTGGACGGAAATTCATTGAGGCCGCTGAAACCTCGGAGCGAAGAGGTGACTACGAGGGTGCAGATAAGCTATATCGTCAGGCCGCTGATGCATATGAGAAGGCTGCGGATAAATATAGGACTGGCAAAGGATTCAAGAATTCAGCCATGAATATGTGTGCAGCTGGCGATGTCTATTCAGAGCTGGGAGAGTCGCAGAAGGCCGTTGAATCCTATGGCTATGCCGCAGAGGATCTATTTGCAGCAGCAGGAGAACACCTACTCTGGGGCGAAGACGCAGAAACCGCCAAGGGTACTGCCCTTGCAATGGCTGCGTGCATGATACTCCTAATGATTGGGAGAGAGGCCGACTCCTTCTATCGAGCCCGTACCTTCTCAGCAGAGAATGCTTCGAAGCTTAGATTCCCTGCCATTGTGCGCCTAAGTCAAATCCCTCAGATGATTGAAACCTCGATTCAAGCAATGGACCTCGAAGGCTTTGCCACTGCAGAAACCGCGGCAGTGACAGAGTTGAAAGCAGCCCTGGCTAATGCTAATGCTCAGGAGTTCACCAAATATGTGGATAAAGGACTGGATATGGTCAGAGAGATTCTTAGAGGCAAGCTCAGGGTTCCTAGGCTTGTTCCCCAATTGGCTCTGCCAAACGACATGACTTTTTCAGAGGAATTCCCAATTCGCGTCCTAATTCAAAACGCAGGTGACGGCGAAGCTACAAACGTGAACCTCGAATGGCATATTGATGAAGACCTTGTAGTCATGTCAGGTGAGCGGAAGAAATCCATTCCGATGCTTCCGCCCGGTGAATCCCTTGACATAGCAGTTGTTGTAAAGGCGAAGGAGGGCATAATGGGCATAAAGGAATACAGCATTATGATGAAGGGGGTCTACAGTGATAAACTGAAGACTGAATACTCACTGCAAGCAGGGCCCGGAACACTTGTGCTGAAGGACTTCAAAGAAACCGAGAAACTTCAACAGGCTCTTGATGTTACAGATACTCGATTAGGACTTCTTACCTCCACCGTTGAGGACTCACCATTTGAAAAAGAAGTGTTACATGGTGTCGTTTCATCCATTTCCAACTCAGTGAACCAGGCACGCACCTATCTCGATGAAGGAGATATCCCCTCTGCACGAGGCTGCGTTCATGTGGTCAACGAGATGGTTGACAAGATTGATGCAATCCTTGGCGATGAGGAGCTTATCGCAAGAGTGAACGAAGCCAAGGAGGCGAAGAAGCGATCCTATGCAAAAGTAATGCTTCAATCCGCCAAAGAAGAGATTGATTCTACACTGAAAGGTAAGCAAGCCAAGATTGAGGCAGCCTCTCTTGAAGCGAAAGTTGATTGGGGCAACGAAGCTGAATCCAAGAAAGCGCTTGCTACTCTCATTTCTGGTGCACGTGATAAGACATCCAATCTAATCGGGGAATTGGAGGCTCTAAAGAGTGAACTGCCCTCCGCTGCCGATTCAGTAGATCCAACTGAAGGCGCCCTCAGAACCAAACATCGTACAATGGTAGAAACAGCAGTGAGTAAACTATCTGGGATACGTGCGGAGCTTGAACGAATGTCAAGCGATAGGGTACTTGCTGTAGGTGTAGCGCCAGAAACTCCGGATAAAGTGGCATTAGCACAGAAGCTTCTGGACGAGCTTATTTCAGATGTTAATGCAATTCTAGAATCAAAGAAGACAGAAACTGGGTAGATTTCTCTACTCAATTTCTTCTCTTGTTCATGAATTGCTCTAGCCTGTTCATTGCGTCCTCTATCATCTCGGGTGGAGGAAGGAATACGCTTCTGAAATGTGCCGCGCCATATATTGGATCAAAGCCAGAGCCGGGGACAAACACGACGCCTGTATTCTTGAGAACATCAAGCACAAACTCGGTGTCATTAGCCCACCTGTCCAACAGCTCAATCCTCGGCATGATGTAGAATGCGGCCTGAGGCAATCTTGTTGAAATCGAATCAATCTCGTTCAGCCTCTTCCATATCAGGTCTCTTCTAACTCTCAATCTGGTCATTACGTCTATCAGATGACTTCCGTCACTTCTGAGTGCAGCTGCAGTGGCCAGTTGTGCCGGGGCATTGGAGCAGATTCTGATTCTAGCCTGTCTCACCATAGCATCGCGAAGCGGCTCAAGCTCTCCATCCTGGTCGTGATAGTATACATACCCCACTCTCCATCCGGGAGCTAGGTAGACTTTGCTAACACCATTAAAGCCCATGACCGGAATTTCTCCTGCCGCCTTGACCATTGGAGTCTGGTCCTTGTCGAAAGTGAGTTGGTCATAGATCTCGTCAGTTATGAGTGGAAGTTCGTACTCACCTGCTATTCCTGCTATCTCTTTGAGTGTCTTCTCATCATAGACAGCACCTGTTGGATTATTTGGATTAATAGCGAGGATGCCCACGGTGTTTTCGTTGATCTTCTTTCTAAGATCTTCCGTATCCGGAGCCCAATCTTCCTCCTCGATTGTACGATATGTTCTAGGGACACCTCCAAAGAAGCTGACATAGCCGACATATGGAGGATATGAGGGTCCAGGAACAAGAAGCTCGGAACCATCGTTTACAAGTGCTCCCGCAAGGAATTGGATTGCCTCCGAAATCCCAGTTGTTGCAATGATTCGCCCAGGATCGACATCGATCCCATTGACTCGCTTTTCCTTTTCAGCTGCAGCCTGCTTAAGTTCATCAAGCCCTTCTGATGGAGAGTACCCATTCACACCATCGCGTGTGGCCTTGCACATGGCTTCTATCATGAATTCGGGAGTTTCCCAGTCATACTGTATGGGATCACCAATATTGAGATAGAGTGGGGATTCGCCACTATCCTTCTCATACTGCTTGGCAGCTACTACCACATCTCTAATGGCATATTTCAGGTTTGCAGCTCTCGAGGTGATTCTCAGTTTCAAATGAATCCACTCGTGTCTGTCGACTCGAGGCCTCCGTATATTGTTTGCTATCAGGGGCGCATCCTAACTAAATTAGCCCCAACCGTGGCAAAAAAAGCGGCTTTGAATTAGAGCGGCCTCATGTTGAGAGTAGATCGCCAACCTCTTTGGCATATTTCCTCATCTGAGTCGTTGCCAGACCCATAGATGTCAAGTCCTTCGCTGCACCCATGAGTAGGAATTCTCCAGCTTGTGAAAGCACTGCAAATCCTTTCGCTCCTCTGACCGTCACCTCGAAGAGGTCTCCCAAATCTAATTTCTCTGCAGACGCAGCCATCTCTCCCGTCATCAGCAATGCTGCACTTACAGCAGCCATGAGATCTGGATCTGCTTCCGAGTCTTCAGTGGCGAAGTACGCCAGCTTCACACCCTGCTTGCTGACCACCGCAATGGCGTCAAGGTCTGCATAGTTAGTCAATCCCATCAGGAGCTCTACGAGTTCCTTCTCTTTTTCTGGGTCCAGATGTTGCGACATTGTATTTTGCTCCCTATTGATTCATTGATTATTTTGCGACAAGCTTCTTCTTCTTTTTAGCGGTCTTGGCCTTTTCATCGGCGGTTGGCATGACAGGCGCTTCGGTCTCAGAACGGAAGAATGTGATGAGGTCTCCCAGGCGCTCCTTCATTTCCTGTTTGATTGGACTCAGGATGGCTTCAGGTGTGCCCTTCAGTAGCTCGATACCTAGCACTTTTCCATCTTTGACAATAACGCGGGGAATGAATCCCTCCGCCATAAACGTACCTTCTGGGGGATCTTTGACCCTTTCGAACTTCCTTTCAACTTTCTCTTGTCCGAATACTGCTATCTTGTGCTCTGCAACGGTAAATAGTTCGTTATACACGATTAGCAATTCTCTCTGATAGCCTTCAGGCGGATCTGTAGTCTGCAGCTCTTCAATCATGGCCTTTATTTCACCTGAGATTGGACTTGCAGGCATAGATGTTGCCGCAGGAGCTGCTGATGGTCTTGAAGGTGACATGGCAGAAACAGGTGGTTTCGGAGGTGGTGCAGTTGCCTTCGGCTTTGGGGGAGGTGCAGCTTCGGTCTTCGATGCTGGCGCTTCTGCCTCAGGTGCCTTTGGTTTGGGCTTTGGCGGAGCTGGAGTAGGGGCCGTTTCCCCGGGCTTTAGCACTCGTGTTGCGGCGGTTGTCCCATCAAGAGCAGTGAAGAATGTGGGTGGCTCTTCTCCTTCGTCTACTGCCCTCACCTTGAAATGGAACCCATATTCAGTTCGAAGATTGGTCGCAACTCTTGCACCAATGAACTTTCTTCTGATTCCTGCTTGAGTGCCTTTCCACAGGTAGATTGACTTGGTTTCGTCATCAACTACACAGACTACCATTTGAGAATCCAAGTCCGCCTTGGAGATCTCAACTTCGTTGAGAGTCCCATCCTCCATTACCTCATAACCTACGACCATGATTATTCACTAACTTGCAGTTTTTGTCTTCTTGCTCCTGTGCCCCCAGAATTGGGCAGCTAATGACTAGTTGAGATATGGTCATCTCTATGGACAGCTGGATATCTCTGTTTGGGATATAAGATTGTTATTGTGGTGGATGTTTTGACTGTAAACGCTGAAACTGATAGTGGTCAACAAGCCTTATGTAGAAGGGGAGCTAATGGCCTTAGTCGGTGCCAATGACTGAACAGTCAGCAGAAGCATTCTATGCTGAGCAATTTGGTAAAGGCAAGACTCTCACTTGGTTTCAATTTGCTTTGGGATTTATTATCTCCACCTTCATTATGATTGGATCCACTTGGGGTCTAATATACGTCTATGATGTCCTAACGGAATTCTCAATTTCACCATCGAATCTGGGCATATACACGCTGGCGATGACAATAGGATCCCTTGTTGCCACGATACTTGGTGTCGTCATTTGCTACATCATTCTAAAGGTCCCTCGTGCTGGGACATTGCTTCTAAGGGTTCATAGGTTCTTCAAAAGAGGCACTGGGGAGTATTTCGTCTGGCCCGAACCCAAAGATCAGACCTTGCGACTTGTCTTTCGCAGGTCATTGTACGGTTCCGTTCTGGTTGTTGGCATTGGCATGACACTTGTAAGCTTTGAATTAATGGGTGTGGCGCAGACTGCAGATCTCGCTGCATTCGGCACTTGGGTTGTCATACTCTCTGCCGCTGTACTTCCACTAACGGTCCTGATACTATACTACGGTCCATGGCTCATCAAGGATGCAGGCCTTTTCCACTTGGATCTCAAAGACCGATCACTCAGCAATGTAGGCGACGACCTAGAAGACATGCTCGAGTTCTTTGCTGGCGTTGATTTAGTTCTAGTTTGGCTTGAATTGACATTGACAGCAGGCTTCGAACAACCCTGGTTCTCAGTTTTCGTCATAATGGTTGCATTGGGTCCTCTGCTTGCCATTATCTTCAACTTCACTCTTGTGTTTATGTTTATCAAGAATAGAGCCACTTTGCAGATTATTGACCGTCTGGTGGCTAGGTATGACACACAAGACATGTATAATGCATCAGACAAAATCAGAAACAAGGTCCTTGCTCTCATAGACAGAGATATTCTTGCATCTTTGGAGCAATCCGATGAGAGTGCAAGCACTCCTGCTGAAGATGAATACGAACCGGTTCCTGGCGATCCTGTTGGCCACATGGACTCCGAATCTGAAGAGCTCGGGGAACTGGATGCTATTCAGGAAGAAGAAGCTGAATCAACAGATGATGGCCAGAGATGGTCCTAGCACCTTCAGCCTAGTCCAGCAGCATCACCGATCCATCAGAGAATCCAAATCCAACTTCAGCATCTTTCATGGATCTTAGTCTATGGGCTAGAGATTCATCTGGAACTGAGGCCACAATAGTCTGACCATGAAAATCAAGAGTGATTCTGAAAGTTCCGATCCTTGGAACTACTGAGATGACTGATGCCACTGGAATGCCCTTGCTGACATCCAAAGTCAAGAAGATGTCTTCTGGTTTGACAGTATACTTGACTGTTTGGCCTTTGTCCGCAACGCCGTTTGCTGCAAATTGATAACCACTGGTATCAACAATCACGCGTTCTTGATGAAGCTCTACTACTTGACCAGTCAAAATGTTACCACTCCCCAAGAAGCTGGCAACAAACTCGTTAGCGGGTTTATCGTAGAGTTCTTCAGGATGGCCCACTTGATCGACCACTCCCTCATTTAGAATAGCCACTCGGTCAGAGATGGCAAATGCCTCATCCTGGCTGTGGGTCACGTAAATAGTGGTGATATTGAGTTCGTCCTGTATTCTCCGAATCTCGGTTTGGAGTCTCTCTCTTAATTGAGGATCTAGTGCTGAGAGTGGTTCATCTAGGAGAAGAAGATTCGGCTCTTTTGCAAGTGCTCGAGCAAGGGCTATCCTCTGTCCCTCTCCTCCGCTTACTTCGTTGCTACGTCTCATCAGCAAGCCCCGAATACCCAGAAGGTCCGCCAGAAATTCAACCCGCTCAATAGTTGCCTCTCGACTCCATCCAGCCATCTCAAGTGCGAATGCAATATTCTGATAGACATTCATGTTTGGAAAGAGCGCCACAGACTGAAACACCATCCCTATGTTCCGATCTCTTGGAGGAGCCGCCGTGACATCCTGGCCATCGAACAGAAGCTTGCCTGCTTGTGGCCTGAAAAAGCCCGCTATCATTCGAAGTGTTGTTGTCTTTCCTGAACCGCTTGGTCCCAGTAAGGTCATGAGCTCACCATCTCCTACTTTGAGGTCAATAGGGCCAATACTTGTCCCATCTCTGAATCTTCGCATGAGTCCAAGCAGTTCAACACTAACCACTAAAACGCGCCTCCTGAAGTTTCGTCTGAAAGCTTTCCAATCACAAGAAAGGCGATAAAGCAGATTGCTACCAAGACAAAGGCAGCTGCTCCCGCTTCAACCATTCTCCTTACACCCAGATATTGATAGATTACA
This sequence comes from Candidatus Hermodarchaeota archaeon, assembly GCA_048885865.1. Taxonomy (GTDB): domain Archaea; phylum Asgardarchaeota; class Thorarchaeia; order Thorarchaeales; family Thorarchaeaceae; genus SMTZ1-83. The sequence continues at coordinate 23,937 of JBHLLF010000038.1, forward strand.
ACTGCCAATGTTGTATTCTCCTGAAGTGCAATGAATAATGTCGCTGACATTTCGCCAATGGCCATGGCAAATGCGAAAACTCCTCCTGCAAGGATTCCAGGCGCGAGAAGAGGTAGCTCAACATAGAACAATCTCTGCAGACGCGAAGCTCCTAATGATTCTGCTTGCTCAATGACTTCACTGTCAATACTCCTAAGAGATAGCTCGATTGCTCTGGCGCTGAAGGGCAGGCCGATGAGTGTTTGAGCTATAACAATCAGAACCCATGGATTTGTTGTTAGCTGCAACGGAACCGCAATAATCCGCATGAGTCCATAAGCCACTGTGATTGCAGAAATTCCTAGGGGCAGAAGTGTCATCGCTGATGCTAGAGTCGGTAGCCCCCTTTGTCTAGAACGATGCAAATATGCCAAAGGTATACCAAGCACGACTGCTAGGATAGTTGCTAGCACCGCATACAGAAGAGAGTTAGCAAGTGGAATTAGCCCGCCTCCATCACCCGAGTCTAGTAGGTTAGCAAATCCATCCAATGTGTATTGGCCGCTGAAGGGATTATAGACAGCTGCTTGTGCGATTGCCAGGATCGGCCCTGCAACTAGAACCGCGATTAACACAAGATAGGCAACAGCACAGACCTTCCAGGTCAAGCTGATCTCATCAAACGACATTGTCTTTATTGTGCCACTCCTTCCCCCATTTTCCTCAATTCTGCCAAGTCTGACATAGGAAAATGCGAGGGCTAGGGTGATGAGGATTTGAATTAGGCCCAGAGAGCTGGCTTCGCCAAAGTCAGAGGTCCTAAAAGCATACCATATCCGAACTTCGAGTGTCATGTATCTGCCCTCTCCTAGGGCCAGTACAATGGGAAAAGACATGAAGCAGAATAGAAATGTAAGAACTGCCGCAGCTAGGAGTGAAGCACGAATGTGAGGCAGGATGATATGCCTGAATTTCTGAAGAGTCGACGCTCCAAGAATCTCTGCGGTTTCCTCAAGCTCTGGATTCAATCTCTCAAGTGCAGATGAAACCATCACAATGACTAGAGGTATATTGTAGAATGCGTGAGCCAAGATTATTCCAACGAATCCATTTGCCAAGTTCAAAATGCTATCAGATGTTCCAGCTATTGCCATTAGGAACGAGTCTAGGATTCCATATTCTCCAAAAACGCGAAGGAAGCCTACCACTACGACAATGGGCGGCAATACAAAGGGAACAATGAGCGATGCTCTCAGCAGAGATTTACCCCTCATTCTCAATCTGGCTAGAAGGAATGCACCAGGCAACCCGATAATCACAACCAGTATCGTGCTAATGAGGGCTTGAACTATAGTGAAATTGAAGACAGACTGTGTCACTATGGAGGAAATGACTTCGAAGAATGATGTGCCAGGTCCATGGATAAGACCCTCGACTAGGACTGAAACGACAGGGAAGATCAGGAATGCCCCGAGAAGCACCAACGGGGAAGCGATGGCGGCCCATCTAATCGATGTTCTCCAATCCATGAATTTGCACCTGAACTAGGCTATTCTAATCTCATCGAA
>JBHLLF010000039.1:0-24524 GCA_048885865.1 Candidatus Hermodarchaeota archaeon
AATACGTATATGTATATACGCCAGATACATTGTATATGGTTGAATATATTAGGCGCAAAAACAGGCGATGGAGTGACCACCTTGAACTCACAGGGAGAGAACCTGCTAGATATTGCCCAAGCCTTTGTGCCGGGGCACATCACAGGGATCTTTCGAATCCATGATGAACATGAAGACCCGCTCCGTTGTGGGTCCGTTGGAGCGGGATTCTGTGTGGATATAGGCACTACCACAACTGTGAAACTGGTGGACAGTACGAAACTAGAGGTGTCAGTCGCGTATAACGGCAGACCAATCAACGCCCCAGTAACAACGACGGTGATTCAGAGATTGCTACAACAAAATCACAGAGTCTGCAAAGTGGAAGTCGACCATGAGTCGATGCTGCCTATCGGTGTCGGCTTTGGCGCTTCCGGGGCAGGAGCCTTGGGAACTGCAATTGCCCTCTCTAGTCTCATTGATGCTGAGTCCTATTCTCTAGATGCAGCAAAGCATGCACATTATGCTGAGATTGTCAATCACACTGGGCTTGGAGATGTGATTGCGCAGACAACAGGCGGGATGGAACTCCGTACAAAACCCGGTGCACCTGGAATTGGCGAAGTTGTCAAAATTGCTCTGAATGAATCTTTCAAAATAGTCCTGGCTGGTGCTCCAGGTCTTGAAACCAAGAGTGTGCTCACAAACAAGCGGCATAGAGGACGCATTATCAAAGCAGCTGATGAACTAATGGAAGAGCTTAGAGCGAACCCCACAGTTGACAGTTTTATACATTATTCAAAGCAGTTCGCTCACTCAATAGGACTGATGACACCTCGAGTTCAAACGGCACTCAATGAACTCGAAGAAGCCGGACTCAATGACTCAAGTATGGTGATGCTGGGGGACTCGATTTTCTGCTTCTGCAAGAATGATGAGTCTGATCATGCTATTGACATCCTGTCAAGGTTCTGGGAGATTAATCAGGTTCAGTTGACTGGCATTTCAGAAGATGGTGGGAGGCTAGTCCTGTGACGAAAATCGAAGTGCCTGCAGATCATCCGCGGAAGGTTTCGTTGGACATCCGAGAGAAAATCATTGAGGGGCATGAGAAGAACATTGTTGCTACAGCTGGGCTCTTAGCTCATGGACGCGGAGAAGCATTCGACTATATGATTGGTGAAATCACAAACGCCGATGCTATGGTTGCATGCAGAGCCGCAGTGGCTGCATTGCTGTTAGCAGAGCATCCTGTCATCAGTGTAAACGGAAATGTTTGTGCCCTGGTTCCAGATGAGATGGTTGAGTTGTCCGAGCTCACTAGGGCACCACTAGAGATCAACCTGTTCTACTATCGGCCAGAGAGGGAAAACGCCATTCATGAAGCCCTATTGGCTGCTGGTGCAGAAGAAGTATTGGGAACACACGACAGACCATCCGAGACAATCCCAGAACTAAGTAGCAATAGAAGAAAGGTTGACTCAGAAGGGATAGCCAAGGCTGATGTGGTCTTGGTTCCTCTTGAAGATGGAGACAGGACAGAGGCACTAAAGGCAATTGACAAGTTTGTGATAACTATTGATCTCAATCCGATGTCACGCACCGCGGTATTCTCTGACATCACTATTGTTGATAACATTGTAAGGGCCGCACCCCTTATGGTGCAGTATGCTCGTGAAATGAAGAATTGGCCTCATGAGAAATTGGACGCTCTTGTGGCGGATTTTGACAATCAGAGGAATCTAACTAGGGAGGTCTCTCTCATGAAGGCCCATCTTGCTAGCCAAATAGAAGCAGCTCACAGGGAGGATGAACCTTGAAGATTGTAATTATGGGCTCTGGAGCAATAGGAAGTCTGTATGGCGGATTGCTAAGCCTTGCAGGTGAGGAAGTGATCCTTCTAGTAGGTAGAAAACGCCATGTGGAGGCTATCAACAAACGCGGTTTGAAAATCAAAGGTGTGTTAGGCGAACATACACTCCCCCTTAGCGCCACACAAGACAGTGAGGATATCGATGCTGCTGATTTGGTTCTCATTACAACTAAAGCATATGATGCAGTTGAAGCGGCCAGCCGAATGAAACACCTGGTGAAGAGAGGGACATATTTCCTTGTTCTCCAGAATGGAATTGGTACAGAGAAGAAAGTAGCTGAAGTTCTCGAAACTCATAGAGTGCTGAGGGCTACAACCTGTATGGGTGCATTGATGACTGCACCTGGAGAAGTCACTGCTACCGGTGTTGGAATCACTGAGATAGGGTCGCATTTCCCAGAGAATCAAGAAATGGTTGAAGAAGTGGTCGCCATTTTGAGAAATGCAGGGTTCCAGGTAGTTTCTTCCGAGAATATCGAGGGAGTTGTCTGGACTAAGACTATTGTCAACTGCGGGATCAATCCCATAGGCGCGCTAACAGGTATGACTAATGGAGAGATCTATAATGACATGCGACTTCGGGAGCTTGTCATCAAGCTTGTAGAGGAAACCGCCCATGTGGCTGATGCTCTGGGCATAGAACTCACCACTGACGATCCGGTTCGATATGCACTTGGAACTGCTAAGGCCACTTCTGACAACATCAATTCCATGCTTCAGGACATCCGATGCTGTAAGCAGACAGAAATTGATGCAATCACCGGAGAAGTAATACGACTAGCGAAAGAGCTTGGTATTGAAACGCCTTTGAGCGAGTCTGTATATGCACTTGTAAAGGCTCTCGAGTCGAAAGTCACCAAATTCGAGAAAGATGCAGATAAGATGTCTACCTTGTCAGTCGAAGAGGTAGAACGTGCAATCACTGGTACCTGAACATTCTACTTGCCATCGCAAATGATGCCTCTGCATGTTGCTTCGCATTACTTGTGATTGCATTCATGTGTCCCGGAAGTGCAATGACAAAATCCCACTCTGTGATTCTTCGCAGCGATTCAACTAGTTGATGAGGATCTCCTGTAGGAAAGTCAACTCGTCCGAAGCTTCCTCCTGGAAATAGAGTATCGCCTGTTATTAGAATCCCCTGATCTTCGATATGCAGACATATGCTACCAATAGAGTGGCCAGGAGTGCTATACACTTTGAAGCAAACATCACCAAGGATAAGGTCTTGCCCTTCCTCAAGCAGGCTATCGATCTTAATCTGTGGTAGTTCCACTCCAAAAGTATTAGAAAGAGTCAATCTCATATCGCCAGAGTTGATCATGTCACCCTCGGATTTGTGAAGGTGCAATTTCGGACTGTATTCTGCGATAATTGGTAGGACACCACCGATGTGATCTATATGGCTATGAGTGAGTACGATGTCTGTCAATTTCTCCACAGATGCGCCAATTTTCACAAGGTCTTGATTTAGTGCGCCTGGGTTCATTCCAGTCCCAGCATCGATCAGAATCTGTCTTTCTCCTCCGTTGATGAAGATGATATTTGAGTCAAAGGAGTTGCTTACTTTGATGTAGATGTTATCACTGACTTGCCTAAACATCTCGTCACCCCATGTGCTCCATTAGACTGTCAATCTCACCTTCATTGTTATAGAAATGCGGCGACACTCTTAGTCTTCCATTGCGCACTGAGCAGTAAATTCTATTCTTCTTGAGCTTCTGCTCAAGCTGTTCTACATTATCTGGTGAACACGAAACAATAGGAGACCTATGATTCTCCTGGAATTCATAGTATTCAATACCTTTCTCACGAAGACGTTTCCGAACATAGTCCGCATTTTCAAGTGCTTTTCTTTCGCATTCCTTTGCTGGCAGTGAAGTGAGCATTCGGAGAGTTTCAAGAAGTCCAACATATGCGATCATTGCTGGAGACCCTATCTGGAACATCTTTGCGTCCGGAAATGGTTCTCTCTCGAAGTACCCGAATTCTCTCAATTCCTTGACTCCCCACCAACCCAGGTACTTTGGTGTTAGATTATCCATAATCCTATCACTTACATAGACATAGCCAGCTCCAATCGGGCCCAGCATCCACTTTGGTGCCTGTCCTGCCGCAAAGTCAACTTCCTCCTTGACGAGATTTGTAACAGCCCATCCTGCCGCCTGAATGATGTCAGCTGCAATGTAGCCTCCGGAATCGTGAATGATCCTAGCAAGTGCCTTCAAGTCTGACCGAAATCCCGAACTAAATTGCACTTGACTAACCGCCAATACTCTCGTATTCTCGTCAACCAGTTCCTTGAAGGCATCGGTTGGAGCGGCCCCTTCTTTTGACTTCACAACTCTCAACTCCACTCCTTCCTGTCTACAAAGATGCTGCCAAGGAATGTAGTTGGCTGGAAACTCCAAGTCGCATAATACCACATTAGAACCTTTGGGATATTCTATGCTATGAGCAAACGCGTTTACACCTGATGTAGTGTTAGGTGTGAACCCAAAGTTCCTTCGTGCTCCACCCAGGAGATTCGCTAAGAGCTCCCGAATCTCCTTTATTTTCTCAAGCGTTTCATCAAAATCCCCCTTGGCTATGAGTCTATTATCCAAATACTCCTTCATTGCCGTCACGCATGTCATCGGTGGGATGCCAGTAGCAGCATTATTGAGATAGGCCATGTCTGATAGAGTGGGAAACATCTCCTGGACAAAATCGGAGTCAATTGTTTCGGGCATGTCTAGGTGTCGCGTTAAAGCGCCAGATAAAGCTCACTCTCTCTGCGGACACAATCCCCCCAAGATTTAAGACCGGTTTCATCTCCGTAAATCTTTGGAGAGAGGTTGTAATTGCTCAGGAGGCTGACTTCTCGATTCAAAGGCAAAAAGAAGGAAGAGCCAAAGGTAGAGGATACACCAGTTGCCCGTCCTGAAACAACTAGGACAACCGCAGAACCTCGTGAAACAACGCCTCCTGAAGAGATCGAGGCAGCACCCGGTCAGCCTTTCACAGCACCTCGAGAAACACCACGGGTAGGTCGTCGTGAGCCACTTCCAACAGGAACTCTTGTTGCTAGTACAGAAACAACCGAACTAAGGATTGACGAAGAGGCAACCTCCAATATTGCACGAGCCGCCCGAATCCGTCCTCAGTCCGTGTCGGAGATTGTTGCAGGAGAGGCCTTGAAACGAGATGAGGAAGGGCGTATCCACATCAAAATCGTATTCTATGGCCCATCACTCTCAGGCAAGACTACTGCACTAAGATGGCTTTTTGCCAATGTTAGGGCATTAGCCAAGGGGAAGATAGTCGAGATTTCAGACGAGCTAGGCCGGACTACCTACTTCGACTTCATACCTGTTTCTGCCGGTGAAAAGGTGATTTTTGACGTTTTCACTGTAGCAGGTCAACGAAGACATGCTACTCAGCGGATAAATGTTCTTCGAGGAGTAGATGGCATGATCTTCATGGCAGACTCCACCCCTGAGCAGATGAACGAGAACTTGGCATCAATACAGGAGCTTCGTATCGCGCTTGGGACTGATCGCTTGGCGACATTACCCATTGTAGTTTCGTTGAACAAACGAGACCTGCCAAATGCTCTGCCAGTAGACCGCATGATTCAGATGCTAGGCCTTGAAGGATATCCCGTATTTGCCACAGTTGCCACTGAAGGAAAGAACCTCCTTAGAATGTTCCAGCGTATCCTCAGGGACTCGCTTGTCTACAAGGTCGGCGTTTAATCCATCATTTGCCATCTACTGCTTTCGAGCCAGCATAACCGAAAAGGTAATTTGGAGTTCAGAGTGAGCGAAGCCCCTGAGGTCAATCCCATATCAATAGCCCCGTGGTGTAGCGGTCCAGCATCAGTGGTTCTGGCCCACTGGACCCAGGTTCGAGTCCTGGCGGGGCTACCACCCTTTTACGCAATTTCCGTTCACTAGGCATCTTATTCGGTCAAAAACGGACTTTTGAATTCGATTTTTGCTATATAAAACTAAAAGAAAGAATTTTCGATTTATCGAACACGGCGCGCATTTTAGCGAAAACCTATAGATTTATAGGCCAAACATCCGTCTCAGAAAGTTGGAGACGCAAGGCCCGCGTTCACGCTTTGTGTTCCTGTTGCTTCAGTCTGCGTCCCTCCCGGCGGAGATCAACAGGCTGCGGGTCTTCTCCACATCATCCTACTTCTAAATAACGACGAATGCTATCCATCTCATAACAAGCTTCTTATCAACCTGCACGCAGAAAATTCGCTGAGTGAGCGAACATGGAGCGCGTTGATTTCGGCTGGGATGAATTCTGGGCTGAGGTGTTCAGGGTCAAATACCGTCAAATCATTCCGGGAATTCAGCAATATGATAAGATGGTCGTTGAATTCTGCCTAGATGTCTTGGGCTTGAAGAAAGGAAAGAAGCTGCTCGACATAGCCTGTGGAGCCGGTGATCAGAGCATCCTTTTTGCAAAACACGGAATCAATGTTTCCGGATTTGACCTTTCAACAAAGCTCATTGAAATTGCCAAGGAGAAAGCAGCTGAAGCCAAATTTGAGGTGGATTTTTCGACGGGCGACATGAGGGAGATTGATTTTCCAAGTCAGTTTGATGCCGCGGTGCTTCTCAGTCATAGCTTTGGCTTCTTTAATCATGATGAGAACAAGAGTGTTCTTGAGGGATCATTCAATGCCCTCGTTAAGGGGGGGAAACTTCTTCTTGACCTAATGAATCCCTACAATCTTCCGCGTTTCCAAAAGACATGGACAAAGATAGAGGATGGCTATCTGTTAAGTGAGCCTCATGTACTTGATGCACCATCAGGAGTACTAAGAGGACGTCCTGCATTATTCATTGACATGGCTAATGGTCGCATAATCGAGATGAATGAAGATGCACTCGCTGGCAATGACATCCGAATGTACACTGCACTTGAAATTCGTGAGCTCCTAAAACAAGTGGGCTTTTCCAAGAGTGAGCTCTACGGACAAAACAAACTTCCGAAGATGCCATATGCCGCAAACTCTGAACGTATGGTTGTAATAGCCACCAAATAGAGTCCCATGACGATAATCTTTTAAGAATCCGTAAGGCTCTCCGCGCTAGCCACCGAGGCCTTCGGTGACCCCAACCTAGTTCTCTTGGAACTATGACTTAGAAGTTGGGGTCAGACTATTCGTAAATAAGGTGAATCCAATTGGTCAAGATAAAGGACCCAGACGCAATAAAGAGACTCATTATGTCAGATGATTATGAGCATAAGAGAATCATCTCAATCAGCGCACATATCGATCACGGCAAAACTACCACCACAGACTATCTTATGCGCCGTGCAGGTCTTATGAGTGACGCCGCTGCGGGTCAAGCTCTAATGACGGATAGCGACGAGGAAGAGCAGGAAAGAGGTATCACAATTTTCACCTCTGTTGTACTGCTTAACTTTGAAGTTGATGGGGAAGAGTATTTGGTGCAGCTTTCCGATACTCCTGGCCATCTTTCGTTCACTGGTGAGGTTTCTCGTGCACTGCGAGCCAGCGATGGGGCTGTAATTCTAGTTGACGCTCTTGAAGGAGTGATGACTCAAACCGAAACTAACATTCGGCTTGCAGTTGGTGGAGAAGCATGTAAGCCCGTCCTTTTTGTAAATAAGGTGGATAGGCTGATCAACGAGTTGAAACTTCCTCCAAAGAAAGTCTACGAGAGAATTGACATCATTGTTGCAAAGGTCAACGAACTCATCAAGAAGGTTGCACCCAAGGAATATGCGAAGGATTGGAGAGTCAAGTTCGAGGACGGCAGTGTTGCGATTGGTAGTGCAAAGACTGGATGGGCCTTCACTATGAAGACACTTCAAAAGAAGGAGATTCAGCCTATCGTTGTGTTTGAGAAGTACAATGAGGGTGATGAGAGATGGCTAAGGGAAAACCTGCCACTGGATGATGCCCTTCTGGAAATGATTGTAAACCATCTTCCAGATCCAAAGGAGGCTCAAAAATACAAGATTCCACGCATCTGGAAGGGTGATCTTGAAAGCGTAGAAGGCAAGGCGCTTCTTGAGTGTGATCGCAATGGCCCTCTGCTTGGAATGATTACCAAGATTTTCGTCGACCCGAAAAGCAAGAGACCCACTCTTATTGGGAGAGTCTTTTCTGGTACTGTTAAGTCTGGGCAGTCTATTCGCTTGGTCAATATGAAGCAGAATGCTACAGTAAAACGGCTAGGTGTCCAAGAGATTACTGACATTTTGCCTATGGATGAAGTTCCAGCAGGGAACCTGTTCTCTGTGTTCGGATTCATGTGTCCATCTGGTGAGTCCTTTGTGACGGTGGACTCTGATATGCAGGGCTTTGAGGCCATAGAGTATGTCAGTGAACCTGTTGTTAGCAGAAGCATCAAACCAGTTGATCCTCAGGACATTGCAAAACTGGGTGAAGTTGTTTCAAAATGGATTATGGCTGATCCAACAGCAAGATTCATTCATGATAAGGAATCTGGCGAGTACCGTCTTGATGGAATAGACCCTCTACAAATTGAGATTCTGACTAAACGAATCAACGAACAGGTGAAGATTATCATATCGGAGCCAATCATTGTCTATCGTGAGAAGATCACCGAACGTGGTCAGGAGTTTCACACGAAATCTCCAAACGGTCATAATCGTCTAAGACTGTTCGTAGAGCCTCTGGATGAGAAGACTATCGAACTCATCAAGAAGAAGAGGATTACTAGGGACATGAACTCACGTGAGCGCGCAGCCATTCTCCGCGATGAGGCAGGATGGGATGCGAAGGAAGCTCGCAAGATTCTTGATATCTACGAATCAAGCATGCTTGTCGATGCCATGAGTGGTGTGCAGCGATTCGACAGAATCTACTCATATCTCGAAACCACATTTCGTGAGTTTATAGACCAAGGACCGATAGCAAAAGAGCCCGTCATGGGTGTTAAGGTAGTACTTACAGATGCAACGGTTCACACTGACCCTGCACACACTGGCTACAACGAAGTTGCCACGATGACCAGTTCTGGTCTTAACATGAGCTTCCTCACTGGTGCTGCAGGTCTCTACGAGCCAATTTTGAATGCAGACATCAAGACTCCGACTGATACGCAGGGGGGCATCATCAAAGTGCTTACTGGTCATCGAGGTCAGATTGTTACGATTGAGGCTGAGGAAGACACGGTCACAATCAGAGGAACATTACCAACAGCGGAGACCATTGGCATTGCCGATGAGTTTCGCAGTGCTGCTGCCGGTAGAAGCTTCTTTGGCTATGAGTTTCGAGGATTCGAGCCATTGCCTGGAAATATGCAGGAAGAAAAGATTCTGGAGATTCGGGCACGGAAAGGCATGCCAGAGGAGATGCCGTCTACAAGTTCTTGGAGTCGTTGGGTCTACAAGCGGACTTAAATCAGAATAATTGTGAGCGAGGACCAGCGCGTCTTCGCTCAAACTCCTTTCTTTTTGATACTCACACACTTTCGATGGATATTTGTCCTGCTGTGCGACTTGTTCAACTACCATGAACGGGGATGTTGTAGAAGAACTGGAAACATTGGTGTCATTTCAGACAATAAGTGATCCACTGGATAAAAGAGCAAACTTGGGTTGCGCACAGTATATTGGCAACAGACTTGAAGACGCTGGTTTCATCTCAGAAATAATCGAGTTTGAGGGGTATCACACGGTCTATGGTCGGTATGGCCAAGGCGAGTTCAAAATACTCTTCCTAGCCCATTTTGATGTTGTACCTGTGGGTGAAGGTTGGGAGTCTGACCCCTTCAAGCTCCGTGTTGATGGAGATATCGCTTATGGCCGAGGCTCATCCGATAACAAGGGAAATATCGTGTCACTTCTTCTCTTGGCGGATAGACTGAAAGAGAGCGCATTCCCTTGCACTGTTATCATCGCTGCTAGTGGTGATGAGGAGATTGGCGGAAGAAATGGCGCTTTCAAGCTCAAGGAGCATCTCATCAAGCAGGGTCTTTTTCCAGACTATGCAGTCATAACTGATAGTGTAGGCCAGCAAATCATTCATCGCCGACGGAATGTGTTGCCTACCTACATCAAGGCAAAGAAATCTGTCGCTAAGATGCGAGGCAGAGCAGAAACAATTAGATTTGAGACCGATGTTTTCGGCTCAACATCCCGGCACTCAGCTTACATGCGGCCAAGTGTGGACCGACATGCGATGCTTGCAGCCTCCAAATATCTTGATGTAAACCCGTATACCGTCGTGAAGGATGTTAGAGGTGCTTTCCTGAAATCGAATGTCGTACCTGGATGGATTGAGGTTGACCTCCTCCATCCCGATGCGTCACAACCAGAATCAGAATACGACGAAGCTCTAACCGGCCTTATGAGAGCACTTCTTCCCCTATCAAACGCGGCCTTTCCAACTGAACATTCAGACCACGGAAGAATAATCTCGCCCAATCTCTTATCTATTGAGGGTGATCTCTGGAATCTTTATTGTGATATTCGTGCAATGACAAATGACGGAGAAGCTGTGGAGAGGGCTATCCAGAGAGCACTGGAGGGGCGTGTTGATCTGTTCTCATTGCGTGTGAGCCCTGGCGTCGGATATGTCGACACTGATCCAAACTCGAGCCTGATACGAGCCGCGCGATGGGCTCTTGAGAAGGAACAGATTCCACACAGGGTGATCGAGGGATATGGCGCCTCTGATTCTCGTTTCTTTGCTGGAGAGGGATGTGAGCTATTCGACTTTGGGCCACGTGGTGGTAACACCCACGGGCCGAATGAGTGGGTATCAGTCTCCTCAATAAAGGAGAACGCTGATTTCTATCATACTCTGATAGACGTGCTCTTGAGAAAGCCAGGAGGACTATGACCCTCTGTTCTGCCTATCTCATCTATTTGCTAAGAGCTATCGCTACCACAAGATTCTCCTCGCCGAACTTGTATTCCTCTTGGAAATCCCCGCCCGGTTTCTTAACCTGTTTCACGCTGGTCGCTAGCGTTTCTTCTGTGATGTATTGCTGATGGAACTCAACCGCTTCAGCTAATCGGTTGCTTGATGAATATTGGACCTCTATCCTATCATTGACATTCAGATCGGCTGACTTACGCACATCTTGAACCCGTCTTACGAATTCTCGTGCCAATCCTTCAAGTTCCAGCTCCCGTGTCAACTCGGTGGTCAAGGCAGCAAGATATCCTCCCTCGGAAGCTGTCGAAAAGCCCTCTTTAGCTTCAACTATGACTTCGACTTCATCAGGCAGTATTTCGAATTTCTCACCATTCACCTCTACTTCAACAGATTTGCCAGCCTGAAGTTGCGTTGAAGCTTCACGGGGATCTAGACTTAGTATTGCACTTCTAAGGGCTGGGAACTGAGAGCCGTACTTCTGACCCAGCTGTTTGGGGAGCGGCTTGAGCTGGTAACTTACTACCTCTGCGGTGACATCCAGCAATCGAACGCTCTTGACATTCAACTCATCGCCTAGCAATTCTGCATAGCGCATCACGACATCTCGTTCTTTATCCAATCCAACTGTAAATGCTATCTCAGACAATGGTTGGCGGAGCTTGCGATTTGCTTTGTTTCTCGCAGCATGTCCCAATGAAACTAATCTCAGTACAAGTGCCATCTCGCTATTAAGGACCTCATCCACAGCATCACTCACTGGCCAATCGCAATGATGCACACTCTCAGCTGCATCTGAATGCACGCTTCGGACTATATTCTGATGCATAACTTCAGACACAAACGGTACAAATGGCGCTAGCAATCGAGAGAGTTTCACTAAAACTCGATATAACGTGTCATAAGCTGCATTCTTGTCGGCATCTTCCTCATCACTCGACCCAGCTTCCACCCAGAAACGGCGACGGCTTCGTCGGAGATACCAGTTACTCAGGTGATCTATGAATCGGTCTACAACAGCAGCCGCCATGTTTGGTTCATATGATTCCAAGAATGCTGTAACATCTTGAGCAACCTCGTTCATCCGGGAGAGTATCCATCGGTCTAGTAAGCTGGGCGTTGTCTTCAAGCCCTTCTTGGGAACCCAACCGTCAATGAGGGCATATGTGACAAAGAAAGAATAGACATTCCACAGCGGTATGAGAAAATGCCTCCGCACTTCATCGCCACGAGCATATCCAAAGGCAAGGTCCTTCTCAGGCTTGTGCAAACAGTAGAGCCATCGCATCACGTCCACACCCATTGAGTCAGCAGCCTCATTGAATTCTATCATGTTCCCCCATGACTTGTGCATCTCTCTTCCATCGTCAGCAGTCAAAAGGGCATAGGTGAAGACATGCCTGAATGGTGCTTTACGTTCGAGTATAGTGCTCATTGCGAGAAGGCTATAGAACCAATTTCTAAATTGACCTGGAAAACTCTCGCTGATGAGGTCTGCAGGGAACCACTTGTTCCAGTACTTCCTATCTGAGTTGTACCTCATTGTACTCATTGCAACTATTCCCGCATCCAGCCAGGGATTACCCACGTCTGGTATTCGCTTCATTATCTCGCCGCATTCGCTACATTCTATCTCGATCTCATCGATGAATGGTCTGTGAGGTGAGTGACCTTCGAAGGCATCCCATCCAACCAAAGCTCGTTCTTGTAGTTCTTCTCTACTCCCTACCACCTCGAAATGACTGCAACTCGTACATTCCCATATGGGCAATGCAAGACCCCAATAGCGTTTCTTAGATATCATCCAGTCATCCATGTTCCGCAGCCAATCCAACTCCCTTTCCTTGCCAAAGGATGGATACCAATTGGTTTCCTCAGTAACTACCTCCATTATCTGGTATCGAAGATTCTCATCTTTCTGCTCTTCGGTGACCTCTTCATAGGGTACGTCAAGTTTGGTCCCCATCGAGATGAACCACTCATCAACGAGACGAAAGACCAATTCTTCCTGGCAACGCCAGCATACAGGGTATCGATGCGTATAGTCCTCAACCTTGTAGGTCAATCCCTTTTCAGTCAAATTGTCGAAGATTGGTTGGGCGACCTCATTGACATTCATCCCAGACAACCAGTCAAACCCTTCGATGAAGATACCATTTTCGGTAAGAGGCGCTATTGCGACAAGATCAAACTCCTTGGAGAGTTGGAAGTCCTCAGCTCCGCAGCCAGGTGCAATGTGCACTATACCCGTTCCTTCCTCTTCTCCCACTTCATCCCAGAGTATCACTTTGTGCTTTCCTGAAACTCCACTCTCCTTCTGAGCCGGAAGCTCGTCAAATGGACCATGATATGTCCAACCCTCTATGTCAAATCCAAGCATTTCCTCCTCGACTTCGTAGTCGCCCTTCAGCATGTGCAGAGTCCCTCGACTCAAGTAGAATACTTCCTTGCCCTGACGTACCTTCACATAGGTCAGCTCTGGACCTACTGCAGCAGCCACATTGCTGCTCAGAGTCCAAGGAGTCGTGGTCCATATCAGAAGACTCTCACCGGGTCGATCAACCAAGGGGAATCTCAACGTTATACTGGGGTGTGTCAGCTCACGATAGCCTTCAGTGACTATCTCATGTTGGCTAATAGCTGTTCCGCACCTAGCACACCAAGGCATGACGTCTCTGCCCTTGTATATCCATCCTCTATCATGACATGACTTCAAAACAGTCCAAATAGTGTAATTGTTCTCTTCGGAAAATGTGTAGTATGAACCGCCAAGTTCGGGCATTCCAAGCCTTCCTACTAGCTGCTCAACTGTGCCAGTAACTGGTCCCTCAACACCCTCAAGAGTCATGACTGCCAACGGATCATCATCAAGTGCATCATGGAGAGTCTTGAGAGTTTCCAGGTTGTCCCAGTCCATCCAAAATCCTAGCCGTTTGCTTTGCTCGGTCATTACTCCAGCATATTTCAGGACTCGCTGCTTGCACAATATGATGAATTTCTCGAGTCCAAAATCCTCTATGTCTTGCTTCCCCTTAAAGCCCATATCTCGTTCAACATTGACCTCCACCCAGAGTCCTTGACAATCAAAGCCATTCTGATATCGTGTATGATGCCCCTGCATTGCATTGAATCGATGGTATAGGTCCTTGTATGTCCGTCCCCATCCATGATGAACGCCCATAGGATTATTGGCGGTGATAGGGCCGTCAATAAACGACCATATCGGGCTTTTCGCCCTCAATTTCCTCAGCTTCTCAAAGATTTGCTGGGCTTCCCAAAACTTGAGTATCTCCTTCTCCTGAGCAACGAAATCAACTTGGCTGGATACTGGTTTAAACATCTACATCACCGACTCTGGCACTGATAATCCATGCAGCTAGAGCAATTCAAAAGCCGAATAGGTTCGCAATCAAAGAATGGACTACGTTGAGTTTCACATGTGCTAGTGAATTTGGCAATCCATCCTTGTCCACCTTTAGTACTCCTTCCTGCAACCGACCCCGTTAAAAAGCTTAGGCTAAGCATACTTGACCTTTCATAATGTCCCCTTGAAACAACCAAGACTTAATTGTCACTTGCGAAGGAAGAATCTCTGCAATCAAGGACTTGAAGGTGACCTGAGCAAATGAGTTCTCTTGAAGACAGGCCATTAGATAAGCTAGCAGATATGATACTGAATGTCCTTTGGCAAGACCTTCTTGAAGTCTGGAGCGCTATTAGAAACAAGATGGACACTGAAGGTGATGATGCCGTTCGAACGGCTTTTGAAGAAGCCAGAAGTAGATTCCTCCAAGGACCCTTCGCAGATCATCTCGAAGTTCGATGGGGAATGGACTTGTGTGTTCACTGCAATGATGACAACATTGAGAAGAATGGCATTGCATATGTGAAGCCGAACGGCGATGGTCTCGAGTTCAATCAATGCTTGAACTGCCATATCGGGATTCTCTACGGTTTGGTATCTGCGAAGGCTACAATGGACACTTACAACATCGCACTTGGGAAGCCTGGACAATTTAATGGGATGTCCTTCTTTTGGAATGCAATTGTTCCCGATTCATTAAAGAAATACCAGCCAACATACGAAGTCATCCACGATGGACAGTGGATAGGCACAGTCTCTTTTGACAAAGCGCTCACACCAAGGTATCTCGCCTTCACTGCTATGATAGAGTCCAATGCACGAGATGCTGAGGAGCAATGGACCTCAGAGATTCCAGAAGACTTGCGTCACGCCATTGATGCATTTCTGGATGTAGCTCGCCATCAAGTTGAAGTTGCACTTGTCCTTTGAGCAATGTATCAGGTGACAATGTTGCCAGAGAAGCTAGTTCGTGACAGGATTCCTGAGATCATTAAGCAAAAAGGTGGAGATCCACAAATTCGGATTGCTACTGGACCTGAACTTGACAAGCTGATCAGGCGCAAAGTAGCAGAGGAAGCTCAAGAACTGCTAATCTCTGGGGAGGATGAGGAGATCGCAGATGTTCTCGAAGCATTAGACGCTCTAATAGCACATCGAGCAATGAACCGTGCATCAATAGAGAAGGCACGCTTGAAGAAACGCCTTGAAAGGGGTGGGTTTGAGAAAGGATTTGTCCTCGAGATGCAAGATTGAACATGCCCCTTTTCATACTCGGAAGTTTCGGACAAAGGTTATATTGCAAAAACCTCGCACCCCGCTTTAGAATACCACCCTGTTCAGTGGTGGTTCCATATAGTGATTATGGAGTGGAATGATTTATGGCAACTGATGAAGTCAAGCCGGTTCCAGAGGAACCCGTCACTCATGAGGATTCTGGCGGTTATGCTAGGTTTCAGGTAGAGAAGTATCCTGAGAGGCAGCTTCCCTACAAGACACAATCGATCTGTCCTGAGTGCTTCTTGACAAATGATGATGTTAAGGTAATAGATGCCACGCTCTATGAGGAAGATGGGAAGGTCATGTACAAGAAGACCTGTGATGAGCATGGCGAGTTTATTGACGTTTATTGGGGCGACGCTAAGATGTTTAGAGAGGCGTCGAAATGGTGGTACAAGTCAGTGGGTCTAGACAATCCCAGAACTGAAACAGTAAAGGGATGTCCAGAAGACTGCGGGCAATGTCCCGAACACAAATCACACACTGCACTGGCTCTTCTGGACGTCACGAATAGATGCAATCTAAGATGTCCAATCTGCTTCGCTGTAGCTGCAGAAGGCGGAACAGTCTATGAGCCTACCCCTGAGGAAGTCTTTGACATGATGGTCAACCTCAGGAGCAATGAGCCAGTTCCCGCACCTGCTCTTCAGTTCGCAGGCGGTGAGCCCACAGTCAGCAAGCATCTGCCTCAGTACATAAGATGGGCGAAGGAGCTGGGCTTTAGACATGTCCAGATTGCGAGCAATGCTATCAGGATTGGAAAGAGCAAGGAGTATTTCCAAGAACTTAGAGACGCAGGACTGTCCACTGTGTATATGCAGTTCGACGGTATCACACCTGATCCCTACATCGAAGCACGTGGTTCAAACTTGCTGCCTGTCAAGAAGCAAGCCATTCAGAATGCTCGAGAAATTGGGATGGAGTCTCTTGTTCTTGTACCAACCGTCGTGAGAGGTGTAAACGAAGATCAAGTTGGCGGTATCATCGAGTTTGCAGTTGAGAACAGGGATGTCATTCGGTGTGTGAACTTCCAGCCAGTGAGCATCACGGGTCGCATTGACCATGATGCACGTAACGAGATGAGGATCACCATTCCCGATGTCATTCATCTGATTGAGGAACAGACTGGTGGAAAGATACCAGCGGACGCATGGTATCCAGTTCCAGCGATGATGCCTGTAGGTAGAGCTCTTGGTCTCATGAAGGGCACTCCCCAGCTTGAGCTCAGCACTCACTTTGCTTGTGGGATGTCCACATTCATCTACATTAACGAGGATGGCGATTACGAGCCAATTACCAACTTGATCGATGTTTCCAAGTTCCTGGTTCTACTTGAGGACATTTCCAACCTCTTTGCACAGCAAAAGACTGGTGCTAGTGCACGTGCAAAAGCAAAGCTTGCCGCTGGTGCTAGGCACATCAAGAGAAAGGGAATCATCAAGGACCTTCTTTCGGCTTTCCTTAATCGAGGCGACTACGAGTCATTGGCAAAGTTCATGCGAAGAATAATCATGATTGGCCTTATGCACTTCCAGGACCCCTACAATCTGGATCTGGAACGTATCCAACACTGCGATGTCAACTACGCAGCACCTGATGGTCGGATTATTCCGTTCTGCACCATGAACACCATCCACAGGTCAAGACTGGAAGACAAGTTCGCTCAGCCATTGGATCAGTGGAGGAACAGACACAAGCCCAGTCAGGTTGAAGAAGAGAGCATCTCAAAGCCTTACAAGGGATAGTACTCCCAGCTGGGATGAAGGAGCTCTGCTCCTCATCTCACTCATCTTTTACTTTAAGAAAGAAACTTTTTCAGTGCTGAAACTTAGAGTATGTTTCTAATTCTCGGCTCCGCCCCTTCAAAAACGCAACAAAGGCGCGCTTTACAGAGGTCTAGAAAACCAACTTCAGAGGGGACTTTAAGAATACTTAACAAGATGCTCTATCCGCATGCCATAAATTTAATAAGTTAGCTCAGCACTAGGCCTTTAACGCGGTGGGTGTGTGGGACATGTCCATCGCTACAATATATGAACGGCGAGCATGTGGGCTAGTTTTTCGTTACATGCCCTCAATTACGAAACTCCCCCCTCCTACCACGATTTCCCGCGTGCTCGCCACCTCCTAATTCTACTCACCCAAATGATGTCAGATAAAATCCTTAATTAGCAAACAGCCCATCTCGATGTCGGATGTTGATTATGAATCACAGGCGAGAGATCAAGCTACTACAGGTTGATGTTTTCACCGATACGCCTTATGGTGGGAATCCTGCAGCAGTCATTATGGCTCCAGAGAGTCTGAATGACAGTGACATGGAGAAGATAGCGCAAGAGATGAATGTCCGAGAAACTGTCTTCGTCCTTAAGTCGAAAGTTGCTGACCACCGATTCAGATACATGACCCCGCGGGGAGAGATAGATTTCTCAGGACATGCGACAATAGCAGCTTTCCATGCCCTGATTCATGAAGGCCTCGTGGAGATATATCGGGATGAAACAATGGTGAGTTTTGAAACTAAGGCCGGTCTAATGCAAGCTGATATCGTGAAAAACGAAACCACAAGGTTGCATGAGGTGCAGATTACTCATCAGAAGCCACAGTTTCTTGATACTTACGACCCGAATGATTTCAACGAGGCACTTGGACTCACCCTCGCAGATATTGACCGTCTAGTCCCTATGCAAACAGTTTCGACTGGCATTCCTATTCTTGTTATTCCACTCTCAACTTCGAAGGCTTTTGAGAGGATCAGCTGCGATTGGGAACGTCTAATAGAATTACAGCAGGACACTGATTTCGCTTCTATTTGCGTCTTCACAAGGGATACAAATGATGAAACATCGGATGCGCAGTTAAGGCATTTTGCTCCCTCTTTTGGTGTCAATGAAGACGCAGTGAGTGGCGCTGCAGCTGCATGCGTAGCTAGCTACATGATTCGATACGGGATTGTTGATGATACGCTTGGAGTCGCAAGTATTGTCATAGAGCAGGGCCATAGCGTTGGCCGTCCTGGTAAGAGCTTTGTCGAAGTCAGAGGCGACCGAGAAAACATCGAGCTTGTAAAGGTGAGTGGGACCGGCATTCTGGTCATGACTGGGACTCTTTACATCTAACTGAACAGGGTCATGCCCTGCTCCAAAGCCTTATCTTTGCAATGCTTTGGTTCTTGCCAAGTGAAAACCCATGCTAGACCTCATGAGCAAAGCTATAGAAGGCATTTCTGACAAGAAGGTTACATTCGCAGATATCCGCCAGGAATCTCGCGAAGGTACTATGCTTGCTGTCATCAATGGTGCGTTAAGGCGCTTCAATCAGACGAATAGAGCGGGCACCGTTGCCAGAGTCCTAGTTGGTGAGTCTTGGGGACAAGCGTCAACAACGCAAAAGGTTACCAAGGAGCGTCTTGAAACACTTCTATCTGAAGCAACTAAGATGGCAAAGGCAAGCGCAAAGTATTCTCGGAAGGACATTGACATTTCCAATGTCAATTCTGAGCAAAAGTCCGTATGGCTCTCTGTGAAAGAAAATCCACAGGACGTTTCCACAGAGGAGAAGATTGAGTTTGTTATGGCCGTTGATAAAGGTATGAAGATTGATGACCGAATCATCAATACCAACACAAGCTACCAAGATGGGAAATTCGTCTTTAGACTAGTCAATACAGAAGGGGCTAGACTTGAATGGGATGAACTCCGAATTCGAGCCTTTGCATATCCCGTGGCACGAGAGGGTGAACGGATGTATTATGACTATGATACCGTTGGTGGCCAAACTGGATATGAGTTGATCAGAGGAGTAGACACAAACGAATTCACCGAGAAAATCGCGAAAGGTGCTTTGGAATTACTGAAAGCGGAGAAGCCGCCTTCAGGCAAGATGACCATTATAATGGATGGTGACACAGCTGGAACTATTGCTCATGAGGTCTGTGGTCATGGAAGCGAAGCTGATGAGGTGGTCAAAGAACGCTCATTTCTAACAGGCCTAGTCGGAAAGAGAGTCGGGTCAGATATCGTCACAATGGTTGATGATGGAACACTTGAAGGCAAACTGGGGTCCTTCCCCTATGACTCTGAGGGTACTCCTGCTGGGAAGACATTCATCATCAAAGATGGGATTTTCAGTGGCTACATGCATACCCTGGAAACCGCGGCTTTGATGGGAGTACAGCCGACAGGAAATGGACGTGCTCAGGACTACAATCGCAGAATCTTTGCTCGAATGAGTAACACATTCTTTGGACCCGGGGAGTGGTCCATAGATGAAATGATTTCAGACACCAAGGATGGTCTGTACATTCTGAAGCCTATGAGCGGCATGGAGGATGTGGTTGGTGGTGGAGTTCAGGTGAGTTGTTTGAAAGGCTACGTCATCAAGAATGGAGAGAAACAGCAGCTTGTCAGAAGCAATGCCTTGACTGGAAAGGTGCTCGACATCCTAGCAACTGTTGATGCAGTCAGCAAAGACATTGACTTCTCTGGAGGAACATGCGGCAAAGGTGAAGAGGACTTTATCTCTGTGACTAGTGGCGGTCCTCACATGCGCGCCGAGCTCATCGTTGGAGGTGGGTGAAATGAACCTGAGTGAGATAGCCAGAGAATTAGTGACCAAGTCAGAAAATGCTGGTGCAACACAAGCTGAAGCATATGCAGTCTTGGCTAGGACTTCCAGCATCTACATTGATGACAACATCCCAAAGATTGCAGATGTGAAGGAGGAGGTAGGTGTCGGACTCAAGTTCATCATAGGCAAGAGAATTGGCTTCACAAGTTCCACGCTTCTGTCTGAGTCTATTGAAGATGTAGTCGATCGTGCAGGGTCTATGGCAAAGGTTTCTGCAGAAGATGAAAAGTTCGTTTCACTACCTGATTCTAAGAAACCCAGTGGCTCAGCTGATCAATTCTATGACCGATTTACTGGAGAGGCAGATAGTGATGTTTTGCTTGAGAAGACAATGACACTTGTTTCATCAGCAGTTGGGGATAATGTGAGTGTTCCAAATGGAGTTCTTAGGACGAGTTCTACTGATTTCCGAATCACGAACTCTCTTGGTGCGGATGCAGAATCTAAGTCTACAATGGTCTTTGGCTATTTCACAGCAAAGGCTGAAGAATCTGGTTCAGTTGGTGAAGGTGTACAGCGATGCTGGTCTCGGAATCTTGATGACATAGATTTTGCGAAAATTGGGGCAAAGCTGAAGCATCAAGCCATGGACGTAATCCAATCTAAAGGGTTCAAAGAGAACTGGAATGATGCTGTGGCAGTGCTAGCTCCCAGCGAAGGTAGCGAGATGCTTGGAAGCATGATTGGATATGCTGTATCAGCTGAGAATGTAAACAATCGATCAAGCCCATGGAGTGACAAAATGGGTGAGTTAGTTGCGCATGAAGGCGTGACAGTTGTTGATAACGGTCTCTCTGAGAAAGGTCTGTTGAGTGCCTTGGTCGATGATGAAGGGACACCAATGCAGAAGACATCCGTTATTGAGAAAGGTGTACTGAAATCATACCTGTATGACAGCTACAATGCAGCACAAGTTGATTTGAAATCGACTGGAAACGGTATAAGACGGGACTCTCGCGATGCACATGGCTCGTTTTCTAGCCCTGTAAGGTGCAGGTCAACAACCCTTGAAGTACCAGCTGGTGCAAAGAGCGTGGATGACATAATTGGTGAGGTGAAGCGTGGCGTCTACATTGAGCACTTTGCTTGGCCGCAAGTGGAGCCTCTTACTGGAACATTTTCCAATGAAATCCGAAATGCACAGCTTATTGAGAATGGAGAGCTGACAACCAAGATCAAATACGCGCTTCTTGTAGGTAATCTCTTTGAGTCTATCCAGAGTGAAGTTGTGTTTGGCTCAGACTTGGAAGTCCACGACAACCGTGTCATGCCCACAATCGCAATATCTGGCACAGAGATTGTTGGTCAATAGATTCAATTCGTCCAAATGCAAAGTGAATCTCGGCACTTGGAAATCCTAAAAAGGAGGGCACCCCAAAATCGGATGTAGCTCGCTTGAAGAGAGGGTTCCACATGAGCAGATTCGAGGAGATTTGGAAAGAAGAAGTAGAGAAGATCAATGCGGCTCTTGAAGAGTTCATCTCAATGAAGAGAGAACGAGCATCCCATATGGGTACCATCCATGATGAATACTACGACAACATCAAGGAGTACATCATGCGTGGAGGGAAACGACTCCGACCTTTGGCTCTAATCGTTGCTCATAAGGCTGTGAAGAAAGAGATTAAGGTTGAACATCTATATCGAGCAGCGTGTTCCTTGGAGATTCTGCACAACGGGTCTCTTTTGCACGATGACCTTATTGATCACGATGAAACAAGACGAGGAGGTCCCACCTTTCATGCTCGTTATCGTGAATGGTTCAAGAATCAGTTCGGGGGCACTCCTGAGAGAGCTGCAGACTTTGGCATGACTCTTGCTATCCTTGGCGGCGACTCCCTAATCAATCTTGGAGCTGAAGCAATCAACGCAGCGGAACTGAGTCCAGAGATTGGGATGAAGCTACTAGACTACTACCAGCAAGGATTCAGTGATCTAGTTGAAGGTGTTCTTCTTGAGATGACAATGATAAAGGATCCTACAGTGGAAGAATCTACCTATATGGAGATGGTTTACAGAAAGACAGCCACCCTGTTTCAAAAAGCTCTACAGATGGGTGCCACAGTTGCAGGAGCAAGTGACTCTCAACTTGAAGCCTTTAGCGAGTTTGGATCAAAGGTGGGGCAGGCCTTCCAAATGCAGGATGACATCCTTGGATCATTTGGTGATGAGGAAGTGACAGGGAAGTCTGCTGAAGGAGATATTCGAGAAGCAAAGAAAACTATGCTCTTGATAAAGGCACTCGAACTGGCGAAGCCTGATCAAAAGAAGATTCTACAAAGCCTTCTCGGGAAGGAAGGTATGACAGGAGAAGAGGTTGAGAAGGTTAGAACGATCTTCCGTGAGTCTGGTGCGCTTGAAGCCACCGAGGGAATCAGAGATCGCTTGCTCAATGATGCACAATCTGCCCTGAAGAATGCTTCTCCTCCACTTGACACGAAATACCTCGAGTTCTTACTAGAACTCTCAGTGTTTCTTACCACAAGGGCATTTTAGTATGTTATTCATTGCCAATCAGACGAAGACTTAGAAGAAGCACATCTTCCCCCTTGGATGCCAGAATATGCTTCATGGGCTTTCTCATGCCAGGGATGTTTCTTATGACATATTTCATGAACTCGTCAGGTGATTCCAATAGAGCTCGTCTCATTCCTTTAATATGCTGCATGAGAATATCTCTTGCAGCCTGGTCTGACATTTCCCCTCGGATCACCTTGTCTCTTAGAGTACTCAGAATCTCTTCTGCAATGATTCTGGACTCGGTCACGATTCTACCATGAGGAGTCTTCTTCTTCCTCCTCTGCTTGTGGCGTGATCGCTTTGCCGCTTCAATCAGTGCCCGAATCTCATCCTCGTCTTGGAGTTCCTCCTCCATCTCTGACTCAATCACCAGCTTCCTCCAAGCCTTCTTTCCTTGAAACTCAAGAGGTGATACAAAGCCCTTTGCGTGCATCTCCTGCAATTGCTTCTTGAAATCAACTTCCAGCATAACTGAACTTCGAGCTGACATATGCAGATACTTCTGATATAGAACTGGCTCAAACTCGATTATGGACCACCCGAATGCCCTGAGTATATCTATCTCTATCTCTCTCTCATAGTCATCGGGCATCAGTCTATCATACATCCCTATCCGATGCTCCCTCAACTTTTGCAGCTATTATGAGTCAGTCTGAAGCAATATGAAGGTATGCGGACTATCAAAAATCGACAGGTCTGACTGCTTGGGCTTTGGCGTTTCCTAAAATGGGGAGCTGACGCAAGAATATCTTGAGCAACTCCCCTTTGCATACGAAAGACCTTCCTTTTGCTTGATTGATATGCAGTAGGACTTATTACAAGCTGTGGCAAATGTATCCTTCACAGAACTGAACTCTTTGTTCTGTACGTATTAGGAGAAAGAGAGAAATGAGTGAATATTCAGGAGGCGTTTCCAGAACTGCGTTTGTTGCAGTCTTGCTAATCGCGATCATTGGAACCGCCGGATTAACGTATATCTTCTTAGGTGGATTGCCTGGTCCGACTACTACAACAACCACGACTACGACAACCACCACACCTGGAGATGAATATACGTTACACATTCTTACTAGGCATAGTGTTGCTATTCAGAATTTATATGAAGCAGAATTCCTAGCAACTGACGCTGCCATAGACGCCGGTATAACCAACATTGAGTGGCAAGATCCATACGACAATCTATGGCCTCCCATACTTGACGATGGATGGGCAGACGTCATTTGGGGTGGCGGACCAACTGTGTTCGACAACCTAATGACCGATGGTTACCTTGAGCCATGGACAAGTGCTATGATGGTAGCAGCTGCTGCAAGAGTTCCTGATACCTATGGAGGAGTTGACTTGAAGAGGAGTGACGGTGGTGATATCATGTGGGTGTCAGCAGCCACCTCCGGATTCGGATTCACAGTCAATGATTACTTCTGTGATGCAAATGGCTTGCCAAACTCCACAATTGCTGCAAACTGGACCGATCTAGCCAGTCCAACACTTGCTCAGTATCTACCTATACTGCCAACAGTTGCTGTTGCAGATGCATATGCATCATCATCAGTCAGACGCGCATATGAGATCATCACCCAAGGTTATGGATGGGATGCAGGTTGGTCGATTCTGGCACGAATTGTCGGAAACGGTGGATTCTATGGTGGATCTTCAGCTGTCAAGGAAGCAGCTGAGCAGGGTGCAGTTGGCTATGGATTAACGATTGACTTCTATGGCTTTCAATCAACGAATGTCAATCCGAATGTCGTATACATCAGCCCTGGTGACTACAACATTGTCAACGGAGATCCAATTGCAATTTCCTCTACAAGTACTCAGAAAGGACTTGCTGAGGTCTTCGTAGATTACGTTCTAAGTGCTGAGGGTCAGGCTGTCTGGACAAACCCTGAAGCCCTTAGGCTTCCAGTCATGGTTGAGGCTTTTGACGAACCTACTGCTGATCCATTCTGGGGTCCGTTCCTAGAAAATGTCTACACTGAAACTGCAGCAGCTGTCGT
>JBHLLF010000040.1:0-23346 GCA_048885865.1 Candidatus Hermodarchaeota archaeon
AAACGACACATAGACTGCTCTCTAAGGCGCGTTTCAACAGAAGCTAGGAGAGCAAAGAACAATGAATGGAAACGAGCACAGAAAGCGGAGAAGCTCCTTGAACTCATAGCAAAGGAGAATGATATGACTCTTGAGAAGGTCTATGAGAAGATAGGCTGGCCGATGGAAGATGCTTTTGGAGAGATCTACAAGGGTCTTGAGCTGGCATCTGATATGGGTATAGACGCACTGGAGCATGTTGAGTCAACAAAGAAGCTTAAGAAACAGATTGCAGACCTCGCTAAGGTCAGAATTGAGATTCCGTCAATTGAGATTGAAGGCGAGATGAAAATCCTTGTTCCAGGTCCAGAGGGAGTCGAGGTCATCAAAAAGGCGTTATCAGAGGGTCTTGCTCAGGGACAGTCAAAAGACAAGTCAACTGTTGAGATTTACACACTTGGTTCTCCAAGATACAAGCTAAGGATACAGAGTCCTGATTATCAAGAAGGGGAGCAGGTCCTTTCAGAAATCCTGAAGAAAGTCACCAAGATTATTGAAAGCAAAGGCGGCTCTTTTGAGTTTGACAGGAAGTAGTCCTATGACCAGTCTCTTCAAGTGTAAAGACTGTGGCCAATATACTCTCGAAGAGGGGAAGTGTCCAGTATGTGGAGGACCAGTGGTTCCCCCCCAACCCCCAAAATACAGTCCTCAGGACCGCTATGGGAAATACCGAAGAGATGCCAAACGGCGAGCAAGGACCCAGTCTGAATAATTGAAAGAAACTAATGGCGATTGGCCAAGGCCAATCGCACTTTGACATGCTAGAATAGTTCTACTTCGACCCAGAATGTAGCCCAGTCGGAGTCGAATGTCGGTTCGCCGCTCTTGACATTGTTCCAGAACAACAGCCGTATCTGGTAGTTCATTCCGGAAGTCATGGACACATCCTGTTCATCATTGCTATTCAGTGGAATCAGGAACTCTATCACATTCTCTCCACTTGCGAACTCTGTGGAGTTGGCGCCATAGGAGTCTTCAGCCCATGAGCCGTCGTAGGCGATATGTCCGTCATAGAACTCGTGCCCATCATAGTCTACAAGACGAATATCTCCATCACCAGGAGAGCCAAGTGGGGCAATCTGCAATCCGAATGCATCCTCGCCTTTCGTGTAGTTGTCCATATGTATTCCATAGTAGATGTGGGTCGAGTTGATTCCGGTGTAGACTGTAGCGCCGTAGT
The DNA here is from genome assembly GCA_048885865.1 of Candidatus Hermodarchaeota archaeon. Classification (GTDB taxonomy): domain Archaea; phylum Asgardarchaeota; class Thorarchaeia; order Thorarchaeales; family Thorarchaeaceae; genus SMTZ1-83. The sequence continues at coordinate 1,220 of JBHLLF010000040.1, forward strand.
TGCCACCAAACACTACATCATAGCTGTTCAGGTTGGTTGACTCCCAGGCAGATAGATTGCCATCCATCTCTACCCATTCAAGAGCGCTATCTGGTGATATCCAGTCAGCAGTAGTTCGGTTCAAATACTGCTCATACATTGTATAGTCAATCTCGTAGATCTTGACGGTTCCGAGATTAGAGCTTGTATATGGATTAATGAAGGCCCCATGCAGCTCAACTGGCATGTATGAAGTCCATCGCTCGTCTTGCTGGAAGAACTGGTCCATATAGACCCTATCCTGTGTGAGGCCCAACGCCTGACCTTCCTCTTGAGTGACTGGCTCGCCAAATACCATCAGCTTGTAGAGCGTAGATTGGAAGAAGGTATCAAGCATATACTCTTCTTCAATGGTATCTGGAGTATCAGGATTGTCACCCATGTACCATGCATCGTCTATCAGATCTGAACCAAACCTGTCCTCAGCGATTCGAACCATCCAAGGCCACTTGCCATCATCGCCGCCGGCCCATGAAGTTCGATGGCCATAATAGACTAACACATGCGTTGCATTCCACTGCTGGAATGTCCTCAATGACTCTGTCAGGTTTAACGCCATCAAAGCATAGCCCATTAATGCAATTTGCGTCCGGTTCCATGTTGCATTATCGACTATCGTTTCTGCCTCTCCGGCACCATTTATCCAATATCCATAGTCCCACCAGCTAGCCACAATGGCATCATCTGGTAGAACATCACGAACGTAAGTCATACCGGTCTGCCAATCTGTAAAGCGAGCTCCTTCAGAGAGCGAGTCCTGTGCGAACTCTGGTGGGCCTACATATCTATTGACATAGTCTACTCCAAGATACAGATTGAGGGAAAGAAGCAGAGCCACGAATGCGAAGGCCACAATAGCATGCTCTGATGTCAAGGATGAGCTCATTCTGAATCTCCGTCTCTCAAAGACTGACTTCTGTGTGACTACCTTCCCGAAGGGTGACAGCATTCCATTTACTGCAACTGCTGAGAGAACAGCAACGCCGGGTGCCAGAATTAGCCCAAGCCGAATCATGCTACCTGCAAAGTATACCGAAGTCAGGCCAAAGAGGAACATCAGCCAGTCCTCGTCGCGACCGCGCCTGAAGAGGAAGTACATTCCGAGGGGGAAGAAGAAGATCAGAAGATTCAATGTATGATAGAAGCTGCCCCATGGACTAGGCAAATGCTCTGCCACCGAAGCAAAGATTCTCTGGTCCAGACGTGTAAAAGGATTAATGACCGTAAGAAACTTGGTCCCCAACGTCACTATGGGATTAGATGTAAAGGGTCGGATACCAAGCTCGACTGTTCCTGCGTATCCAAGATATGCGGCGATTCCTGCTATCGGAGTGATTAGCCCTATCAAGATTGGCTTCATGTGAGGTGCTAGGAATGTTGCAGTGGCTTCTCTATAGCTCTCAATACGCAGCCATATCTCGTAGCCTGCAAGCAGTACTCCAACACCGATTGGAGCCAAAGTAGAAAATGAGGTGAGGTTTCCGAACCCATTGCGCGGTATTAGTCCTCCAATGAAGATACCAAGTGCTATAGTGATTAGATACGAGTTGAGAAGACGCTTGTTATAGCGTCCGGTGATAAGCATCAAGCCTGCGTAGAGTGCGAACAAGCCAAGGAGAAAATCGCCGCCTCCCCATGATATTAGGAGATAGCCCAATGCCAGACCTGCACCTACGGCTGATGGTAGAGAGCCTCGCTTTGTAGCCCTGATATAGAAGAATGTGGAAACTACAATGGCGAATACACCTATGCACTCATTGTCATAGAAACCGGCTATTGTTCTCTGAATGAAGGCTGGAATGAATGCCAGGATCAGTGCACTGAGAAGACCTACTGTGTTGTTCACAAGTTCGCGTCCGAGGAAGAAGGCTGCAATAGCTGTGATTGCTCCCATAAAGGCGGGCATGACTAGGGACACTGTGATGACATCAACACTGATTCCGATTCCATTGAGTAGAAAGTAGAAGAACGCACTTGTGAAAGGTACTCCAACATATGTTGTAGTGGTGATGTCACGTCCAAATGGGACCCATGTTGTTTGGTCAAACCATGTGAAGAAGGCCCCATAGCCATTATCGACCACATACTCGGTGACCTTCAACTGGAACCATGGATCGAATGCCCGGAGAACTGGTTGCGAGTTAAGAAGTGGGAACAAACGAAGTATAAGCGCGGCGAAAAAGATAATGACTAAAGCTATGACCAAAATCACAGAACCGCGTGAGATCTTTGCTTTTGGCCTATGGAAGATTTGTCTGAGGAATCTTCCTGCGGACCGTTTGAACCTGTCGTATCCAGACATATGGAGTGCTCTCTCCGTACTGACTCGAAGTCATCCGAGCAGATTCTGGTTGTGCTAAAAAGGTTGCTGTTAGTATTACTACTGTACAGCTGGTTTTGAAACGATAATTAACGTCCTCAGACGGCGGCACCTCTATAGAAATGAGGATCCCGGAGCAGACATGAAATGTCATTCAGCGGATGCTATGAACTCGCTATAGGCATTGGCATCCATAAGAGCGCCCATATCAGCATCAAGATTGGATGGCTTGATCTTGAACATCCAACCTTTACCATAAGGCTCCTCGTTTACCAGCTCAGGAGCATCTTCGAGCTTGGAGTTGACCTCAACAATCTCTCCAGAGAGGGGGGAGAATATGTCAGAAGAAGCCTTCATGGACTCAACGAGACCACATTCGGAATCTGCTTCAACACTGGAACCCACTTCTGGAAGCTCCACAAATGTGATTTCATGAAGCGAGTGCTGAGCGTAGTCTGTTATGCCCACAATTGCAAGATCGCCCTCGACCTTGACCCATTCATGATCCTTACTGTATTTCAAGTCATCAGGGACACTGGTTCCTTCAGTCATGACGGTCCACCGTTGTTTCCCGGAGTATGCATGCTACCTTTAAATCAAACGGCTATTCAAGAGGATCGGGTTGAACCGTATTTCTCTGTATCATAGAAGGGCCACTTTGTCACTCTGGCCTTTCTTAGTCGTCCCTTGATGTCGATTTCAATGACATCATCCTCCTCCACGACGCCTGGCTTTACATATGCCAAGCCGATTCCATTCCGGAGAAGAGGGGACATCACTCCACTAGAAACCTTCCCGATTGAACCACCCTCAAATAGCACATCGTAGTCCGTTCGTGGCACGCCACGGTCAATCATGACCAACCCTATTCGGGTTTTTACAACTCCCTCTTCCTTCTGTCGTTTGAGCTCATCATAGCCAATATAGTGAGGGTCTACTTTGAACTTGACTGCATAAGGAATCTTCGCCTCTAACGGGGATGTTTCCTCGTCAATGTCATTTCCATATAATACCAAGCCGGCCTCCAATCGCGTTGAGTCACGAGCTCCAAGACCGCAGGGTTTGACTCCAAACTCCTGACCCTGTTCAAGTAGGATTTCCCAGAATTTAACAGCCTTCTTCTTTCCCTCATCACTGCATGGAGTATCAAGCACCAGAAGCTCTGCACCATCCTCTCCAGTATACCCCGTGCGACACAGGTAGACTCTGTATCCAGAGAGGTCGACAAGGTTGCTTGTGAACCTTCCATATTCGCTCAGGTCTCGTCCGGCAATCTTGCTTAGCAATGCCATGGCCCTCGGACCCTGGACTGCAATCATAGTAATCTCGTCTGTACGGTCTTCTACCTTGACGTTGAAGTCCTCGGAGTGATTATTGAGATGAGTGCTGATCTTGGGCCCATTGGCTGCATTAGTGACCCAAATGTAATCCTGTTCGTCAACACGATAGAGCATGAGGTCGTCATGAATACCGCCTTGCTCATTTAGACAGGTGGTATATTGACCACCATTCACCTCTAGCTTGCGAACATTATTCGAAGTCATGGTCTGAAGAAACTCGAGAGCCTGTGGACCTCTTATAAAGAAACGAAACATATGTGATGTGTCGAAGATACCCACACTATCTCTCACTGCCATATGCTCTTCGCGAATGTCTGTATAACGGACTGGCATCTCCCATCCTGAGAAAGGGACTATATCGCCGTGGCTTTTGTGCCAATCGTAGAGTTGAGTTTGCTTGAGCGGTGTATTCATCTCATATCACCAAGGATGGACTGAGTGGATTATGAACATGTTAAGACTTTGATGGTACACAGTTCTCTCCTTTATTCCGTGGCATAATAGTATCATATGACTGACAAAAGGCGTCCATTTGAGATTCCGTTACCCTTTATTGCGTTCACCTATACCCCCGATTGAGGTCCTTCATAGTGACTCCCCATATAGTAAAAATTGATCAGATTGAGGTAGGAGTCAACTCTCCATCTCGTATAATGGGGGTCATAAACCTCTCTCCAGAGTCCTTCTACTCTCGCTCTATTGTGACTTCGAAGGAGCAAATCCACAAAACAGTCAAACGGATGGAAAAGGATGGCGCGGACATAATTGATGTTGGTGGAGCGTCCACTGCTCCTGAGAGTGTATATGGAACTCAGAAAGTATCTGTAAAGGATGAACTTCAAAGAGTGAAAGATAGCCTTGAGAGCATTCTAGACATTGCTAGCGTTCCTGTATCAATTGACACTACTTCATCCAAAATAGCCGAGTTTGCTCTGGATTCTGGTGCAGCACTTGTCAATGATATATCAGGTCTTCGAGCAGATTCGAAGATGGCCACAGTCGTTGCAGAGAGAGATGTTCCAGTGGTATTGATGTCGCTGTGTGAGAAGCCCTGTGGAACCATTCAGCAGTCACTACGTGCGCTTAGTGAGAGTTTGGAATTGGCTCACGCCGCAGGCATCGCAAATGAACGAATCATCGTAGATCCGGGCATTGGATTTGGGAAACCCCCCGAAGCCGACTTCGAACTTATTCGACATCTGAAACGATTTACTATGTGGGGACACCCTGTTCTGGTTGGAGTTTCAAGAAAGGCTTTCATTGGTGATCTGCTTGCGCAGACAGATCCAAACGACCGGCTAACAGGAACAATTGGAGTGACATCGGTTGTAGTAGCTAGAGGTGCAAGTATCATCAGAACGCATGACATCATGGAGGCTAGACAGGCTGCTTCTGTCGGAGAGAAGCTTAGGAATTGGACAAGAGAAACTGAACGTGATGTTGACCTTCTGGGGATTATTGATGAAAGATCAGCTGAGATAGTCATTGAACAGATTGGCACTGGAGCTGATATCAGACGGGCCCTCTCTAGGAAAGCTGTGACTCTTAGCCTCCTTCTCCAGAACGTTAAGACTCCGGCTGCTCTGATTATAAAGCAAGAAATACTCGCGCTAGGCGGAGATGCAGCTTATCATAATGATGTGATTGACTCTGGGGTAGAAAGAACAAGTGTCCTAGTAATGGGTACACCGCTACAACTTGAAAGACTCACTGGCAAACTACTTCGGATGGATTACTTTGGATTGCCCAAGGTTGGTAGGGCTATAAGAAATCTGATAGTAAAAAGGGAGAAGGAGCTAGGGTGATTCGAATGGAGTGGAAGGACTGGGAACCCCATTACAATCGAATTGTCGAAAGACTAGCACTCGATCCTCAAGCAGATCGTAATGCCACATCACTCTTGGACTCACTTCTCAAAGACCACGCACAGAGCCAAATCCTTAGTAAACTTGAGAAAATTATCGAAAACAAGAATGTCGTAATATGTGGTGCAGGACCTTCATTGGAGGAGCATCTCAAAACAACAATCCCGTCAAAAGGACTCACCAATGTAATCTATGTGGCTTCCGATGGTGCAGCTTCCGCTTTGCTCGAGTTCGATTACAAATGTGATATACTCGTGACGGATCTAGACGGGGACCCTGATGCTCTGAGAGAAGTTATCCAGAGGGGAGCAATACCAATAGTGCATGCACATGGAGACAACATGGACAAAGTTTCAGAGTTTGTTCCGGCACTAGACGCTGTACTCGGAAGCACACAAGTTGAGCCTACGGAACATGTCTTTCTCTGGGGAGGGTTCACAGACGGGGACAGAGCATGCTATCTTGTTTCCCATTATAACCCAGCTCGTGTGTTTCTGGCAGGAATGGACTTTGGTGCCATGGTCGGGAGGTGGTCCAAACCAGGACATAAATCCAATTTCGTAGCAGATGAGAGAAAGAGAGAGAAACTGGCGATAGCACGCGAGCTTGTCTCAGATCTGAAGTCTCATGTCAATCTCGACATCATCTTATTGGACTAGGTAGAATGCAGGCTCCTTCGTCATCCTGTCTTGATTGCAAACATGTAGCTAAATACTAGGAAAGCCACACCAGCAAGAATCATGCCCAGTATGAGGAGCCTAGTGGCATAGCCGGGCTGGAAGACATACTTTGAGGCATAATACATGAGACCGAGGCCAATGACTCCAATCATAACCACGACCGATGCCACTATTCCTTCCATCCCAAGCTGAACGTCAATCCCTGGTGCGATAAGAATTGGAGCACCCCCGGCGGGGTTACCAGCAATGGCCGGTGGGGTTCTAATCAAGGTGTATATGTTACCACCTAGTATGAACAGAATAGCTATGAAAGCAAGTCCAAACACAACAATGTCCGGGGGCCTTTGGGGCATCCCAAACCTTGGTCTTGTGAGTCGCACTCTTGGCTTAATGATAAATCTTGGCCACCAGGGCAAGTCAGCACACCTTGAGCGGTTTCGTTTGGCAGTCTGCTTTTAAGACTATCGTGGGATGAAAAGCTGTACCATACCAATGTGAGGCGAGATAGCTGTCAAAGGTTCTGATAATCTCCGAAAAGCCAACTGCGGCAAAACGGATAGCTCAAGCACTGGATGAGAGTGGATTGCCCAACGAGGTAAAAAAGCAAGGAGCCTCATATTTCGAGTGCCACAGAAATGGAGACAACTTGATTGTTGTTTATGCTCTCGGTCACCTGTTCGAACTCCGGCAGACTGAGAAAGGCTGGAAATATCCCAGACTTTCAGCAGAGTGGGTACCAAGATATGAAGTCGACAAAAAGGCGACAGGAATCAAACCGATAATTCGTCTAATCAGGAACCTGTCGAAGGACATAGACCAATATATCATTGCTACAGACCTAGACATTGAGGGAAGCCTCATCGGATACCTCACTCTAGTCTATGCATGCAAAGCAGATGTTGGCAAGGCCAAGAGAATGATATTCTCGACTCTGACCAAGGCAGAACTTGAGAAAGCCTATGATAACATGTCAGATACTCTGAACTTCCCCATGATAGAAGCCGGTGCTGCCAGGCATGAAGTGGATTGGTTGTATGGAATCAATCTGACCAGAGCGCTTACCTTAGCAATAAAGGAGGCCTCAGGCTGGTTCAAGATAGTTTCAACGGGAAGAGTGCAAGGTCCTACACTTGCTCTTGTTGCCGAACGTGATCAATCCATCAATACCTTTGTGCCCACACCGTATTGGACTATTTTGACGCTGGGCATGCACAATGGGCACGAGTTGGAACTTGAGTACTCGAAGAAACGGATTGCGGTGAAGAATGAAGCGCTTGAAATTGTAGGTGACTTGAAGGGAGAATCTAGCATTGTTGATGGTGTCAATAGCAAGAAGAACGCTCAGACACCTCCAGTTCCCTTCAACTTGTCTGGCCTGCAGTCTGAGAGCTATAGGCACTTTGGATTCAAACCAAGTAGGACACTTGCAATCGCTCAGAAATTGTACCTTGAAGCTCTCATTTCGTATCCAAGAACTGGTAGTCAGAAGATACCCTCCAGTATCAACGTGAAAGAGATACTTGGCAATCTAAGCAAGCACAAGAAATATGCAGGGCTTGCGAAACAGGTCATCGCTGCTGGAAATCTCACCCCAGTCCAGGGAAAAAAGGACGACCCGGCGCATCCGGCCATTCATCCGACAGGAGCCAAGCCAGCAAAGAAATTGACACCAAGCGAAACCAAAGTGTACGACCTCATTGTCCGCAGGTTCTTGGCTCTATTTGGTGAGAATGCAATAAAAGAGAGCATTAGAGCGGATATCTCATGCAAAGGACACCTTCTCTATGCAAGAGGGCTCAAGATTCTCAGAAGAGGATGGATGGACTATTATGAGCCATATGTCAAACTCAACGAAAGGATCTTGCCGACCATAGCTGAGGGGGACACGATACAGCTTGAGTCTGTCAGAGAGGACGGGCGATTCACATCACCACCTCCACGCTTCAATCCCTCAAGTCTACTCAAGATACTTGAGAAAGAAAACCTTGGGACAAAGGCAACAAGATCTTCCATTGTTGATTCGGTGAGGTCACGGGGATATACACTTAGCGACAAGTTTGAACTGTCTACACTTGGATATGCCCTACATGAAACCCTTAGCCAATATGTCCCAAAGATACTGTCTGCAGATTTCACAAGGCAGTTGGAGGAGGAGATGCAAGACATCCTAGAGGAACGTCTTGACCGAGACCGGGTATTATCGCATGCAAGAGAGGACCTACAAGAGCTGCTTGGAGTTTTCCTGTCACAGGAGGAGAGTATCGGGAAAACTCTCGTCAGTGGGCTGCAACACTATTGGAGAGAGAGTGAGGAGATAGGACTCTGCCCCAAGTGTCATGTGGGTAATCTTGTCATTATTCGATCGCCAAGGACAGGGAAACGGTTTGTTGGATGTACTCAATACAAGGAGGGAGGGTGTGATCAGACTTTCCCACTGCCTCAGAAGGGTTCTATTCAGCCGCTGAACAGGGAATGTCCACACTGCGGACATCATATGATCAAGATTTCAGGGCGACGTCCTTGGGAAACCTGTGTGAACTGGACAGAATGTCCGGGACGACAGGATGATCTAAAGGAACTCGAGAAACGTCGAGAGAAGGCAGCCAAAAAGAGGGAGGGAACATCTGATGAGTGAGTGTTCGATTTGCGGTCGGCCCAATGATGTTGGAGATCGCTTTTGTAAGTATCATCAACTTGCAGCTTACAATCTCAAGAGAGAATACGACGTCTGGGTAAATGCCATGGATATAGACTGGGATTCCTATCTTGACCATGTGTATGCCACTGATGGCGCCGGAAGATGGGTTCGAGAAGTCATAGAACACATCAAGTCAGAAGATGGTTCTTTAGAATGGTCATCAGTTCCATGACGAGTGCTTGATTCAATGAACTTACTGCCACAACAACCATGCATGACTGATTGGTCCATGCAGACACTCTCTCGGCAAGGGTACGGACAAGGGCTGCATCCAGACCAGCTGAGAACAATCCAGTTGATGTTGGTTCGGACCTGCCCTGGCCTGGAGGTATAGCTACTGCTGACAGACCAAGTCGAAACCTATCAGAATCAGAGATTAGGACGAGTGCCCCGTTTTCAAAATCCATTATTCTAAAAATGATCTTGCCTTGGCTGGTATCAGACTCGAACTGCCTGATGTCATCGAACTTCATCCTTGACACCTAGCTATTCAAAATGTGTTCCGTAATAAAGCAGTAACGGCTGGTCGCAGAGCAACAGCGTTATCAATGGTACTACTTCCGGAATAGTGAGAACTCTATGACTGAGAAACATTCATACCAGGACTTCTTTCCTTATCCGAGTCCTCGGGTCGGTCAAGAAGAGATGATGGCAGGTATTGAGAGTGCTGTGAGAGAGGGGACGCACATATGCACAGAGGCCCCAAATGGATTTGGAAAGACATGCGCAACACTCAGTGGAGTTCTCCCTTGGATAAGAGAGACCAAAGGCAAAATTCTCTATTGTGCCCGAACTCATAGACAGTTGGACCGTGTTGTGGAGGAACTCGAGGCCATCCTTGAGAAGAACGATGTCAGTGGAGTTTCTTTTCGGGGTCGGCGTCATATGTGTATAAACGACTTCGTCCTTGAGAACGCAGACTTTGTGGCGCCAATAAGTGAGGTCTGTGGTCAGCTAAAGGTAACACGACGGTGTATCTATTATGAGAATCTGAGGGTGGCCGGGTCACCAACGAACTTGCTTATAGACATGCCAAAACGTGTATTGACAGCGCCGGAAATGGTGAAGATAGGAAGAAGCAGGTCTATCTGTCCATATGAACTTGCCAAGAAGCTGGCAAAAGTCGTCGATGTGATAGCACTATCATATCTCTATGTCTTTGATCCATGGATTATGGAAACGTTCATGCCTGAGCTTGAAACCCCCCTGTCGAAGATGGTCCTTGTCCAAGATGAGGCGCATAATGTTCCTTCTACAGCTCTTAGTTCAGCGAGTGACTCTCTTACAATCGGTGCAGTCAGACAAGCCATGCGAGAAGCCATGACATACAATGACTCCATATCAAAGGAGTTCTCTCGAGGACTCGCCAAATGGATTCTGGATCAGACTGTGGGCATGGCAGAAACTGATGAGAAAGGAATTGACCCGCAGGCAGTATTCGATCAGGCCTTTCAAATCTCAGGATTGGACCCTGAAACAGATGTTCTAGTGCATATGAGGGACTTGGGTATCAATATACGCAGAGGACTCCTTAAGGCTGGAAAGTTCCCGCGTTCCTTTATTCACAGGGTAGCAGACTTCATGGTGAGATGGATAAGCTGCATAGAGCGCGATGATTACACATTCATATTGGCCTCAAGCCGGGGAAGAGGGGAGAGGAGAGTGTCTCTTGAACTACTCGCCTTGGACCCAACTTCTGTGACCAGTCCAATCTTGAATCGCGTTCATAACTCTGTGGCCGTATCAGGAACCATTTCTCCAATGGTTGCCTATTCAGAAATGCTAGGATTTGGCAAGGATGCCATCACAAGTGCATATCACAGTCCATTTGCAGCCCGCAATAGGTTATGTTTGATAGTTGAGGATGTGGAAACCACCTATCAGGCTCGAAATGATGACATGTTCAAGAGAATGGTTAATCACTGCGTAGCAGTGGCTCACGCTACACCAGGCAACACGGCTATCTTTACAACAAGCTATTCCATTGGCAAATCACTGTTGAATGCTGGTCTTGAAAAACGACTGAAAGTGAAGTTGTTTCAAGAAAAACCGGGAATGAAGGGAACAGAGAACGACAAGATGATTGAGGCCTTCAAGCAAAAGGGACAGGAGGGAGGTGCAGTCCTCTTGGGCGTTCAAGGTGGACGGAACTCTGAGGGCGGTGACTTTCCTGGTCCAACAATGGAAAGTGCAATCGTGGTAGGAGTGCCCTATGCAAGACCGACCCCGAGTACAGAGTCTCTGATACAGTATTACGATGCCCGTTTCAACAAGAAAGGGAGAGAATATGCCTACGTTCTTCCGGCAATGACAAGAGCGATTCAGGCTGCAGGAAGGCCCGTCAGAAGACTTGATGACAAGGGAGCAATTATCTTTCTGGACCAGAGATTCGCAACACCCTATCTGAAGAGATTTCTGCCATCTTGGCTGGCAGAGGTGGTACAGGTGATACCCGACAACCCAAGCATTATGGCTGAACAAATAGGCGCCTTCTTTGCTGCGGACTATTGATGCGCATTGCCCAGAATCTCGTCCAGGGGAATTTCATTCAGTAAAACGGATTTAGCCTGTGTGGAAGTAAGAATTAGTCTGCCTTCTGTGACTTTGGCGACAAGACGCTTCAATGACCGAACATATCCAGCCTTTGTATCAAGAACGAAGTCCTCATTAGAAACAGGACGGCCTTTTCGGGAGGCTATTAGTGTGGCAGATGATTTGTCTGATTCTCCTCTTTTGGTTGTATGCCGTTCATCAACCATCTCGACTTCGAATGCATTGATGGCTCTGTCTTTGATACTGCGCAGGTAGAGTGCTGAATATAATCGGGATCCGGTACCCACACGTACCAATACACGATTTCTGAAATGTTTGCGGATGATGGATATCCAATGAAACGTATAATTGGAGGCTATCCGGGGAGTAGATGCTGTGATTGCATAGATGGCCACACCATCGGCAACCAGTGCCAAGCCAAACTTCATTCCTGGATCAATGCCAATAGCTATGACTGCAGGGTTTCTGATGTCTAGGAGGGCCAACATGATTTCTATAGCGGTAGCATCATCATTGGAAACCTCGTTCACCACTACAAGACGGCTTGTATGGAAGTGTGTGGCCTCGCTCGCAGTTGTTATTACAACTTGCGATTCATCACATTTTTCGTCATCAGGAGCGCATATTATGAAACCGATACCAAGCCGCTTCATGAGGTTCACAGCAAGATATCGGACCTTTGGGTTCCTTGTGGCAATTGCTACCTCGTACCTTAGCATTACATTACTCCTTCTGAGTTAGGCTTATCACTTGTCTTGTGACATCTTGAAGCCGGTGAAGGGTGATTTGATTCTTCCGTCAGGCGTGTCAGCCCTGGACAGGATCCTCAATGGCGGGCTTTCAACCGGTCTGTTCATTCACTTCTATGGAGAAGCGGCTGCAGGAAAGACCACCGTTGCCCTTCAGTTTGCAAGTGCGGCACATAGAATAGGCGTAAGAACCATCTATATCAATTCAGAGTCCGCTTCCCCAATTGAAAGGCTGGAACAGATTTCATGTAAAGAGTTTGAGCATATCAAGGACAAGATGATGATTCTGTCTCCGAAAAGCTTTGAAGAACAGAGTGCTCTGATAGACGACATTGAGCTATACGCACATGATGAAACAAGGCTTGTTATCATTGACACGTTGACTCGGCTATATCGATCAGTTTTGGATGACCGCGACACCAACTATCTCAACCATCGAGAACTCAACCGACAGGCGGGAGTTTTGAAAGGACTGGCAAGAGAGAGAGATGTTGCAGTGCTTGTTCTAAACCAGGTAAGGGGAAGCATGGATAGAACTGAGGGGTTTGAGCCTGTTGCAGGCAACATTCTTGATTATTGGTCAGACTATATTCTGAAGATGCGAGTTGGTAAAGGAACTAGGGAGAGAATACTGAAAAGATTAAGACCAGAAGGCGAGCCCTCGATGTGCAGGCTTTTCCTCACAGAAAGAGGATTGGCGCTGGAACCGGAGGAAAAGGAAACAATGAAATGAGACCCCAATTGGGTTCTCTAGGAGTCACGCCAAATGTATGAAGCACTAGCTCTGCTAGAACTATCAGTGTGGCTAGGATTGCCGGCTTGGATTGCCAACGCAACTCCTGTGATATTTGGAGGCGGTAGACCAATTGATGGTGGCAGAGTCATGCAAGATGGTCACAGAATCCTGGGAGATGGTAAGACAATACGGGGATTCATTGCTGGTGTGTTCTTTGGCACTTTGACTGGTCTGGGACAGTATATTCTAGCTCCATATCTGATGCCTATTTTAGGCGAATTTGTTACAGTGACTCCGAGTATGGAGTATGTTCTATTCATGACAATTTCTGCGGGGTTTCTTCTTTCTGTTGGAGCACTGGCTGGTGACCTCATTGGATCCTTTTTGAAGAGAAGGGCAAATGTGCAGAGTGGAGGGCCCTCCCCAGTACTTGATCAGCTTGGATTCATAATCATGGCACTCCTCTTTGCATATCCACTTCTCCAGCCTGAAGGAATCTATTCGGTGGTACTCATTATCACCACATTGGTCATTCATTGGATGAGCAATGCCTTAGGTTACCTCTTGGGATTCAAGAAGAACCCTTGGTGACCGTTTGAAACGTATACTTTGGCATGCCACTACATTTTAAAGCCAAAGGGAGTAGGTGCTACCGGCCCTATCTATTTAGACATTGCCGCTGGGCTAATTGGTTTAGTAAAGCCAATATTTCGACGCGCCGCTTCTACAATACCCGAGTAAAGCAAATCGACAATGAAGGTATCAGCATGAAAGTCGCAGAGTGCATGCAATCTGATGTGGTATTTGCCTATGTTCCTGGAACCAGAGAAGACGTCCTGCAAATCATGGCAGAAAAACAGGTCAATGGAATCCCTGTTGTTAAGAAAGGCACGAAGAAGCTTGTCGGAATGGTCACTAGGAGTGACCTCTTGAGAAAGGCAGACGAGCCACAGCTGGCCATGCTGATGGTGAGAGACCCTGAAACAGTTACGCCCAGAACACTGGTGAAGACCGCAACTAAGCTGATGCTGGAAAAAGGGTTCAGAAGACTTCCTGTTGTGGATAATGAAGAACTCGTAGGCCTTGTAACGGTTCCTGATATTTTGGGAGCAGTCCTAGAGGAGAACGAGAAATTTCAAGACGTTAAGATTGGCGATTACATAAGACCGCAAATCAATGCAGCTTGGGAGGAAACTCCCTGTCCACTAGCATACATGCTGATGGAGATGGCAGGCAAAAATGCGCTGGTTCTTGTAAACGAGGCTGCTGGAGTCACAGGAATGATTACTGTCAGTGACTTCATTCGATTGTCTGAAGTGACGACCGAGAACAATGTATCAAAAACGTATAGTGGTACTGACTCCTCCGTTGAATGGAGCTGGGACTCAAAGGACTTCCTGGTAGTCACTAAGAAACTGCTCCGACTTCCAAATGTCCCAGTAAAAGACGTTATGACTAAGAACGTAATCAGTGTCAACGAAGTAAGCACAATTCCAGAATGTGTCAGGATATTCAGAAAGAATGACATAGATCAAGCACCAGTACTCTCTGCAACAAATAGCCTGATTGGAATGATTGAGGATAGGGACCTGCTCAAACTGGCGCTCGAGGAATAATTAGCTCATTCAAAGAAGTCTGTAAGGTCAGTCTGTTCTGAAACAAAGAGTGAATCCAGAGCCGCATTGATGAGTTTCAGGCGCTGTTGAAGATACTGACTGAGGTCATGATCACGCATCATCTTTTCAGCAACTGCAAGATACTTTGAGATATTCCTCTGACTGACTGTGAGCAATAAGCCCTCACCGCATCTTGTGCATTCACCAGACATAGGTATTCGACGGTAGACCCTGCTGCACTTGCGACATCGTATCTTTTGTGTAGAATATGCACGGAGGTTGCCCCGTATGTCACGAATGAAGTGATGGGAAAGAACTCTCTCAGCTACATCCTTCGAATCGACTGCATCAAGAAGAACCGCCAGATGAAGCTGTGCCTCGAGTTTCTCAGCCATACTTCCCAAAGTCTTGTATCTTGTGTTCCGAGGACCATCATCTATTGATGATGTATCATGAGTGAAGCCGAATCCCTCATATTGCTCCTCTTTGCCCAAGCGAGACCCCACGATATCAACGAGATGCTGCACGGCCTTGGGATGCTGAGCCTTAGCAACCATTTCATAGAACTCAGCGGGATAGCGATAACAGACCTCTATGTTATGGCTCTCATCATCGACTTCTTCGGGATTTAGAATGACTGAGAGGACAAGAGGAGCATCCATGAAGCCTCCTCGTCCTGCTGGAAGATACTCCTTAGAGAAGTTGATGAGTGCATCAAGGACCAAGATGATTGCATCTTCATCCCCGTCACAGTTTCTACGTTTTGCTGCATGCCAGAAGGGATGTGCATAGCAGACACTAGCATTTGTAAATCCAACAATTCTTCCAATGATTCCTGCAGATGTGTGTGGTGCCAGACCAACAACAAGCTGGCCAATCGTGTCCTCTGGAGCCTTGAAGTTATAGTATCTCTTCTTCTTGTAGATCTTTTCCAAGCTGTCATCGACGAATCGTCCTACTCGAACCATGTAATCAGCACAATTCTCAGGTACGATTAGATCCTGTACCTTGAGCTCGAGTATCTGCATATCGGAAACGAGAGGCGCCCCTTGATGATCACTGATATAGCCCAGCTCCCGTAACTTACTTACTGGAACCCCAACTTCGCGGGGTCTGAAATGTGTAAGGGGAGCATCAGTGACGTCAAATCGTGCAGTTCCGTCACGATAGCAATACACGTCGTGTTTAGCGCGAAGAATTCCTTTTCCAAGGTATTCAGGAATCTTCAGGTCACTTGTAAGACCTAAGACGGCGCGCAAATCGTATGCTTGGGGCTCATCTATCTCCGCCTTCACACGGTCTAGCAGACCCTTTATGTCCACCTGCACTTCTTTTGTGCTTCGAACCCTGGCACCAAGATGCGATGAGCAGATTCCTTTGGACGGGTCTACTGGCTTATCGCATTCAGAACACCACATTTGTACCTCGGTATGAGTGCCACACTTATTGCATCTTGATTCGAAGGTCTTGTTCTTGCATGTAGGACAGACTCTATGTACAAGCTCAAGATTGACCCCAACAGACGGGATTGTACCCTCCTTCTTGTCCTCCTTTTCCTTGTCATTGTCGAGGTCGAATTCATGAATCTGAGCTACCTGCGCTGTACTCTTGGCTACCTTCACCATTCTGCGTTCAGTGGAGAGAGAACGGCCTACAGGGAACAGAACTTGGACTGGGGGGCGCATTTTTCGTTCTTGAGCCTTCTCTGGTCTGCCCATCCTAGCACCGATGGAAAAACCCATCTTATCTCTCAAGGGCACTTTTGCACACGAAGCTAATGCCTCCAATGCATTACTGCCGACTGCTGTGTCCTTCTTCTCGCCCAGTTGCGATAAGATAGTCAGAGGGTTGTCTGCAAGCTCGATTCGGGTTCCATCAATAGGAGTGTGAGAAACTCCCAGCTTCTCCAGCATGCTCTTGTATTTCTGATCGAAGGGCAGTATCATCCGTTCTCCTTCGGCACCTCGTTCAATCCTGTGTTCTCTGAGTAGCCAGCTCCTTATGTCTAGCATATTTTCGACTGTAAGGGCAGACCAACGGTACAAGTATCTAGGATGGAGTGGAATACCCAATTTGGTTGAGAGAAAGATAGCTTCTTCTGGACTTGGAATCCGGGTTAATGGCGATTCGATGAGCTGGTCAATATCTTCAACGGTCATATCAGACCCAGCGATGAGTTTCTGTATCTTCTTAGTATCAAGACTTGAATAGACTCTTTCAAGATCATGAGACCACCATTCCTCGCAGTATCCTGAAGGAACCAGTGGATGGTTGTTCTCTAGAAACTCACCCAATGCTACCAGAATGTCTCCTAGATAGAGGATTCGTTCTATCTGTCCCTGAAGTTTCCGTGCCTCGCTTATTGAAAACACCTGTTTCACTGACTTGTCCTTAAGCAAGACAATAGGTCCCTCTATAGTGTCAACTGGAGCGACTATAGAGCCCTTGCCAGGTCGTTCAGTTCTGATATGGGTCCCCGGGGCTAGAAACTCATCCACTAGATACATAGTGGCGGGGTGAACTCCTACTCCAGCAAGACCTGTGTTGCGTGAACGACCATATCTCAATCGAAAGCCGCCCGTGCTAGATGGATGAGAGAAAACTGGTCGTCCTCCAATAACGTCAGCTAGATAGTCAGATTTGGGCTCAAGTTTCTTCTCTACGGAGTCTTCAGCTTCAGCTGATGCTGCCTTGGATATCCTGGCTGCTAAATCATTCAACCACTCCCAGCCTTTAATGGAGTTCTCATTTACTATCTTAGCCAGCTTTGTGGCCCTACCTACAACCCCATCATTAAGAACTAGGACAGCTCCTCCTCGAACACGATTCTCTTTCCCTATTCTTTCAATATCACGACTTCCGGTGACCTCGAATTCTTCTGTAGGCTCTCCGGTCAGCATAATGGGAAGTTTCGATGCAGCAAGCCGGACTAACTCTGGTTCAACAGGATACTGAAGATGCACGTATCTTGCATATAGCTCCACTTCCTCAATAGCACGCTCGATCTCACGTTCGGTTGCCACAAACGGAGGCAGTTCTAGTACCTGGCGCACATAGTCCGCCACTAGCACTGTCATAGCAGCCTCTGTCCCGCCTGCTGCACGAATCGGGCCAGCCAGGTAGAGTGCCAAGTACCTGTTATAGCCATGTCCTTGTATTTTAACTTTGGAGATGCCTTCTATAGGTGCAGCTGTTATGCTCTCAGTCAGGACAGCAAGTGCAACACGTACGGCTTTGTCTGCGGCCTTTTCCTCATCTTTAATCGCCCCTAACTTACCTGTTGCAATCTCTCCTGCAACTGCAAAAGCCACTTCTTCGCGAGTTTCATACTCCTGAATAAGCTCCCTAATCCGTTTGGCAACACCAACTGGTCCACCAAGAGTGGCTTCCACACGTGCTGCAACATCATGAGCTGGAGGGATTTCTACCATAGTTGTAGGGTCAAATCCCATTGCCCTGGCCTTTTCCGCTATCTTGTAAATCCTCTGGACCTCTTTGTTAATGGACTCAAAATACTCAGCGTAACTCACACTATGGGTTGGAAGGCTTGGTACAGACTCGGTCACAGCTTGTCAGACCTTTGTTATGGGATTACGTCTTTTATCTTTCGGACGGACATAGCTAGCTCGGCAGTTTTGAGTAGTGAGCTTTAAAGGAGAGACGATGTACATGATGTTGACAAAACGCCAGCAGTGGTCGTCAGGACGGTAATAGAAGTGCTCACACTTGAGGAAACGATTGAGCTCATTCTGAAACACACAGAGTATCAACGTGATGAAATTCTCAAAATGATTGATGAGAAGAGACAGGAGCTTGGCCCAGAGGTTGTCAATGATGAGTCAGCAGCAATGATTATTGCGCGCGAACTTGGCATCGATTTACAACAGGTTTCTGCAAAGGCACGAATTAGGATTGAAGACATAACTGAGTCTACAGGAAGGATTCCATTGACGGCACGAGTGGTCAGCATAAATCCAGTTCGACCTTTTACACGAAAGGACGGAGGCGATGGAAAGGTTGCCAGTCTTATCGTTTCAGATGAAACAGGTGAGATGAGAGTAGCTCTCTGGGATGAGATTAGCAGAGTTGTTGAAGAAAATATAGTCAAGATTGGTGATGTCATTCAGCTGCGTGGAGGATATGTGAAAAAGGGTCTGGGTGATGCCCTCGAGATTAACATGGGCCGAATGTCTGGGATAAAAGTACTAGACGAGTATGAGATTGAGGACCTTGGAATTGATTTTGGCGAAACCGTATCCACGAAAATCAACGAGCTTGTGGAGGAAAAGATGTACAACATCACTATCACTGCCAAAGTTCAGAAGGTCTTTCCGATGAGCACCTTCTCCAGAGAGGAGGGTGAATCTGAAGGGAAGGTTTTGAGCATAATCGCCGCAGATGAAACAGGCGAGATAAGATGTGTATTCTGGGACAAGGACGCTGAAGAGATGGAGAATGCTGAAGTTGGAGAGGTTTTCAGGCTCCAAGGGGGATACACTAGGAGCGGGCGCTATGGCAATATCGAGATTCATGCTGGCAGGTCAGCACAAATCGAGAGGGACTTGAAAATAGAGGTTGATGCCGTAAAATCAACTGTGGGAACCGCCCCCCCACCTGTTGGCAAGAAAAAGATTGCAGACCTCACCCTTGATATGCGTGATGTGGATGTAGAAGGCAAGGTTGTTCAAATATTCCCAGTCAACACGTTTGACAGAGGGGGAAAAGAGGGAAGAGTGCAGAACGTAATCATTGCCGATGAAACCGCACAAATTCGACTCACCTTTTGGAACGAGGATGTCGACAAGATTGCAGATCTCAAAGTGGATGATGTGGTCAGTGTCAAGCACGCCTATGCCAAGGAGGGGTATAGAGGAGGTGTCGAGATCCATATGGGTCGAGCAGCTGAAGTTGTCATCAACCCAAAGGGATCGAAGCTTGAGAAACTAAAGGTTTCAGCAGAGCCTGTGGCAGCGCCTGAAGGGGTCGGCAAGAAAGCCCTCGCAGAGATCACTGTAGATATGCGTGATGTGGATGTAGAGGGCAAGGTAGTCAGAGTGTTTCCAGTCAATACATTTGACAATAGGGATGGTGGAAAAGGCCGTGTTCAGAATGTAATCATAGCAGATGAAACAGCCCAGATTCGGCTAACATTCTGGAATGAAGACGTGGACAAGATAAAGTCCCTTGATGAGGGTGACGTGGTCAGTGTCACTCATGCATATGCCAAGGAAGGATTCAGGGGTGGTGTAGAGGTACATGTTGGTCGACGAGCGGAGATAGAGGTCAATCCAAAAGGGTCCCGGCTTGAACAGATGGAGTTGACCGAACTATCATCACGACCTGCAGCACACCCTGCTGGACGAGTATTGATTGGTGATATAGACGAGAGCACAGAAGGAAAGAGTGTGGAGGTCTGTGGAATCGTAGTGGCAATAGCCCAGAGCAGCCCAATCTATCCTGCATGTCCAAACTGCAGAAAGAAGGTGGATGAAGAAGGAGGACGGTTCACCTGTGCCGTATGTGGAGATGTAAAGGAACCTGAATATAGGATGAGGTATAAAATCACCGTTGATGATGGGTCTGGCACAATTAGAACAACACTGTTCGGAGAAGCTGGAGAAGCACTACTTCAAATGACAACTGCAGAAGCTCAGAAACTCATCAAGAGCTCTGGTAATCGTCTGGAACCCTTGGAGCAGAACTCTGATAGAGCTCTAGGAAAATACGTTGTGGTTCAAGGATCTGTGTCGAGGTTCAAGGACTCACTGGATATAACGGCCCGCAGCATCACTTTCCCCAATCCTGTGGAAGAGAGTAAGCGCATGAGGGAGGCAATAGACGGTCTTATGAACTGAGGTAAAATCTCCTTAGTTTCATTCTATGATGTCGCATCAATCAGTGAATGCATTCCTTCTAGAAATGTCTGCAAATCATCCAAGTTGTTGTAGAGATAGAAACTTGCTCGTGCTGTGCCTTTCATTGGACTGATTCCCATTTGATAATGGAATGGATGGACGCAGTGTGCACCAGAACGAATCATGACATTGAACTCATCATTCAGAAATGCTGCTACATCATGGGCAGCCTCTACAGTGTCCAGACTAAATGTGACAAGACCGGTCTTGATGTTGATGTCATCAGTTCCAAGGATTCGCACATGGTTCATGGCCTTTAGCTCATTGAGGGCCTTGTCCAGCAATGCGCGCTCGTGCTTCTCGATTTCATGCATTCCTATACTTTGGAGGTACTCTGCTGCAGCACCAGCGCCTATTGCACCAGCATAGTTCTGGAGGCCTGCTTCAAACTTCTCAGGAGGAGGTAGATATTCTGGAAGTATCTGACCGTTTTCATAGCGTACGTCTGCAACGGTGTCGCCACCCACAAGGAACATGTCCATCTCATTGAGAAGATCAGACTTGCCATAGAGAACTCCCATCCCCGTTGGACCGCACATCTTGTGAACAGATATGGCAGAGAAGTCCACATCCAGTTTCTGTACATCGAGAGGGTGATGTGGAGCATACTGAGCATCATCTGACATGACCAGAGCTCCGTGGTCATGTGCAACCTCGATTATCTCCTTAAGTGGTGCTACTGTTCCAGTCACATTTGAGGAATGTACAACTGAAACCAGCCGTGTCTTACTGTCAATGACACGTTTCCAGTCTTCTATATCGAAGGTGCCGTCGCTCTTTGCTTCAACAACTTCAATCTTTATTCCATCGCGATGAGCACGCTCAACGAAGGGCAGAGACCCACTGTGATGCTCTAGGGTCGTTGTTACAATCTTCCCATCAGGAGGGATTTTCACCGAAGCTGCAACGATATTGAGAGACTCTGTCGCATTGCGTGTCCAGATGCACTCCTCAGGCTCTGATGCATTGAGAAAGCTCGCAAACTTCTCTCTCGATGATGTGTATGCATTTGAGGCTTCTTCGCCGAATTTGTGAATGCTGCGCCCTCCACAAGCCGGATACTGCTCATAATACTCGTTCATGGCATTTACCACTTGTCTGGGCTTTAGTGCCATGCATGCACTGTCCAAGTACACAATCGGGCGTCCATTGATCCTACGATTCAGGACTGGAAAATCATCTCTAACGTCTAACATAGCATCATCGTCCTATGCCAATTGCCAACGATAACCTCCTTTGGCGAGCTTCTTTGTGATGAGCCCTTTGTCAACGAGCTGCCGAGCAGCGACAATGAATGTATCTCCACCAGCGCAATCTTGACAGATATCGGAGAGCTCTTCGTTTCGTGCAGCTTCAAGAATCTCAGATGTCGTGAGGGGTTCTGTTGCGTTCTGTAGAATCTTCAGGACGCATTCTGCATTTCGTGAGAGGTCTGACATCGTATTCAGCTGCGGGGCTGGCATCAATAAGAACGCTTTGCTTTGACCTCGATTTCGAGGCATCATAATGCTTAAATGAATTCCAGTCAGGTGCAGCCCACTCTACTTCTATTGGGCTGCTTCCCTCTTTTGTGGGACATAGATAGAGGTGATTCATTATGGGAAGAAGGCGAAGAC
>JBHLLF010000041.1:0-23230 GCA_048885865.1 Candidatus Hermodarchaeota archaeon
GAACCCTTGTCTTAATCTCTGTCAAGAATTATCTCCCGGCTTGTCGTGAGCGGCTGCACATTTATTCTTTGAGTCGATATCTAGTCTTGGGCGCTAGTTCCTAGGCCCCTGTCGCAGAACTCTGCTATATCCAAACTCATCTCTATCAATCCGCTGAATTGGAATGAGCAGCCGGAAAGCACACCCATCCCTATCTACCAAATCGATAAGCTCAATCGTCCCACCCAAGTGCTCAATAATCGATTTTGTGAGATAGAGGCCCATTCCAGCTCCTCCTTTTGTTGTAAATCCCTTTTCGAATATAACGCTTCGAAATTGGATTGGAACTCCCGGACCATCATCACAGAATATGACTTCTAGAAGCTCACTCTGCATTTTGACCATAATCTCAACTCTAGGATTACTCCCAGCATGCTGAGATACGTTTCGAATCATATTCGAAAAGACTGTACTGACGAGTCTGCTGCGAGGGCGAACTTGTCGAGCTTCACTGTCTGCACTGATTTCAATTGTGAGATTCCTATCCATCAATCTAGCCAGCTCTGAAATATACTCAAGCATCGAAACCACATTCTCGAACTCCTCGGGAACAGGAGATGAAAATAGTCTAAGCAAACTCGCCATTCGTTCTCCAGCAGCGAGAGATGTCCTCAGCTGATCAGAAATTCGTCCTTCTTGAGGTGGAAGCATCAACG
This sequence comes from Candidatus Hermodarchaeota archaeon, assembly GCA_048885865.1. Taxonomy (GTDB): domain Archaea; phylum Asgardarchaeota; class Thorarchaeia; order Thorarchaeales; family Thorarchaeaceae; genus SMTZ1-83. The sequence goes on from JBHLLF010000041.1 coordinate 696, forward strand.
ATGAGAGCTCGATACCTCCAATGACTACCTGCATATCGTTGCCTAGGTCATGAGTTAATATTGACGTGTATATTTGCAGCTCTTTTTGTCGTTCATCCAAGTCCCTATTTCGTTTCTCAAGTTGCTCTACATAGTACATGTGCGTCCAGTTTCCCAGCAAAATTAGGATTGTTAGGGCGATTTCAGCCGCGATTACTTCAGCTGCGACTCCAATGGCAATCCCTGGATGGACAATGACTGTCAGAACAAGAGCTGCATTCAACAGGAGCCCCAGTATCGTTTCAGATCTCGGACTTAGGATTTGACTGCCAATAACTACAGCCAGAACAGGCCACGTGAAAATTTGGAACATAAGCCCGCGTTGGTCCCAAACAGGATTGGAAGACAATGCAATGAATGGTAATATCGAAACTAGAACTATCCCGATCTTCGCTGTGATCTCATAATGCTTAGTTCTACTGACTAGATAGAGAAAAGCGGAGAGAAATGTCATTGTGGTATAAAGCGGCATACCTTGAATGACAAGGCTTGTTATTTGCAGTATAGGGAAGACGCAACAGCCTGCAAACAGAGCGAGGGAAACATATCTTGCTTTTAGTGTAGGACCTCCTGGTTCTACTTCAGGCGCGGGTTCTGTCAGCAAGTAGGGGAGGTCTACGATTCTCCGTAAGATGTATTTTGTATCAATGCCCCTTCTGACCGGCAGTTCTGGTCAACTCCAATTGATAGTGTGGACCTATTCGGATGGCTTGAGCTAGCCCAATAGAATTGTTTTATCTATTCATATTTCTTATTACGTAGTACTGACTCCCCACGCTTAGCTATTGGAGACGAAGCACCATTGAGTAGAGAAATCGCACGCATGGGCTTCAGAAACGCCTTCCGAAGAAGGCGTGTCGCAGTGTTCACGGTTATTTCAATTGCCATCGCAGTGAGTCTCCTATACACTGCGCTATCGGCAAGCACAAGTCTCCAGAATAGTGCTAATCTCTTTCTGCAGGACACACTGTCGCCGATTGATATCACAGTTTCAAATGGTGGTGTGTGGAACAGACGAATTACAACTGATATGAGAGCCCAGATTGGGCGTATCCCCGGCGTAACAAACACTATTCCCAGAATTGAAGAGTATGTTTGGGTTGAGAACGGAACTGAAACCGTCTATCTGATTCTGGTGGGGCTCGACTTACAGCAAGAGCAACATATAGGTAGCCTCAATTCAACCGAAGGGATTCTCGATTTCTCAAACAACAGATGTTTCCTGACTAGGGAAGCGGTGAATCTTCTAAACCTAAGTGTTGGTGATGAACTACAGCTTTCAACTACAGCGGGCTTCCAGTTCCTAAATGTCAGTGGCTATGGATTAGCACTCGACAAGGGTGTCATAGGACCCGTTGTTTTTGTTTCTCTGGAGACAGCACATTCCATCTATCATATTAGATATCCTGAGGATTCAGTGGGGAAGCTGCTTGTGGAAATCGATAACATTTTCGGAGCGCCAGAAGTTGTGAACCATATATCTCAACTCCTTGGTGAGGATTTTATTGTTTCAAATGTCAAGATGTATCCCCTTGAGCTTGCCAATATCTTCCTCGCTCAAGCACGGACAATTCTGTTGGCACTAGTTGCTGCAGCCTGCTTCATTGCTGTCTTCAGAGTCTTTTCCGCTTTTGCTATGGTCTTCAATGAGAGGAGATATGAAACGGGCGTGGTCCTCGCATTCGGCGCCCCAAGAGCAAAGGTACTCATGCTGTTTATGTCGGAAATTGGGACAATAGGACTCATTGGTGCCTTTTTTGGCGGCATTCTTGGTCTTGCAATGGGTGCGGTTGTGATTCAGTTTGCTGTTCTTCTACTCTCAATTATGGCCATCTCCCCAACATCAAGTTTCATCGCGTCTGTGAATGCAATTGACCCCATGTTGATGCTACTTGCAGGTCTTATTGGAATCTTCCTAACACTCCTAGCTGGTTATCTTCCTGCTTGGAGGGCATCAAAAGGATCTGTTGTAGAAAGCATTGGCTCAGGCCCCATTGCACCATCGCAACGCAAAGGTGCTGTGACTCCAAAAACAAGAAGACGCATTCAATGGGTTCTGATATCCATCTCAGCGGTTCTTGTTGCATTAGTGTTCGTTCAGATGTTTTCCGATTTGTTTGGATTACACTGGATATCATCCGACCTCATTCGAATTGCTTCTATACCTGCATTCCTGATGGCTGTTGTTTCATTATCACCAAAGCTTGCCAACTCCGAACTCGTTATTCGTCCTTTGGTATCGCGGTCCTCCCAGGTAATTCAATCAATGGCGACAAAGAACATCAAACGGAACACACTGAGTGGATTGGTTATTTTCAATCTCTTTGTTTCGGTGACTGTGCTTTTTATTGCATCAACTAATGTAGGGTTGGCTATATCAGAATCATGGAGCGCCAATCTTGGTTGGCAAACAAGCTCTGCCAACATTGTTGTTTACATGGACCCCCCAGGACAAATCGAGTTCATTGAAGATGTTGAAGATATGGCGAATGTCACTGAAGCCGTAGCAATGAACCAGGGACTTGCAGACATAATTAGTCCAGTCAAAACAGAATTTGGACTAATTATGGGCATACGACCTGAAGGATTCTCGCGCTTGGCATCACTCTCATTGCTCATCCAACAAAATCAATCATTGGGGTTCCTTGCAATAAATGAACCATATACTTGTATCCTATCTGAGTATTCAGCCGAGGCGCTGAGTGTTGATATTGGAGATTATATTGAAATTGGAGCGGCTGAGGATGTTCAGGTCGTCGGGATATGCGAGTCAGCAGTTCCGGTGTTTGTAGTCAGTGTTGTGAACCCTAATTTTGCGATAGTGGGAGCAGAAACATGGGAAATCGTTCGTGAGCAGGAATTCATGGTTGGGAGTGTTTTGATTGATTCATCCGATCCTGATGCCACTATTGCCGATATCATAATGACACCAAATGCGCATCCAGTGCTGGTATCTTCATTGGAGGCCGACTACGAGGCCGCACTGAATGCAATTCAAGTGGTGGTCAATGCGTCGCTGGCTACGCTATTTCTCGTAACCTTGGCGAGCGCATTTTTGAGTAGCTGGTCAATAGCATCTACTCGAAGGCGCGAGATTGGCATGCTGTCTGCTCTCGGAATGACTCAATCAGAGATCGCCAGTACATTGACAGCTGAGAGCGCGAGTGGTATGATATCAGGTGTTGGTGTGGGTGTTGCAATTGGCCTCACCGTACAAGTTGCACTATCAGATATAATAATGCGATTCACTGGCGGTGTGGTACATCTCGTAAATCCGGGAATTGCGTTTCTCATTGTGTTCTCCCTCGTAGGTTCAATTGCCGCTTCCTACTACGCCATCCGGAATACTACAAAGACTCGAGTTGTTGGTCTTCTGCGCGATTTGGGGCGTGGCAGATGATGAAACAGTCAAACTTAACGGAATGGGACGCACTTATATCGGACAAGCTAAATGTAGAATCGAGGTCAAGTTTATGGCATCCGTACATATTCTGATTCAAGCGGAATCGGGACAGATGTGGGCTGTATCAGAAGCTCTCGAGAAGGTAGACCATGTTGAATCAGTTCATGTTGTCACTGGACCCTACGATATCATAGTCCGCCTCGAAATGCCAGTGGAGAATCTTCGAGCTGTGATGGATCATGTTCATGCTGTTCAAGGAATCATTCGTACTGAAACTTGCATAGCAGTGCGGACCTAGAAATCTGACTCATATGATAGCTGACTGGCTTGCATGGTGAAACCTAAGCGATTTTTTGATAGCTGATTTTTATTTGCGAAGGTCCTGGGAAATGCACGTCAGGCCAATGGCGGTGTAGGAAGCATTGTCGTTCAAGTTTCTTACTGACATTGAGTATGCAACAGCATTTCAGGAATTCGGCAATATGCGCAAAGCAATTGCTGAACTAGTTCATTCCTCAACGGAAGATAGAGCAAATCTAATTCTAGATGCTCCAGCGGGTCATGGCTATCTGACTGCAGAGTTTGCTCACCTATTCCCCACAAGCAAGTTCATAGCTTTAGGCTTGAGAAATGATGTCGATTCATATGTTGCGCTGAGGAAATCCGACTCATATCCCCAGAGGATTTGGACACATGTTGAATACATCGCTTCTGATGCATTGATGATTCCATTCCCTGATGGTGCCTTTGACTTAGTCATCAATTTCCTAGGTCTGGAAGACATCCACATGACAAGAGGAATTGTGGGAGTCCAGGTTGCCCTCTCAGAGATGGCCCGGGTTCTTGATGAGAAAGGACTTCTCCAAATCAGTCTGGTTGAATATGGAGACCTTCCCGAAGAGAAAATTGCTCAGACTGTTTGGGCTGCTACAGGATTGAATCCCATTTTTGAAACCAGAGAATGGTATCAAGGAGAGATTGAGTCGCTCGGATTGCGTCTGCTCGAAGAGAAGCAATTCATCTATCCAAAGAAGATGACAGCAGCTCAGGCAAGGGAAGAACTGAAGTTTGCCTGCAATGTTGCTCCTACAATCTTCTCCGAGTTTGGCGTTTCAGCTAGGAGCTTTGATGACCTTTGGTCAGAGTTTGAAGACCTCATTGAAGCTCATGGCATGGCCTATTGGTCTCGTATTCGAGTAATGCTATTTGAGCACAAGGAGAACTGACTATCGCCAGACTTTCTTCAGCAATGCCAGTGCATTTCCACCAATTACCTTGATGATCTCTTCATCCGAATATCCATTCTTTACCATCCATCGAGCGACATTATGTATCGCTTCACTGGGATTCTCAACACCCTTAACATAGTCGGGTAGCTTGCTCTCATCTAGGTCAGGTGTTTGCCCTGGACGTGGATAGTGTCCCATGCCGGCTGTTGACAGGATTTCATCGTACACCTTGTAAAGGCCAACATGGTCACCATAGAGTGTATCCGGGCCACATCCGACATGATTGATTCCCATTAGCTCGATACAATACTCTAGGTGTTTTCCATAGGTGTCGATTGAGGGAGTCTTGTTCTCATTGGTTGCAGTATATCCAGGCGCAGCCTCGATTCCAATCACACCGCCCTTCTCAGCTAATGTCTTCAGGACTTCATCAGGAACCATTCTCTTGATTGTGTGTACAGTTTTTGATCCAGCATGAGAGATAATTGGTGGCTTCTTCGCGGACTCGATTGTATCTAGAGCCGTCTGGTCGCTGACATGACTTACATCAACCAACATTCCAACCTTGTTCATACGAATGACTGCATCATAGCCGAAGTCAGTAAGTCCGCCATCACGCATCTCATCAAGTCCTGTCCCAAGTTGATTCGTTTCACTATAGACCAATCCCATTGATCTGATTCCAAGTCCGTAGAGAACGTCAATCCTGTCAACTTCGTTCTCAATGCATGTGGAGGACTCGAGCACTGCAACCCAAGCGAGTTTTCCAGTTTCAAACGCAGTGACAATATCTTCTACTCTCCGGCAGTGGATGACATAATCTTGGTGTGCAATATCGCAAAGTCGTTGTCCAAGATCATGAATGGTGTCGGTCCATTTCCATCCATGCTTTGAGGTTATATTTACCGAGCCATCCATCAAATTGTCAAAGACTGCATCGAGGTTTGTTTTGCTAAGAGCCTCATATGCCAGGCTGTCCCTGCCCTCGCGATTGACCAATAGAGAGTCCTTTGAGTCTGCAGGGTACAAAACCGGATGCTCATGAAGATCAATTACAATATTGTTCTCAAGAATCTCTTGCACGCGCTCCTCTTCAGTCTTCGAGAGCGGCACCTTGTAAGCCCAGTCCTTCTTCACAGGCTCCCGCCATTTGAACTCTCGATAGTCAACTCCTGGCGCGAGGTATTGATATGGCTTATAGCCGTCGTATTTCTTGTCTTTTCCCATTTCATCTCCTCCAATCATCTATTTCTTGAACACTGTATCCATGAGTTTTTCAAAGTCAGCTGCAGGATATGACAGGCGACTGTGTTTTAGATTCAAGTCTACGAACATCTCAGCAGTCTTGATGGCAGCCTTCAAAGGATTCACAATTGGAATTGCTGGTTCCTGAATGACTTCGTCAGCCATTTTAAACGCCATCGACATGCATCCTAATACCAGACAACCTGCCCCCTTCGCCTTTGCTTTTCCAACTCCCGCTGACATCTCCCTAACAACACCATTTCCCCCGGAACCCCACATTTGTGCTATTGGCGTCTTTACAAACTCAATAGAGGCCAATCTACTCTCTAGTCCCATCTCTCTAATCCGAACTCTGACTCTGTCTTCTGACTCTACTCCAGCCTGCAGAGGCGTTAGCACACTAAATCTATCGGCGATCATGCAGGCAAGGTGATATGATGACTCAGCTGGACCAATTATTGGTATGTCCATCATCTCTCGTGCTGCAACCAACCCAGGATCTCCGGCGCACCCTATAATGATTACATCATACTTGTCTTCTTTCTTAATCCGTAGCAGCCGTTCTAGCATCGGTCCGATTGACATGTATTCCTCTATCGAAGACTCTATGGAGAGCGGACCCTCCCCAACCTCTTCAACGTGGAAGTTCGAGCCTGGTCGTATTATCGCAGTCCCTACCTCTTTACGGCGGCTCAATTCGTCCTCTGGCATTCCATCTCCTGGAATGAGGTACAGCAGTTCCATGAGGTCTACCCGCCAATTTGCACACTAATCGAGTTATTATATTCTTTCTACCGGTCAACACTGAATTTTGGTGAGATTATCCATCCAACTAGAATCGAATACATCATACACGGCGTTATTAGTCATGAAAACACAGCAAATCCAATTCACTTCAAACCATGGTGATATAACATGGCAGAAATCCCAATGCCTGGAGACGCTATGACACAACCAACTGGCGAGCGCCCCCTAGGAGTCATGATATTAGCGGTATTGAACTGGCTTCAAGCTCTACTTCTAATAGTCGGTGGAGTAATCATCTTTGCACTCCCATTTATTGGTGCAATAATAGGTGCGGTTGCAGTTCTGATTGGCTTATTCCTATTCTATGTGGGACTTGGCCTATGGAATTTGAGGAGTTGGGCTTGGATGTGGGCCATGCTGGTAAACATCATTGCTGCACTCATCAATCTATTTGGTCAACAATGGTTCGCGCTTGTCATAAACATCGTAATCATTGTCTATCTGAATGCACCTAATATCAGGGAGCTATTTCGATAGGCAATGAAGGAGTGAGGGGATTTAATTCCCTCATCCCACTTCTTTTTGCTCTCTATGTACCTTCTTTCTGTTAGTTGCTTCACATGCAACCGTTTATTGGAGTGTCGGCCTAGATGGATTCGGAGAGAATATTGAATTCTGACTCAGAGTCCTGCGCGATGGTCGACCAGGGCTATCCCAGAGGATCATGCCTAGTTGAGGTGTCTGAAGGCAGGATGAAGCTTGCTTGCTCTGTCACATTGCGCCGTAGTGAGGGAATTGGCTATGAACGTCTGATAAAATCCCTTCATCTGTCGCGGCCAGAAGATTACCTCTCGATATATCAAAGCGGCTGCAATCATACTTGCCTCAAGTGCCATTCTCATGAGTTCAGCAAAATCGCATCAGGCAAGTGGATGTCTACAAAAGAAATTGCAGATGTCGCCAAGATATACCGTAAAGATGTTACTGTGTTCGAGCCAAGGAAGGCAGCAACCAGCTGGCATGCACATCGGCTCTGCAGACATTGTGGTTCATGCGTTCTCTATGGAACGCGTCCCGAGGGGTGCCCAGCCAAACTAAGACCTGAACAAGTGGTTTTGAGTCCACAGGGATTTGGCCCTGCTAGAAACATAGTTGCGTTCACAGGCGGCGATATTCTCTGTAGGCCTGAGTTCTACATCGAGGCAACTCAGAAAATCAAAGAGGCAGCTAATGATCTCTGGGTTCTACTTGAAACCAATGGCTATGGGCTCACTCCAAGAAATCTTGAAGCCTTCGCAGAGGGAGGGATTGACGCATATTGGCTTGACATAAAGGCCTATACTGAAGAAGTCTATCGGAAACTCTGTGGAACAACTAATGTGCATATACTATCATGCGTTGAGGAGATTGTGAATCATGGTTTTGCTCTTGAGATACTGACTCTCTACATACCTGGTTTTGTAGAAACAGATGAACATGTGAAAATCGCAAACCTTGTAGCAGAGATTGATTCCAAGATTCCCATGACACTCCTAGCATTCTTCCCATGCTACAAGCTTCAATCGCCGGATCATCGAGCACCCACCGCACAAGAGATGGCAGATAGTTACATTGCTATGCGGGAAGAAGGTCTTGAGAACTTGCGAATTGGGAACAAGGGGGTTTTTGTCAAGACTGAAGAGGACCTGCAGCATTTAGTTGACCTTATTGGACCTGAGGTCATTTGAATCCAACCAGACCAAAGATGATCAGGAAGCCCTTACATGTCCAATTATGCACAAGCGGTTTTATTAGCAGATTCTTGAAAATATCTAGGGGCAAAAATGGAGAAGGCTACCGGATACGTATTCCTCCTACTCTTCTTATTCATAGGCAGTGCCCTTCTTGTTCTGGACTTCCCTCTGCTATTTGCACCTCAGAGAAGTGATAGAGAAGTCGTCTTTAGATCTGGATACAATGATATTTCGAGGGATATGGTTGTGGATAGCCAAGGGAATGTGATAATTGTCGGGGGACGAATGGAGCGCGAGCAAACCTCGATTTCCAAATTCTATGCCCTGAAGGTTTCAGCAATTGGTGAAGAAGCATGGACCATGGTGTGGAACATCTCCCAATCTGACATGCTGACAAGTGTTGCAGTCGACTCAGATGATAACATCCTCCTCGCCGGGATAGTTGGATTCAATCAGGCGAATTCAACTGGATTAGTCATGAAACTGAATCCTGATGGTGAGCTTATATGGGAGGTTGAGTTTCCCGGACTTGAGTATCACTGGTATTGGTGGCCTCCACGCAGTGCCTTTTTCGGGATTGAAATCGACACAGTTACTAACGACATCTATGTTGTTGGTAGCCTTAGCGAAGTGACTCAACGAACTCTTATTGCCCGATTAAATAGTTCAGGTTCTGAACAGTGGCGAACCGAGTGGGCAGGGTCCTTAGAATTTAATGGCACAGATGCAACAACCTTCTGGTTAAGTTCCAATGATGAGATAATTGTGGCGGGTCGTGTATATGGAGAAGATGATCCATACTATCCTTTCATTGACTCCTTTATTGAGTGCTTTATTGCTGCGTTTGATTTCAATGGAACCTATAAGTGGAATTCCAGCTTACATTCCCCGTACTGGTCTGGAGTTGAAATTGGGCAAAATGAGTTTGTGACCTCAACTGATTCTTGGAGAGGGTATAATCAGGTCACAAGGTATACGTACAACTTCGAAGAGCTCAGCAGCTTTGACCTTGTTGTAGAAATGCACTCCATTTCAATCGAAGGATTCAGCCTCAATGGGAGCGAGAACATAATTGGACATGGAAGAATAACAAGCCTGATCGCTGGAAAGTCCGTCACCAAAGAGATATCACCTTTATTCTCAGGTCCGCAAGCTCCTCAGACCCTCATACTTAGCACCACCATAGCTGGTGAGCTGGAATGGTATGATTATCTTGTCCTAGGGCGCATGTCGGAACCTTGTGGAGCTGTATTCAACTCCGAGCACCAATTAATCATCGGGGGTCATACAAGCGAATGGTCCCTCTATGAGAATAATTTCTTCATCGTATTTGGATTCAGAAGAACGCCATTCTATCCTTCCTATCATTTGATTTTGCTAGGATTCTTCCCTGTCCTCAATATTCTCGCAGTGGCAATGTTTCATGAACTCTCAATCCTATTGAAAGAGGGAAGGTCATTTCTTGGAATTCGGCGGCCAGAATTGAATCTGAAGAATTCCATCGAAGGACTTCTCAAGAGTCAACTGGTGATTTTCATATTCCTGTACGTTTTCCTCATTGGTTTCGTAGGAGGAGGTGGGCCTCCGCCTCTGCTCACGTATCTGCCGCAATGGGTTAGTGCGATGTTTTGGAGTCTTCCTCTCGGCATCTTGATCCTAGGACTTCTGTACTACAGGGAAAGAAGGCGACAACAAGGCGGGCTTGAATAGGTAGAAATAAGCAATCACACTGAACTAACGGATTTTGAAGAAAGCTGAAGGGACTCAAGAGCCGAGTCCCATTGCATATTGGGGAATTCTAGATCTGTTCAAAGTCCTCTTTGCTAGCTCCACACATTGGACATACGAATTCATCCGGAAGATCCGCAAAAAGCGTGCCAGGTGCTATTCCGCTGTCTGGGTCACCAAGATCTTCGTCGTAGACCCATCCGCAAACCAAGCATTCCCATTTAGCCATGTTAGCAAACTCCTATACATACAACTTGGAACACCGCGTGCTAAAAGCAGCGCTGTTCTTCGCACGGCTTCAGAGATATTGAGATAAAAGGCTTCGCCTATCGCGTTTTTCAAAAATGCTGAAAGAAAAAGAGAGAGGGTACTCGTGCCCCGAAAGACACGAGACCTGTATTATGTTAAATCAATTAACTCCTGCGTCTGACAATTAGTAATGCTACGCCGATTACAGCGACACCACCAATGCCAGCAACTACATAGAGAGTTGGGATTCCCAGAATCTCACCCTCCCACCAGTTGCCGCCACCAACTACCTGAATCTGATAGCCTGGTGCAGACCATGTGTACCGGGCGGTACCTGGCCATGCCTCGGCTGTATTAGGATTGAACGTGGACACTGTCGTGTTGAAATAGACACAGAATGCTGGAAAGTCCATGAACAGTCCACCATCAGTGGCTTGAACGCTGTAATCTATGGTCCAGGTCGCACCAGATGCGAGAGTTGCTCGTTGCCAGTACCAATCACGTTCACCATCGAATCCAGAGCTCATACCATCCACGACAAGTACGTCATAGGCAGTTTCAGAACCGTAGTTGTGAACGGTGATAGTGAAATCGACCATTTCACCAACATTCACAGTCCTGTTGATTATGCCCTTTGTGACAACAAGGTATGGCCCATCGACGGCAAGTGCATCTGGATCTGCATCGAATGTCAGAGTGATGTCAGCGGCGTTCAGCGGCTCGAAAGTCATAGCAACGGGATCAACATTTGCTGCACCTAGGAAGCCAATACCTCCTAGCCATGAAGCACCCAAGTCTGCCATCAGATACGGTATGATATGTTCAGCGAAGTTCTCCATATCAACCATGTTGATGAGTGCTGTCTTTATTCCCGCGAGGTTGTCTGCAGCCATAGCAGTCCACAAGGCACCAAGAGCAATCTCCCAGTGGTCTTCCAAGAAAGCAGAAATCTCTTCCTTAGTCTGGAACTCGCTAGGCAAATCGACGCCACCAAAGTCCTTCAGAAGCGCTTCAATCCCATCACCGAATGTGTTAAGGTAGCCCTCAAGAGCTACTGGGTCGGCATAATAGTCGTTGTCCAGAATGTCCAACAGTCTATAGGAATCAAAGTATCCAATGAAGGCATCTAATACTGCAGCCAAGGGATTGGATGCAGCTAAGGTTTCATCCACTCTGCTCATCAGTGCGTCGGGATTCATCCCTGCCTGCGCCATGATTTCTGCTAGTAAGTCAAAGTTCAGTTCCGTAACTGGTGTAGTTGGGAAGAACATTGGATCAGAGAAGTCCATGTTCAGAACCATCTGCCTCATGTCAGGCCATGGTGTAAGACTTCCCCATAGGGTGTCAACTGCGGATATAATTCCACTCTCAATATCGGTCGTGTTGAAGTTCAGCATCTGCGCATTTAGCTCAAGAGCAAGACCTTTTGGCAATACAGAGAGTATCTCCTTTAAGGCATCACCGAGGGTGGTGTTCTCCTCTATGAACAAATAGGGCTCCATTGAAATATTGGTTGGTATTTCAAAGCTATCATCAAGTGAGATCCAGGAGGCTGGTATCTCTGGAATTGATAACGGACCCGGAGATGCTCCAAGGATAGCTGAGATTGAGTTGGCTGTTGAGTCTTGGTCCATCTTTGTCTGAATATTGCCTGTGTAGCCAACATGGTCCTTCAAGGAATATGTTTCATCACCTGCGACTGAATCTACAACACCAGGATATTCAAATCCAGCAAAGCCCACTACGCCACTCTGGACTTCTGTCGCCAGATCGGTGTGAGAGGCATCTGCTCTAATGTAGAAATTATAGCTACCTGCCATAAAATTGCCAACAAATGAATCCATGTAGTCATAGTATGGAAGATAGTATCGTGGTATGTAGACTTCACCTGCAGATGTCATCAGAGCTGGCCAATCAGGAGAGCCTGCCAAGTCCATGAATCCACCCATGTTGGCAAGGCGATCTAGGAACAGAGGCATTGCTGTTTCACCCTGACTTGCAGTAAGAATGTCTATGTATGTCATCATGTACGTCATGCCGTAGTCATAGACTGGCGTGGTATTGTAGTAGTCGAACCACTGGGACGTATTGGTCTGGATTATCTCTAATCTGTCCATATCAAGTCCGAATGCGTTCTCATAGACTGTTACCGCTTCCTCAGCAATGGCAATAGCTTCGCTTGCACTAAGGTCTGTAAGTGAAGCCGAGTCCCGATCTACAGGAACTTCCCAGATTGGATTTATAGCCAGCTGGAGAATAGCCATCGGACTTCCCACGGCCCCGTTGGGGAATGGTGTCAATCCGTTGAATATAAACTGCATTTGACTGACATATCCATCATCTGTGTTCATTTGATTAGTCACTATCGTCTCAAGTGCGGACGTGTGAGCGTAGTCATAATGCGTTGCATTTTGTACTGACGCTAATATATTGTACACTCCACCCCAGGCATCCACATAGGAGCCCATCCCTTCTATAGTGGCAACATTTGAAGGTCCATCCGCAGCCACCACCGCCGAAGAGATCTTGGAGTTCGGCGTGCCCTGCGTACTACCTGCAATCACTGGGAAGACCAGGGTCATCACAACGAATGCAGCTAGAAGCAGGTTGTTTCTTCTAGTACTCATGAGTAATTCTCCTTAGGAGTATTTTCTCGGTAGTATAGGGTATTAAGTCCCCTAACAAAAACACTACACGAACAGTAGAGTATGCAAAAAGTACGTATTTGAACCTTTGTCGCTTATTTCGGCATCTAGTGAACTCATGCTCGATGAAAAGCTATCTTCGCGGACACAGTCTACTCGTCTTCTTCTCCGGTGGATTCATCAGTATCCACAAAATCCTCCAAAACCTCTGAATCTGGTTCGACCTCTGGTTCAGAAACATATTCTTCTCCCATAGGTTCAACTTCAGGTTCCTCTACTTCCTCATCTTCTGTGAGAACTGGAGCGTCTTCAGGTATAGGAGTTGGTTCCGGAGGGGCTCTGCCTACACGCCTGATGAAGAGTAGTGACATCAGGAGCGCAACGCCTGGAAAGAGGAAGAGCTTGATGATATCTGGAGCTTTCCCAAGTATTGGCAATATAGACGCCTCAAAGGCAGCTTCGACAACGAGATAGCCCGATGCCAAGAAGAATGTGAGAGTAGCTGCAAGCTCCTTCGAGATTTTCAGGCGTGTATCCAGATCAGATCTAGCTGATAGAGTTAGACCGACTGAACTCATAGCATAGAGTATGAAGAAGATGGACATGCCGATATCAACCAGCAATGATAGAATATCCAAGCCAACAATTTCAGGCTTCATTACATTGTAAAGAAAGTAGGCAACATAGAATGCAATGAAAAGACCCAGAAGAGCAAGGTTGTCGCCCATAGTCTTGTTACGATACCGAAGGATGAGAATTCCATTAAGGAAGTTGTAGCCCAATGCAACTAGAAGACCAAGAACTGCCCCAATCAGCACTGGCACCTGAGCAGCATCCAGGAATAATGCAGGATTATAGATGAGCAAGACAAAGAAAGCACCAATCATTACGACGTAACTGACTATATACAGAGATCCAAAGAACACTGTAACAGCTTTGGAACGATGTTCAATATCTACCATTTCTGCATATCCCAAGGCAGTCCTTGAGGACAAATACGCTTGAAGTGCAATCCATCCGAAGAAGGATATCCAGAAGAAGAATAGACTGTACAGAAATGGTGTGAAAATGAAGAGAACCGCATAAACGACTGCGCTAACTCCGAGCCACGGAATGAATAGGATTAGGGAACGCCTGTAGGTTTCCTCATCTGCAAGGAACCGCTGTAGTCCAAGAATGGCTAAGAATGAGGCGATGAGGAAGAATGTGGGGAATATCCCACCTATGACTGCAATCAGGCCAGTCGCGAAAAAGGGAAAGATTTGTCCCAAGCCTCTGACAATGAACACAAGAATCGCTGATATCAGAAAGATAAATGCAAACCATCGAAGCCTCTTGGACTCGAGGAAGAGCTTGACTCCTTTGATGAATCTAGTGATTATGGGGATTTCCATCTCCTATTCCTCCTTATGCTGCACATTGACAGAACGAGGTCGCTTTTATTTCTACGCCAACGCCTCTTTTAAAACATGCACAAGTTCAGCTTCTAGCGTAGGTTTCACTGTTGGTTTCTCAATTATCACAGCAACCTTATGGCCATCGCTATCAAATATCTGAATCCAAGGAATCGCTGTTACGCCCCATTCTTCCATCTCTGGAGGTGATGGTGGTATCTTCCACTGATGATCTGGGTCCAAGGGTGCTGTCTTTATTCCACCGAAGCATCGAACATCCAGCCCAATCTCCTCTTCCAAATGCATTAGAACTGGAAGCGCCGCTCTGCAATCCTTGCACCACCCTGCACTCATCACTACAAATACGAGGCCTTCAGCTAAAGTCTTGAGTTCCTGTGTCGACTGGGGATTCAGTTTGTAATCATCGTAGACCTCAAGAAATTGGCCTCCTGCCTTGCCTTCTATACTCTTGACATAATCTCTGGCATTCTTTGTTCTCTTTCTTATGTCGTCCAAGTCGACCATTGCGTTTCTGTCACGGACTGTGCCGCCTCTAAAAGGCTTCTATAGGGAAAGGACTGCTGACTTATGCAAACACGGAGTATGTCGCCCCAATGCTGAAATGTGATGAATGCTGATTTCTCAAGCAAGCAAGGAGTGGTCCCACCTGGCAGAAGTCTACAAGGCCATCGTTCTTGGCCCACCAAACGTGGGGAAAAGCTCACTGATTAGACGTTATCAGGCAGGGGAATTCAGTGACGGGTATACTGCCACTGTCGGAATGGATATGAAAGCAGCTACGTTTGACTTCCCAGACGGTTCTGTTGTCCTCACAGTTGTTGACATCGGGGGACAGTCAACTTTCACCGGTCTAAGAAGCCGTTTCTTTGCTGGTTCTCATCATATGATTCTTGTCTTTGACAAGACTGACCGATCCACGTTTGACTCAATTCCAGAGTGGCATGGATCATTGACCAAGAATGTGAACATACCTGAGAAGCTCTTCCCAAGAGGGTCCCTCGTAGGCAATAAGGCTGATTTGAAGGACCAGGAGTCAGTCACCGCCGAGGAGGGCCAGAGGATGGCGGATATTTTGACTCTGGCCTATTTTGAGGCAAGTGCCAAAACGGGGCTGAATGTCGCAGAACTCTTTCTGCATGCTGCATCTGAATCCAGACAGCTAGTCAGGACACGCGCCAGAGAGGCATAATTGGAAATCACAAGTACAAGTCCCAACAGTTAAATCTCCAACCAAGTTCATCAGATTGATTTGATTCGAGGGATGCGTTTTGGACACTATAGAGGAAGTCACAAAGAAAAAATGGATGGCACTATATGCCTTCTTGATAATGGACTTTCTGCAAATCCTGCTTGTGTCGGTTCTGTATCTCGACGAGCGGAACAACCCTTTTGTTGTTGGCATTGATTTTTCAAGATTTGAACCAAGTGCATCCATGACTCTATTCATTGGAATCAGCCTGCTCCAACTCTTCCTTGTGTACTATGTTGCAATAGCCATGCAGCGAGATCCGGATTTAGTGCCACTCTATCCCGACTACAAGGAGGCGGATGAGTGTGCCTGTCGGTTCTCACGTGATGAAATCGTCAATTGGACTCTTGAAAATGCGAAGATGAGTGGAGTTTCGGTAGGCAAAATCTATCTGATGAAATCACCTCTCCCCAATGCGTTTACATTCAGTCTTCCTTTGATGGGCTCCATCATTGTTGTGCATAGCAATATCCTGGATATACTTGAGCCTGAAGAAGTAAAAGCGATTATCGCGCATGAGGTCGGACATATCAAGAACCGTGATTCTATCATTCAGATTCTTGCCAGAATGCCAGCTTTCTTCATTGATACAATCTATATCTATGTCTACGTGCGAATTGCACTGGCTATATCGGACTCTCTCTTTGCCACAGGCGATGTCATTTTAGCTGGGATTCGTGTTCTAGTGTTATTGGCATTCTTCGGTCTATCTAGATTCCTTGCAGCTGTATCGATGTTCCTGATGCAGATAGGATCTCGTGAGGCTGAGCTATTGTCTGACTATCATGCTGCGGAAGTCATAGGCGCCGAACATACAATTAATGGTCTTATCCGTCTGGGTCAGCGGTCAGAGGCGATTTCTGTACTAATCGACGAGATTCGTTGGTTGGAATCACTCAATCCTGAAAGAACCGGGGTCGTAACCCGGAAAGAGCTTGTACGAATGATTGAGCAATATCCGCTTGATGGTATTGATGAGGCTAATGCTCGGCATATGGCTCCATGGGTCTTTCTTGCGACTAGACTGAAACATATGAGAGAAGTCTATGGAGTGGACCTCAGCGATCAGCAAATCAAGTCAGCTATCGAACCAGCCATGGCCTTCCTTGAAGAGAAGAGACCAGAGAGAGAAGAAAAACCCGAGGAAGAAGATAAGACGCCTAAGACAATTGACTGGAGATCAGTGGATTATGATGGTGACCGCCGCCTCTCAAATGATGAATTGAAAGATCTACTTAAGCTACTTCGAACTAATCCAAAGAAGCTCATGTTTGATAGCGAGGTGGGGAAGAACCTGATGGCTTTGAGCCATCCTGACTTCAGACGACGAGTGCTTACAATTGCTGATGCATTTGGGCTCTAGATTCTTGCAGCTTCTTGTGCAGTATCTTTTTCAACCTCAGCTGGACTGAGACCTCTGAATAATGAGATGATAATGCCAATTACCGCAAGTATTGCCAGTGTCCAAACAGTGAGCTGGAATGCTAGTGTATATGCATTAACATAGGCGGGGCCGGAGGCAGCTCCAGTGGTATTGATAGCCGCGAAATTCAATGAGAAGACTGTAGTCACAAGAGCTGTTGCTATCGAGAACCCAGTTGTTCGAGCGATGTTTGTAAGGGCACTCACTACGCCCATGTATTCTCGGGGTGTCGAAGTCATAATGAAGTTGCTATTTGCCACACTGAAGAAGGATAGACCAAATCCAAGAATCGCAATTCCAAGCACTGGTAGAATTAGAGACACCCATGGAATTGCAGTAAGAGTGGGCATTGGCTGAATACCAGCCAAAGCCATTCCAAAGAAAACTAAACCAATGAACTGGGCAAAGAGACCTACAACAGTCTGAGTTCTGGCTCTGACTCTCTCTGAAACAAATCCTGAGAACGGTCCCACTATTGAGATAACTAAGGGGTGTGCTACAAGTACAAAGCCTGTAGCAACTTGCGTGAAGCTTTTCGCATCTTGGAGATAGAAGGGTAAAAGGAATGACACAGGCACAAGAGACATGTAAGCAAGAAGAGCCGAGAATATACTCGTGGATATCCGTCTATCGGCCAGGACATTCATCGGGATTATGGGCGTGATGAAAGTCCTTTCTCTAATGATGAATGCTATGAATGAAACAAGGAAGATACCGAGGAGTATTATCAAGTCAGGGAATACTGGAATTGTTCCGATCATAGAAACACTGAGGATCAGTGTGAATAGAAAGGTCAGGAAAAGCAATGCCCCAGCTGTGTCGAATCTTACCTCGTGCACGCACTCGGTTTCAGGGATAGTCGCCCAGACAACGAGGAATCCTACAACGCCAATTGGCAGGTTGATGAGGAATATACTCTCCCATCCAAAGAATTCACTAAGAAAACCACCTATGACTGGACCTAGAGCTAGGGCAGCAGCCAAAACAATGGAACTCAATCCTATAGATCTCCCTCGATTCTTGGGAGTGGTGAAGTAGGTGACTAGAGCCAATCCATTAGCTGACATCATGCTTGCACCAAAAGCTTGGAATATCCTTGATGCAAGCAGGAACTGAAGGGTTGGACTAAGCGCACAGAATAGTGATCCAATCACAAAGAAGATCATTCCCCATTGGAAGACTTTTGTCTTGCAGAATCTATCTCCAAATTTGCCCATAAGGGGCATAAATGAGGTCATAATCAGGAGATATGAGAGGACCACCCACTGAATCTCAGCCATCTCGACGCTCAGGCTGGTTGCCATTGTTACTAATGAAACATTCACAATCGAGGAGTCAAGAGCGCTCAGGAACACACCAAAGCTTGTTGCTGCCACAATCTTGTACGGACCGGGCATTTCGATGCCGGTTACTATAGATTGCTGTCCTTGGTCTATCATTGCGTCATCGCTCGTCCTTGCGATTATCCGTTGAAGTCCAACCTGCAATTAAGGGTATGGCTACACCCTCGTAAGGCGGAAGCGTTTTCATCTACCTGACCCTCAGGTGGCCTATGATCGATTTTGACCTTCTTCATAAGAAGGCACGCCATGATATCAGGATGTGCCTCCAATCGTGGATTGAGGTGCTGAAGGATGAACTCGGAGAACGCATTGACTACGTTTATTCCAAGGGGTCATCAATGAAGAACTGGGCTTCCCCAATTGATTATGTGCCTGTACTCAGTGATGTTGATATCCACATCCTTCTCAAAGATGAAGAGGACCTT
This sequence comes from Candidatus Hermodarchaeota archaeon, assembly GCA_048885865.1. Taxonomy (GTDB): domain Archaea; phylum Asgardarchaeota; class Thorarchaeia; order Thorarchaeales; family Thorarchaeaceae; genus SMTZ1-83. Next base: position 19,569 of record JBHLLF010000041.1, read on the forward strand.
TTCCTTGGTTGCAAGGACAGATTCGAGGCTGCAATGCGCTTCTCCAAACGATATGAAGATCGATTCTTTGAACTGGAACCAGAGCCTCTCCATTTTCCACGAAGCCAGTTAGTTCATATCAACCCATTCCGGACAGAGAAATGGTTTGTAATGCCGAAGGTCGATGCAGTACAACCTCTGATAGGGGATCCTAAGCCAGCGAAGATTCCCTCAGATGATACTATCCGCCAAATCGACTTGGGGAACTTGATCGATCTGAAGGAGTATCTGCATGAAGTTGTCATGAGTGCTGTAGACAGAGCTGGGATTGACTTCTGGTCAATGATTAGACGAATGCTGTGGAGAGTGTCACCATCACCAGTGCGAGTGATAACACAGACCTATGAAGATCCAAATTCGGTTTGGAACTGGAATCGCACAAAGATATGTGCCCAACTAATAGACATGGGATTGAATGAAATGGAGAGACTCTATAGGGAGTTCTATATGGCTGGATGGCGTCTGTTCATCTCTGGCTATACTAGCCGCAACGATTTCCGCGATTTGGCATACAATGGATACTATCTTTTGAAGGAATGCCATGAGTATGCCTTGAACCTGCAAAATATGTAATACCCTCTGGGTTTATCTGCTGCATAACTCGATTTTTCTACAGTGACCTTGAAATCTGAGGTGATTCTCGCATGCGTGAATACAGGATGCTACCAACGGTCCTCTATAAGGGAGGAGAGCGGTTTGCAGAAGAAGATGCCATTGCAATTGAAACAGCACTAGAGCTTAGGCTAGATAATGATTTCATTGCGGCTTTTGTATGCACTCCAGGCTTGCAGGATGAGCTAGCTGTTGGCTATCTCCTGTCTTCTGGCATAGTTGCGCAAGCGAATCACATCGCCTCAGTGAAAACTGTAAACAATCGATGCAGTGTCAAATTAGTGAAGGGAGCTGAGGCAAGAAAGTCAGAAGCACCCGCTATACGACGAGTAGTGACAACAGAGTGCTCAGCTCCAGACATGCTTAGGACTCTTCGTACTGGCGGAGAGATACCACGACTTGATTTCACGCTAGAGGTTCTGCCAGACCTGATTTTCTCTGTATCTTCGGACATGAAAGAGGTACAAGAGGTCCATAAGAGGACTGGCGCCACTCATGCAGCACTCATCCAAGAGATAGGCAGTGAAGCCCGATCAATAGCTGAGGATTTAGGGCGACATAATGCCGTTGACAAATGCATCGGGCTAGCAGTTGCAAAATCGAGAGACTTGAGAAAATGCCTCTTAGTCAGCAGCGGCAGACTCACTGCGGATGTTGTTTCGAAATGCGTATGGTCCTCCATACCTCTCTTGGTGTCATCATCGGTTGCAACGGATGCTGGGGTCAAAGTTGCCAAGAGAGGCAATATTACGCTAGTTGGAGCTTTACGGGGAAACCGAATGCGAGTCTATCATGAGGGTGCAGCAAAGCTGGTTCACAAATAGGTGATTTCCGTGTCAAAGCCGAAAAAGCGTCCTCCTGTCAAGATTCGACCCCTGCTGGAGAGATATGGAATTGTTCCGGATGCGGAACATGGACAGAACTTCATTATTGACAGGAATCTCATAGACAGAGAGGTTTCTTTGGCTGAAGTGCGCAAGAAAGACATCGTACTTGAGATTGGACCAGGCATAGGCATATTGACCGAAGCACTTGCGCGCAAGGCAAAACATGTGGTAGCCGTTGAAATAGACACTCAATTTCGAGATATCCTTGCAGACCTACAACAGCATTCTCCCAATCTAGAAGTCATATTCGATGACGCATTGACTGCCGAGTTCCCTTTCTTCAGCAAAGTTGTGTCAAACCTGCCCTTCAAGGTCGCCCTTCCAATAGTCTTCAAACTCATGGATTATGACTTCGAGCTTGCCATTCTCGTTTGCCAGGAGCGATTAGCCAGACGAATCACGGCAAAACCAGGTGATACAGGATATAGTCGCATCAGCGTGCAAGTAGCAAGACGAACTGAAGCAAGGCTTCTATACACTATTTCGAAGACGAAGTTTTATCCATCTCCTAATGTGGATGCCGCCTTACTCCAGCTCAAGGGAGTGGCACCGAAATTCGAAGTTCCGTCAGAGCAGTTTTTCAAAGAGGTGCTGAAGTATTTCTTCGCTTTCAGAGAGAAATCAGTCACAAAGGCGTTGAATACACTAAAAGCATTCGCAATATCGAAGAGTGAGATGATGCGGGCTAGACGCTTGATTGGAGAACGTATAGCGAGAAAAGAAGTCCTAGCGGTGACTCCTCCCGAGTTTGGCAGAATCACACGGATTATTTGGGATGAGTTTGGTGACCTAACTCGAAGATTCTACAAGTACTACGATAAGATGAACCTCTATCAACGCGACACCGAGCAGCTATAGAAAGAAGCGAAGCTTGCACCACTTGAACTCAACAAGATACAACGTTTATTCATAACAATATGAGCACAAATTGATTGGCAGAGGTGAGGATGTGCAATGAAGCACATCAATACAAGAATAATTCTAGGGGTAGCAATAGCGTTTGCCTTTTTGATGGGATCCCTAGTCACTCCCGTCGCCGCACTGCAGTCGCAGATTGCTATCGAGAAGTACAATCAAGCGTTTCATTACGGAACGAATAATCATACATATCTGTATCTTGAGCCCGACCCGCTAGACCGTGTATCTCGTGCCACTATTCATTTGAATGAGGATCTTAATTACTATAGATACTCCTACGATAATACAGGCTGGGCACGTACTCAGTCTTCGGGTTTTGAACCAGCTAATTCTCCATTCTATTGGATGAACTATCAAGGCTTTGCAACAGGTACATACGGAAATCCTACTCGGCTCCCGAACTTCTACGACTTCACAGCTTCTGACGGTAGCGGAGTAGTTGTTAATACTACCCTGGAAACAAGGACGTTCTCATTGGCGTTTGGCCAGCATACACCAGTCATGGTCGAACGGGATTCTGTCTACTACGGTACACTTCCGGTCGCTGGGCAAGAGTTTGTTCATCTGACGATAGATTGTAGACAAGATGACGTGGGATGGAGTGTCAGCGTTGTAGATCCAGAAGGCCGATTCATGGCCTCAACAAGCGGATCTGGGGGTGACATAGTGTTGATTCCATTCAATCCCTCGATTGATGGAACGTATCTCGTCATTCTCCAAGCAACTCCTGGATCGACCCTCAATACTCTTTTCGACATTCTTCCAACAGCAGTGTCGCCTCAGAGGATTGGGATAGACGAGGTTGTCACAGGAGAATTGCCCACTGGTGAAATAGTCATAAATGATGAAACTGGTAGTTTCGTCCATAAGGAGTTGGCCCCTACAGCTCATACCTACAAGTTCTGGTCGCCAGATAGTCTCGCATCAATCAGCTATTCTTACAACTATCCTGTGATGTTCACGGGCATAAGCATAACTCAGCCACCTGCCATATTCTTCACTAGTGATTCTTTCGAGTACGGATATGATGGCGGTTCTCGATATGTCGATGCCATTGGCTTCCCTACATCTGGCGTTTACAACTACATCGGTGACACGCATTACGTCACCGTCATGGGGGGGGACAACGTAGAATACACATTGTATCATCGAGCAATTGATGAGAGCCCACTTCCTGTGAACCAGGAGTTCCAGATCGAGAACTAC
>JBHLLF010000042.1:0-22002 GCA_048885865.1 Candidatus Hermodarchaeota archaeon
TACAACTCTGCGGCAATCTTTGGCGCCGGCAAGCATCTCACTACTTATCGCAAGATTCAGCTATTCGACAAAGAGAAGGAATGGTTTCTTCCTGGTAGTGAAGAGCCCCCAGTAATTGAGCATAATGGATATCGTTTTGGAATAATGATATGTTTTGATTGGGCATTCCCTGAGATTTCTAGGATATTAGCAATCAAAAGGGCTCAGATTATCCTGCATCCAGCAAATCTTGTCCTCCCATTCTGTCCAGACGCGATGATCACAAGATCAATAGAGAACCGAGTGTTTACAGCCACTTCAGGAAGGACCGGCGAGGAAAGAGATGTGCATTTCATTGGCGGCTCTCAGATAACAACGCCAAGAGGAGGAGTTCTTCTTCGTATGGGCGAGGGAGACAGCGGTCTCCAGTGGGCAGATTTGGACCTCATCGAAGCAGATGATAAGAGAATGACTGCACGTAATGATGCAATCGCTGATAGACGCCCAGGCCTCTACAAACGGCTTAGCGAGGTTCCTTAGTCTTACTCGGGATTCGCGAATGCCATTCATCTGACGGATATTTCTTCTCATTTTCTTTCATCTTATTGAGAATGGCATCAAAAGGATTGATTCCTGTAACATCTGCCAGCCTCAGTATGTAAATCATGACATCTGCTATCTCCGAGGCAAGCTTGGACCGATAGTGTTCGTCTTTGAGGTATTGGTCAATCTCATCATCGTTGAGCCATTGGAAGAGTTCCAGTAATTCTCCAGTCTCTATAGATGCCGAAACAGCCAATGACCCTGGCTTTTGGTATTTCTCCCATCCGCGTTCTTCAACGAATTCACGTATTCGCAAGATTAGGTATTCTAGTGAGCGCTCGTCTTGGCTCACCCTACAACACCTAATCCTCAGCGTCAGGTGCCATAAACTGACTACGCATAATCCACAATGTGTAGATCAGAAAGACCTCAACAACGATGAATAAGACCACCAGGGGTGTTTGGAGGACAGGAACGAATGAATAGCCAGTTAATGCCCATGCAATAGTGTCAATGAATCCAACGACCAGACTTACAATCGAGATTATGATGAATAGCATACCTATGAAGCGAATTCTAGTGCTAGAGGTTATCCATGCCTTCAACGAGTAGATAATTGCAACGACACCTAATATGCTAAGCCCGTATAGAGCAATTATGTGATACAACCATGTGAACCAGATAGCCGCAGGCCACGGAAGAATGATGCCAAAGCCGACAAGAGTCAGAATGAATGCAGTCTTTGGCCAAGGATCCTCCAGGAACCCAGTGAAACGAGACTCTCGCTGCTTTATGAAGGCTTGTTCTACTTCTTCAGGAAAGTCCTCTTCATCTTCATAGTACTCATCGTCTTCATCATCGTAGGACTCGTCGTCTTCATCCTCAAACTCGTCGTACTCATCCTCGGAATCGAACTCTTCACTTGGCATTTTGCTCCCTCACAGGTTGAGTGGACTGTCGAGGTTGCGTGTGGGTTAAAACAGTTGTTGTTTGTGGGTTCAGGATTCGAGGTTTGTCATTCTCTTCGTTGTCCACAGGAAATACCATTAAAACATGAAGATTCGGGAGAAGGTGTATGTCATCCAGTGCGGAACTCCTTGACAACGCAAGAGCATTGCGTCAGCAAGGAGAATATCAGAAAGCACTGGATGCATACAGGCAGGTAATGGAACTGGATAATTCCAACCTCGAAGCGTTGAATGAGATGGGACTCGTCCATATTCTCATAGGAGAACAGACATTCGCGCTAAACGCCTTTGATCTTGCGATTTCTATTGATCCCAGCGACCCTAGAGCGTATAGCCATAAGGCCGAGGCATTTCTGACTCTGAGTGAGTTTCAAGAAGCCTTGACTGCGGCAGAAAAAGGACTTGCAGAGGCACCAGAGGACCCTGACCTTTGGGCAAAGAAAGCCAGAGCTCTTGAAAGCGTAATGAGAATCGATGATGCAATAGCGGCATACAATGAATCAATCAAGTACGACTCGGAGAATCCAAAGACTTGGAAAGCACTTGCGCTATGCCTTGATGCTCAGGAGAAGTGGTCCGAGGTTGCTCGTGCGTATAGGATAGCAGGAGCTCTCCATGAGAAACGCGGGGAAACTCAGGATGCTGAGAGCTGCTATAAATTCGCAGAATTTGCAGAGAATTCATGAAAAAGAGAGGAACATGGCCTCGCTCCCTGCGGGAAGCAGAGTGCAGAGACCAGTTCTATGCGGGTCCTAGCGTCTTCTGAACACCACAGCCAAGACCAATGCAGCAACGGCAGCTATGATATAGATGCCATATTCAGCTAACAGCGAAACTATTCCATCAGGCGGTGGTGGAGGAGGAGGTGTGGTTGTGGGAGGGGGTATTGAACCAAGCGAATCACGAACACGAATCACGCGCTCCATACTTTCATGCCAAATCGTGTGCGTACCATTAGTCCACTCGACATAAGCCTTGACAGTTATGTTTGTCCCATCAGCCTGTTGAGGAATCACATAGTCATAATTCGCAGTTGTCCCCTGGTAGTTCTGGGGTGTAGTGTAGACACTCGAGGTAATCGTATGATTGGTCCATTGACCGTCAGCGATTTTAACTCCGAGCTTGACTTCTTCAACATCACCTGTATCATTCAGCATATGTGCATACACAGTGACTGTGATATCTGCGTCACTAGCAGGAATATTGGGGTTCCAATCAAGATTCACTTCATCGGAGTTGGCAATCTCTCCCAGCTTCCAGTCATAATCGAAAACATCCAAGTACCATTGAGCGACCTCTTTATTCTCAATGATGACTCCTGCTTCTCTATTATCTCCAATGCTTCCATCACTATAGTTGATGCTGCTAATCAGAACTAAACGGCCATCAACTATAATGCCTTTGTTGTGCATGGCTGTGAACCAGGTTTCATATTGATAGACTACCGGAATACCATGCGTTTCGAACTCGATTACAACATCCTCGATGTCAGGCTTGGCATTTTCTTCGGTTATGACTCTCACTGTGACTCCTCTGTTCTTCGCGGCAATGATAGCGTCAATGACTTGGTCAACCTCACCACCGTCACCAACAGAAGTGAAGTAGGCAATTTGGATATCTAGTGTTGCTCGAGCTGAGTTTATGCAATAGAGAATGCCCTGCAGACTTGTAACGGGGCTGAAGATTGGAGTCACATTCATTGGACCAGAGAATTCGCCTGGCGTACTGAATGGCCTGGGATAAGAGCTTCCGCTTTGAGTATAAGACAGGGGATTTCCAGTCCCGTCACGGACTTCATCATAAGCAACTCCATTCCGCCAGTCATAATCGAAGACCGATCTGTAGACAGCAGTAACTTCTACGTCAGTCATAGCGATGCTCCATTCCCTGTTGGCCTTCTTTCCAGCCTCAGGAAAGCTTGTCTTCGCCCAATTCCCAGAATGAACTATTGTAGTTTTGTTGTCAATAATCACGAATTTCTGATGTGCGTATGTGAATTCGGTATCACTGGTCCATCTAAAGGGTACACCTTCTTGTGTAAGGTTATACGCCACATATGGATTAGGAAGATAAGGTTCCATGTAGCCAAGACTGTCCCACCCCATCATGACCTTGATGTCAAGTGATGGATTCGCATCTCTCAGGGTGTAGATATGATCTAGGATATACGGATTGTTAATTCCATATATCTCAACGTAGATACTCTCCTGAGCGCTGCTCAGAAAATGCCAGAGCTCATCGCGACTACCATCTGGCCCCACGAATGCTGTTACATTCATGTTTCTGTTGAGAGTTTCCCAAGTGATCTCTGAACTAGTGAATTGCATTTCAGGCTTGGCATCAGCTATCGGAATAAATGCCAATGGGATGATTCCAGAAAGCATCAGCGTGGCCATGAATAAACCTAGCAACTTGTGGCGGTTTGTATTCAAGTAAGTAATCTCTCCCGTTAATCGTTGGGTGGTCAGGCTGTCCATCTACACCACTTATAACTTACTAAGCAGCATAAGAACTCAGATGCAAAGAGGTCTGCCATTATGAAACTATTCTATCGAATTGACCCTGCTGTGTACCGTTCCTGCATGGATAGAATTCGTGAGGAGTTTGGAATGCACGAGGAGGTCGATGAGGATAAAATAATCCTTTTACTAGATGATGAATCAAGAATTGTGAAAGTGACAGGTAGCTATATGCCGGAACAAGATAGTGTAGCTTCTGTGAAGGTGATACTTGAAGATCGAACTCTGAGGGATTTCTTCAACTCCGTATTAGGCCAACCCTACAAGGAGAAATAGAATGTCGAAGACAGGGAAGCATCCACAGGATTCGTAGAGCCCCCCTGTCGGATTCCTAGCTGCACCAGCGCTATGCTTCTTCGATAGCGCCCTCTGGGCAACTGTCGACACAAGCGTAGCACTCAGTGCATTCATCAGCACGAGCTTCCTGATAGACTGCTTTGTCGTTCACAACATATAGAGTTGGATCGACCGGGCAGACGTCGGCGCAAGTGCCGCATGCAGTGCATGCATCAGTTACTTTCCACATCATGGCCAGTCACTTCGCGATTGGACTATTCTGTAAGTCCTACACGTGAGTGCCGCCACATGTTACATTTAAACTTCGGGGTTGGACAACTCGCCTAATTGGCGACTTCGCAACTTTCAAAAGCATTCCTCAAGGTCGCGCAGAGAACAATCAAATACGCTGAATGAGGGCGAAAATGAAGGTTTTCAGGTGAAGATGATGTCAGAAGTAGTCGGGCAAGACACCTCAGATGAGAAATTTGCTCGACGACTTGGTCTCATAGGAGCAACCAACCTTGGCCTGGGAGCTATGCTCGGCGGCGGAATCTATGTCATCTCAGGCATCGCAGCAGGCATGGTTGGACCTGGACTCATTATTGCATATCTAGCAACTGGACTTCTCACCATCTTTACCGCAGTCAACTATGCGGAACTGTCATCATCCATCCCAAAGCAGGGAGGCGGCTACACATTTGTCCATGATACATACGGTGGACTCCCCGCTTTCCTGACTGGATGGTATCTATTAATTGGGAATATTGTTGCGTGTGGTTTGTATTCTCTCGCTGTTGCCCATACTCTCGCTTTATTCATTCCAACAGCGACTCCTGAGATGGTGACTACAATTGCAGTAGTTATAATCGCGCTCACTTTGACCACGAACATCTTGAGTGTGAAAGGAGTCAGCGGAGTTTTGGGTGTGTTCAACATTGCTCAGTCGGTTGTGCTCTTCTCCTTCATCGGACTGGGACTGTTCTTTGTCCAACCGACTAATCTCGATCCATTCTTTGCGCCGGGAACTGGATTCATCGAGCTGATGGCTACCGTCGCGTTTATCTATATCAGCTTCATAGGATATGAGCTCATCACCACTGCTTCAGAGGAAATCAAAGAACCGGCGAAGAACATACCAAGAGCCATTCTCCTGACCCTATTGATTGCTACAACAATCTATGTCACCGCAGCTTTTGTCATGGTAGGGGTGGTCCCCTACAATGATTTGGCGAGCCTCGAATCACCGGTTCCTGTTGCTCATGTATATGGCTCAATGTTCGGAACTGGTGCATTCTATTTTGGCCTGGCAGGAATGGCAGCCTCCAACTATGCTGCTCTCAATGCCACATTCCTATCCACAGCTAGGGTGGCATATGCTCTAGGCCGAGATCGCTTCTTACCTGGATTTCTCGAAAGAGTAAGTGCGAGATTCAAGACTCCAATTCCAGCGCTTCTTGTTACTTTTATCGCTGTGAGTGCATTCGCATTAACTGGAAGGGTTGACCTAGTGGCATCCCTTGCGGGGCTAGCTTACCTTGTAGGACAAGCCATTGTGAACTCCTCCGTGATAGTGATGCGTATCAGAAGGCTAAATGTTCCAGGTACTTTCAAGGCTAGATTCTTTCCTCTATTCCCAATACTGGGCATAGCAATCTGTTTGCTTTTCATTCTGTATCAATCATTCGAGGCTCTTTCAATGGGATTCTGGTTTGGGCTGATTGGACTCCTGATTTACATCGCCTATGGACGCGGACAAAGCATAAAGAAACTGCGTGAGAGTCGACCCGAAAGAGTAGCAAGATCAGTATTCGTGATTCAATTGAATCTTGAAAGTGACAACACTGTTGGGCACTATACTCCGATCACTGAATCAGAAATGCCAATGGTTGAGAAGATAACGGAATCCAATAGAGATGATGATTAAATCAGCCATGTTCGTCAAACCACTTCCTGAGAGATTCGGCAGACTTCTGGGTCATTCCCTCTACCTTTCCAATCTCTTCAACTGTTGCCGCCTTTACTGCATCGAAACTTCCGAATGATTCGAGAAGTGCCTGACGTCTCTTTGGTCCTATACCTGGAGCCTCTTCTAGGATTGAGCCCGTGAATCTCTTCTCTCGAAGCTTGTGATGATATCTCTGAGCAAATCTATGAGCTTCATCTCTGATTGATTGAACTAATCTCAACGCCGCTGATGAAATCTCCAACTCGATCCCATCCTTTGCATCCCTTGTGAATAGCATCTCCTCTCTCTTTGCCAGAGCAACAAGAGGCAAGTACTCTAGTCCATGCCGGGAAAGAGCCTTATGAGCTGCGCTTAGCTGCCCCTTCCCACCATCAACTAGTATCAGATCTGGCAAAGGATCGCCACGCATCAGCACTCCCTTATATCGACGAAATATGACTTCATTCATCATAGCGTAGTCATCAGGTGTGGTTTTCCCACGCACCTTGAACATTCTATACTTGGAATTATCCGGATCCCCATTGATGAAGACAACACAAGAACCAGTTGGGTCTGTTCCTTGGATATTTGCGATATCAAAGCCTTCGATGTGCATTGGCGCTTGGGTCAGCCGAAGGGCTTCCTTCAACTGCTTCACACCATCATGAACAATCTCCTCGCTGCTTTCTCCAAGAATCAGAATCTTCCTTAGAGCGCGGTATGCATTCTTGTTGGCCATTTCCACCAAGTCTTGGGATTTCTGGTCTGAAGGAAGCAGGAACTCTACTGCATGCTCGTCCGTTTCTGTAAGCCATTCACCGAGCTCATCCATCTCAGGAATTTCTGCTGGGAGAATAATCTGGTCGGGGACTCGTGGAATCGTGAAATAGAATTGCCCAATAAACGCAGTCAATATATCCTGGTCAGGAGTATCCAAGTCCACATCGAAGTAGAAATTGTCTTGACCTATCAGTCGACCATTTCTGATTATTAGCATCTCTACCAAGGCAGCTTGTTCGGTTCGTGAAATCCCTAGGACATCGCGGTTGGTACCTTTGAACTCTACAACCTTCTGGCGACTCATAAGAATCTGCATGTCAGTAAGTCGGTCCCTCAATTCTGCGGCTTTCTCGAATTCCATGTTCTGTGAAGCTTCTTTCATTTGATCCTCTAGCATCTCGGCTACTTCATCAGATCGACCTTCCAGATACATACACATCTGTTCTACTAGAGAACGATAGGCTTCTTCGCTAATGTGTTCCTCACATGGACCTGTACATCTATCAAGATGGAAGTCCATACACGCCCGCTTGACTTTGGTGGGATCCTTGCACATGGCAATTGGAATGAATTTCCTTATTGTGTCCAAGAACCGTTCAAGACGCTTCGTACTTCCATATGGTCCAAAATAGACTGCTCCGTCTCTTTCAGCATCACGAGTAATTTCAAACACAGGGTATTTTGAACCGAGATCGACTCTAATCCAAGCATGCCGCCGATCATCTTTCAGTTTAATGTTATACGGTGGTCGATGCTTCTGAATCAATGTAGCTTCAAGTACAATGGCTTCCTTTTCGGTGTTCGTGACTATAGTATCAAGGTCTCTCGCGGCAAACATCATTTCAGCTGTTCTACGATACTGACCATTAGGATTCAGATAGGAGCTTACCCTTCGCCTGAGATATTTGCTCTTGCCAATGTATAGTATCTGCCCATTCTCGTCCTTCCAGAGATAGACTCCTGGAACATCCGGCAGGTCATTTACAAGCTCGGCAAGATCAACCATCGTGGTCACATCTAGGGTTCTATCTATCCATAGAAAAAGACCTGCAAATCAGTGATTCGGAAGGTGCCAGTTCACTCAGCTTTCATTCCGATGCTCGGAGCAATTGGGCACGCCAACTCAGAAGTGTGTCACAGGACTGCCCCTTTGAACATCCATAGTAAGTGTAGTGCTCGCATGATACACAAGGTGAAACATCTGAGGATGCGCGAGAAGGTTTCGCTCCATCCACGCTCTCTTCGAGTTTCTTCAATCTGTCAATTCTCCGATCTAATTCATCAACAATAGTAGTCTGCCTGAGGACTGATAGGACTTCTTCGAGTTCTTCCCAGTATTGTTTGGGTTGAGGATTAAGGGATATTGCTTTCCGAATAGCTCCTTCAGCCTCGCGATGCCGTCCTCTAGTGCTGAGATATTTACCTAGGGAGAACCACGTGTGTGCATCTCTCGGAAAAGTCGCTATGCGTCTACGAAGGTCAGATTCGTAGGCTGACATTTTGAGCGGCGAGACAGAGTTCACTCTTCTTCTACTTGAAGTCATTGATGCCTGTCCTCCCGACGGACTAGAAACACTCTGGATTTTCCACTAATATAAGATTTGGAGACGTATGATAATTTGAAAGGGTCTACGAGAAATCGGCAACGGTTGGCGCGGTTCAATTCAGGGGCCCATACCTGACCCTACCGCCATACAAAGCATCGCGCAGATGATTGCCTGTATACGACTCCACTGAATCACAGAGGTCTTCCGGCGTGCCCACTGCAACGACCTGACCTCCGGCATCTCCGCCTTCGGGTCCAAGATCAACCAACCAGTCTGCGGTCTTGATGACCTCAAGGTTATGTTCAACCATGATGACCGTGTTGCCACCCTCCACTAGTCTATTCAACACTCGGAGCAGTACATGCACATCTGATGCTGATAGCCCTGTCGTGGGCTCGTCAAGCAGATACAGCGTCTTGCCTGTGCTTCGCCGTGAAAGTTCTGAGGCGATTTTCATTCGCTGCGCCTCGCCACCAGAGAGAGTCGTCGCAGGCTGTCCCAGTTCCAGATATCCAAGACCTACATCGACGAGTGTCTGGAGCTTGTCTGCGATTCTTGGAATATCACGGAAGAACTCTAGAGCCTCCTCGATTGTCATTGAGAGGACTTCTGTGATGTTCTTGCCCTTGTAGGTCACTTCAAGAGTCTCTCTGTCAAAGCGATCCCCCTTACACACATCACAGGTCATGAAGACATCACTCATGAAGTGCATCTCAACCGTAAGCACGCCACTTCCCTGGCACTTCTCGCATCGACCTTCACGTGTATTGAAAGAGAATCTCCCTTTACTGAATCCCCTGGCCTTTGCTTCAGGCATCTGAGCAAAGAGTGCTCTTATCGATGCGAACGTCTGTGTATAGGTCGCGGGATTGGATCTAGGTGTGCGTCCAATTGGCGATTGGTCAACTAACACCAATCTATCGATATGTTCTATGCCCTCAATCCCGTCATGAGCCCCCGGAGGTGGCCCGGTTAAGCCCATTCTCCGCTGAAGTGCTCTATATAGTGTTTCATAAGTCAGGGTACTCTTCCCACTGCCGGAAACCCCTGTCACACAGATGAGCTTACCAAGCGGGAACTCCACAGTGATATTCTTGAGATTGTGCTGACTCGCACCTCTCAGTACAATCTTGGCCCCATTCCCTTCTCGCCTCTCATTAGGCACAGGAATCTGCTTCTTTCCTGCAAGATATTGCGCAGTGAGCGACTTTGGATCTGCAAGGACATCTGTTGGAGGCCCCTCAGCCACTACGCGGCCTCCATGTATGCCAGCCAGCGGACCGAGATCTATGATATGATCTGCCGCTTGAATCGTATCCCGATCGTGCTCTATCACCACAACAGTATTCCCGAGAGACCTCAGGTGATAGAAGGTCTCGATGAGGCGGTTGATGTCACGTGGATGGAGCCCGATCGAAGGTTCATCTAGACAGTAAAGGACTCCAGTCAGTGCAGAGCCGATCTGTGTTGCAAGTCGTATTCTCTGGCTCTCGCCACCAGAGAGACTCATTGAGAGTCTATCTAGATTCAGATATTCAAGACCTACAGAGATAAGGAACTTTAGTCGAGCCCGAATCTCCTTCAACACGAGTTCTGCAATCTTCATCTCACGTTCGGTGAGGTCAATCCTCTCGAAGAAGTCGGCAGCCTCTTCAATCGTCATTGATGTAACAGCGTCAATTGGCTTGCCACTTACTGTTACTGCGAGACTCTGAGGCTTCAGCTTTCTACCACCGCATGACTCGCATGCCATCTTCCTAGAGAGAACATTGGCTATGTAGCTTGCTCGATACTGATACCACTGCTTCTCGCTTGTCCTCCCGTCCTCAAACACCTTTTCTATCCAAGGAATAAGGCCCAACCATTTCCGTGTAATCTCCCACTGTGATGACTCAGTATATTGAATGTAATGAAGCGTAATCTCAGGTCTTCCCCACAACAGGGCCTCGCGCTGGGACTTGTTGAGCTTTGAGTAAGGAGTTTCTAGTGTGAAGCCCAAATGTTCACCTAGCGCCTCAAGACGACGAGTGAACCATGGCCTATCGGACCCGTTTACCCTCCTGCTAATGTCATGGATGGTCATTGACTTGCTGGGTATCACCAAATCAGGGTCAACCGCCATAGTGACTCCAAGACCATTGCATTCTATGCATGCTCCATCCGGACGATTGTAGGAGAACGCCTTGGGACCAAGCTTCTCATACTGAAGGCCACATTTCGGGCACATCAGCTGCTCAGCAAACATGAGGTCAGGTTCTCCTTCTCGTGCAATGACAGCCGCACCCTCACCGGTCTCCAGTGCGGTCTCTAGAGACCCTATGAGCCGTTCTCGAACTTTCTGGCTTATCTCAAGACGATCAACAACGACCTCGATGTCATGCTTCTTTCGACCATCAAGCTCAATGCCATCGATGTCATGTATATCACCATCCACCCGCACTCTGGCAAAGCCATTCTTGAGAAGCCTCTCAAAGACTTCCTCGTGCTTCCCCGCATCGCCTCTCACGACAGGCGCTAGAACGAATACGCGATGACCACCATTCTCATCCAAGAGAAGTCGTGCTGCAGACTCTGCGGTCAGCTGTTCCATTGCACGACCGCACTCCACACAGTGAGGCACACCAATGTTGGCGTATAGAAGCCGCAGATAGTCGTGAATCTCTGTTGACGTACCAACGGTCGATCTAGGATTCTTTGTCCTTCCTTTCTGCTCAATCGAGATAGCAGGAGGAAGTCCCGTGATCTTGTCTACCTTGGGCTTGTCCAGCCTGCCTAGGAAGCGTCTGGCATATGAGGAGAGTGACTCAACGTATCTTCTCTGCCCTTCAGCAAAAATGGTGTCAAAGACCAGAGTAGACTTGCCTGAGCCCGAAGGTCCGGTCACGACAACAAGACGGTCTCGAGGGATGTCTACATCTATCTTCTTGAGGTTGTGTTCCTCAGCCTTGCGGACTTTGATGTAGCCAGTCATCCCCTTACACCTTCCTCCGCAAGCAAGTCCTTCAGATATCTCCCTGTGAAGGAGTTCTTCTTTGCTAAGATGTCCTCAGGAGTCCCCTCTGCTACAACATATCCCCCCTCATCACCTCCCTCAGGTCCAAGGTCTATCACCCAATCACTGGTCTTCACGACATCCAACTGATGCTCAATCACAAGAACGGTGTTCCCTAGATCGACTAGTCTGTGCAGGACCTCAAGGAGCTTCTTGATGTCCGCAAAATGAAGCCCAGTTGTGGGCTCGTCTAGCATTATCAGAGTTTGTCCGGTTGCAGGTCGCGAGAGGAACTTGCTCAGCTTCACACGTTGTGCCTCGCCGCCCGAGAGAGTTGTTGCAGGCTGCCCAAGTTTGATGTAGCCCATCCCAACTGCACATAATGTCTCGAGTCGTCTATGAATCGAAGGAACACCTTCAAAGAACTTCACTGCCTCGTCGATCCTCATGTCTAGGATGTCTGCTATGTTCTTCCCCTTGAATCGGACCTGAAGTGTTTCTCTGTTATACCTCCGCCCTTTGCACTCAGTGCATGTGACCTGAACAGGAGGGAGAAACTGCATCTCAATTATCTCGACACCAGCGCCTTGGCACTTCTCACATCGACCTCCTTTCACGTTGAAAGAGAAGCGTCCAGGCTTGTATCCGCGTATCTGTGACTCAGGAAGACCGGAGAATAGCTCTCTAAGTGGAGACCACAGTCCAGTATACGTCGCAGGATTCGACCGGGGTGTCCTGCCGATCGGACTCTGGTCAATCACGATCACTTTATCGAGCTGCTCTGCTCCAACGATATCATCATGGTCGCCGGGCTTCTTCTCAGCCTTGTGGAACCTGTGCGCCAGCTCTCTCTGAAGAGTTTCAACAATAAGACTTGACTTGCCGCTACCTGACACACCAGTCACTGAGATAAACATCCCAAGTGGAAATCTGACATTGATATTCTTGAGGTTGTTATGTCGAGCACCACGCAACTCGATGAAGCGGCCATTGGGTCCTCTTCGCTTCTTGGGGACTGGAATCGCAACTTCTCCACGGAGATACTTGGCTGTGATCGAGTCCTTTGCATTGAGTATTTCACTCAATTCTCCAGCAACAACAACCTCTCCACCCTCAGCCCCAGCACCCGGTCCGAGATCGACGATATAATCTGCGCTCTTCATGGTCTCTTCGTCATGTTCGACCACTAAGACAGTGTTTCCGAGGTCTCTCAGCCGCATCAACGAGTTGAGTAGACGCTTATTGTCACGTGCATGAAGCCCGATCGAAGGTTCATCGCATACATAGGTCACTCCAACAAGATTCGAGCCAATCTGACTGGCTAGTCGTATGCGCTGTGCCTCGCCACCTGCGAGAGACGGAGCGGTTCGGTTCAGAGTCAGATAGTCGAGGCCTACATCTCTCAGGAAGCCTATTCTGCCCATAATCTCTCTGAGTATTGGTTCGGCTACCGGTTGAAAGCGAGGATCTATCTTGACACTCTTGAAGAACTCATGCAGCCCCTTCACTGACAAGACATCAATCTCGGCAATGGACTTTCCCCCAAAGGTCACGGCGCGGGACTCGGGGCGCAAACGGCTACCATTGCATGATGGGCACGTGAGCTCCGACATGTATAGGGACTCAATCTGCTTCCTGCTGTATTCAGATTTTGTCGTGCTATAGACTCGCAGCGCTCTCTGCATCCAACCTTCGAAGGGCCGCTGGAATTTCCCAGAGTAGGTAACACCATAGTCCTCATTCCCACCCTCCCACGTCGACTCAAACCGTTCTTCACCAGATCCATGAAGCAGGACGTGTTTCTGTTTCTTAGTTAGGTCGTTCCACTTTGTATCGAGGGTGAAGCCATACTTCTCAGCGACTTTCTTTAGGCGAGTCCGCTTCAGCTTCCACTCGTAGCCCCTTAAAGCACCTTCACGGATGGTGAGTTCAGGATTCTCAATGAACCTGTCAGGATCGAACTCGCGGACTGAACCGATGCCTGTACATTGGGGACATGCACCCTGAGGTGTATTCCATGAGAAGATACGTGGTTCCATCTCAGGCAGACTGATACCGCAGTCCACGCAGGCGAACTGCTCTGAGAGAGTGATATCGCCATCTGGCTTTGATATGACCACGACACCATCAGCCATGTTCAGGGAGGTTTCTACAGCCTCAGAGATTCTTCCCCGTTCAGATGGTTTGACACGTACTCTATCAATCACAACCTCAATGGTGTGTTCAAAATAGCGGTCGAGTGACATTCCTTCCTCAATGTCCTTTAGCTCGCCATCCACACGTGCTCTGATGTAGCCCTTCTTCAGAAGGTCCTTGAACTCCCTACGGTACTCCCCCTTTCGACCCCTCACAATGGGAGCCATAATCATAATCCGGGTGCCTTCCTCAAGCTGCAGGACGATGTCCACCATCTGTTGTGATGTCTGTGGCTCAATTTTCTTTCCGCATTCGGGACAGTGCGGCTCGCCCACTCTAGCGTACAATAATCTCAGGAAGTCGTAGATCTCCGTTATTGTGCCAACTGTCGAGCGAGGGTTCCTCCCTACACTCTTCTGGTCTATAGATATCGAGGGAGAAAGACCCGACATGAAGTCCACCTTTGGCTTCTCAAGCATACCAAGAAACTGACGGGCATAGGGTGAGAGCGATTCAACGAATCTTCGCTGGCCTTCTGCAAAGATGGTATCGAAGACCAAGCTGGACTTACCGCTGCCTGAGACCCCAGTTACGACTGTTAGGGTGTTCTTCGGAATCTCCACGTCGATGTGCCGCAGATTGTTTTCTGCTGCACCCATAACGACGATAGACCTCGGTCCGTCGAACTCAGTCGGGTCACCATTGCGCTTCTTTGTCGCAGCCTTCACGTTCCGTTGCCCTCAACCTTCTTTCTCAAATCCAAAATCTGATCTCGCAGTTTCGCCGCTCTTTCGAACTCAAGGTTCCGAGCAGCCTCTTTCATCTGTTCCTCCAGGTCGATGATATAGTCCATCATGTCTTCAATTTCAAGCGGGTCGAAATCCCCGATCTCAGTCTGCACCGTCTTCTCCAGTCTAACAATGCCTTCAGCAATGTCACGAATGTCCTTCACAATGGTACGAGGCTCGATGTTGTGTTCCTCATTGAACTTGATTTGATAGCTCCGTCTGCGATTTGTTTCATCTATTGCACTCTGCATGGCATTAGACACATGATCTCCATATAGGATAACTCGACCTCGAACATTGCGAGAGGCTCTACCCATTGTCTGAATAAGTGCCCAGTCAGTACGGAGGAATCCTTCCTTGTCTGCATCAAGAACCGCTACTAGACCCACTTCTGGAAGGTCGAGTCCCTCACGCAGTAGATTGATCCCAACAAGGACATCGAACTTACCTTGTCTGAGCTGCCGTATTATCTCAATCCTCTCGACAGTGCCAATGTCTGAGTGGAGATATCTCGCCTTGATACCAGCCTCTACAAGATACTCTGCCAACATCTCAGCAGTCTTCTTAGTGAGAGTGGTCACTAGGACTCTGTCACGGTCTGCAGTAGTCTGCTTTATCTCGCCCAACAGATGGTCAACCTGTCCTACGACTGGACGAACTGTGATGTCTGGATCGAGGAGACCTGTGGGTCTGAGGAGCTGCTCAACAATCTGTCCACTCACTTTGCGTTCATGAGGGCCAGGTGTTGCGCTCGTGTAAACAACGTGCTTCATGTACTTCTCGAACTCTTTGAACTTCAGGGGTCGGTTATCAAACGCCGATGGTAGTCTGAATCCATAGTCGACCAAGTTCTGCTTTCGAGAGAGGTCTCCGTGGTACATGCCCCGAACCTGTGGAATGGTCATATGGGACTCATCGATGATCATTAGGAAGTCCTCAGGGAAGTAATCCAGCAATGTATATGGCTTCTCACCCTTCTTTCTTCCATCTATATACCGTGAATAGTTCTCAATCCCTTGAGTTTTGCCGGTCTCCCTCATCATCTCCATATCATAAAGGGTGCGTCTCTTGAGTCGATCAGCCTCAACAAGCTTTCCTTGCTGTCTAAACCGCTCAACTCGTTCTCTCATTTCCTGCTCGATGGCATCTAGTGAATCGGTGATTCTTTCATACCGTGCGATATGATGCCTGGCCGGAAACAGCTCAATCCACTTCAAACGCTCTAGGTGTCTTGAGGTCAGAGCTTCGAGTACAGAGATTCTTTCAACTTCATCTCCATCGAGTTCAATCCTGATGAGGTTCCTTGAGGCAGCCGGACAGACATCGATCACATCCCCCCTCACACGAAAAGTCCCTGGCTTCACTTCCATGTCATTCCGGTCGTACTGCATGGCCACGAGTTTCTCGAGTAGACTTCGTCTGTCTATCTCCTTGCCAACCTCCACCATCATTCGGAAGTAGTCATACTCTGAGGGGTTGCCCACTCCATAAATACAGGAAACAGAGGCAACAACGATGACATCATCTCGAGACCTCAATGAGTGCGTTGCTGAATGTCTGAGGCGTTCAATCTCCTCATTGATGTCAGATTCCTTCTCAATGTACATGTCCTTTGATGGCACGTAAGCCTCTGGCTGATAATAATCATAATAACTCACGAAATATTCGACTGCCGCATCGGGGAAGAACTGCCTGTACTCTGAGGCCAGCTGTGCTGCCAGAGTCTTGTTGTGAGAGATGACTAGAGTTGGCTTGTTGTACTTCTCGATCACATTTGCCATTGTGAACGTCTTGCCGCTTCCTGTGACACCCAGCAGAGTCTGGTACTGAAGTTCGCTCTCGAGACCCTCCACTAGTTTATCTATCGCTTGCGGCTGATCGCCAGTGGGCTCGAAGGGGGCTTCAAGTTTGAACTCTGCCATCTGCTCGGACCTCTACATCAGTGTCGCTCACACCTGACTACAAGTAACTCTTTGGATTTGTACTATGCCTCGACAACATCTGGACGGCTCACACTTCTACTAGGAGTTTATCGTTTAGATGGGTTCGGTCGATGAAACATCAACGTCTGAGGGAGATGGTCGAAAGTATCAGGCGAGCAGAATATCCGCTGCAGAACCGAGATATATCACTAAAGCTCGGAAAGTCCGAGAGGAATATCAGTGTATACATCCAACCATTAATACAACCAGTTCACATAGACTGATTGATTGAGAGCGCTGCTCTTTGTAGCGCCGATTCCCGGGTTGCCAAATCCCTCACCCCAAACCCGTATGATGTTTGTCTTGAGACTGTTGTGTTTCATCCGGTACTCCAAAAGCTCTGTAGAATCCAGCTTCGATGATGTATGTGAGGACCAAGATTAGCCCTGCACAACTCAGAATCGGCAAGAATAAAGCTAGATCTTGAAACCCGCCAATGAATGTCAAGAGGGTCATGAGTCCCATAACGCACAGACCAGGACCAAAAAGACATGCGAATGCCACATCTGTTCCTTCATCCTCTGAACCTGATGTCAATCGAATGCGATCGTTATGACTGGCTGGAATGCCTGAATCAGGATTCAGCTTCTTGAATGCTCTATAATAGCCCTCACTTCTGAACTCAAGAGAACCTCTATGAAGGAAGAATGACACATCGTAGAAGCTATGAAACGGAGATAGCACATCGAAATATCGTGATAGCTTGAGTATTTTGAATCCAAGTGGCGCAGACAGAGCTACGAGCATTAACAGGAAGGTCATTATCGAAGGACTTGGAGCCAACATATTCAGGATGTATGACAATGTCAGAATCAGCACGAGTGCGGTCATTGCTCCTACCATGTTTTTGATTCGCAATGCTTTCTGTTCAGTTCTTGCGAAGAGCTCACAGGAGGTACAGAGGTAAAGGTGTGCATTAACACTAAAACTCTGATGGCGTACTGTATCCATGAGAGCACTGGATTCCTTAGTTTGTATCTCTCTCTCAATTGTATATTTCGTGCTAATGAGATCCACTTTTTCTTGTGTACCACAACCTATGCAGGCTTTTGGCTATGACATCTTCTGAAACCTAAGATTGAATGGACGGCGACCATCAAACAACTGCATTCCCTCTTTCTGGCCAAGAACCAAGATTGATTAAGAAAAATCTTTGGAGCTTGCAAGCATACAATCGGTGCGGAGAGACCTCTGCAGATTTGTGCCAAGGACGTTGGGATGAATAGTCAAGACTTATCAAATCCTGCAGTTTGGAAGAAATGGTTTTGAGGAAAGAAACATGAGTATCGAACTGACCTACACTCTTGAGTTTGATGATGATTATCAATATCAAGACCCTGACTTTGATGGGGAGTTTATAGTTCAGAGAAGGGAGGTGTTCTCTCAGGAAGACGAAAAGATAGAACTTGAAGATATGTTGTATATGACTCAGATTGACCTTTCTCCACTCAGCTCGTGCAAGAATCTGAAAAAATTTCGAATACATGGTAGCTACCTCACAACCATTGACATCACTTCACTCAGTTCTTGTACTGCCCTTGAGGTGCTAAATCTTGAAGGCAACCTGCTTCAAGACATTGACCTAGCTCCACTCAGTTCGTGCACTAATCTGAAAGAGCTGTGGTTGAATCATAACCGTTTCAAGAACATCGATTTGTCCCCCCTAAGTTCATGTGACAATCTTCAAAAGCTCTTGTTAGGTCGGAACTATCTATTGAACATTGACCTCTCCCCTCTCCGTACTTGTACTAAATTGAATTGGCTTGCTCTCACAGAGAATCAGCTCAAGAACATTGATCTTGGTCCCTTATGTTTCTGCAGGCATCTTGAGCATCTCGACCTAAGCAACAACCGATTTATTGAGATAGATCTGGCTCCTCTAAGCGACATGGTTGACCTGAAACATCTATACCTGGGCCAGAATCAACTACAGAGTGTTGATCTCACACCGCTGAGTACATGTGCGGCTCTTGAATTTCTCATACTGAGAGATAATCATCTAATGGACATCGACTTGACACCACTCAGCTCCTGTGTAAGTCTGAGATACCTCAATCTGGCGAGGAACCAGCTACCAAATATTGACTTATCCCCCCTTGGTCCTGATGTTGAGGTGCGGCTAGGTCCATCTCAAGACGTTGTTCCTATCGTGTCCCGAAAACCCTCTCAACTCACAAGAAGTGAACTGATTGAACGAATCAAACATGGTGAGACGATGGAAGATATTAGAGCGCGAGGTCCTGTGGAGGTCAAATGCGAAGGATGCAACACTGTCTATCATCATTATCCAGACCAATTCAGTAGTCTTGAAAAATGCGGCATTTGCGGTGAGATGATTCATCTTCCTCGATTATCTAAGGAATAATTGAGCGCGCTGAGAAACTGACTGTGGGATATAACAAGATCTCTCCCTGATTCTGACGTATATGAGAGTGTAGAGACCTCTGTCTTATCGATTCTGTAGCGATTACTCCAGCTGGAGTCTGCCTCGGTGTGAGATAATCTTGCGCGCTTGAAGGTCACCATATACTGCTTTTAACGCCCAGCCATCAAATCCGGAATTGAGTGCTTCACTAGCTTTCTCATAAAAGTCCCTGTAACTTAGTTCTTCTACTAGGAGTTTATCATTCAGATGCGTTCGGTCTATGAAACATCAATGTCTGAGGGAGATGGTCGAAAGTATCAGGTGAAGCATCATCTAGAATTGAATAAGGTCGATATATCAGTGCCACTCGGAAACGCCGAGTTTTCTTTTTTGCTTATACAGCGGAAAACCTGGGCTATTCTGATCAGAATCGTGAAGGATATGCGAAACTACTGAGTAAGAGAACCATAGTGCCTGAAGACTTCCATCCATAGAAAGGTCAAGGCTGACATGCCTATGGCCAAGGCAAACACATTGTGTGCGCCAAAATCGAATGGTGTTGTGACAGCATATACAATTACCAACACCGTCACAAATGATGCATAGAATGTCATCCGAGGGACAGCACCATGTTCAAAGAAGAGATAGTTTTCAAGAAAGCCAAGGTCGGCATCAGGATTGACGATGAAATCGCCCTCAGATGTCTTAAGTGAGAGTTTCTGTTGGGTTAACTTCTCGAGATGGTAAAGCCCAACACTTGGACTGCTTAATTTGAGTCGCTTCGTTAGTTCTCTGGGTCCTATGGGTCGCCGAATACTAAGTAGAACCATGAAGACCTTCCAAGTGGTTTCACCCAACTGAAACACGATTGGCAACTTTTTCGACCTTCTTAGATATGACACCATCCAAACCACTTCGCTTCTTTATCCTCTTATGCCCTTGATATATCAGTATCTGGAAACCCCAAAGAACTGGGGCAGCTGCTGCAAGAATAAAGCCAATTGATATCCCAAGCGGAAATGGAGTAAAGATAAGGGTCAAGACTCCAAGACAGAGTGGGAGTAAAATGTATGCTGCATAATAGAAATTCAATTTCCACTTGCTAGACCATCCAATATGCATTGCTGCTCCGTATAGTGGAAACCAGAAAATGATTACTCGAATTAGACCATCTATTAGAATGGTGTTTCGTATCAGAGGCAGTGCAAGAGAATTCGCAGTGAAATCAATGCTAATTGCAATTGGAGGGTATAAAGCTCTGACAAGCATAAAGGAATCACCTGCATAGAACGATCCTTCGGGATTCATGGGGAAGAATGAAATAAACCAAGGAAGGAAGATGCTGATGCCAATGAGCAATGTTGGCCAAAAACGTGTATCTCTCACAATCCGTTCCCAATTCCTGCTCGCCCCAGGCCTTCGTAGATTCAGAATCGCACCACCTAGGAGCGCCAAACCAAAGACTGATAGAAGCAATTCCCCTGTTGATAGCAGAATGCCAAAAAAGGAGAATAAGGGCATATGAAGATGAATATCAATGTTCATGGGTCCAGAAATGGATATTGTTTCTCTACCAGCATAATCCATTCTGGGCAGCATATAATCAGCATAATTCATTCTGGAAGGAATCTGTAGAGTAATGATTAGTATGTCACCACGGTTCGGAATGCAAATAGTCTGAGGAAAGGGAGAGGGCAACATGAAGCTATGGTAAAGACTGATATCGTATAAGAGGACCCCAGGTTGCTCTAGATTGACTACTAGATAGGGGATATCCGGAGTTATCAAGAGATTCACGAAAACCATTTCGAATCTCATGCTCAGGTGTGTGCAAGTGTTTGGTGCTATATTGATTGAAATTGGATATGTCTGATTAACCCAACCAAATCCATAGGTGCCCGCTATGCCTGAATAGTTACCTGCAGAAACATATACTGTGTCATTGGTCCTGAAAGGCAGAAGTAAACCCCAACGTTCTGGGTCTCCTTGAGTGGTCAGGTTAACCGCGGGCCATTCTGCTATGCCCTTCTCAATCTTTGCTTCATAGATGCTAGAGCCTTCAGTATTTTGAACATCTACGCGCAATAACGAAAGAGGAGTGCTTGAAGAAGCTGTAATGGTTACATTGTTAATGATGACAGATGCCATGTTAGGCAAATTCGTGCCCATTGGAACTATACCAATCCTCAATCGAGCCTGCACAAGCCACACGGAGGACCAGTGATTGTATATCCAGTCTGCATCCAGATCCAGATTGAACTGGGTTGAGTCACCGGTAGTGAGGCTGTATTCTCTCTGAGAACCACTATAACTTGGATGATCAACCGCGCGATAATAGTGGACTCCAACACGAACCTCAACGGGACCACGCAGGACATCCAAATCTAGGGAGAATGTAACTTGCTCATAATCCCGGGTATTGAGGTTGAAGTGATAATCTGAGATGATAGCAACATTGGAGAGATCTATTTGAACCCCTGACATGTGTGGAGTCCTCTCGACTATTGGAAGACCCTCATTTATGGAACGGAACTCCGTTTGCCAACCAGAATCAGGATCAAAACTAGAGCCATTTTGAAGGGTCAATTCAGCACGTGACTGTAGTGAGGCAACAGTGACATTCGAACCTGCTGTTCCGGCTGCGGGAGTACTGGTAACATCAAAATGAGGCTCAACAACATCAGGCACGGCAATATTGATTGCTACTCCTAGAAGGCTGGCTAATATAGCTCCAACTATTGCGGTATGAATGAGACGCCGGCCTAATCCAGGACGGTCTTGCGCCTTTTTGTGAGCCATGATTCTTTCATGCAACCCAGTAGCCGCAGTTCACTTCAATCTAGAGTTTAGAACACCCCAGAATTCCTCAGTCTATCGGAAAATCTGTTGAACTCTGCCATCTGCTCGGACCTCTCGTCAGTGTCGCTCACACCTGACTACAAGTAACTCTTTGGATTTGTGCCATGCCTTGACAACATCTGAACGAGATGCACTTCTACTAGGAGTTTATTATTCAGATGCGTTCGGTCGATGAAACATCAACGTCTAAGGGAGATGGTCGAAAGTATCGGGTGAAGCAGCATCCGAAACAGATGAAGGTCGATATATCAATGACACTCGGAAATTCCGAGTCTACTCAGGAATCTTTTCTATCACAGCTCTCATCGCTTTCCGGTATT
>JBHLLF010000043.1:0-21819 GCA_048885865.1 Candidatus Hermodarchaeota archaeon
AGCATTTCTCCCAAAGATGCGAGATTCAATCCTGCGCGAAGTGGAGTAGGCATTTTCACAAGGCCAACATCCTGCATTTCGTTAAGGAGTTGCACAAATGCCACCAGTCTAAGAATTCCCAGTATGCCCACGCACTTGCTGAATGCTCGTTTGATACCCTCTATCAGACCTTGCCGAGGATCCTCAAATTCTCTGAGCGCCCTTTCCAACTCTAGAAAAGTGCAGCATATTGTCCTCGAGTTGTCATCTGGGTTCTTGAGAAAATGACCTGGTGCCTCGAGAAGGAATGGATTAAGTATGTACTCCTTGATCTTTAGTCTCGGCTCCATATCAGGAATGGTCCACCAAGTCTTGAGGTGTTGGTCTGACAGCGGTTGAACATGCAGGCCTTTGTCCACTGCCTTGGTAGGCATCCCGAAATCAGGAAGGAATGAGTGCCAACCGGGCACCATCCTCAGTCCGGGACCCTTCGAACCTGGCGGACCCAAATTCAAACGCCTCGAGCAGTAGTGAACAAGATCGTATATCACAGACCGGTCTGGACCATCAAGAAACACAAAGATTGGTTCATAATCAGCTTCATGCGCGGGAACAGCCTGATAATCCCAAACATATAGATATTGTAGGCATCGAGGATGCCCAGAATGGTCTGAAAGGACTCTGCCAAAAACATTAACAAATTCAGTTGCTTCGAATGCGATTCTGGTCTGTTCCGGCATGACATGTCCAATTGACTTCAGAAGCATCTCATCGCCTCCTAATACTCCCGATGTTGGAGGCAGATGGTCCTGAAGCAGGCCCTGGTCATAGCTCGCTTTTAGACCGGGCGCATGCTGCTTGAATCTTGCTTTTGATTCTGGTACTGAGAGATGGAGGAGGTCGCCATACTTCTTCTCGACCACAGCTTTCAGACTCCGATATTGCGAACCTTTTAGACGGACTTGAAGGACAAATAGGTGTTGCCTGATAACCCGTCCTCGTAGTCAAGAATCAGTGGAATCCCAACTTCAAGCTCTTCTGGCTTCAACGGATCAAATCCTTGAAGACGAGCTGTCACTCTTGTCCCCTCTTCAAGCTCAACAATTGCAATGAGGTAAGGTGCCTCTTGTTGAAACTGCTCTGGTGCGATGTGGATAACTGTGAATGAAACAAGCTTCCCTTTGCCGCTCACCTTTGTCCATTCCATCCTATTGCCACCACAACTATAGCAGGCCCCCATTGGAGGCGCGATGACTGCTCCGCAGTCCACACACTTGTAGGCATGAAAGTCATGATCCTGTATCTTTTTACTATACTCTTCAATGGTAGGCTTTTCACTCATGCGTCAGACCTCCTGAATATATTGACCACACAGCTAGCCCCTGTCCCACCAAAGTTGTGCATAATGCCAGTATTGCTTTTGGCGACTTGATTAGGTCCAGCTTCGCCCAATAGCTCTTTGTAAAGAACCACTGCTTGTTTCACGCCAGTAGCTCCTACGGGGTGGCCTACTGCCTTCAATCCGCCCATTGGATTTATGGGCTTGTCACCGTCGAGCGCCGTGACACCATCCCTTACAGCCTTGGCGGCCTCCCCCGGTTTGAAGAACCCTATGTCCTCGGTTGCGATTAATTCTGCAATTGTGAAGCAGTCATGAACCACTGCCAGATCCATGTCCTCGGGTCCTAGGCCAGCCATCTTGTAGGCGCTCCTACTTGCTGAAACTGATGCTTCAAATGAGGTGAGATCAGTTCGGTCACTGAGATTCATGGAGGCCGAAGCTTGACCAGTACCAATGACATCAATTGGGAGATCAGTGTATTCCTTTGCCTTCTCTTTTGAGGTCAGGACAATTGCAGCGGCACCATCAGATATCGGAGAACAGTCAAAGAGCTTCAAGGGCCAAGCGACATACCTTGGCGTCAGGGCTTTCTCAAGAGTAATCTCCTTCTGAAACTGTGCCAAGGGATTTGTGGAGGCGTTCTTGTGAGCCTTTACTGCGACTCGCGCCATGTCCTCTTCCGTGGTTCCGTATCTTCGCATATGAGCTACTGCTGCAATAGCAAATACTCCTGGGAATGTGAGTCCCATTTTGGACTCGAACTCGTCATCCGCTGCTGCGGCAAGTGCTTCCGTAACAGCGTTTGTCGAAACAGATGTCATCTTCTCAGCCCCCGCAACTAGGACTGTGTCATAGAAACCTGATTCAATCGCCATTATTCCAGCTCTGAGAGCAGTAGCTCCAGACGCACAGGCTGCTTCATGCCTTGTCGCAGGCAATCCTCTAAGTCCCGCATAATCAAGGAGCAGCGGGGCTGTATGCCCTTGATGGATCAACATCTCAGGGATGAAGGTTCCTACAAAAGCCGCCTGAATGTCCTTCTTGGAAATTCCCGCATCAACCGTTGCTTTATCAACAGCTTCAGCAAACATTTCCCGCTGAGAGATGCCTTCGAGCTTTCCAAACTTGGTCTGAGCTCCACTTACGATGGCAGTCTTGCTTAGTGGCACGTCTCGCATTCCACCTCAGTTTCGATAGTTCGGCCGCTGAATAACTAGTATAAAAATTCAGCCTAAAAGGAGCTATTTCGGCAATAAATGGACTGGACAAAGGGGTTTTATACCAGAACTTGGGTCGATTGGTCAGAGTGGACAATTATGGACTTTTCATTATCAGAGAAGGATCAGAAACTGTTTGAGAGAGCAAAGGAGTTCACGAAGGAGCATATCACTCCAAGAGCCATGGAACTTGAGAAGCGAAATGATTTCCCCAAGGACGTTGTTCAGAAGGCCTACGAAGCAGGGCTCATGAATCTCCATATACCAACGGAAGCTGGAGGTCCTGGACTGTCGCTTTTCTCAGAAACCCTGGTTTCAGAAGCAACCGGATATGGCGGTGCGGGAATTGCGACTTCTATTATGTGCAACAACCTTGCCTTCGCACCACTAGTAATTGGCGCAACTATCGAACAGCTGAAAGAATATGTCGAGCCCCTGATCACAGGCAAGGATGCGAAATTTGGAGCATTCTGCCTCACTGAGCGGAAGGCAGGTTCAGATGCCGCAGCTGTAGCAACTAGAGCAGTTCGAGATGGTGATGAATATGTCATCAACGGGTTGAAGTGTTTCATCACTAACGGACCCCAAGCCTCGATGTTCACTGTATTTGCATCGACTCAACCTGAGCTGAAGCACAAGGGACTCTCTGTCTTCATGGTTCCAAAGACGAAGGGAGTCAAAATAGGACATATCGAGAACAAACTCGGCCAATTGAACTCGATCCAATCCGAGGTCATCTTTGAGGATGTGAGGGTGCCAAAGAATGCTCTTGTCGGAAAGGAAGGCGAGGGATTCAGGATAGCCATGATGACATTGGACAAGACTCGCGCAGGAATCGCCGCTATTGCCACTGGGGTAGCTCAGCGTGCACTAGATGAAGCCGCCAAGTTTGCCAATGTCCGTCATCAGTTCGGGCAGCCAATAGGTAGGTTCCAAGGCATTTCGTTCATGCTTGCTGATATGGGTGCTAGGACCGCTGCATCAAGGCATTTGACTCGATATGCAGCCTGGCTTGCTGACCACGGACATGACAACTCAAAGGACTCTGCATTTGCAAAATTCTTCGCTTCAGACGCAGCCATGCAGAACGCAATCGATGCAGTCCAGATTATGGGCGGTTACGGATATGTTTCCGAATATCCTGCGGAGAAGCTGATGCGAGATGCGAAGCTGCTCCAGATCTATGAAGGTACAAATCAGGTTCAGCGAGTGGTTGCAAGTGGCCGAATTCTGAAAGAGAGCGTAAATCTCGATACTGGCTTCAATGTCAAGTATGATGGCCAAGATGCTCCAATACCGTAATTGAAGTGAAATTAGTGTAGGGACGTTCCTACACTGGTTTGAAACTATCAAGGGAGGCTGGACATGCAATGGGATTGCTGAATCGCCTCAACGAAATAGCTCGCCTCTTATTGAGATATCCGAAGATTGGAAAGATAGTCTCATCTTTCTTTGGAGCAATCGAGGTGGTGCTTCTTGATACAATCAGATTCCTTGATCGTCACACTCGGTTGAACTACTTTCCGGATCTTATGAAACAGTTTACACGAGTCTACAAGAGCCAAGTCATTCCCATCAATGCCAGCCTTGAAGCAGTTCCTGCAGTTTCACCCACTGAAGAAATACTAGGCGTGGTTCGAAGAGTATCCTCATTGGCCATCAGCTATTGTTACTGCAGGAGTGCTCATAGAAACTGTGACAATGATGTCTGGACATGCATTCATGTTGGGACTGCCGAGAGCCTGAAAGAAATAGGAAAGCGAATCCCTATGAAATCAGCTACCCTGAATGAGGTTGAGAATCTCATTCAAAGGTCTCATGAAGCCGGGCTTGTCCATCAGTTGTTGACCGCTCCATCTCCGGACTATTTCTATGTGATCTGTAATTGCTGTCCCTGTTGTTGTGTAATGTTGAGGAGTGCAATTGATCATGGAATTGCTGATACTATGCTCGCAAGTAATTTCGTTTCTGTCCAAAATCAAGAAGCCTGCAATGATTGCGGGCTATGTATCGAAAGATGCCACTTCGGGGCCAGATCTCTTGAGGAATCTCAACTCTTGTATCGACCCGATAGGTGTGCGGGTTGCGGTCTGTGCGTCACTTCATGCAAGAATCGAGCTATCGCGATGGAGCGCCGTGCGGGAGGCGGTTACAAGAAACCTCTCTATCCCTTAGACTCGTGATCTATTGCATCGACAGCTGAGGAAGGGATTGGGAATAATTGACTCCTTGCAATGAGCATGCTAAACGGTATAGTCACTAAGATGGTAAGCAGAACATAATCCAATGGTAGTATAAGGGGCATAGGAGTACCATCTGTCAGGAGCCCCCCCATGAGAGAGAATGCTGCAGTGATGCATGCATAGGCTGTAATTAGCTCAACCATGAACGACAGAATCGAAGAGAATTTTGTGTTGGCAATTGATTTCAAATTGAATTGGTCCCAGTTGGCGACTATTCTGGCACAGATGTACATGCTGAAGATTACTGAAACAACAAGTATGGAACCAAATGTTCCTTCTCCATAGAATGGGAAGAATGGGATATCGACTGCCATCATTGCACCTATCACGAATCCAATTGGAATTGCTAGTAGAGTAGGACCAACAAAGACTACCAGGAAACCTCGAAGAGCAATTTCCGGGAAAACTGGACTGTTTGGCTTCTCCACTCCCAGATGTGTATCATATAGGAGGTAGCTCACAATAATTCCCAATAGCCCTCCATAGACAAATAGAGGGAAGAGATAGATCGTGGTAAAGTATGGAGCTTCTATGATTGGAATGCTGGCAGGCAAAAAGTATAGCACGGCAAAAGCAAGGCTATACTGCTGAAGCTGCCTTGGGTCAGCTGCATACTGAATCAAGAATGACAACACCAAAGCGGCAGCGACGAATATGATGCTTTTTGGATCGAAGCTCCTTCCCCGGCCTTCAACCAGTATCAATACCACGAAGCTGATCATGGCAATAATTGTCATGCTGACTGTCTGTACGGCAGTAAGACCTTGGAAAGGTGAATAGCCCTCGGTTGGCAATGAGAGATTGAGGGAAGTCATCGAGAGCATGAGAACAATGAAGAATGCAGTAGTTATCGCCGCAAGTCGTACAGCAGCAATCCGTGCTTCATCCATCATATAATCTCCCGTAATCCAAAGCAACCTCCTGGTAGGTTGTGATTATAGGTTCACTCAGGGATGAATGCATCTAATCCTTTCGAAGATTCAAACATTGTACCCTCTTGCATGCTAGAACAATTGTTGACGGAAGCTAAATGATTTAAACATCAGAGTTTGTGGCGGATTCATCAAGCAACATGTGGGTTGGAGTGACGCCATCTTGAATGAGAATGAAACAATTGAGGTGATCAAGAATCGTCGAGCCATTCGTGATTATGTGACATCAAAGGATGTCCCTGACGAATTAATCTACAGGATCATAGAAGCTGGCGGCTACGCACCGAGTGCTGAAAATCAACAGCCGTGGAGGATTATCGTTGTGCGCAATAAAGAAACCCAGAAGTTCATTGGTCAGATTGCCGTGGACAGGACCATTGAGCTTTTTGGACGAGCCACACCGAGGGAGGAGCTGGAGCGGCGTCTCAGCTATATTAAATCAAAGGTGAGTAGAGAGCGTACCATTGACATTCTAATAACAGGTGAGCGCTTTGAATACATAATGGGAGAACCTGAAACAAATGGAGCGCCAGTGCTCCTGGTTCTTGCAATCGACCAAACTCACGTAGGCAACTCGCAGGCCACGCTTAGAGGCACTGGCGGTGTCTATGGTTGGTCATCACCTAGACATGCGGTCATCGCTGGTTCTATGATGATGCAGAATATGGCTCTCGCCGCATCTGCGTTGGGTATTGGAAGTTGCGTATCTTCAGTCCAATTGGACCACTTCGATGACGTAGGTGCGATATCAAAGAAACTGGGCATTCCATTCCCGCATTGGG
The DNA here is from genome assembly GCA_048885865.1 of Candidatus Hermodarchaeota archaeon. Lineage (GTDB taxonomy): Archaea > Asgardarchaeota > Thorarchaeia > Thorarchaeales > Thorarchaeaceae > SMTZ1-83. The sequence continues at coordinate 6,496 of JBHLLF010000043.1, forward strand.
TGCCAATCCTCTGTCTTACGCTTGGATACCCCTTATCAAAAAGAACATTGGGACCACCTCGCCAGATGCCGGAGGAGATAGCGTATCTAGACAGATGGGGAAATCCATTCAAGAAATAGAGGTGAATATGATTGAGCGAACTTGACACTTTGAGAAATGGCTTCATTTCATTCTTGGATGGACTATGGTGGGGATTGCGTGAGAATGTAGGACCACTATCGATGTATGAAGGCTATGCAAGTGGATTCAGGCTGATGGGAGAAGAGAAAGCAGAAGCCGATGGAGCAAAAGGACCAGAAGCCGCTGCAAAGACTACGGCAGACCTCTTCTCAGCGATAGGCTTGGAAGTTGACTTGAAGGGTAAGGAAGTCTTCGTTAAGTCATGTCCACTTTGGGACAGGATTCTCGATCGCGGTCTCGAATATGCATTTCATGTTGAGGAGATTTGCTGGAAACCAATGCTAGAAGGTATTGGTGAATTGTCCGGAGCCAAACCAATTGTAGAGTCCGCTCTTCGATTGATTCATCTTGAAGAGACAAAGGCGGATTATAAGAAGAGCAAAGCGAAGAAAGCACTTGACAAGGGTGCAATTTCTAAAGAGGAATATGACAAACAAGTCAGTGCCCTTGATGAAGTTCTTCAGAAAATCCCATCAGAGGGTCACTACCGATTTGAGTAGAGTAGCCGCCTAGTGACAGTCCCCAAAGAATATTGGTGACATTGATAGCAAAATCAGGATGACCAATGCGCTTTTTGGCGGGACGGTCATATTGCTCGATAGTTCCCGCATCTTCTAGAATGGTTTTATAATCCCCGTTGGTTGCTGTTATGACACTGAATCTTCAATTATATCTCATTTCGAGATAAGCTGGTCATTGAGGGGCTATGACATGAGCACAAAGACTAAACGTCAAGTGTTGGCCTTACTGACCTCAATCATTGTGCTGATAGGGTTTATCGGTCTTCTGGGATTTATCTGGACTGGAGTTCCAAGCAGGGTTGCTGTGGTGAAACCGATATTCTCAACAACAGCCTATAGAGATGCGTTCTATACCTTCTACCAACGATATGGGTGGGTTGACCCAGGCACCTATATCTCCAATGATTTAAACTATCTTAACGTGACAGTCAAGGACGGGTGGGGGCATAGTGAGGGCCTATCTGAATTCCTAAGCCACTCGAATCTTCAATCCATGATCTTTGATGAGCGCATCACTTACATCGATGAAATCGATGTCATTGAAGGCGCATTGTTCAATGGAGCACGACTAGCATTTGATATTCTAATTCTTGGTTTCACTGAATATGTGACACAGGAAGAATACACAGCCTACAAGACATTTGTTGCAAAGGGGGGACTACTGATACTTGTAGATGCATGCAACTTCCTGGCTGAAGTGAAGTACCATCCACCAAATTCACCAGATCAGCCAGGCTATCTGAGTCTGGTCAAAGGCCATGGGTGGGAGTTCAATGGCACTCATGCTTGGAAGTCAGTCTATCACAGGTGGCCTGAAGAGAACCGAAACTGGGTGGGTAGTAATTACTGGAAATTCTGGGGAGGCATCCATTATGACCAGTTCATAGCAAATACATCCCATCAGATCAGCACCTACCTAAGAAACAACCATGGTGAAAACATCGATACAGGATATGGTGCGCATGAGGAGAATAAGTTGGAGAATTTCACAAATACCGAGATAATAGGATATTGGAACTTTATCAACTGGTCTGAAGCTCCAGAGGACCCTGTTGTAGCCTATCAACACTGGTATCTGAACGGTAGTGTCATTCACACAGGAATAGTAGCTAGCAGGTGGATAGATAGTGAACAGTATTTGATGGAGTTCATGGTTAGTGCAATCAGGCTGGGACTTACTGGTGAGGTGAGTGACTGGAAGTGGATTTAGCGCATAGCCTGATATTCATGATTTATCGGCTGACATGAAGAAACTAAGAATCCCAATCTCTGTGAGCATCTCCCTGGTTTTTAAGCAACATCTTGATTTCATGTTGCCTCTCTTGATGCCTGAGCCAATCCTTAATCTGACGGCGATTGCGCAATGTTTAACTCAGGTCTGATAGGGGCTTTAGCATCAGCAAATGATGAGAAGGGAGTTTAGCCCATTTCGACTGAGCAAGGCGGTCACAAACCATGGAGTCTCTAGAAAAAGCAGGACTGGCAGTCAATTACAATAGGGTCGAAGGTACAAAACCTGAAAGCCTTCCGAAAGAAGTGTTCATGTGGGATGAGACTCTCCGTGATGGAGAACAGACCCCGGGCGTGGCGCTTACTCTTGATGAGAAAATCGAGATAGCCAAGATGCTGGATGAGATAGGAACCTCCATTGTAGTTGTGGGTTTCCCAGCTGTCAGTGAACACGAGAAAGAGATTGTCGCCGCTATTGCGAAAGAAGGCCTCGACAATGCTGTTGTGGGCGCTCCAGCACGTGCAGTCATCTCTGATATCGATGCATGCATTGAAGGCGGCGTGAAAGAGGTGCCGATTTTCATTGCGACCTCTGACTTCAGGCTGAAGTATCAGCTTCAAATGACAAGAGATGAGATGCTCAACCGACTAACGAAGTGCATCCAGTATGCAAAAGATCACGGATTGATTGTGGATTACATTGCAGAGGACAGCACAAGGAGCAACATGGATTTTCTCTGCCAGGCATATAAGACAGCCATAGACGCTGGAGCTGACAAAATCTGCGTGGCAGACACTGTAGGCTTTGTCAGACCGGAGGTAATGCGCCACATTATGAGGGAGATCAAGAAGGCCCTCTGGAAAAAGAGCAGATACAAGGTTCCGATTGCAGTGCACTGTCATGATGATTTTGGACTTGCCAATGCAAACACATTAGCTGCTGTAGAGGAAGGTGCCACTTATCCGCATGTTTGTGTGAACGGTTACGGAGAGCGTGCTGGAAATGCAGCCTTTGAAGAGGTCGTCATGGCTTTAGAACAGCTTTATGGAGTAAAGACAGGCATTGAAACCGAGAAGCTCTATCGCCTAAGCAAGCTTGTTGAGAGAAACTTCGCAATCCCATTACCACTACACAAATCAATCACTGGCCACAATGCATTTACCCATTCAAGCGGAATCCACTCCCATGGCCAATTGACTCACTCAATGACCTATGAACCAATTAGCCCACTCATCGTGGGACGTCGACGTGAATTTCATCTTGGTAAGTTCGTAGGTAGACATTTTGTGGAATATCTTCTCAAGATGGGAGGGGTGAGAGCAACTCAAGAGCAAACCCGAGAGATTGCCGACCGCATCAAGAAAACTCACGAGGCAACCAAGAAGAGTCAGTCCAAGGACTCCTTTGACAGAATAAAAAGGGAGCTCAGAGACTTACGGACCGGGGTGTCTGAGCGTGAGTTTTGGGCAATTGTGTTTGATGTCATCTAAGACTCTTGGCTGCTCTCCATCGAAGAATGACTCCAAGGTCCATTGCAAACACACCAATTAGAAAACCAATACCAAGAACCAAGAGGAACTCGAGTGGCGGCCACCAAGTTTGGAAGAACCACCAGTACAAGACTTCCTCGATTAGAAACACTGTGGCAACGCCCAAAGAGATGTAGATTCCTGTTGTAAATGCAAATTTCGCTTGGTTTGATCTCTTGGTCAGAGGTCCTGGCTGTATTGCCTTCTCCTTGTCGTTTATCCCGACGAAGTTTCCAGACCTCAGCTGATCAATAACGAATTGTTCCAAGCGGCTCGAATTGATCTTGGCGGCTTCTGCGGTAATATACGTCCCCCTCAGATACTTTAGCGCAGACCCACCGCTAAGTAGCGTTAGCACAAGTATCACAGCGAAGAATACCACCACTTGCCAGAACACGAATATCATCAAAACAGCACCAATGACAGTTATTAGGCAAAGCAAATCGGTGATTGCTCCAGAGGCTTCAACACCTCCCTGAAACATGAGACCGATTCGACGCAGTGCCGCGACGTTGACCCAAGTCTGATACATATCAACATCCTCGGATTCTACAAGGTGCTCCTTGACCGATGACTCCACATCTTCCTTCTTCCCGCCGTGTACAGTGATGTTCACGGTGTAAGCATCTGCTTCAGATTGTGGCGAACTCAAATGATTTCCCCTCACGCGGATGTATAGGTTAGTGTCCTTTCATTTAACGCTTGTCATCCTCTGCTTGCTTTACACGCTAGACCGAATTCCTTTTCCGAGAACACCTCCAGAAGTGCATTATGCCCGACATCTTTGGAATGATAATGGATGATGCAGCATCCGGACAAGAAGCAAAGCATGTGATTGAAAGAGACGATGGTTACGCCCATGAGAGTTTCGGCAGTCAATATACTGCGCCGTTCTCTGAATGGAATGAGAGTGAGCGACTGGCCAGCGCTGAGGTAAAAGGCAAGATTCTCGACATTGGCTGTGGAGCTGGCCGCGTAGCTCACTACTTCCAAGAGATGGGACATGATGTTGTTGGGATTGACATCTCTCAGGCGGCTGTCGATGCGTCTCGCAGAAGAGGATTAAGGGAGGTTTATCTCATGTCTGCTGAGAATCTTGATTTCCCCAATGACACATTTGACACCGTTATTTTGTTTGGGAATAACTTCGGAGTGCTTGGTGATGATGAAAAGATTGTGGCGATGCTTAGGGACCTACATCGAATAACAAAGCCTGATGCCGTGGTACTAGCGCAGACAAGAGATGTTACAGACACGGACAAACTAGAGCACCTCGCGTATCATGAGAAGAACAGATCTAAAGGAAGTCCAATCGGGCTAGTTAAGATACGACTCAAGTACAAAGGCCACGTGGGAGATTGGTGGCTTCTTCGAATGGTCAATACTGAAGAGATGTCAGTGATGGCTGAGAGAGCAGGATGGAAACTCGTCAAGACCTATGGTCCAAGAAATCTATATGTTGGGGTCCTCCGCAAGGCAGAAACATCCTAAATGAATTGTCGCTCCTCGCAATCTGGTCACATCAGGCCAATACTTTTAGAGCTCTGATTGTCATTTGTAGGACAAGAAAGTCAAGAGGTTGAAAGATGCCGAAAGTTGATCTCCGCTATTACTGCTATGTTTGTGGACATCCAGTGGACTTAAGCCCGGTGGCTCCCGCCGCTCCGAATTTTAGCCATGTCGAAGTGAAGTGCAAGAACTGCGGGGATGGCACTCACTTGATGCTGACAACCTGTCCAGAATGCAAGAAGGGGGTCAAGTATATCCTCTCAGACTTCGATTTTCCAGAGGAGGTTCAAAGACTCTCAGGAGCATATGTCAAACTCATAGGGGGAATAAGGAACAGCCTCAAGGAAGTTGTCGATGAATTCAATGTGCCTCTTCCAAAACGATGGTCTGCTAAGTTCAATTGCGAATGCGGAGCTGCCTACCAGACAGAGATTCTACTTCCGCAACTTGAGGACTAGACTCGAATCTGGTTGTGACTCCGGATGAAGCCACGAGCCAGAGACCATGCGAAGGCAAAAGTAGCTTCGAAGATGTTTGGAAGAATGAGTCAAGACGAGAGGATTGTGAGAGGTGTTCTGGGTGTACGAGCTACTGATGTTCCAGACCGCCTTCTTGTGGTTGCAACGGAGAACTTCAGCAAGGGAGCGACTTCACGTCTTAAGAACGTGAAAGTAAAGGGTAGACTAGCGACAGGAAAATACAGCGATACAACTATAGGGGTACTAGATACAGGGATTGGATCACCTGCTGCAATCATATTTTTGGAGGCTACTGCAAAGACAAATCCGCAGGTATTCATTCGAGCAGACTTTTGCGGAGGCCTGTCAAGTGACCATGATATTGGTCACGCGTTCATTGCTGATTCAGTTCTTGTAGGAGATGGCGCCGGGTCAGCATATTTTGGAGCTGGAAAGAAGATAGCTGCAGACTCCACTCTCACGAAGGATGTTTACGCTATATCTACGAATTCAGGTTTGCCAACCCACAGAGGTACAATGTGGACAACAGATGTCCTCTTGAGGCAGACGGAGGAACTTCTCCAGGAATGGGTAGGAAAGGGAGCTCACGCAGTAGATATGGAAACATCCGCAATTCTTGGAATAGCCTCAGAAAACAAGATACCTGCTGCGTCAATTAACTGCATATCAGATTTGCAGCTTCACAGAAAGCCACTCTTCGGACCAGAAATAGACCCTATGCTCCTAAGAGGGATCGATTTGGTGATCGATGCAGCGATTCAAGCCTTGGTTGAGTGGAAATAGGCACTTGCTCAAGAACGACTCACATTCCAGGTTGGTATCACTCTTGGGGCAGTTGTGAAGGAGTCGCAATTGATTGGGCTACAACAATTTCGAAATCTAGATGAACAGGGCATTTCATTGAGTTAGCTACAAGGCAATATGTATGAGCTCTTTGAGCGGCTTTCTCCATCCTTTTACGATCTCGCTCTGTTGGGACAATAATCTTCGCGAACATGGTTATCTGGTCGAATTCCCATCCAGACTCACCCTTGGCCAGAGTTGCTTCACTCTTGACTGAGAAGTCAGAGAACTCAGCATGGAATCGTTTTGCGACGCCGGAGAGACTAACACCGTAGCATGATACGGCGGAGGCTAGGAAGAGATCCTCAGGTGAAATGATTTCCTTTGGCGATTCAGGCCAGAAGTCAGGCGGCGTAGCTACCTCGAAAGCCGGTTTGCCTTCAATCTCGATAGTGACAATCTTCTCGCGAACCCAATTGCTGTCAAGCTCATATCGATGTTCTTCTGTCATTGAGTGAACCTCGATGTGGTCGGAAAGAGACTCACTTTATAGGATTGCGATTTGACCGTTATTGTATACATCATTTTCAGCCTCTAATGGGCGCCAGCTCACAATTTCTGAGAGTAGGGCTTATTAGGATGTAGTGCAGTACACAACATGTGTGGTGAGCAGGCGGCTAACAGGGCCTATATTCTGTAACATGCCCTCATAACTCCCCCCCTCCTACCAGTGGCCTTCTCTTCGGAAAAGGCCTAAGCCTTGTTGGCTCTGGTCATCACACAACCTCTACTTGTTCCAACAAGCAGTCAGTCGCTGTCTGCTTTCCTCTTTAGCTGCCGGAGCGCTTCTCTGATATCAGCATCGCTGACCTCTTTTTCTTCAAGGGTGAATCTCTCTGTTCCTAGAGCACTGGCTGATGCGGGTGCTTTCGTTACTGCCCGCTTCCTCAAACCACGGCCCCTCATCTTTGTAGCTAGCTCAGCAACCCTCTCATCAGTAAGCTCTTCCTCTGACGGAAAGTCCTGTATAGCAGAAATACCCATCTCTCTCATTATGGCTTGTTGAATCGCAATCTTGTCAATCTCTTCGATAGCAACACCAGTTATGATCTGTACAAGGTTTTCCGCCTCGTCTAGGGGAAAGAACTTTCCCTCTGATGCCGCAGCAATCTTCTTCCAAACCATCACAGCATTGTTGTATCTGGAAATCTCAGGAAAACAGCCCACAGTATGCACTATGATACCTTCATAGTAAGCGTTCATCGCCTCTTCTTCCCAGTGAACTCCACTTGGAGGACCATCCGGCCATCTATCACCAGGCTCAACCCCATGCGGAGGAGCATCACCGACCAAGACTATGACTTTCGCGGCCTCTCCATTCCATTCAAGATTGATTGCATCCCTAAGCCCATCGTCAACTGCTTCGGGACCATCGCCTCCACCGTGAGCCGACATGCTCCTGACGTTGCGTTCAATTGCTGCAGTATCGTCAGTAAGGTGAAACTTCTTTGTGACGAATGTTCTCTCCTCTGGCGGATGGTCTCGATAAGGAACCAAGCCCAGTCTCAAACTGTGACATAACTCCTCCTTCTTTATCGTTCGAATTATCTCAAGGATCTTCCTCTTTGCCACATCTATGTATGGCCCCATAGAGCCCGTATTGTCCACGACGAAGACCAAGTCTAATTGCCCTAATTTCTCTGACATACCCATCACACCATAACGTAATGCGGATTGATAGATATGTCCCTATAAGTTACAAGGTTTTCAGGTTTGTCCTACTACTTATCAGAGGGTTATGCAACTTCGCTTTTGAAGGAGTCAGGAGAGGCATTACCATGGATATCATTCAAGCGAAGAAGTATCAGGATCTAATCATTGTTCACGTTCTGTTCATGGTCTTATGCGTTGTAGTTTTGGTTATCCCAGGGGTGGTCATCGGAGGGAAGCTGTTTGTATTAGTCGCAGCCTACAATGTGTTTATTCCTGCTGTAGGCTTTCTGAGAAATCACAGAGATTGGCTGCTGCCATGGGGGTATGCCTTTGTCCTGAGTCTTTTCCAGGTCTTCCCGGACTGGTTCCTAGCAACGCAACTTGAAACCATTATCTTCCCAGATGATGGGTTCTTCATGATTGGGCCTGTGTCAGGATACATGGCGGGTTTGTGGGCAATTCCACTCTTCGTCATTCTCTATATAGGCCTCGAGGTGAAGAAAGAAAAATCACACAGGTCAGCATATCTTGTTGTAGCAGCCCTCACGTTGCTGATATTCGGTTTAGCTGAGGAAACTATGTGGATGCTTCCCTCATGGTCTGCCCAGAATGTTGCTATGATGGGGCACATTGCAGTCTACATCATTATTCCCGAGATTCTACTCGGACTCTCCACGCTAATATCCTATGAACTCGTCCAGGCCCGACCGATCTGGATATGGATAATTGGCGCATTCACAGTTATGATTCTGTACATGGGAAATATCTCATTCTTTTACCTTCTAATAGAACGCATTTTGCCAGGAGCCTAGCTAATTGAGCAAGAATCGCCCAAAACGCGTAACTTCTAAAGCACAATGTAGAGATAGGCGTAGCAAAGAGGGATGCATATGGAACTGCCTGAAGGCTTGCTCATAGAGGACTTTGAAGGACCAAGAGAAAAGATTGTGACTTTCATTAGGGAGTACTTCAAACAGGCTGGTGTTTCCTGTTTAGTAATGGGACTCAGTGGCGGCATCGACTCTAGTCTTGTAGCCACCCTCGCATGCCAAGCCGTGGGGCCAGATAAAATAAGAGTTCTACTCATGCCAGTCGATGCCAAGAAAGATGCAAGAAATGTCAAAGATGCATCAGACCTTGCTGAAGCGTTGGGAATCTCCTACGATCTATTCGAGATAGGCCCAGCGGTCAAAGCATATGACTCTTTGAATCTTGGCAAGGTCGCGCGAGGCAATTTGATGGCAAGACTCAGGATGGCTGCCTGGTATGGAGTAGCCAACAATCACAACGGGCTCGTGCTTGGAACAGGCAACAAGAGTGAGATAATGATTGGGTACTTCACAAAATACGGCGATGGAGGAGTTGACATACTGCCGATAGCTGAGCTCTACAAGGTGAATGTTTGGGGCTTGGCAAAGCATATTGGTGTGCCCGAACACCTCTGTGAGAAGATACCGTCTGCTGGACTCTGGGCAAATCAAACTGATGAGGGAGAGATAGGGGTTACCTATCCTGAACTGGATAGCATCCTATATCAGAGGTTCGAGATGGGCATGGAACCTAGTGCAATTATTTCCGCTGGACATTCCGAGAGGAATGTCAATAGAATCCTTAGCCTTGTGGCTGCCTCGCAGCACAAACGTGCTCCATTACCCAAAGCAATTCTCTAGTGCTTTCGAAGTCTAAGCATCTGTGGAGTTTCATTAGGGATTCGCTCAATGAAACCTCTAGCTTCCAAATCGAGCTTCACGTTGTGTAGTACCAACTGATAGAGCCATCGAATGAACCCTTAAGCTTGCTTCTAACTACTTTTCCTAATTCCCTGAATCCAATGGATTCAACTACTTGAAGTGATTCTATAATTGCAGATTTCATTCGGTCATACTTTGCTCTTTCGATATTCACACCACTCTTTCCAGTAGGATGGAGAGTAAGAATTCTATCGTTCATTTTTAATTGGTCCATGATTTGCTCATGAATCCACCAATACTCTGAAAAGTACTAGCAAAGGGGAATCCAAACCAAACATTAGGGAATGTTTCATATTGAAACATGCAATTATTAGTACGCGCCATAATGTAACATGCAAGCGGAGGACTATCTGAAATGAGAACACATGAACTCCGGAAGACCATTCTCAGAATGGCGGGGACACATAATTTCTATGGCTATGAGATTCATCAGAGGCTCGCGGAAAAGGGGATTAAGATTGGAATTGGTCGCCTCTATTCGATTCTGGGTGAAATGAAATCAGATGGACTACTTAATGATAGATGGGAGGAGAGTAGCTCAGGTCCAAAGCGCAGAGTCTACCATGTTGCTCCCAAGGGCGGAAAGGAACGAGAAGGTATTCTCATGGATGCGATAAAGACTGTTCATGACTTCTACATTGAGTACCTTTTGAATTTGCCACCAGAACTCAGTGCTTTCAACAGAATAGCGACATTTCTTACCAAGGGAACAAAAGAGGAAATCAATATCGGATGTGCAGCACCAGGCATTTCAAGTTCAGTAAAGCGATTAATGAAGAAACTGCAAGAGAATCGCCCCAAAGCGAATGTTTACACTTTCTGTCCCAAGACAGCAGCCTCTGATCTTGACATTAATGGCATTCTGGCTCTGGATGGAAGCCTGGAAGACATTCCAACAAAAGATGGCTTTTTGGACCTCCTAGTCGTCACTGGAAATATCAGGAAGGATTGTTTGGATGCTTGCATAGCCGAATGGCGGAGAGTGATACACCCCAAGGGCAGAGTTGCATTGGTTACTCCAACAGCAATCATCGCTGATTATAAGGACCCGCTTGGAATAGGGGAATTTATCGAGATGCGTGAGCATCCACCTACTGAAGGCGATGGTCACCTGAATATCGGCATGTTGAGGGCAGCTTTAGAGAAACATTTCAGGAAAATCAGGGAAGAACGAGTTGTCCATGTTACAGCATTGACAGGCTCTGGAAGCATTTCATGAGGATTTCTACATAAGAAAAGGAACCACATGCTTCAAAACGGCACATGCTATATTCACTTTGAAACTATACCGGATTTCTGATAGTCCTTTATTTACAGCGTCCTCTAATGGTTTCAAGGCAATCATTAGTTATCCTGTAATTGATTCGATCCCGGATCGAGCACGCAAAGGATTGCAGGTCACTTCATGCGATTTCCAACTCCAAAAAAAAGTATACCATATTGGGAGGGTCAGGCTTAGCCTGGCTTCTCCCTCCATCTAAACAGACTCTCTTTATGCTATCTCTTTGATGAATCTGGTATAATCAATTTTGAACTATAGTGCCCCTTCGATAGCTGCTTAACTACTGATTTGCCATTGCCAAAATAGCTGATAATCAGCATTTGCATGAATTAGAAGGGGTTTAAGCTTTTGAAATCAAGGAATCTATATGCTGGTCTAGCCATTCTTGGATTCTTCCTAGCAGCATTCTTTGCGACAAATAGCATTGTAGCTCTGCCAGACGGAATTACTCTAATGGTTTATGAAACAACAGACCCCATCACTCTGGATGGTATTGCCTCAGAGGCAGCATGGGACAATGCTGACACGCTCATCATTCCAGACATTGACGGGTCTGGAATTGACGTTACGTTGAAAGCCCTTGCAGACCAAACCTATGTTTACATCTATGCTACATGGAATGACACAACGAAAGACGATACACGCAGAGGATGGGCGTTCAATGGCACGGATTGGGCAAACGTTGGAGGCAATGAGGATCGCATTACTATTGCGTGGGGATTAGGAACTGCGATTGTTTGTGGTCATAATCCCAGTACAGCAGATAGCATGTTGTTTGATGTATGGCATTGGAAAGCTGCACGGACCGCCCTTGCGGGTTGGACTGATGATAAGTTTTGGGATGGTTCGGGGAGGCATGGCGATGCAAAAACGGCAGGCGGCTACCTGGAGAACTCAGTTGTGGTTCAAGCTGCAAGTCCTGCAGCTATAACAGCTGCACTTGGAAACAGCTCTCCTGTTGTTGCATTCAGTAATGATGACCGTCCCTATTGGGATAACTCGGGAGCTGTCATCTCTTGGACGAACGGAGCCAATTCAACTCCGATAGGTGACTATGTCCATGGCTACAACTCAACTATTCCTGTGGGTAGCAGAGGAGATGTTCTATCCGGTTCAACTCATAATGGAACGGCCTGGCATGTAGAGTTCAAAAGGGCTCTTGATACAGGAAACCCTGCTGATGATGTTGCTTTTGATGGAAGTCCACAACCATTCTTTGTTGCACTTCACAATAACTCTGGAGATGCAGCGCACTTCAAAGCAGGCGGAATGGCCACTACAGAATTCACTTTGGCATTTCCGGCATCAACCACTACAACAACTGAATCAACCACAACATCAACTACGACTCCAACTCCTCCTCCTCCAATAGATCAAACACTATTGATTGCTGCAGCTATCGGGGGAATTGTGATTATACTTCTAATTGCGATATTTGTCAGAAGAGGGAGATAAGGCTCAAGGCCCCTCCCTTTTTTTTCTCAATCTAGGGAGGTCAATTGTCCAATAGCTCTATGAATTTGGCATTGGCCTTTAGTGATTCAAGATCTGAGTCCTCTTTAGCCCAATCCTTGATCCTAGCATCCTTCTCAAAGCACTGCTCTAGATAATCAAGGGCTCTCTCATTATCACCTAGAAGGCATGTGTAGCAAGCTAGATTGTATAGGACCATACCTTGGTGCAATGGGTTCTCGGCGAGCGTCATTGCTTTCCTTGTGGAAGCTATTGCATCATCAAGGTCACCGGCTTCCTTTGAAGAGTAACCAAGACTGAGCCAAGAGAAGAAAGAGGATTTGTTCAATGTGGTTGCTTCACGAAACGCGTTCACGGCGCCCTCGTAATCTGTCTTGGCAACCAAGACATGACCAAGCTGATCCCATATTGACCAATCACTAGCGCCATTATCAATAGCACCCCTCAGAAGATTCTCCGCATCGTCATGCATACCATCTTGTCTAAGCTTCTTCGCTTTCTCAACAAGCTCTGGAATTTTCACGAATTCAAATCCTCCCTAGGTGTAAATTGAGAATCTGTTGGTTGATTTTGCTTTTACAGAATTGCATACTGGCATCAGAAGCAAACGCTATGTTACTTTCAGGATGATTCCTTTATTTTCTAGCATGGCTAGAAAATCATTAGCCGCATATTCAGTGACATCAAGCTCCCTCATGAGTATCTCTTTGAGTATAGTAGGACTGAAAGGGTCTGATCCAACGAATCTACGGACAAGAAGAATGAGTCGAAACTGCCGAGCGTTCGATGATAGACTCAAGGGACTCTCGTGAAGTTTGTATTTAGTTTCCTTAGGGTTGATGTATTCTCTCAGCTGAATATCTGCCCACTCATGATCGAAGAATGAGCGATCGCCGTCCCAAGTTGTTAAAAGAAAGCCATATTCATTCTCGTAGGCTGTGATGAAATTCTTGAGCTTGACCATGAATTGGTCTTCAATATCTCCTCTCGCGACGGCAATACCTGCCAAATAATCCCCATAGCAGATGTGAGCCACATGTTCATCCACCGGGTAGATCTCGTGATCAGTGTTTAGACCTTGACCACCATGAAGCTCTTCAACAAAGGAATAAGCTGTAAGAAGCGCACTAAAGAGGTCAGGGTCAATCTCGCCAGCGACAAATGACTTGTAGTAAATCGAGAGGCCGCTCTCTATCAATGAAACGATAATATGCTGAACATCATGGGCTGTATCTGTTTCCATGTGCATGTCGTCAAAGGTGTGGTGTGTCAAGGCTCAAACAACCCCGTTTGGACCCCTAATGTGTGTCCCTATCAGCTGCGCAACTGACGGGTACCACAACGAGATTTGGCTTACGGGTATAATTGTGTTGCCATAGAACTTACCAAAGCGCGGTTTCTTTACACCCTATGCTTCGTTATGCGATTCAACTAATCTGAGTCCTTAAGAAATATGAGAGGGAGCTTGTGCTTTCCGCACAATGCTCCATCTCGAGATTATTGTTTCATATTTGAAATGTGTGAGACTCGAAATATGCTAGACTCATGATGTTGCAGTCTGTTGTTCTATCTGCTACCATATCGTCATATTCCGCAATCCACGTCTGGTCAGCCCCAACTACATAGTGAATTGGAACAAAGCATCCAGGATTGATTGTTTCCAGCGCCAATACGATCTCAAAATCTGCCATTGTCTGACAGCCGGGTCCGAGAGGCAAGAGCGCAACATCAATCTGACCAGCTAGCTGCTCATATTCATCTATGTTCTTCGAGTCCCCAGCATGAAAGATGGTAAATCCATCTAGTTCTATGATATAGCTAGTCCAGTTAGCCTCGCTAGGATGAGAAGCTGGATAGATGTCCACCGGAAACGTGTACATATAGAAGGCCGTAATATTGGCGGTTCCAACTTGGACATTATCCCCTGGAACTACTCCTATTCCGTCATGAAGGCTGACTTCAGTCGACATATTCGCAGGAAAGACATTTACTGTCCCTTCTTTTTGAAGCATGTCTATTGTCTGGCTCTGATAGTGGTCTCCATGAGGATGAGTCACTAGAATGGCATCTGCATCGAGGTCAGCGTAACTCGAGTCGAGTTCTACGGGGTCAATGTATATCCTTAGATCATCCGTTTCAATCATGACTCCCGCATTTTCCAGCAGCGTGATCGTAATCGAATCCTCAGCATCTGGTGGTGGAGGTGGTGTCAAGAGCGGAAGTGCCACTATAGCAGAACCAACCGCGACTAGAATAAGAATAGCCCCTAGTGCTATCATAGTCCGGGGTGTGCTACTAAGTCCCATATTCCGAAAGACACTTTGTAAGCCAGTATTTAAGGTAAGGTTCAACGCAGGCGATGTGTGACGCAAGACATACCGGAAGTCAGAGGATGCTATCCGGTCAGACCATTCTGGCTCTCGTAGTAGCACGACTTTACGAGCATTGCAATAAGGGCGTCCCTAACTGACGATTCATCGGGAAGCCCTGTGATTGTTGTATCGCAGATCCTTATGAGAGGGATTGTAGGCACTGGAGAATCTAAGGAGTCTTCATTTATGTTCTCTATGTCTATTCGGCATATCGCGCTATCTTCAACTTCAAGAGGCTCGCGCACATCTTGCAAGACTTCATCAGCGGCTGGACAAAACGTACAATTCTCTCCAGTATAGAAAAGGATGCATCCGCATCTACCACACACAGTTGATAAATTCGTCATGGTCATTGCAGGAACTCGGACTATGATTATCGTAGTACTATATTCATGTATGTAACACATCAATGGTATAGGTCAGGGTGCTATTTTAGGCCGAGGAGTTCGACTTCAAACACAAGGGTCGAATTTGCAGGAATCAATCCGTCGCCCACATCCC
>JBHLLF010000044.1:0-21130 GCA_048885865.1 Candidatus Hermodarchaeota archaeon
AGAAGGGGATGCGTTGCGATAATAAGTCAAAGTGGAGGCTGGCTTGTAGAGAGACTTGAGGAATTCGCGGCTCGAGATGTAGGAATTGGGGCGGCCATTTCAATAGGCAATCAAGCTCAAACAAATGTTACTGACTTTGTTAGACACTTTGGGGAAGATCCGAAAATTCATGTTATCCTGGCTTATATCGAAGGATTTGGCAAGGATGAAGGTAGGGCATTTGTCAAAACCTGCTCGAAGATTGCTCCAAAGAAGCCTGTAATTGTTTTGAAGGGCGGTGAGTCCGAAGCAGGCCATCGAGCCACTCAGAGTCATACATCCTCACTTGCAGGAGACAGTGCAATTGCAGAAGCTGCCTTTGAGCAATATGGCGTGATTCATGCGATTGACGAAGACGAGGTAATGGCATATTCGAAGGTGTTCTCGACTAGGCCAAAACCAATGCCAGGGAGAGGCATTGGAACAATGACCGTGAGCGGAGGTCACGGAGTAATAGCTAGTGACGAGGCTGCTCATTACGGTCTGGAATTTCCAGCATTTACAAAAGAGCAACAGGAGAAAATGAGAAGCGTCATGACACCTGCATATCAGGGGATTGCCTCATTTAGAAATCCTATCGACCTCACTGGTAGTGCTGCAGATGTTGATTATGAGCGCGTTTTGGATGTAATGCTAACCTTCGACTCTATTGATGCCGCACTGCTGCTGCTGCTTCCTTATGCGCCCGGAATATCTCTTCAGATAGGTGCCAGAGTCGCAAATGTAGCTAAGAAACATGCGAAGACTGTGGTCTCATATGTGCCAAACTTGGATAAGTATGAGGTCATTATTCGGGGCTTCGAGCTGAACGGAATTCCCGTGGCGGATACGATCGAGGAAGCGGTACAAATGCTAAATGGAATTCGGAAACGCTCTAAATATCTGAAAAGGATTGGAGCGCTCTAGCCAGCGATTTTTCGGTAATCTATGTCCAAGGATTTGAGAGCATCAATAAGTTGACCGCTTAGAATCAGAGGTCTCTCGGCTAGATCATCGACTCCACTGCAGCCCGTAAGATACATTGCAACCTTGAGACCCTCTAGAATCCTTTCTACTTCAACGACCACGTCAAGGACAGAGCCCATTGCCGCGGGTCTAAGTAGAGGATGAGCAACGCCAGCTGCCATAGCACCAAGAGAAAGAGACTTTGCCACATCGAGGCCATTTCGAATCCCTCCTGTAGCGATTACATCAAGCTCGGTCGCATCACGAACCATAATCACACTCAGTGCAGTTGGAATGCCCCAGTTCCAGAAGTCAAGTCCAAGCTGTGCTTTCAAATCATCATCTTCCTTGACAGCCCTGAAGTACTCGACCGCGGCCCAGCTGGTCCCTCCAACGCCTCCGACATCAATGGCGTCCACACCAACAGATTCTAGTGATTGAGCTACCTCGCCAGAGATTCCAGCGCCGGTTTCCTTCACAAGCACGGGGACATCGACAGAATCCACAATAGAAGCAATATTCTCTAAGACTCCTTCTGAGTTTGAATCACCTTCAGGCTGAACTGCTTCTTGTAATGGATTGAGATGAATTGCGAGAATGTCCGCGTCAATCATCTCTACGGCATCAGGAGCCACATCAACATGAGTTGCGCCAATGTTTGCAATCACTGGGACAGAGGGGGCTGTCTCTCTGACAACTCGGAATGTATCGGCAAGTGAAGGGTCCTCAACTGCAGCCCGTTGACTTCCAACTCCAATGGGTATTCTGAGCTCTTCTGCAGCACCTGCAAGCTTCTTGTTGATATCATACGTCTTGGGGTGGCCGCCAGTCATGGCTGCAATGACAAGAGGAGCATGAGCCCTTAGTCCCAAGAAGTTCGTCGTGAGGTCAATCTTGTCCTTGTCTATCTCAGGCAATGCATTATGGACTAAGTTAATGTGTTCAAACATTGTAGAACGACGGCATTGTACATCCTCATCAAGACATATCTCGATGTGCTCAATCTTCCTTCTTCGAGTCATAGAAGCTTCGGACAATTCATCCTCTAATATATCGTCTGCAACTGGCTCTCCTTTCACCATGGGGTTATCTCCCTGTAAACGGACTGTGTACAAGGATGTTGATAGCCATTTTGGTTGAGACCACATTCAATTACCTGCTGCTTGTATGCAAAGGTTTTATTCAAGGTCGCCAGGGTAGACATATTGGTGTAGATCATGGAAGACGAGTCGAGGTTCAGAGTTGAGTCTCCAGACGAGGAGGAAAAGGAGAAGATTGGACTCCTTAAACCGCTTCCTGAAACTATAGAGCCATCGGCAGCCCAGACAAGAAAAGCAGAACCAATTGTGAAATTGCTTGGGGTAAGTATGACTGAAAAGCGTAGAGACCGCTTTCTCATCATCTTGGTACCCATGCTTGCAGGGCTTATTGATGCCGCCATGTTTTCACAGATTATAGTGGCAAGACTTGAATCTACAGTACTAGTCACATTCGTCTTTCCATTGGTGGTTGCTATACCCATTGGTCTGGTGGTCGGAAGAACTAGTCAAACCATTTTTGCTGCATTGTTGGCGACCGTCTTTTTCGTGGTATTCTTTATGCTGTTCTTGGTCAGTCCTGCTTTAGTCTGGCCAGCACTCGACATTGGTCTGTTCTTACTAAACGGAGTAGTTGTAGCTGTAGTCTATATGCTATTGGTTGTATTTGGATCACTCTTCGGAGCACTCATAGGGACCCTAGTTCGCGAGTTCCTCTAAAATCTAGAAATCACTCTCAGCAAGATAGCTCCAACCAGATTTAACCATCTTTTGCTTATCTTTTTGCCATGAGTCGTATCCTTCATCACGGATCTTCCGCAATGATGGCAATGCCCATGATTGAGTCTTTAGCTCTGAACAAGTTTCCATCCGAATACAGTCAAGGCATGTCCTGTAGCCTCTATCAATCGAGCACGCTCTTACTTTGCAGTCTAGGATTCCTCCCCCCTTTCGACAACCTTCGCAGCCTTCAAAATCATCCTTTGCTGCATCAAGCAACCTCTCAAACCTTTCAAGATGCACTTGGGCTGGCTTCTCTTCACCGATCTCTGCTGGACGGGATTTGGATGCAGTAATCGCGCTCCGAAGATCATCAATACCATGGGCGGCTTTACTTTGGTGCATATCACAGCCTGGACAATAGAGACCGCAGTAGGAAGTCAGGTCATAAGAGTCAGGCATGCTACTCACCTAGGCAGTATATAGACGTCAGTTCAAGATAAACCTTCTAGACTCATGTGTTCCGACCGTTGCCTTCTTAGCACAGTATTATTAACAGCTTCATCCAACACAACCTGGACATTTCAGGCAGGTATTCGGAGGCTTGTTGCCATGACGATAGCGATCGTCAAGTTTCCTGGGACAAATAGCGAGAAAGACGTTCTTCGAGCGCTTTCATTGATTCCAGGTGCAAATCCATTTGTAGCCTCAAGCCACAAAGGACCAGAAGTACTACAAAAGGCAGATGCTATAGTGATCCCAAGCGGAGCCTCAATTGATGAGTATGTCAGTGTAGGGGCTGAGAAGTGGATTGACAATGTAGAAGACACAATTCAGGACATTGCAGAATCAGGCAAGTCAATCTTGGGAATTGGGAATGGCGTGCAGATGTTGACAAGATTTGGTTTGCTTCCAGGTCAGCTTCGTCTGAATCAGAATGGGAGATTCATCTGTAGATGGGTATATCTTAGGGTGTGTGAGGCTCCCACTATTTTCACTGAAGGTCTTGAAGGACTAGTGATTCGAATTCCAGTTGCACACTCTCACGGGAGATTCCATTTCAAGAAGAAGGAGCTCGAGAGAATGAATGAAACCGGAGGAGTCGTGTTCAGATACTGCAATCAAGAGGGAGAAATTGTACCTGAAGCCAATCCAAATGGATCAATAGAAAATATTGCAGGAGTGAAAAATGACAGCGGAAATGTATTAGGAATTATCCCTCACCCGGAGAGGGCAACTAGAGATGAACTAACATCTTGTGACGGTCTGATTCTTCTAGAGAGCTTTGTTCGGTCTATAAAGGCAAGGAGTCCTTCATGATATCCAAGCAGGAAAGGGAGCAGCTAGCGTTGGCATTAGGACGAGAGCCAACAGAAACCGAATTGGAAGTAGTTTCAATCCTTTGGTCCGAACGGAGGAGTTACAAAAGCAGCAAGCGTTGGTTCAAGGAGTTCAAGACGGAGGGTGACAATGTCGTATTGGGGCTGGGCAAAGGAGCAGGAATTGTCAACCTCGGAGATGACGTGTTTCTTGGTGTTGCAATGGAATCCAATAATCATCCGACACAGGCAAATCCGTATATTGGATCTGCATTAGGAATTGCTGGCGTCATCAGTGATGTGATTGCACATGGCTGCAAGCCAATTGCGCTATTGAATTGTCTTAGATTTGGAGAACCTAGCATCCTGGAGAATGCCAATGCGCTAAAAGAAGCGGTAAGAGGAATTTCACAATTCGCTAATAACATAGGGATCCCTATGGTCGGTGGGGACACTGAGTTTGATGAATCATTTGGGAATAACAGTGTTTTGAATGTGGTCTGTGTTGGAATAACGAGTCCAAGCAGTATGGTTATGAGTCGAGCTTCAACCCCTGGCCATCATCTTGTGCTTTTTGGCGCAAATACTGGAAGAGACCGCCTTATTGATTATAATGGATCATCAGGCAAAGCAGGAGCAGCAGTTCCGGGGAATCCTCTCGCTGAACGAATAGTCATTGATTCACTTGATCAGCTTGTTGATGGGAAGCTTCTGGTCGGGCTTGAGGATGTTGGTGGAGGCGGATTGGTACTTGCAGGAGCGAAACTTGCTGCAAGAGGGGATACCGGCGTTGATCTTCATGCTGACAGGGTCCCAATCGATGATGAAGATATGAGCACAGTCGAAATCATCACATCCGATTCGCAGAATCGAATGCTTGCTGTGGTTGCTCCTGAGAGTTTGGAGAGAGTCCTATCAATACTTGGCTCCTACGATACACCTCACGCGGTAATCGGTCAGGTGACTGACAAAGGACTCTACAATGTTTATCACCATGGGGAATTGAAAGCAAGCCTACCAGCAGTTCTATTGACTAGCGGATTCCCCGAACCAGATAGATTTGAGGAGTATCTTCCCGAGAGGACTGCATCTATCAGTTGGTTAGTAAAGCCAGAGGACCAAGCACAGATGCTGCTATTGATGCTTTCCTCACCAAACATTGCTGACAGGTCGTGGATTTATAGTCAGTTCGACCAGCACATTCAAGCGAACACAATTGTTGACATAGGAGACAACTCGGGCGTTATCGAACTTCCTAAGGGGAAGAGAATTGCATTAACCACATCATCAAACTCCTTCTGGAGCTCTTTACACCCCCAGATTGGAGCGGCGAATTCTGCTACTCTTGCCCTAAGGAATCTGGTAGCATCAGGTGCAAAGCCCATCCTAATAGCGGATTGCATAAACTTTGGTAATCCCGAACGTCCTGAATCGTATGCGGAATTTGTTGAAGCAGTAAAGGGCATAGGTAGCTTCTCGCACGATTTTGACATTCCAGTTATAACTGGTGGAGTTTCTCCCTACAACGAAAGGGTGATAGACGGCAAGCCCAAGAGGATTCATCTTACTCCTCAGATAATGATGGCAGGGGTCCTATTGCAAGGACATCTTCCTACCAGGAGAAGACTTTGTACGCCGTGGGCCAACATCTTTCTTGTTGGCGAAACACATCGAGAATTGAATGGATCTGAACTACAACGAATCCAACTGGGGAAGGTTCAGGGACTTCCACCCGGATATCAGCCCGCTGCCGAGAAGTCCGCTATGGAAGCCGTGCTAGCTGCATTTGCAAAAGGGCTTGTGCGATCATGCAACGATATTGGACGAGGCGGCTTGGCTATCGGTTTGATGAAGATGGCTCTTCGAGGAGATTTGGGATTCAGACTCGATCTCAGGGACGTTCCTGGATCCGCGAAAGGACTAACTGAGATTCTCTATTCAGAAACATCCGCTAGATATCTTGTTGAAGTGACTGAAACAAATCAGGATGAATTCTTACGCACAGTTGAGAAGCATGGAGTTGCAGCGACTGAGTTGGGTTTGACCTTGAATGAACCCAAAGCCAATTTCGGCTCTTTTAGCATCAATTTGAAAGAAGCCAGAGAAGCATACATGAGTGGGATAGCGAGGATTCTGGACAAGTAATTCGCAAGATTAGCTGGCTGAGATATTATATCGCTTAGATAATAAGGCCGCTTAGAACTGTTCAAGTCGTGCATCATCCATGAGCGGGAAGTTAGTTTATCCATATACAGATGCGCTTCTGCAATACGAATTTAGAGATGACCACCCTTTGAAGCCTGATCGGTTATCCTTGACTTACGAATTGTCGAAGGAGCTTGGTCTACTCAAACATGTCGACCAAATTGAACCGTCAATGCCCAAAAGAGAAGACCTTGAAACATTTCACAGTCCCCAATACATCGACGCAGTGATTGAGAGCGGTGACACCTTGACATCAATGCCGAGCTATGGACTTGGAACGATGGATAATCCTGTCTTCCCGAATTTGTATGATGCTGCAGCGAGATACGTTGGAGCCACTCTGGATGCAATGAAAGCAATGATAAATGGGGCGCCTAAGGCATTCGTCATCTCCGGAGGACTACATCATGCGCATGAAAGCATGGCGTCAGGCTTCTGCGTCTTTAACGATGTTGTAATTGCGATTAAGCATTTTCAGAAGACAAAGCCAGCGAAGGTCTTATACCTGGACATTGACGCTCACCATGGCGATGGAGTACAAAACGCCTTTTTTGGGTCGAAGGATGTATTGACAATCTCAGTTCACCAACACGGGCAGACGCTGTTTCCTGGCACAGGATTCACTCATGAGAATGGAAGCGGGGAAGGAGTAGGCTATTCAGTTAATATCCCCGTGTTGCCCGGAGCAGGAAGTGAAGAACTAATCCAAACATTCGACGAGGTTGTTGTTCCACTTTTTGAAGCATTTCAGCCAAATCTCCTGGTCACGCAACTAGGAGTGGATGGCCACTTTTTGGATCCACTGGCGCAGCTTAGCTACTCCACCAAGGGCTACGAGCATGTCCTCAGGAATTTGAAAAAGATGGCAGAGAAGACTTGCAGTGATGGATGGCTCGCTGTTGGAGGGGGCGGATATCATCCTGTCAATGTCGCTCGCCTCTGGTCATTGTTCCTATCGGTCATATTAGACAAGAAGATACCTTCAGAGATGCCAGAATCATTCATACAACTCTGCCATGAAAAGGGATATGCAAAATTCCCCATGAATATGAGAGACGAAGATAATGTAGTCCAGATCTATCTTCCAATAGAGCAAATCAGACTTGATCTTGATAGAGTTCTCCGACAGGTCAGAGAGAAAGTGTTTCCTTGGCATGGTCTCTCGTGAGTCATTCTTCATACTCGAGACTAATATCTATCCACTCTCGCACCATTCTAGTAACCATATCGGATGCTGCTGCGATGATCAGAGCATCAGCATCCTCGGAAAGCAATGAGGACGGGTCAACGCCTGAACGAGCCATACGTAGGAGTGATGGATAGCAAAGAAAGCCCAAGGCTTCCACTATCTCCATCGCATCAGCACCTGTGACCTGCAGACGGCCCCGCAATAGGTCAGGGGGTGATATTCTTGCGTCGCTGTCAAGCAAGTCAACAAGGGTTTCAAAGTCTGATGTAATTAGAACATCTGGCTCAATGCACTCATCATATACTTTTGTCAATCCTCCATCAAACACAATGGAGTATTCATCATCTGTATCAGAGGTTTTGAAGCAAAAGGAGATGTTAGCGAACGAGTTTGCACTAGAATTCATGAAATCTTCAAATTCATCCTCAGACATATTGTGAAGCTGTCTTGCCTTCTCAACACTCACACCTAGAGCTGATCTGCATCCATCTACGATAGGACCCAGATATTCCATCAACATGAATCGGTCTGCATTGATGTCAGATGATATTTGATTTAGGCTCCGTCCAATGCTTCTTGGCCTTTCTTCTTTCTCAGTCAACTGACTCGAGAGAAATGTAGGGTTCTTCCTTTTAGAGATGATGATAAGCTCCCAACAAATAATAAAACTCAATCCAAGTAGTAAAAAGATGCGCCAGAAGAGGTTGCACTTCATGACGACTGATATTCACACGCATCTCGGAACTGACAGGAATTCGCTACACGAAGTCGATAAGCACAATCTCGCAGAGCAAGTGGATCTTCTTATCAGTCGCATGGACCATTTCGGCATCGAGAAAGCTGTGCTCACTCCTCTGAATCCATTCAAGGACAATGAGCTGAATCTATCCGCCGCAGCTATCTATCCTGATCGCCTGTTTAGTGCATGCACTCTACTCCCTCGGCCTATTGATTCTGCAAGGGAGAGGCTTATACACTACATCAATGAGGGATGCGTGGCCGTTGTTCTTGATGATAGGCATTATGGACCAGAGGACCCTGCTGCACTAATGCTAATCCGAGAAGCTGTGGATCGCAATGTGCCAGTCTATATTCATAATGACGTCTTGACTGCTGGTGGCCTTGCGTTTATAGATAAGGCATCAACCATGTTTCCAAAAGCTAAATTCGTGATTCTACATATGGGGGGGCTCTTCGGATTCCCTCAACTCATTCCTTTGATGTCACGTCAGAATATATGGTTGGATATATCCATCACACTAGTGAAACTTGTCGAATCACATCTCAGGGTCTTTCTTGATGCACTTGCTCAAGACATTGGTGTTCGAAGACTAGTATTTGGCTCAGAACATCACAGTGAATACTTGGACTTGAGGGCAGCTCTGAATCTATTAGATTTGAATGTAGAAACAAGCCGAATAATCCGTGCTGAAAATGCATGGGTCCTGCTGGGACTTGATTTCACATAGGGAGTGCTTTTCCCCTATTGCAGATATTGTGAAAGCATCTCTTGATGAATTAGCTGCTCAAGGTCATCCACTCTGGGCATTCCGACTATCCTGGATTTGGCTACGAAGACAGTTGGCACAGCCAAGACCTGATGTCTCTCCGTCAGAGCAGGCTTCTTATCAACCCGAGATTCCACCACCTCAATGTAGGGTTGATAATAGGAAACTCTCTCAACAGCTTCCTTCACAACCTCTCTTGCTTCATCACAGAATGCACAAGTATCAGATGTGAAGAGAGTTATCTTGATGGTCTCTCTTGTGGCATCGAGTTCTTGCAAGAGCGACGTTTTTTCGCTAAGGGAATTACGATGCATCATGGCGAATTCCTCAGCGTTACTCAGCAAAGGCTGGAGGTTTCAGACGAATATGGTCTTCAACCCGGTCAACAGCTCGTAGAGGTATGACTTCCCATGTATGCGGTCTTTGGTCGTTCTCAGATTTCTCAATAATCACATGCGGACCAGTATCGTCATCATACCATACCTGCTTCACACGACCTAAAGGAAAGCCTCTGAAGTCACGCACGACCTTTCCTTTTAGCAACCATTTCACTCTGTCACTCTTCATCGTTCTCAAGGTGACATAGAAGCAAGTCATTGAAGAGCGTGTGTACAACCTAGACAATATTCACAAATGTATTGAGAGCTGTATTAGTCCCTTACTTACTCTGGTCCTCCTCTTCCTCATATCCCCAATCTACAATCATTTCATCACCTGTTGGGAGAAAAGAGCCTGTGAGGAACCAGCCAGTGCCACCCATAATGAGTCCAAGGATGTTCAGCGAACCTCCTGTGACTATAAACAGGCGTGAGTCAGTCATCTGGGTAAATCCGACATCCATGAGTGCTGTTTCATTGGCTCTATCCAACGTGATTGTATATTGACCAGGAATCACATCTATCATCTGTCGCGATACGAACGTTGGTGGGTTCGAGCCCGGAACCACATCATCTGATGTAAGAGTGAAATTCACAAGATAGTCTTGGGACGATTCATCATGCCTGACTGTAAAGTCAATCTCAAGCGCTGAAATGTTAGATGAAGCGCGTAAATCAAGTGAGATTTCAAGCTCTGGATAGTATCCAGATGCATCCCGAATCGTGAAGGGCATGCGTTCGCCGACTGATGCTCTATAGATAACAATGTTGTACGGAGCGCTCAGTACAATTATCCCCCCTAGTATGATGACAAATGCACCGCCAAAATATAGGAAAGCCTTCTTTGAGCGCCACGGATTGCCCATAATTAATCGACCGAGTGAAAAGGCATTACTATCAGATATAGGTGTAACGAACAGGACATTGCGCTATTCTGCAAACTGCCAAACTTAAAGAGATAGCACTGGATTATGGAATAGAGAGTATGACCGAGTTTCTGAAAATCGCTGAAACACTAGACAAGATTGCTGCTGTTTCTAGCCGGAATGCCAAGCTTGACTTAGTCGCTACACTTCTTAGAGAAGTGGATACTCTCGAAGTCAGGACTTCGGCGCTGTTTCTGGGTGGCCGCATCTTCCCGGAAAGTGATGATCGAGTTCTCAATGTATCATGGAGCGGGCTTAAGTCAGCACTTAAGCAAGTCATTGACTTCTCTATGGAAGACTTGAGTGAATCATATCAGGGTGATACTGGTGATGCTGTTGCGGCCTTACTTGAATCAGGAAAATTCACAGTGCAGACAGGTCTCTTCTCAACCCCGCTATCAATAAAATCTCTCGAAGATAACTTCAGTGTCATTGCTGGACTTCAGGGGCCTGGTTCAAAGAAGAAAAAGGAGGCAATCCTAGCACAGATATTGAGGGAAGCAGCTCCAATAGAAGCGAAATATATTACAGCCCTCGTGTTGAGCGACATGCGCATTGGACTGTCTGAGGGTCTATTGGCGGAGGGAATTGCCCGAGCTTTCAATATAGAACCAAAGCTAGTGAGAAGAGCGTGGAGTTTCACTGGAGATTTGGGTCAAGTTGCAGAGATAGCCGCAGTGGGAGGAGCGTCTGCGCTAGATGAAATCAAGGTGACTCTTTTCAGGCCTGTGAAGCCTATGCTTGCCAGTCCTGCTGATTCTGTTGATGAGGTGTTTGGGATAGGTTCCTCGTATGCTTTCGAGTTCAAGCTAGATGGAGCTAGAGTTCAGATTCACAAACAGGGGGATAAAGTCACCATCTATTCCCGTAGGCTACAGAATGTAACTGAAAGCCTACCGGATATTGTAGAGATTGTCAGGAGTAAAGTAGCGGCAGATCTGGCAATCTTGGACGGAGAGGTGGTAGCCGTTAGTGACAAAGGACGGCCGTTTCCATTTCAGGTCGTAATGAAGCGTTTTGGAAGGACGCGTGAAGTCGAGAAGACAAAGGATGAAGTCCAATTGCATCTATATCTCTTTGACCTTCTATTGCTTGAAACCAACCAGCATATAGACTCCAGATACTCGGAGAGAAGAGAATTGCTGGAATCCATAGCACCTCAGGAAATTCTCATAGAGAGCTACTACACTGCGAGCGAAGATGAAGCTGAGAGTTACTTCGATAGGAGCAAGACTCTCGGACATGAAGGACTGATAGCAAAACAAGTAGATTCAACCTACGTGCCGGGAACGAGGGGCAAGAACTGGTTCAAGATTAAACACTCGTTGGACACTATGGACTTGGTCATCATTGCTGCAGAGTGGGGACACGGAAGAAGGAAGAATTGGCTTTCCGATTACCACCTTGCAGTAAGAGACCCTGATACAGATTCCTATGTCATGATTGGCAAAACATACAAGGGTCTGACTGACGTCGAGTTTGAAGAGATGACTAGCAAGCTCAAATCAATCTCTACTGGCAAGAAGGGACATGTCGTGACAGTGAAGCCTGAGATTGTGGTCGAGGTCCTAGCAGACGAAATACAGGAGAGCCCAAACTACAAATCGGGCATGGCCTTAAGGTTCGCAAGAATAGTGAATATTCGCTATGACAAGTCGCCGACTGATGCTATGACTCTGGACCAGTTAAAGACGATTTATTCAGGTCAGTTCAAGTACAAGGCAAGCCAGACATGAGAGAAGGTCATTAAACGGTTGCATATTGACTAGTTCTTCGACCATAGGGTATATATGGCATTCATAACGCGGTCACCCATATCACCTCAGGAGCATCATGAGGCCCTCTTGATGTTGATGAGGCACACATAAAGATTCGAGGAAAGAAAGTTGAATCTGCCCAAGTTTGTGGTCTGGATTTTCATAATCCTTCCCATTCCTTTGATTTCATTGGGGCTAATCCTCTTGAGTGAGCTGATGATTACGGGAATCATGATTATCCCGTTCTTGTCGATAATCTACATGTTTGTCATCTTTTGGATTGTAGAGCAAGGTTCCCGATGGCAGAAGCATCCGTACCTAGGAGCCTTTGCTCGGTTTATTCAAAAATCGCAATTTAGGACCTTTATCGTGTACTTCTTCCTCACCATCCTGATGATTTTTGGAGTCCTAGGGGTCATGGTGGGATTCTGGATTGACTCCATAATTGCCGGCGCTGCAATACGAAATACGGCACCAGTCGTCAACTCATTACTATTGGCCATTCTACTGCTGTCAGCCATGATCCCAGTTATGTGGAGCAGCTTCAGAAGGTGGCGCCAAGCAGTAAGAAGCGCAGCTGAAGTACGCGTGCGAACAACCCAATGAATTCCAAATGCAAAACTCGCTTGGAGGTGGGTAGATTGAAAGCTGCCCCCCAATTCAACTAGAGAGTGCCAAAATTGGCGTCTATGGAAATCACTCCCGGCATTCATGTTATCATAGGGGGCTCCTTTCCGTTCTGCAATACATTGGTCATATTTGATGAGGAGTTGGTGGTTGTCGATCCGGGATGTTCAATAGAATCACTCAGACGGTTCTTATCCTCATATAACAGAGAGCTGCGAAACGTACGCACGGTCATACTCTCTCATATCCATCCGGACCATATCACACATGCCGTAAGACTCAATCGGCTATCCGGTTGCAGAATTGCAGCTAACGAGATTACAGCCCCTCTCTTCAATGAAAAGGAGAGAATGAAAGAATTCCTTGGATTTCATAAAGCTAATCCTGTACGAGCATCGTGGGAAAATCTTGTTAATGAAAGAATGTATGGCGCCCTTGATGAAGGCCGAGCTGAAGAGGTCCTTAAGGAGGGGGAAAGGTTCCAACTTGGCGATTTCACGCTGAGAGCAATAATGACGCCTGGCCATCTCCCTGATCATATGTGTGTTGAGATTGTTGAGCAGAACCTCCTCTTTGCTGCTGACCTGGATTGTACCGAATTCGGCCCATTCTATGGGCATCCCAACTCCTCCATTGCGGATTTCAAGGAGTCGATTGCCAAGGTTCAGAGCGGTGATTATAGAGGGATTATAAGCGGTCATCTCAATGAACCCCTCTTGGAGGACTATAGACCAGCATTAGATGCATATTCTCGCCAGTTTGATATTCGAGATGATTTGGTATTTTCAGCCATTGAAGAAGGGGCTGATTCTATAGATAGAATCACAATGAATCCCATTGTATATCCATCGCTAACAAATCCAGTGTTTCTATACTTTGAGAAGTGGATGATTGAACATCATGTCAGGAGCCTAGTTGCCAAGAGTCTTGTAGAGGATAAACAGGGTCGATTAAGGCCCACATAGTAGATACTTAATACCCAGTGTGTTTCGTGTACTCAGTCAAGCCCTGGAGATGATAGAACATGCCAGATTCAGAAAATGACAAAATCAATTCGGATGATGAATTGGCTGATGCCAGAAGGTTGTTGGCATTAACGGAGATTGTTGACAGATATCCAAAAGTTGTCATGAGAAGGGTAAGTGGAATCATATACATCCTGATTGGAGGCGGGATATCATTCGCCACACTAGTCATGTTCGTACTTACGGTGGTTTATAGTCCACTAGATTGGAATCCTCTGTTGAATCTAGCATTCGTAGCCGTAAGTCTACTAATCACCTGGGTCATTGCATTTCGGCTTTTTGGTCCACTCACAAGGTCATTTCCGAAGAGGGAGGTGCAACAGAAACCGCCCACCTGGTTCTACTTCATGTGGGGAGTTATTGGAGTTATCCTGGCTGTCTCATCGGTTTTTCTATTCACACAAGAGAATCCGCTAGGTTTCCCCATCCTCGTTCAATGCGTTCTAGCATTCGGACAGTCAGTCAACTACTACTTCTCGAGAATGGACCCGGAAAGCGGCGGATTTTACAAGGAGAATCTCGCATTTGCCCTTGCGGCATTGCTGTCGATGCCATTCATGCTATTACTGCCAGAATTGGCATACCTAATCTTAATCATTGTTGACATCGGTGGTATCTATATCATCGGAGTGTATGCGCTAATCACTGCTGAAAGACTCCTTTTGGAAAGTACTGGGCGGGGATGACACTGTCTGCAGATAGAGACCTCCTGAAGGTACTAGCTGGGTTCATGAGCGAGGATCGAGAAACCCTCGTACCTGCCAGACTCTCTATCTTGGTCTATCTATACTTCACAGGTTCAGCACAGTTCTCCAAACTTCAGGATAAACTTGAATTGACCTCCGGCAATCTAGCTAGTCACCTGAAGAAGCTAGAATCCATGGATCTAATCAAAACCACACGGGGATTCATCGAGGTGAAACCAGTCCGTTTCATTGAGATCACTCCTGCTGGCGTTGAGAAAGTGAGAGAGCAAGTCCTTAGAATGCGTGAATTGGTTTCAAAGGTAGTAGAGAATGAGTATTGAACTGGTCAATCCGTAAATGCTTTAACTATTGTTAATAATATATGATTTGTAATTCTGAGGCTTCTAGATGACTGATCAAGAGGGCAAACCAAACAGATTGATTTCAGAAAAGAGTCCATATCTACTTCAACACGCCTATAATCCAGTTGACTGGTATCCATGGGGAGAAGAGGCATTTGAAAAAGCTAGCAAAGAAAACAAGCCCATCTTCCTCTCCATCGGCTATAGTACCTGTCACTGGTGTCATGTCATGGCGCATGAGTCGTTCGAGGATGAAGAAGTGGCAGCGCTCATGAATGATGCTTTTGTCAATATCAAAGTGGATAGAGAGGAACGACCTGATATTGACGGAGTGTACATGCAAATTGCACAGATGATGACGGGCAGTGGAGGATGGCCTCTTACAATCGTCATGACGCCTGACAAAAAGCCATTCTATGCAGCTACGTACATACCGAAGGAAGCAAGGTTCAGACAGCTTGGGATGATTCAGGTCGTTCCAAGACTGAAAGAGATCTGGGAATCTGAGCGAGAGAATGTCGATGATGTGACACGGCAAATCGAGCAAGCACTGTCAACTGAATCCAGTAGCGCAAGTGATGTCCAAGTTGACCTGGAGGCAATAGAAACCGCCTTCTCCATGTTCTTGAGAAGGTTCGACGAGAAGAGGGGCGGATTTGGCACGGCGCCAAAATTCCCAAGTCCCCATAACTTGATGTTGCTCTTGAGATATTGGAAAAGAACAGGCAACAAAGACGCTCTGAACTTGGTTGAAACAACACTCAGAGAGATGCGAAAGGGAGGAATTTGGGACCACATAGGATTTGGATTCCATAGATACTCAACTGATGCTGAGTGGCTGCTCCCTCATTTTGAGAAAATGCTCTACGACCAAGCGATGCTTCTCCATGCGTATATTGAAACCTACGAAGCAACCGGAGATGCCTTTTATGCACAAGTCGCCCAAGATATCATTCAATATGTCTTTAGAAACATGACTAGTCCTGAAGGTGCGTTTTATTCAGCCGAAGATGCGGATAGCGAGGGAGTGGAAGGCAAGTTCTACGTATGGGCGCATAATGAAGTCAGAGATGTCTTGGATTCTCAGGAATTTGATACATTTTCCAGATACTACAATATACATGAGCAAGGTAACTTCAAGGAAGAAGCTACTCGAGAGGATACAGGCCTCAATATCCCACATATAACAGACTCACTGGAAAAGGTTGCAGAGGAAATTGGTATCGCATCAGACCTAGTTTCTGAATTACTAGAAAGTGGTCGGCAGAAAGTATTCGCTCTCCGCGAAACAAGAATTCGACCTCAACGGGATGACAAGGTTCTCACGGATTGGAACGGACTGTTCATCGCAGCCCTTGCAAAGGCATCTCGGACGTTGGGTAGTAGTGAGTATCTGAAAGCAGCTGAAAAAGCAATCAGATTCATTCTAGCCAAAATGATGTCAAAGGATGGGCGGCTGTTTCACAGATTCAGGGATGAGGAAGTTCTCGTGCCAGGATTCTTGGATGATTATGCGTTCTTGGTCTGGGGACTCATCGAACTCTACGAAACCTCGTTCAATCCAGAGTATCTAGAGTTAGCTAGAAACCTCACGAAGAAACAGATCGATCACTTTTGGGATACCAAGAATGGTGCCTTCTTCTTCACAGCTGATAACTCAGAAGAATTACTTGTGCGGCAGAAAGATGCTTATGACGGTGCGATTCCGTCAGGAAACTCTGTATCCTTGTTGAACCTCATCCGATTAGCCAGATTACTGGGAAACGAAGGCTTTGAGGCGCTATCAGCGAAAATAACAGAGGCATTCTCAGGTATTATCAATAGAAGTCCTACTGGGTTCTCATTCATGCTATCAGGTCTAGATTATGCATTGGGTCCATCTCACGAAGTTGTCATCGCTGGTAGACTTGACGAGGAAGAAACTCAGATGATTTTGAGCGAATTGAGGAATCGTTTCTTGCCGAACACCGTTGTCCTTCTCCGTTCAGATGAGGAAACTTCAAGGAGATTGAATGACCTTGCTCCATTCTCGAAGTTCTATGATAGAGTGAATAACAAAGCTACAGTTCATGTCTGCATCAACCATAATTGCAAGCTGCCAACAAATGACATTGGTCAAATGCTCAAGCTTCTTGGAGAAGCATCTTGAGTTAGCGTGTTATTGCGAAGGTGTTTTGCGGATATAGATGATAACGACAACTACTAGAGCTCCTACCCCGAAAGCGGCCAAAGCCAAGTAGGGTCCGAATATGACAAGCGGATTGTTTGGCCAGATTTCAGCCAGTGCATTTCCTGCAGCGAGCCAGGAATCTGCAATCTCAAGCAGGTGAATAGAAACCTCATCCAAATCAGATTGATGGGCAGTAAGAACAGCTTCGAGATTGCCAGTCGAGTTATATTCATCAGCCATTGTCATGAAGATCGAAGCAACTGGGCCTGTATATGCAGTCAGATTGCTCGGAAACACCAGGGTAGAGTTGTCAGTAATTGCCTCGAAATGAGATAGAGCCTGTTGACCTGCAGCCAGAAAAGCTGTGAGATCAACATCAGGCGTTAGCGAAGGGAGTGCTTGCAGGCTAGCTCTATAAGATAGGTATTGAAGAGTGACTTGTGCTTCAAGTCCGAGCCCCAGGAACATGAGAAGTGATGCCTTGAACTCGCGCTCACCTTCCATTCCTGTGAAAACATCGAAATATTCAGTTAATCCTTGAACTGTGAAGTCTTCGCTAAGTCCCCTAAATGCTCCTTCTCCAAACTTCCAGAGAATAGCTGTACTTGGGTCTGCATAATATGCAGCTCCAATGCCAAGGAGCCTATCTCGGATATACTCTCCAAGGAATTTGCTTGGATTTTCGGCAGGAGTGCCGCCTGATTTCAATAGCACAGTAATGAAATATCGATCCGACCACGCCTGAATTAGATTTGTGTAAGTTATCTTCGTGTAGTTGCCTCTTCCATCCTCTGGATAACCGAAGTTTTCGCCAAATGAACCCACTCCAGGATCAATGATGGTGGCGGATGAATCAGTATCATTGTATCCAACTATCAGTATTCCGTGTGCACCTCCTGAAGCCCCTAGGTCCCGAAGATAGTCATAATCAAATGCTGGTAGCCATGCGGGATTGACGCTAATTAGAAGGGGATAGCCCTCATCAATTGTCGATTTCATAAGCGCCAGAGCGTCATTCTGCCCATCTAGTAATTCAGAATTGATTCCTCGCCCCTCCCAGACTTCCACAAGCTGTTCGGCTGACGGGGTAGAAGTGTCGAAATACATTGTCAGATTTAGACCGTAGAGATCTGCAAGAAATTGCGTTGGCTCAGCCTGCATATAGATTGCTCCAGGATACATTAGCCATGTGTCGTTATACCTCACATAGGCAAAAGAGAAACCTACACCAGTAGCAGCAAGGACATCATGAAGGTCCAAGTCGACTCCTGCTGCTTGAACCGCAACAGAGGTCGCGGCCCACGCACAAAGCCCATTGATCTCTTGCCACACATAAGGCACATTCTCAATTAGTCCTTCTGAGAGTGGTGCTATTGCATCGTTTGAGGGAATCCTTGCTTCCACTGAAAGCTGTGGGGCAAGGAGAAGTACTGCAATGAATGTAAGTGCGATAGCACCAGTCCACTTCATGATTAGTCAAGCCTCTCAGTAGATTTTCAATCATAAGCATGTCGCTGGAGGAACAAATGAACTACATCATATTTATTGAAGGAAT
The DNA here is from genome assembly GCA_048885865.1 of Candidatus Hermodarchaeota archaeon. Taxonomy (GTDB): domain Archaea; phylum Asgardarchaeota; class Thorarchaeia; order Thorarchaeales; family Thorarchaeaceae; genus SMTZ1-83. Next base: position 18,448 of record JBHLLF010000044.1, read on the forward strand.
TCAGTTTCTGAATACCTGCCTGTCATCATCCGAATTACTTCCCATTTTCCTTCAGATGAGAGTTCCCAGATCTCCAACATGCGTCCGTATACTTTCTCTGTCAATCCCCCTCCGCGTGGAGTGCGTATTTCGATGAATTTCGCAAGGTAGGTCGCTCGATGTTCACCAATGTCAATGAATTCATTGTCCATTTCAAAGGAAATTGTTGTATACATATTCATGAAATCGTCAAAGGCTCCCCGAATTGATTCTCGACTTACAATGTCCGCTGTGCCAGGAAACATCAGGATGGCGTCTTCACTGAATAGGTTGCTCATATCCAAGGGTCGATGTTCTGAAAAAGCTAAATGCAGTTCTGCTATTGCTTTCATTAGAGTTACCCTTTTTGAGCTACTGGAATTCAATACATCTCCAGTACCTTCCTTGGATTTCACTTCAGGGTTTGCATGACTCGTCATTCTGCCAACTCTCAGAGAATCAGAGTGGTTTTTGAATCTCATCCGGGAATCCTTTGTATTCAATAACTCCAAGGGGTTCAAGGTACGGGATAGGATTCCAGACAGACCAGCCTTCCACTATCTTTCCGTTAGCTATGCGATAGTGCGGAACTGCGTCCATAGCGATTTTTGCACCTGTAGGGGCTATGCCACGATATTCGCCTGTGTGCGTAGCCGTGATTTCTACCTTGAGCCATACCGAATCCTCATCAGCAATGATATCATCAATAGTCCGATGGATATCGGGGAATCCTGCATATTGCCTTCTCAACACTTCTTTCAAGTCTTCTAGACTTTGGACCTCTAGTTGCTTGTTCATATAATCAGGGACGATTAATTCATCAAGAAGACTAAGGTCTTGACTGTTAATAGCTTTCATCATCTTATAGCCAATTTCCAAATTCGCATTGATCGATGGAGAACTTGTAGCCTTTTTACTATCAATCATGACAATCGTTTATGAGGTAGTTAACTATTGTTAATAAGTGTGCTTATGGGCCCTTCGCAGATGGATTTTGAACTCTATGGGGGTCTGAATTATCCCACAACTGGTTCATCGAAGTTGCACATGCGCAATAAGTGCCAATATGAAGATTTGACCAAAGAGCAACGTTTATTGTGATGAGGAAGTCAGAAGGCGTGGAGCGAAGTCTGATTGAACTATCACCTGGTTTTGACACGCAGATGTAATCTCAATTGCGCATATTGTCATGGCGGGGAGCAGACAGGACCAGATTCGGAAATTCAATACTCCCTTGATGATCTCGCCTCGTTCTTGGAGCAGGATGATGATGTCCAACTCATGCTTTATGGCGGCGAACCCACTCTTAGAATTCCTCTAATCACTGAATTGATGAAGCGATTCTCTCACACGAGATTTATGCTTCAGACAAATGGATTGCTTCTGAATCAAATTCCTGAGGAGTATGTCAAGAGATTCCATTCAATTCTAGTATCGATAGATGGTATTGAAGACACTACAGATTGCTATCGCTCCAAGGGCGTGTATCAAAAGGTCATCAACAATGTCAGGTGGCTGAGAGGGATTGGGTATGAGGGCGATATCGTGGCAAGGATGGCGGTTTCTGAGCAGTCAGACATCTACAGAGATGTTAGACACCTTGCTGAGTTGGGAGACCCCTCATTCGACCATGTACATTGGCAATTAAACGTCGTTTGGGATGCCGAAGGGAATTGGCAAGATTTCGACGGATGGCTGAACAATTCCTACAATCCTGGGATTTCTCGTCTGGCTGATGAGTGGGTTGCAGCAATGAATTCGGGAGTGGTTGAAGGTATCGTTCCATTTCTACCACTAATGCATAGCCTTGTGACGGGCGATGATTCTGAATTGCGTTGTGGCTCAGGTCTTGACACATTCGCAATTCATGTAGATGGCTCAATAGGAGTATGCCCCATCTCACCTGACTGGGACTTCTCGATTGTGGGGAACATTAAGGAGTCCTCACCTGAGGAAGTTAGAAGTATTATGCATGTTGATGAGCCATGTCCCTCCTGTGAGATATTTGGACTCTGCGGCGGTCGTTGCCTCTTCGCAAACAAGCAAAGACTCTGGGGCGAAGAAGGCTTTGCGAAAGTCTGTAGCAGTGTGAAGCATCTGGTAGCATCACTAAGCAAGCATGTTCCCGCAGTGAAGAAACTGATTGAAGAGGGAGTGGTTTCATTAGCAGATTTTGAGTATCCAGAGTTTAATAATGGATGTGAAATAATCCCCTAGGTCACAAGTCTTCTTCTTCGATTGCCTCTTCCTCAACAAGGCTCTTCACCATGGTGACAATCACTTCTTTGAGGCGTTTCTTCCTTCCGGTTTCCTTGTATCCAAGAGCCTCATAGAACGAGAGCTGCGCCTCGACGGCACCATATACTTCAACTTCGACAACTTGCGCGCCTCTCGACGCTAGTAGATTCTCAGCATATTGCATAAGCAGGGTACCAATACGTCTACCTCTGAATCTTTCAAGAATTCCAAGTCGCGAAATAACTCCCATTTGGCCGCTTAACCGCACACGCATAGTGCCCACTATCTGATCGCCCACTAATGCCACATATTGATCACCCATTTGGATGTGACGAGCAATCTTCGATAGACCTTCGGTAAGTGCTGCAGGAGTTCGAGAAAGCTGCTTCTTCACGGGCTTATACGCTTCCACTATGATTGCTTTGAC
>JBHLLF010000045.1:0-20643 GCA_048885865.1 Candidatus Hermodarchaeota archaeon
TCAGGAAGAATGACCATGTCACGGCAGTGAGTCTTGACAATAACGTCCTTCCCCTTCTTTGCCTGCTTTCTTGCTGCCCTGAGCTTCACCAGGAGCTTCTTCTGTCTAGGAGGAAGGCCTCTCTTGAGGGTCCTTCTGCGGCGTGAGGGGAGCAGCTCAATAAGAGTGTCCATGTTCATCTGAACTAGGTCCGTGAGCTTGTGACCGCGGTACATTGGTTCGCCTTTCTGTGACATGTTATCACCGAAGATGGTATACGGAGTGGACAATGACCACTCAGAACGATGTCTGCTCCCTGAGAAGTGAATATAAGCCTATTCATCTGGAGTCGCATCTTCCCAGGGTGCATTGATGACATTCCCTTCTTCGTCGAGCATCCCTGCGTTCTCCATCGCTTTAGGAACCCAGTTTAGAGCCTCTTCTATTCCAGGGTCCCTGATGAGTGCTAGTCTTGCCAGCTCGACAGCCTCTGTCCATCGCTCGAGTTCGTAATTGATCTCTGCCTTGTGTAGGATAGCCAGAGTAAGCCTGTCCTCAATTTCAAGTACCTTATCAAACTCCGACAAGGCCTCCTCCAGCATGCCTAGGTTTCTCAGACATACCGCCTTGTTGAACACTGGCACAGCATCCTTGGGCTTCAGTTCAGCAGCTCGGTCCAGTAGTGAGAATGCCTCTTCGGTTTCCGGTGATTGTCTATCAGGTTCTTCCTGCCCGTTAATGAGCGATACGGCGAGAGAGACCATACCATTGATGTCCTTGGGGTGCTTCTCGAGGAATATTCTAAGCTTCTCTGCAGCTTCTTTAGGTCTATCCTCTGAGAGCAGCTTCGCAGCCTCTTGGTATTCCTTGTCTTTCTTTCGTCCAAAGATAGGCATCTGAGTGACCCTGTCTGAACGGATTATCAACACTCTTAAGTCAATACCTAAGACCATCGCACAGTAGTGAAGAATATGGGCCGCCTATTTGGGACAAACGGAGTTCGTGGGGTGACTAATGAAGGACTCACTGTAGAACTCGTACTCGATTTGGCGAGAGCAGCTGGAACAATACTGGGACCAGGAAAGTTTGCTATTGCACGAGACTCCAGATATGGTGGGCGGATGTTCTATAATGCAGCCATCTCAGGACTTCTCTCCACAGGGTGTTCAGTTGTGGATGTTGGGCTCGTTCCCACTCCTACCCTACAATTCATGATACCAAAGCTGAGTTGCGTGGGTGGAGTCATGGTTACAGCATCACACAATCCACCAGATTTCAATGGAGTCAAAGTGATGGGGGCCAATGGTATCGAGGTCTCCAAGGAGGTTGAGGCCAAGATCGAGGATGTCTACTTCGATAAGAACTTCAAGATGGTGGACTGGGACTCGATAGGGGAGGTCTCCAAATACGATGCAGCCATCATGGACTTCATCGATTCGATAAAATCACATGTTGATGTTGCAGCCATTGAGAAAAACAGCTTCACAGTAGTGGTGGATGGAGCCAACAGCGTAGGTTCACTGGTCACACCAATTCTTCTGAGAGAGATGGGCTGCAAGGTACTCTCCCTCAATGGCCAACTTGATGGTGGCTTTCCAGGCAGAAATCCCGAACCCACACCAGAAAATCTAGTCAAGCTAAGAGAAACAGTCCGGTCAGTAGGAGCTAACCTTGGGATTGCACATGATGGTGATGCAGACAGAGCAACGTTTGTAGATGAAACCGGACGCATCCTCTGGGGCGACCAATCATTTGCCATTGTTGCTTCCCGTGTGCTCTCAAAGAAGAAAGGTTCTACCCTTGTGACGCCTGTAAGTAGTGGTCGACTCATAGAAGATGTCGTGAGAAACGCTGAAGCCAAGATTGATTGGACTGTTGTTGGAAGTGTTGTAGTGTCCCACCGACTAGAAGAAACCGGTGCTGAACTAGGGGGTGAAGAGAATGGTGGTATATTCTATCCTCCTCATCAACCAGTCCGAGACGGCGCAATGACCGCCGCTCAAGTAATCGAAATAATGGCTGTTGAAGGCAAGAAGCTCTCTCAGTTGGTGGCAGAGCTGCCAACATACTTCAGCACGAAGATTAAACTCCCTGTTCCTGTTGAGAAGAAGGAAGCTCTACTTGATATGCTTGTGGAGTTAACTGATGAACAGGAAAGAATCACCATTGACGGTGTAAAGCTCATTTTCGATGATGGTTGGGTTCTAATACGTCCCTCCGGAACCGAACCGCTTTACCGTTGTTTCTCCGAGGCCACGACTCAGGAAGAAGCGAACAGACTTGCAGAGCACGGTGCAGAGCTAATCAAAGAAGCAATCACTAATCTCTGACTGAAGAGAATCCCATTATGGCCATAGTATTGCAGATGCGGCTCTACCTACAGTGCCCTCAAGCCCAGCCAGATATTCAAGAAGTCGTCCGCACTCTGCATCACCCAACTGCCTGAAATCTATGAATTTCTCGATTTCCTGTTTCACAATTCGGACTAGGATGACCTCGGTATCTTCAGAAACATTATCATCATCTGCATGCACTGCTTTCACTAGTGACTCTAGGTTCTTCACAAGCTGTTGCAGCGGCTGTATTCTTCCAGATTGGAATGGGTTCCTGAATTTCATTGCAACTATTGCTAGGAACAATCCAATACCAAATGAGATCACAACAGCGGATAGAAAATGCACCCCAAAATAGTATGCCATACCAGATTCTGCAGCCGAGAAACCAATTATTATCTCATAAGCAATGAGCGCCCCAAGAGAGTAATCAATTATGGTGAATAAGCTCCATCTCGTTGATAATGACTTTAGCAGATCTCGCCGCTCCTCCGCCTCACTTATGGATTCCTCATTATCATTAGGGTAGATGATTGGAAGTCGCCATGCTTTCTTAATCAATCCACTACTCTGCTTTGTTGTGATGTAGATTAGGAGGAGCAGTATTAGGAATAAAAGAAGACGGATACTTGTAAGGAGAGTCACATCGGAAGACTGCATAAGTTACCAGTAATTTGCAATACAATGAAGATATCAATCTGGCGCTTAATGTGAGGCCTGTCAATATATTTTCATTTTCCTTGCTCATTCCGAATGGTATTTCACTGACCAGATTTGCATTTTTCATATGTCACAGGTTGCAGAAGACAGTCCAACAGAGGCTGTTGAAACTCAGGAACGAGTTAGATATTGGCAAATCGATGCTCTGAAAGCGTTTGCCATTGCTCTGGTTGTTTTGGACCATAGTCTCACCTGGGATCTAAAGAGCCTAATCGGTGGAGTCTTCTGGGAGCGGACCGCCATCCCCATATTCATGATCGTCATGGGCTTCAACATTGGACTCTCCTTCAAGAATTCAGGAGCCACCACACTTCGGGAGCTATATTCACGAGAATATTTCAGGAAGAAGATCGAGCGTTACGTCCTTCCTTTCCTTCTTCTCTACTGGGGTTCTCTAATACTGGGACTATATTTCAACTCATTCACTTGGAATGAATATACCCTGATAGGATGGCTGCCGTTCTGGGGTCCTGGCAACTGGTTTATCCCTGTGCTTTTCAGTTCCATTCTCGTGCTCCCAATCGTCTACAGAGGCTACATTTCATATCCAAAGCTTACAGTTTTCCTATGTTTCCTAAGCGAAATCCTTCTGCAGCTGTTTCTGTTCTATAATGTTCCATTGGTACTAGTGGATGGGCACTGGCAATATACAAGCTATGAAGCAGCATTCCTGACCAGTGTCATAAGAACCAATATCTTGTTCCTTCTGCCAGCTGTTGGTCTTGGTCTATGGTTCACCGATAATCCTAGCATCACTGCAAAGCGAAATCGGCTCATGTGGCTTGCTTTGCCTCTGAGCGTTATTTACATGATTGCCTATCAGTTTCTTAATTACCGAGCCTACGTGATTAACGGAGTCTACAGGCACAACTTGATTTGGGGGGACTACACATTTCTAGTAATCCCATATACTGCCTTTCTGTTTCTGCTTGCGATGAGATATCTGCCCTCGACACCCCAGACAAGACTCCAGACAATTATCCAACGAATTGGTAGAGCCAGCTACCATATCCTTCTAATCCAAATACTCTATTACTCAGTCTGGTACTACGACCATCCGAATTGGGCAAATGTAGGTTTTGGTTCAGATGTCCTGTTTCATGTCTGGTTCTATCTCTTCAGTCTTATCCTGACTTTTGCTGGAGGGATTGCATGGTATGAAGCTGAACGAGCCGCCTATCAAAGAGGCAAAGCTTGGTGGCGTCATAACTACATGAAAAGAGTAGTCTACTTGGGCACTGCTCTAATCACCCTAGCACTGATGGGCTTTGTTATTGATATAGTAAGTGACCTTACAGGGCTGACTGCATATAGTCGAAGATATGGTATTATTGTCTTCAACCGTTATACAGGACCAGGGATAATGGCCAATTTCATTGTCATCCTGATTATGATCGCGATATGTCTGTTCCTTATTTACAGAGGCTTTACAACCATGGATGATGAAATCCCACTTGAGTTGTTGGAATCAAGCTGACCTGTTGAAATCTACAATCGACTCTGCACATTGAATGCTCTAAGACTAAATCAATCTAAAATGGATATGAAAGGGTCCTGAGACCCTTTACATGATCTGCTATAATCTCTACGTAAGTCTACTCTTCAGGCTTTGATTCAGCGACTTCTTCTTCATCGAAGTCGAAGTCCTCAAGCGGCTCAGGTGCAGGAGTGGTCAGCATAGTCCAGCCAATCCACATCGCAATCACCATGATCAACACAGCTGCAGCCCAAATTGGCAGAATGATCAAGAACATCGGATCTGGGAGGAAGAAGTCATGCCAGAATCCAGATGGGAATATTGACTCGACCCAGGCTGTTATGCCCGGCCCGGTAATAGCGTTCTGGACCAATACGAGCGCCCATGTGTAGTACAATAGCACCAGAAACGCGAAGATGAATATCAGTGCACCAAGTATCTTTTCCTTGCCCATCGAAAACGACCTCGAATGGTGTTTAATGGTTCTGAGTCGTTAAGCAAAGTCCGTCTCATAAAAGGATTGCGTAGGTTTGAATGCTGTTCCGCAGAGAAAAGAAAAGAACAGTGGTCTGAGCTCCCATGATTGTTGCTGTCAATGAAGTTGTAGCTACCCTGAAGGGCAAAGCAAATTGTTTCCCCTTGCGTTCGTTCTCTGGCATCAAAGCATTTATTGTTCAGATTGGAGAGATTAGTCTTAATCAGAACACTGCTCGTTTCGAATAGCTAAATGACTTGCTAATAAATTATGAGAAAGAGGAATTGAATTCCTTGGTGTTTTTCCTGTCAGCCCTGCCAAATCCCTTATATCTTGGTCATTTTCGCCCCAATGCGTTTGATATTTACCTCAATTCAGGAGTGAATCTACCATGAAGATTATCGTGCCTGTCAAGCAGGTACCAGAGGTTGCAGAAGTTAAGGTCAATGAGGAGACTGGCACACTGATTCGAGATGGTGTACCCAGTATACTCAATCCGTTCGATGAATTTGCAGTTGAGGAAGCTGTAAGGATTAAGGAATCTCACGGTGGCGAGGTCACGGTCATTACAATGGGTCCTCCTCAAGCAAAATCAGCTCTATTGAAGGCCCTTGCCATGGGAGCTGACAAGGCAATCCACATGACTGACCGCATCTTTGCTGGAGCAGATACTTGGGCCACAGCCTATACCTTGGCTGAACAGATCAAGAAGATGGAGTTTGATATTGTCATCTGCGGAAAGCAGGCCATTGATGGTGACACTGCTCAGGTAGGTCCAGAGATTGCAGAATTGCTGAGTGTTCCGCAAATTTGCTATGTGCGTCATCTTGAGATTGCTGAGGGTGGCAAACATGTCATAGCATATCGTGAAACTGATGAGGGCTATGACATCGTCAGAGCAAGAATGCCTGTCTTGTTGACAGCGACTAAGGGCATCAACGAGCCAAGATTGGCAAATGTAATGGCTATCATGAAGGCCAAGCAGAAGCCAATGGAAATCGTGGATGCAGCTACTTTAGGCACTCCTGAGGATGAGCTCGGTCTGAAGGGGTCTCCAACTCAAGTGCGAAAGGTGTTTCCCCCTGTCAAGAAAGCTGGAGGAGTGAAGCTGGAAGATGTTGATGCCAAGACTGCTGCCAAGCAGCTTGTTGAATTCTTGGCAAAGAAGGGGGCGATCTAGAAATGGGATTGATCTATGATAGAGAAAAATGCACTGGCTGCATGCTCTGTCCGAAGGTATGCAACTTCGATGCAATTGAGAAGGATGGTGACAAGGTCAGATTTGACTTCGACAAGTGTGTTCTCTGTGGCTCATGCGAGGAAATATGCCCGGAAGACGCCATTCTAATCGAACGTAAAGCTGTGGATACGGTTGAGATCGCCAAGTACAAGGATGTCTGGGTCTGGTGTGAAACCAATGACGGACGTCTGAGAAATGTCGCTTACGAGCTTGTGACCAAGGGCCGTGAGCTAGCTGACAAGCTTGGTGAGAATGTGGTTGCAGTCCTTCTTGGTCATGAAACCGAACACCTTGCAGAGTCCCTGATTCATCAGGGTGCTGACAAGGTCTTGGTTGTTGACGATAAAGCCTTCGAACACTACACCACTGATGCATATACCATCGCAATGGTTACACTGATAGCTCCAAGAAAACCATCCATTGTTCTCTATGGAGCAACAAGCAATGGAAGGGATCTGGCTCCACGAATTGCTGCTAGGATGGCTCTAGGTCTGACAGCAGACTGTACTGGACTTGACATTGACGACGAGCGTCAGCTGGTTCAGACTCGTCCTGCGTTCGGTGGTAATATCATGGCTGAAATCCTCTGTCCATACACTAGGCCTCAGATGGCCACAGTCCGACCAAATGTATTCAAGCCTAGTGAGCATGATAGGTCGCGCACTGGAGAGATAGAAAAGGTCGAAATCAAAATTGGAGCCAACCAAATCAGGACTAGAGTTCTCGAGAGTGTGAAAGAAGTTGTTGAGGGTATGAAATCTGTGGAGGAGTCTGATATTGTGGTCTGTAGCGGTCGAGGAATCAAGGATCCTTCCAATCTGGATCTTCCTCGTGAACTAGCCCGTCTGCTAGACGCAGCTGTTGGGGGTTCTCGTCCAATTGTTGATCTCGGATGGCTGCCTCCATCGCAGCAGGTTGGTCAGTCAGGTCGTACAGTTTCTCCAATGCTTTACTTTGCTCTTGGCATCTCAGGAGCTATCCAACACTGTGCAGGAATGAGTTCTTCCGATATCATAGTTGCAGTGAATAAGGACCCTGAGGCTCCAATCTTTGAGATTGCTGACTTCGGCATAGTTGGTGACATATTCGAGGTAGTCCCTGAGATAATCGAGGAGATTAAACGAATTCAAGCTGAGAGGTAGACAATTCTGGGGGTCCTTTATTCATAGACCCCCCTCATCTTCATTTTGGACCTTAATCATACAAAACCCTATTTGCGCATTTACTCCCATCTTACCTAGAACATCACATTTCTACTGTGGCAATGGGGAGTTTGGACTTGTCTGATGAATTCATAGACTCTGCGCAGACAGATGATGAACTGAATTCTGATCAAGTGCGCGAGATTGTCAATGATGTGTATCAGCGAGGAGGCCTTACCCCGCCCTATGTAATTGATTTCAGTCAAAGAGATGAATCAGAAACCGAAGTCAGAGTCTTTCTCAAGAACGAGTGTCTGCACATTGTTGCTTCAAATGAACCGGAATTGAAGCGAGCACTTGGTCGATATGTCACAGAAAGTGCTTGGACACGGAGCGACTGGATTTTGACAACAAGAGTCGGACTATACACTGCAGTCTACTGTCTTCTTATGATTGCATTGGCAGCTTTTGCAGCTAGTGTTTCATACTTACTTCCTGAGATGGGTTATGGAGTAGCCGTTTCGGCGTCCTTCGTCATAGCAGTTGTTGCGCTATGGTCGAGTCGCCAGCTGGCCATCAAGAGATATGACCTACGTCGAGATTTCACGAAGCAAATGGTTGAATTAGGCTGTATGACAGAGTTCGATGCGCACGACTACGAGGATACTAGTTCCTTCGCTGTACATGCAGGGGTCCTTCTCATTGCCCTCGGAGCGGCCCTGGCTATTGGATTAGCCCTGCCGTTTGATTTGGAAGATATGTGGATAATCATTGTTGAGTTTGCATTATTGCTTGTAGCAGCATTAATGGTCATGTTCAAAGGGGCATTCAAATCAATTGACACAAATGTCTGCTACGAGGAAGTTGATTCTGAAGGCGAAGCCAACCATGAAGGCCTTGAGGAGGAGGAAGACAACTTTGAGGATTCTGAGTACCTACAAGCCGCATTTGCAGACATCATAGAGCGAATGAGTCTATGGGATTCTCTTAATGACAAACATGATGCTGAGATTCAAGAACTCAGAGCAAGATACTCCAATACACAATATGCTCAATGTCGAGGCGTCTATGATTACGTAGAAGAGGGGATTCTCTTCATCGATGCTCTTGATATTAGCGAGGAAGCAGCAGAGCGGTTTGGGGCAGCTATACTAGCCACAGGCTCGCTCCACTTCTACAGGAACTTGAGTTTCACTAGAAGGGCTATTCATGGCGTTGCCTTCTTCTTCGGCTTAGTCATGCTAATGGTGATACTATTAGGCGGTTTCATGATTTCGATGGAGTTTGGGATCTTTTCAATTGTGGGCACGAGCATCGTCTTCTCAAAGCTCTGGCATACTGGCTGGAAACAAAATGAGCAGGTTAGAAGAGACCTTCCGTTAGCACTCCAAGAAACTCGAGTCTTCAAAGACTATGAGCTCGAATTCTATCGCAATCATATGTTTTCGACAACATCTCGATTCGATTTTGGGTTCATAATTGGATTCCATTTGGTATTGATATTCATTGGGTACCTTGTTCTGATTTGGAGCTAGCACGGCTCAACCATGCTCAAAATATCCCCGGAGCGCTATTTTCATCGCTCATAGATACATTTATTATAGTTAAGAACGACGAAAAAGCGCCCAAACTCTTAAAAACCGGCGCGAAACCCGTGTTTTGGGAGGGTTGCCTAGGATAGCCTTAAATGCAACTAGGGCTCATTTTACGTACACACTCGCCTTAGGGGTGTTGGAGAAAAATGGCTAAGAAGAAATACCCAACCTTCTTTGTAAAGAGTGCCGTAAAGGCCTTTGCAAAGGAAAAGAACATGATGGTCGGCAGCGATGCCTATGAAGCCATCAATATGGCAATTGGTGACATGCTCACCGCCGCAGCCAAGCGCTGCACCGACAACAAGCGAAAGACTCTCAAGGCCTACGACTTGTAGACTTTGAAGTGGTAGCTTAGATCTGGGGGGCAGCGAAAGTTGCCCCACCAGGTTTCTTATTTTGATAGTATTTCTCCTCATTAGGCTTTGCGCCAAACTGCTAACGTAGAACAGAAAGTTTAAATGTAATATAACCGAAGAAGAAAATGTAATAATGTACAGTTGTCGTGTTTGATAATGCCTGATGAAATAGACGAAATGAAACGCGAACTTGAAGAGATTCGTAGAATAAAAGAAGAAATAAAGCGAGAGCTGCAGCAGGCCAAGCGAGAGCGTCTGGAGGCGTTAAAACGAGAGAAGCTCGAGCGCCAAAAGCCGCCTAGACCCCCAAGGCCCGCCAAAGCTCCAAAAGCTCCAAGAGCGCCGCGCCGTGCTTCCATTGTGGATCTTAGAGGTCTCACTGACAGTCTTGAGGATATGATGGTTGGTCTAGAAGACTCCATACGGGAGTCTGTGAAGGGACTGGAAGAGTTCGGAAGGGAATTCTCTGGACCTTATCTGCGTGCCAGAACGGGTAAGAAACGCAGGAAGAAGAGTGATCGCGACATTGAAACAATCCCTCCTGAGCGGGTTGCCAAGATTGTCAGTCCGCTGGGGAGTGAGGAGCGTCTGAGAATACTGGATTTCCTAAAAGAGGGCGGACGCACATTCAACGATCTCGAGATACATACCGGAAAGACTGGAAGCTCACTCACACACCATCTGACTCCTTTGCTGGAAGCTGGGTATGTGATCAAGGGTGAAGTCCGTGGAACCTATTATGTGACAGTGGAAGGTCGACTGGCCTACCGTCTAGCACAATGGTTGACCAGCAAGGTTGAACGTCAACAAGAGAGGACAGTAAACGGCAATGGTGAAGGTCCACTGAGAGTGGTTGTTGACACAGAAGACGACGGGTTCACTGTAAGACTGAATGAAGAGATTGGCGGTGACGTCGATGATGTGGAAGACGAGCTTCATGATCATGTTCAGGACGAGATTGACAAGTATCACGACAAGATGGACGAGTACCAGGATCAGCTAGATGATATCCAGGACAAGATGGATGAGATTCAGGAGCAAATGGAAGAAGAGATTGAGGAGCAAGAAGAGGAGGAAGATTGGTAATGAAGAATCTGAAGTCTGAGGGTGTCGTGATGATTACTGAGGGTTCATACGAGCTAATCTCGACTGACAAAGCCTTGTTGACCCTGGCTGAGGGTGTTGCATGGGTCTACGTGGTCAACAATGACGACAGAGTAGGCGTAGCTTTTGCCGGTCCCAGTCGACTTGCAGTCGATGCAATAGCGGAAACAGATGCGGGAGCCGTGGGTAAATCAGTAGTGACTCGGCTTGAAGGACTGCAACTCTATTTGGGCGAAACGCGAATTGAGAGGCTATCTCGAGAAGCGTCTGCTTCAGATTTAGCTGCTCTTGGATACGATGGTCATGATGATTTTCTGAGTGGGGTTGATTCACTCATCAAGGATAAAGTGAATGGCGACTCAAAGGTAAACATTGAGAACCAAGAATCCAAGGTCCTAATCGGTGCAGGGGAAGACAAGAAATCAATTGTGCTCGTGGTGGGGGATAGAAAGAATGACCTCGTGTTTACGTATGGAAAGAACGTGTTTGTGGTTGGTGATAATGAAATGGTTTCTGTAGACAAGTCTGGTGTGAGAATCAAGGGAACGCATGGCAAGACACTCTCCATAACAGAAGATGGAATCAGTGGCCTTGAAGGTCTAGAGAACTTGGGCGAAACAATCGCCGAAGCAGTCAGTAGTGCTATGAGCGGTCTTGCTAGCATCAAGCCCTTCAAATCGATAAAGGCTGTTCGATCAATCCCTCACGCCTGGGACAATGTAGACGACTTCGATTGGGATGATTAGTACTATCTCCACTATGATATTCAGAGGTCCCCGCCTTTCTTTGCGGGGGCCGCTCACATCTCTTTCCTGTGGCCTTAGAACTTGACCTCTGCTGAATATTGCATTGCTCTTGGGCGGAGCTGCAATTCATAGAGAGAGAAATACGTTCCTTTCTTCGACATTAGTTCGGAATGGGTTCCCGTTTCTACGATTTTCCCATCTTCAATAACCACAATTCTATCAGCATTGACTATTGTGGAAAGACGATGAGCAATGACAATAGAGGTTCTTCCACGAAGCAAGGTCTTCATACCTTTTTGAATAGCATATTCAGTGTATACATCAATTGAGCTCGTGGCTTCATCCAAGACTAGGACTTTTGGATTGGCCAGAAGTGCTCGTGCGAAACTCACCAACTGACGCTCACCCTCAGAGAGTCTACTGCCTCTTTCACCCACTTCTGTGTCAAAGCCCTCCTCTAGATTCTCAATCAGCCTCCTTGCACCAATTGCATCAGTTGCTTCGATTATTTCCTCGTCGGTTGCCTCCGGACTTCCATATCGGATGTTGTCCCTTACATTTCCCATGAACAAGAAAGGATCTTGAAGCACGAGTCCAATCCTTCCTCGGAGTGACTCCTGAGTCACCTCCCGAATATCAATGCCATCAATCTCGATGGCACCCTTCCAAATATCGTAGAATCTGTTGAGGAGGCTGACCACTGTTGTCTTTCCAGCCCCAGTGTCACCTACGATTGCAATAGTTTCGCCTGGCTGTATCTCCAAGTTGAAGTTCTCAAGCACCGGGACGTCTTCAAGATAGCCAAAGTCGACATCTCTGAAACGAATATGTCCTTTCAGTTCAGGCAATTCTATTGCAGCGGGACTGTCCACGATGGTTGGCTGAGAGTCCAGAACTGTGAACACACGCTCCGCACCAGCGAAGGCACTCTGCACGGAGGTATAGAAATTGGCAATCATCAGAATTGGACGGAAGAACCTGTCACTAAACTGAATGAATAACACAACGGTGCCCAGGGTCATTGTTCCTGCGATTAAACGGTATCCACCTAGAAGAATGATGAGAAAGACGCCTAGCCCGCCAATGAATCTGATGACCGGAAAGAAGGCAGCCATCGCCTTACCGGCATCGACATTGGATTGATAGTCTGCTTTATTCAACTCGGCAAACTTCGCAACACTCCGGCTTTCCCTTGCAAAGCTCTTCGTCACCTTTGCTCCAGAGATACTCTCTGCAAGATTGGAGGTCACACTAGATATCGTCTTGCGTGTCCTTCTATAAGCATCTCTCAGTTTCTTCCGAAAGTATATCGTGGTAATCAGTAGGATGGGAACAACTGCAAGAGATGCAATAGCCAGCTCGGTGTCTACAGTGAATATAACCCCACCAATGACAAACACGATGAAAATCTGAGCAAATGTGCTGATTAGACCTCCACTCAGAAGCTCACTCATTCTGTCCACATCGTTGATGAGACGTGAGATGATCCGACCTGATGACGACTTGTCATAGAAGTCCTGGGACATTCTCTGCAGGTGTTGATACAAATCCTGTCTCATCTTGAAGATGGCCTTCTGTCCCATGAGCGACATGAGATATTCGAATCCGTATGTACTAAGCCAGACTGCCAACTGCAGTGCAACATAGAACCCTGCGGTGAGAAGAAGGGCGTTGAGGTTGCCGCTTGGAAAATCGACATCTATTGCATGCTGAAGTACAAATGGCAACCAAGTGCTAAGTGCAATGCTCAGGGCCACGAGTAATGACACTGCGATAAACATCCCACGATAAACAAGTAGATACTTGACCATCCTCGTAAGCAAGGTCCCATCTGAGTATGCATAGGTCCTTTCCTCATCGTCTGCGACCATATGCCTACTCATTCATTGCTTCCCCCTGTGGTGTCTTCTAATGTGGGTGCAATGGCAGCCATCTCAGTCAAAGTCCCGTGAATGTTCGCGTAGAATCCTCCAAGTGCGAGCAGATCTTCATGTGACCCCATCTCTACTATGCGGCCTCTCTCCATCATCACAATCATGTCTGCATTTCTAATAGTGCTGAGCCTATGCGTAATGATGAAGGTTGTACGTCCAACCATGAGATTCTCCAGCGCCTGTTGTATCATCATCTCCGTCTTCGCATCGACTGAGCTTGTCGAATCATCCAGAATTAGTATTCTGGGGTTTGCGAGTAGCGCTCTGGCAATGGCTATCCTCTGTTTCTGCCCTCCTGAAAGAGTTACACCCCGTTCTCCAATCTCTGTCTCATACCCCTCTTCCAGTGTCATCACGAAGTCATGAATCATGGCGGCCTTGGCAGCTGCTTCAACCTCCTCTAGAGAAGCCTCAGGCCTACCGAAAGATATGTTCTCACGAATGCTTGCAGAAAAGAGAAACGGATCTTGATGCACCATTCCTATCGATTTTCTTAGCTGGTCAATCCTCATTTCACGGATGTCAAATCCATCAACTCGAACTCTGCCTGGGGGCTTTACAGGAATCTTTTCTCCTTCAATCTCCACTGAGTCTTCTACGATTCTATAGGTCTGTTCTCCAATCTTCACAGTGCCCTTATGACTTGCCAGATATGAGCGGCCCTGAAAACTCACAGTTCCATGATCATCTACATCATAGAACCTTGGAATCAGATTGATTAGACTAGTCTTCCCGGAACCGGTTCCTCCAAGCAGGGCAATCACTTGACCCGGTTTGACATGGAGGTTAACATCACGAAGGATGTAGTTGCCTCCACGATAGCTGAAGAAGACATCATCAAAGTCCACTTGCCCTACAATCTCATCGATTTTTACAGGGGTTTCTGGATTCATGATTTCATCGCGATGGTCCAGAATGTAGAATGTCCGCTCACCTGCAGCAGACGCTCTCTGAAACATTCCCACACCCCATGCTAGGAATCTTGCTGGGAGAATCAGCATGCCAACCAAGGATAGGAACCCAACAAAGACACCATAGGATAGGTCTCCTAGGATGAAAGAGTACCCACCTAGATAGATGAGAACACCCGTTGTCACTCCAAAGACAGTAGGCAGAAGCGGCCGATAAAAGGACAGAAGCCTTAGCGCCTCAACCCGAAGCTCGAGAAAGCCTCTGTTTTCCTTCTCAACTCTTTCAAATTCTCTATCACTAGCAGCATATGATTGAACAACCTTCATCCCGACTATGTTTTCAGTTAGGACTGAGCTCAGAACACCATATTGGCTTCGTGCCTCATAGAAAACAGGTCGCACCTTCTTAGAGAAGACAGCTATGAAGATAGCAGTGAAAGGGATTAGAAGAAACATGAACATAGTCAGTTGTGGATCTAGGGACCACATGACTAAGTATGTCCCTATCATTGTAGCAATGCCTATGAAAATGACACGGTATCCCCAGAACAGAAACTCACGCATCGTAGTCACATCTGTGGTGACTCTGGCAAGCAGTTGTCCCGTTTCGTTCTCGTCATAGAATGCAAGGTCTTTCTCCATCAGAGAGTCGTATAGTTCCTCTCTTAGGTCATAGATGACATGTTGTGCCATTAGTGCAGCCACATATCGCCCGACCATGTCAAACAACATGTAACATGCAGTGAGGGAAATATACAGCACTGCGAGCGTGAACAACTCATCCCCAGTGATCGTTGGGACAGGGAACAGTGAATCGATTATCTGGACAAGAACAAGCGGGGATATGACATTGAATATAGTCCCGACTCCGGCTGCAGCAAGAAAGCCGAAGAAGTGGCCACGATGCTTTAGGGCGTACCCTGTGAGTCGTGAAACATATCCCATTTCCTGTGCCCGTTCGATTCCAGTTTCAGGACCATGATAAGAGTTGCGCTAGGAAAGACAATCATCTGCCTCTTAATGATGCTATTTGCAGCTCTCAGCCAGCTTTTTGCCAAGTGCTTTGCAGGCCTCAATACCAGTATCATCTGGATAGTCTTTCACTCTCAACGGACTATCAACAAGCACCCCTCCAAGTGATTCAAGCTGCTGTCCAATTACCCCTGGCGCTTCCCCACTCCAGCCATACGACCCAAATGCCGCAACCGGTTTTCCATCAAGTGGTTGCAGTTCAGAGAGGATTTGGCGAACCTTTGGTAGAGGTCTCTTCATCCTAGTGGATGCACCTACTGCCAATGCACATGCATCTCCCAATTCATTGAAACCTGTGGCGTTGATTAGATCGCAATCTGCGCCTGCAGATTTCACACCTTCGCAGATGGCATCAGCCATTGCTTTTGTTCGACCTCTAGTGCTCTCATAGACGACAATAATACGCATCATCAATCATCTCTGGGAGAACCAGAATACAACAAAAGGCTTCTGAAGTGGCAATATCCATGAGCTTAAGTGTGTCTTCATATAGAGGACCGGTCTGCTTTCCATGAGTGATACTGTGTCAATTGGTTCTGAAAACCGGCGGAAAGTCAATGCTGTCTGCAAGCTGCTGACTCGGGAGTATGGCGACATCATTGTCGAACGCGCATTGGATCCTCTTGAGGAATTGGTCTTTGCTATTCTGTCCCAGAACACTACCGATGTCAATTCAGGACGCGCCTTCAGCTCGTTGCGGGCCTCCTATGCCACTTGGGAAGAAGTCCTAGAAGCACCGCACAGCGAGCTCGCTCAAGTCATAAGGTCTTCTGGCCCATTTAGAGTCAAGGCAGAGAGGATTCAGTCAACACTCGCAGAAATAAAGAAGCGAGTTGGATCGCTTGATCTCTCATTGCTCAAGGAAATGGAATCCTCTGAAGCAATGCATTGGCTAACATCCCTACACGGAGTGGGGCCCAAGACAGCTGCTATTGTCCTATTGTTTTGCTTCGAAAAACCAGTCCTGCCGGTGGACACCCATGTATGGAGAGTGTCGAAAAGACTGGGATTAGTACCCAGCAATGCTACAAGAGTGAAAGCACAAGATATGCTGCAAGATATCATTCCGTTGTCCTGCCTCTATTCAATGAATCACAATCTTGTTAGGCATGGTAGGGAAGTCTGTATTGCTAGAACGCCACGATGTACAGATTGCTTTCTGCAGAAACACTGTAGATATTTCGAAACCCTACATTGATATCTGAAGACTACTTCCCTCCATTATCCAGAAAGCATGGAGCACCATCATATCAACACCTTAAAATGTGACCAAATTTCATCGCCCGCGCATTGAGCAGGAACTAGAATCGGAGTGAAACTAAAACTTGCAGGAAGCCATACCATCTGAGATACTGTTCTTGATTGGAGCAGCTATAGTCTTCTCATTCGGTGGAGCAGTGATTATGAGGAAGCTGGGCATTCCCCAGACTCTTGGCTTCATGCTTGTTGGAATTGCGCTGGGTATTTTCGGAATTGCAAATGAAGAATTGGTACATAGTCTTAGACTAATCGTTTCTCTGGCGCTGGGACTGATAGGTTATAACATTGGACACGAACTGAGAAGTGATGAGTTAGAGGGACGTATCCCTAAGCTTGCGGTTATCGTGATATTTGAAGCAACAGCTGCATTTCTTCTTGTGGCCATTGTTACCTACATAGTCGTTCAGCAATGGCATGTTGCCTTGCTACTCGGTGCTCTCGCAAGTGCAACTGCCCCTGCTGCAACGGCTGATGTTGTGTGGGAACACGAATCAGAAGGCGAACTCTCGTCATCTCTTATGTTTGTACTTGCAGCTGATGATATTGCCGCAGTCATTCTTGTAAACTCCGCCATGTCCTACGCGCTCTGGATATTCATCCCAGATACAACGACACTGTTGGAGGTCATTCTTGTCCCTCTTGTCGAGATTGGTGTTGCTGCTGCATTGGGCGCTGTATTCGCTTTTGTGTTTCTAAGGTTCGTGAATAGAGAACGAGATCGAGGAAAACTCCTTGAACTCGAACTGGGACTAGTCATCTTCCTGATTGGACTATCGCTTGTCCTCGGAGTCAGCGAAATCTTCTCCTGCATTGTTTTCGGTTTCCTTGTTGGCAAATACATCGATCCTGACAAGGAGCCAGTCCCCGTGCTCGTTGAGAGAATTATGTCGCCTATTGTTATGATATTCTTCGTTCTAGTTGGGGCTAGGATGGCTCACTTGCTCTCAGTTCAGGCAACATTGGCATTGATAATAACAACCGCGATATTATATCTTGCAGGCCGTACGATAGCCAAATACTTTGGCGCCCGAATTGGAGCAACAATCGTGGGTGAAAGCGAGAAAATACGGAAATATCTCGGTTCCAGTCTGTTCTGCCAAGCTGGTGTTGCCCTTGGCCTCTCATTCCTTGTCGAGGAAACCTTCGTTTCTCTTGGCGGAGAGGCTGCTTCTATTGGTGCATTAATACTGGGAGTAGTTGCTGTTTCGACCATAGTTCTTGAGGCCGTGGGTCCTATTGCTGTGAAGCATAGTCTCAGGCAAGCCGGTGAGCTCCCAGAAGGTGAAGAATATCTTGAGCCTCATGAGATCACTACGATTGCCAGATGTGGCGTAGACTTCATCAATTGCAAGCAAATTGAGCAATTGTGCAAAGATTGCCCTCATTGCGAAGAAATGGCTGATGAGGATGAATTGCCAGATAGGCCCTCAGAGCCCACCGAAGAGGGCTGGTTTGCGGACTAGTTATCAGGATGAAAAGTAGTTCAACTGAACCATGTCTGAACGAAATTGTATTCGAGAGGAGTCCTGGCACATACTCTGTAGAGTTGTGAAGCAGGAAGGAACTTGTGGAGCAGGTCACAAAATCGGTGATGAGATATTATTCACAGGGGATGAAGTGAGGGGGAAACTTTGCTTCAGCGCCCTATACTCAATGGTCCCGAAAGTCTACGCAATGATGTACAACGCACGTTTTCCATGGCTGAAAGACCAATGTGTGGCGACTCATGCGTGTCCGGATGGATTCAATCCTGTCATGTTCGAGATAATTAGAAAGGAACCAGAATAACGAATTATGCCTTACAATTCATCCATTGGTATCTCATCGTATTCATCTTGAGAGTCATCCATCAATGGAGCGAAAGCCCCTTTCATGTCTTCAAGGACTGCATCAGGATCGGGTCTATTACTCATAATTGTGATAGACCGTCCGTACCACCCGCAATCAAGACAGTAGAAGGCAGGTTGGAAACTCCCGATGTATCCCAAATCATAGTACGATGTCAAATCAACTAATCGTGGACTCTTGCAGTTGGGACATATAGGAATGTCTGCAGATATTCCCCGACGTTTAAACTCGTCAAGAGCTTCTCTGACCGCTTTCATCCTCTTCAGCTCTTCAAGTTCCTTTCTAGAAAGCTGACCAGATTCCTGCCTTTCCATGGGGTGAGCCTCAAGTTAATGCTGATTGATTCGCTTTTACACATTATGTTGGATGCGCTGATGTACTATCACCAGAATATGGTATATGCTAAAACGCCCAAAGCAAATGTGGCAATCCAGAGGATGAGGATTAGTATCATCAATGGTCTTGTACGTTTTAATAGTTTCAGTGGCATATCCCTTCTCACAACAAACACAATAGACACAATGATACTCAGTGCTACTGCAATGAGACCGAGTGTGTCATGAAGAATCTGATGCCAGCTATTAGCAAAATCATCAAAGTAGCCGAATGATGCCAAGTTGATAGCTTGAGGTATCATCCACAAGCCAACAATCAATGAGTTGACCAGGACAATCGAATATATCGCCCTGTGATGGACTCTAAAGTCCAGCCTACGTGCCCCATAAAGCCATCCAATAAGAAGCACTATGATCATCAGCACTTCTATTATCAATGCACTTGTTGCGACTACATACAGGTCTATTTGCATTAGATTATTCACCGTCCTTTGATACTATTTTGCTGACACTACCGCTGATAGTGAATGTGCTGGATTCAAGATTGGTTTCTCTCCCTTCATGTGCTGCAACTATTGCTGAGGCTATCATTCCCCAAGGGCAAAACCGTACATGGAGGCTTCGATACGCATCAGAGTCATGGATTCTGGAAAACTCACACTTGTTTGTAGCAACTGTAATGCCATTTTTGCCAAGACTTACTCGTGCATATTTCACAAAGCCATGCTCCTTGAGGAACCGGGCATAAGACTGAAGCTTCTCCTGCAATGGAATATTGGGATCCATCAGTTCCATTGGCAGGTATGCTGATAGAATGTCAGCAACTCTTGTGAACATATAGTTCTTGATGGCTGACTCACCGAGTATCTTGATGAAGACGCTTTCATACCCAAAGATAGCCGCTCTGAGTTTCCATATGTCTTCCATAATTAGCTGGTGGGCTGAACCCTGTGCCCTTGCATCATCGACTTTCCGTTTGAAGTCCTTCAGAAACCTATCGAGCTCGCTTACAAGCTCATCGGCGTTGCTTCTCTCTGAGAATATCTCAGGAAGGAATTCTCTTACATAGTAGACCATCCTAGGTAAAACATGTTCCTCGAGCACATTTGGACCAATCAGCTCTATGCCAACCGCTTCATATGCATCTAGAATGCCCATGTAGAGGAAAACGGCATCAAGGGCACCAGCACCGTTGCCCATGAATAGATCCTTCGACATTGTTGCATCCGCCATTGACCAGCTGATTTCATCACCAGTGAAATGACACTAAAAACAGTTCCCTTCAGAGAGAATCATAGGTGTTGCAGAACTTCTAGCGTCATCCTATCAGAGCTAGTCCTACTTAAGCTAAGCTCTTTCACCGGTTTGCCCTTTGTGATGACCTCGAAGCCCTCGAAGCTTCTCCGTGTCACCGACTTGAAGAAGCCATCAAGATTGTTTGCTAGTGTGGATACAAATACCGTGCTTACAGAGGGAAGCCTAGAACCTTCTTCCTGAATCATGGTGCCGTCATTTTTGAAAACTGCTCTGCTTAGAACAGTTGGAGATGGACTCAAGGTAGCTAAGGAACTGGTGGTAGCATGATAACAGACATTCGCGGCAGCATCCAAGACATCTCCTTTAGATGTCCTCATCGCGCCGCTAGTGACACTGAGGAGGTTTCCACTCCAGCAAGTTGCAACAACATAGCCTGATGTGTGAAGCGTGAAGTAGTTGTAACTCTCAGCGACTTCAAGTTTCGAGAGTGTTCTAAGTAAAGTTGAGTGTGCCAGTAGAAACTCTCTGACCTGGTCTTCTCTGAAGAGCGGCTTTGGTCTAGCGAATTTAGCAACGACTTCCTTGCTCTCTGAGTCGAGAAGAAATGCAAGAGAAATATCGGTTCTACTTGCTAGTACTTCGTTTATGTATGCATCTAGATACTCAGTACCAAAGAGTTGAGCCGAGAGAGTCCCAATGCGATTTCTAAATTCCTCCTTCAGTTCCGGTTCAAGCTGAATCCCCGTTCTAGGGATATCAAACTCTTCTATAATCTCCTGGGCTCTCTCTAACGCCTCTCTTGCAACGCGTTCAGAGGCACGTCTATCGAAAACCCCTACTGTGACTAGGCCCGATTCGGGATTAGAAACGAATAAGATGTACTCTGTTTCTGTCGAGAG
>JBHLLF010000046.1:0-20099 GCA_048885865.1 Candidatus Hermodarchaeota archaeon
ACGCGTCTGCCCATCTGATAAGCCATTCGCATGGCTTCCATATCATTCCTGATATCGCCTACATTCATGGCAAATCCTATTGGCCAAGAAACTCCCCCAGGTACAATCATCTCCTTTACAAGCATAAAGAAAAGCATTTGATTGAGAGCAATATCTGCTCCAGATTTTCTTGCTACCACAAATGCGGCCCCGATCTTACCCTCAAGGTGAGCGAATCGGCCAACGCGATCCAGAAAGCTCTTCATTTGAGATGTAACGCTTGCATAATGCACAGGAGAGCCAAATATAATGCCATGGGCCTTGTACATCTTTTCAATTATAGGATTCAGGTCATCATCTTGACTACAGCGCCCAAGTTCATAGCATTTCAGATAATGTTTGCACGGATTGATGTCAAAGTCAGCAAGCTCAATGAACTCAATACTAGCACCATACTCCTCTGCGGCATCAAGAGCGGTTTCAACAAGAATTGATGTGTTGCCACCTTGCCTATTGCTGCCAGAAATGCCTAGAACCTTTGCCATATTGAAACCTTCGGGGAGAGTTAAGTTACAGGAATTCAAATCGCAACCTTGTTCTTAAATCTCATTATAACTAAAAAGAAAGCATATGCCACCAAAATGTCACTTTAGTGGCATAGATTGTTTCCTAACGGTCATTATCATTCATTATCAGCTGAAAGAGGTGTTTCGTCCTCTTCCTGTTCATCTTCGGGACCATAGAGGTGCTCATTCTTGTCCTTCAAGGATCTTCTGAAATCAGAGAACTCCATTGCACCTAGTGGGAGCAACGCCATGACCATTAGGAAGGCTCCTAACCATACGAAAGACACGATTGGAAGAATCCTCGCTTGGAGCTCTACGCTATAAGTCATTGGAGCAACCTGGTCAAACGTCCGAAGAGACACAAATACATCCCGTAGAGCTGTCGTCTGCACGAAGACATCCTGTGTCAATGATTGCCATTGCGGATTTCCTTTGACAACTAGGAGGCCCAACCAGGCTGAGTTTCCTTCTATCACCGCGATTACTACTTGTAATTCGAAATCATACTCATTTATCCAATACACCAAGTTGATTTCACTCACTCCAACTGTTATTCCTGAGGAGCCCAGTTCATGCGATTGATCTTTGAGATATGTGTTGGTTTGATTGATGACCACATTCTCACTCAGAAAGACTCCCAGAAGCAGTACGATTAGACCAAGGTGTAGCATGAGGCGTCCCATTCTTCGCATTGTGAATGCACCAACCTCTTTTCCTGCAATGGTTCGGGCGAATGCAACAATAAGGTATCCTAAGGCAAAGATAGCAATAGGAATCAACGCGTTGGCTTGCCAATAGTATGTGGGCAGAGCTTGCTCAGTTGTAACTGTCAGAACAGCAAGGACTCCACCAACTCCTAGCAGAGCAAGAATGCCAATTGCCTTCATCTTTGCCCTCAGAATTGTACTTCTCATGCAGTAGAATGCAGATACAATCAAGAGCAAAGACCCAGCGTAAAATCCAGCTCGGAAGAACTCTATTCCTATCGACACCATATTCTCAGTAAATTCTGCTGGGTTTGTGATGGCACCAACGAGATTTATTGCTGCAGGCAGCACAACGCCTGAAACTGAGGTGGTCAGTATAACCAAGATGCCTATCAGTGCAACCTTTAATGAGAAATCTCTAAGATTTGAGAGCGAAAAGAAGCTCCACCCTTGATCTTCCTCATCGTCAGACATGTCTACATACCCTGCCCTAATGGTGACTAAAGTTGCCAATAGGAAATTGAATACAACAGTGGCAAACATGGTCCAGCTGACTATACTAATAGTGAACCCATGCACTGAGTTTAGAACTCCACTTCTAGTGACCCATGTTGCATAGATAACAGTCACATAGGTAAAGACCAAGAATGAATCTCTCAAGACATCATTATTCTTGAAGATTGCCTTCGCATGAAAGTATGCTGTGAGGAGTAGCCATGGTACCAGCGAGGTTGTTTCGACTGGGTCCCACGCCCAATAACCTCCCCACCCCAGGACAATGTATGCCCAGTAGCCGCCAATAGCTATACCAACTGAGAGTATGATCCATGAAGCAACTGTCATAAATCGAGTGAGTGAATCCAACACAGGAATGGGCTCAGCGTTGCGCTCTTCTGAACGAACTGTATATCCGGCGAGCTTCACTGAGAAGGGAACCACTGCAATTGCGTAGGCTATGAACACAATAGGCGGATGAATGACATTCCAAATAGTGCTGAGCAATGGATTCAGTCCTATACCATCAGCTGGAGTAGCACCCCCGAGAAAAGGTCTGAATGGATCAGAAGCTAGGGTATTGATTCCGATTAGAATGGTTTGAAGAGTCAGCAGTATTGCGCCTCTGTATACGATTGTATCATCCTCGTATCCTCGCAAAGAAATACGATAAGTGACAAGCAATAGAAATGAAATAGCAGTCCAGAATAGCAATGACCCAGACTGTCCTGCCCATAGCGCGGAGAGCTTGAGATACCAGAGAGCCTCAATATTGGTTGTGACATAGACATACTCGTACTGAAACTGGTTGGTGAATATCAGGTTGCCCATCCAGAACAACGCACCCAATGCAGATAGACAACCTATTGATGTCAGAATGATCGATATCGTATCGTAGTTCTGAATTCTGGGACCAATTAGCAGAAGTATGATGTCCAACGAACCGACAATGATAGCCAAAATTAGTAGAATTGTACCAAGATCCATCTATTATGCCTCCTAATCTAGTCACTCCTTGATGAACGCCTTCTTCTAGGCCGCTTCTTTGTAGACCGTTTCCGTGCTTCTTTCTTGAGCACGCGTTGTGTAGACATAGCTCTCTCCCTACGCAATCTCGTAAAGCCATATCCTATTCCGGGTGCAATGACTAGCCCTATAGCAGCAAATGTTTGCCATGCAGCTCCAGGCGAGATAGGCCTTAATGCAAGGATGGTTAATCTATAGAATGCGCTTTCGCCTACATTTTGCGACTCGTCGACAGCTAGGCAATAGAACGAAACAACGTCGTCAGCATTGAAATTGCCTATATCCGCTACCCAAAGCATGTATTCACCATCAACATCATACCAGGTCATATTCAGTGGTGCGTAAACTCCATCATTGACCTTCCAAAACAATTGGCACGATAATATGATGCTGTGAATTGGATATTCGTATATTCCAAACTCAACGATAACGTCTTGACCTGCCAAGATCTCATCAGCTGGATAGGTTTGCCTTAATAGTACCACTGGCGCGTAGATGTCCAACTTCACATTGAAGAAGTAATTGCCAGCTATGAAGACGTTGCCTAGGGTGTCGTTGGCAAAAACGACGAAATTGACCTTGGTGCCATCTGGAAGCGGATTAATGGTGGTATTGAAAGTGCCAAGAATATTCGCGTTTTCTGGGATCAGGACAATTGAGAGATTGGTTTGCCCGCTCTCATATTCTATTGACATATTTGCGAAAACTGTATCGATTCCGTCCGAGTCGGATGCTGTTACGAGCAGTGTGATATTATCAGTTGGTCTTGGATTCGTTGGCGACACTCGTACATATGAAATGATTGGAAGCCCAAATGACCAAATCCGTTCAAGAGCCAGAACCCCGAGACCTTGAACTGCAGCGATATGAATCCTCCACCCTTCAGAAAATACATATCCCTCTCTGTCACTATTCTGGAAGAATCCGCCATATTCTATATCCCATAGTTTGGCAATGACGAGGTCCAATGTATCTATTGTGAGTTGAATGAAGAATGTGTTAGAGGTGACTTCATAGAGATCTTCAAGAGTCAAAACCATTTGGAACTGGATTTCTGAGTACTTGAACCACTTAACATCCTCATCGTCGAGGGGGTCATATGGATCTCCATCCAGGGTTTCAGCAAACCAAGCACCGTACAATTGATCCCAATTATTAGCCAGAACCGCATAGAATGTATCTTCAGCCCAGTCAAGATAGGTAGTGTTGTGGGTAATTTGATATCCTCGCAAAAGTGCCCTAATTGCCATTGCATTGATATCTGTAACGACAGTTCTCGCAGGTCTCTCCACCTCGTTGACAACTGGGTCCCCCCCAGTTCTATTAACCGCTAATCGCATCCCAAAATAGTGGCTTGTTTCATTAATGTAAGGCATATGCTTAATCATGAAATCCAATGAACGATTAGCCATAGCAATAAGTGTAGCATTCCCAGTGGATTCCCCAGCATCATAAAGAGCTGATATACCTAATGCAATGTGGTCCAACCTCTTTCCGTCAGCAGGATAAACCTCGTAAATGTATGATGGAATGTTTAGCGAGCCATTGCGCAACGTGAAGAAATGGAAACCTCCATTTTCCGAATCGTACAACATATCAGTTAGGCAGTCGATAGCGCTCTGCTTCTCTGCTGTAAAATTAAGTGTTGAATCGATATTCTCAGCGATTACAAGCGCATTGTAGGCATATGCCTGAATTCCAGCTCTTTTGGATTGAGTAACCTCTGTTGGTGACCAAGTATTGATGTAGAATCCCGGGTATACTGGATCCATGTATAGCTCGACCATTTTAGTCGCCATCTTTCCAATCACTGAGAATAGCGTTGCATTACCTGTTATATTGTAAATCCTACTCAGTGCAGAGATTGCCCAATAATAGTCGGCAAGAGCAGACCCATTCAAAATCAGGTTGTATTGAAAGTCAGCTTCGTGGAAGACCGTGCCATCATATACATTGACCAAGTTGTCTATCAATGCACTACCTGAGGCAAAAGCGAAGTCTAGATAAGAGCTGATGTTTTGCGGTGTTTGTGCTTCAATAGGAGTATGAATGGTCTCTAGTTCAAACGTGAAACCTGTATTCTTCTGAGTATGTAGTGGTCCCATATTCAATATGATTAAGACCAGTATAAGTGAAAGCAGCACTGGTTTCTTTTTCATTGATTAATTATCTCCTTCGAGTCGCGGTTGCAATTTTTAAGGTGTATATACATCTTTGGTTTCAAAAAAGCCAAAATTCACGTATGTTTATTGCAGAACTCGAGAGGAAAAAATAGAGAGGGGTGCAGATGCTAAGCATCCGCCACCGCCCTTGAGTTTTCCTTCTTATGTCCGTTTCTAGCGGCGTCTGCCCACTAGAAGTCCTAGAACCAATCCGATGACGATACCGCCAACACTGCCGCCTATTAGAAGCAGAGTGTCTCCACCCAATACAGTAACAGTATTAGTGACTGTATTGGTGACAGTAACTGTGACGCCCTCAGCAGTGGCCTCATAGAATGTGGCCTTCGCATTTAGTAGATCTGCATAGACTGCATTCAATTCGGCAAATACCTGAGTGCCATCATGGAATCCGGATGAGCCATCGTATCCGAAGTACCCTACAAGTGTTTCTGCTTCGTCAATTGCAGCCTGCATTGCATTGGCGGCGGCAACGTCAGCTCCAGCTGACGCATTGTATGTCGCTACCTCTGCGGCCATTGCTGAAGCCTCAGCAGAGATTTCCTGGGTCAGAGCCAGAAATGCATCTTGACGCATCTCAAGCTGGCCGAGAGCCCATGTGTCCATGCCTTCATGACACCCTAGCTCATCTACATCTCTTGCTTGACCGCAAGCAATGTCAGGATCTAGAGCAAAGGTGTGATTCAGGTCATAACGCCACGCGTCACGGTAGTACACTAGGGAATATCCATGACAGTCAGTGCACTTCACGCCAGCAAGATTGTGAGACCCTCCAATCCAAACCTCATACTGTGGATGGCGGGCTCCATTGTGACAAAGTCCACACAGTTCGGAAGTATTAACTGCCCGAATCTGAGCGTTGCCTTCTACTGCTGTCCAGTTAGAATGCACTGCGTGACAAGCAGGACAAGAAATCGAGTTGTAGTCTCCGGCGGGATCAAAGCCGAGGTCAACGGCTGCGTCTCCGTAGTTAGATAGCGAGCCAGGATTCTGCTGATGGATGAAGGCTTCAGTAGACATGCAATGCATACATTCTGATGATGCATGAGTGCTTGTTCTTAGATCCGTCAGCGAGTTGGCATGAGCCGAGTTCTGCCATTCTGGATATTCGTTGCGGGTCGCGTGATAACCAGGGTTGTGACAGTTACCACAGACCGATCCGTTATAGGTAACATAGGGCTGCGTCACGTCATGGCAAGCAAGACATGTGACTCCCAAGTTAACCCATGACCCATTACCGTCATTACCGGCTGGATCATATCCAGTTGCGTGACAGGGTGCACACGTACTGTTGTAGTACGTGGCATTCCGTTCACCATGCAGACCTATTACATACGTCCCATTGAACGTCTGCTCATACCCTTCATCGGCGTGTCCACTCTCATTCCAGTAGTTCCACTGATCTGGATGACAACCACCGCAGGTAAGATTGTCTTGCGTTGGATTCGGGAACGCCAAACCAAAATCATGCTCATATCTATCAGGATTCCCAACCAATGTGATCGGAATGCCTGATCCCGTTGGTCCAAGGAAAATTGCAAAGCCTATCAAGCACAGGAAGAGGTAGTAACCTGCGACCATCCGCTTGTTGACTTCTGGAACCTCTTTATAGTATACCATAGTTGAGATTCTCCATTCTCCATGGATGTGATGTAACCTGCAAACGTGGCTACATAAAAAGTTGTTCGTATTCGATGCCTATCAACTAAGCAATAGTTACACATTGGAACTCAGATGTTTCTGCTTTCGAAAAGAGTCGGCATTTATTAAGAGAGGCGAGCGATTAGATAAGTTACGCTTTGCAATTGGTCCATAAAGAGTCAGTATAGTGTCTAAATATGACCATAACTTATACTTTGATTTAATGACCATTATAGTCAATAATTGTAACCAATCTTAGCATTGAAGCCAAATAAAAAGCAAAACGAAAACGAATTCAGCTTGGTATTACAAGATGAACTAGATGCGATTGGCTATCTTGAAATGAGAAACGACTTTGCACATTTATTGTGGTGCAGCGGTGCCGTTATTAGTCAGAAGCTGAGAATGAAGTCTGCAGTAGGGAGGCGAAGTGAAGAAGCTCACACCTATGCAAAGGCAATATCTCGAATTGAAAAAGCAATATCCAGACTGTATTCTATTATTCAGACTAGGTGATTTCTATGAGATGTTCAATGAAGATGCAAAGGTGGCGAGCAAGGATCTCGATATCGTATTGACCTCCAGAGGAGAGGGAGTCGCAAAATGGCCTATGTGCGGAGTTCCTCATCATGCAGTAGATGGCTATGTTGCCAAACTCCTTGCATCTGGTCACACTGTTGCCATCGCTGACCAGGTTGAAGATGCATCTCAGGCCAAAGGCCTAGTGAAGAGAGATGTTGTTCGTGTAGTGACTCCTGGTACAGTCCTAGAAACAGGCATGCTGGAAGATGCCACCAATAATTACTTGCTTGCAATAATTGAGGACTCTGAAAAAATTGGTATGGCTGCAGTTGATGTGTCTACTGGAGAGTTTGTCGCAACAGAGTTTGATGGAAACTACCTGAGCGAAAACACACTGAATGAGCTTGGGAGGATAAAGCCTTCAGAAATACTACTCCCCGAAACCATATCGAAGAATCAGACTATGCGTTCGACTCTTGAGGAACTGGGAGTGCGGCTGACATTTCGAAATGACATGGATTTCTCAGCAAGAGATGCGGAACAAAGACTCAAGGACCAATTTGGTGTGACCACGATTGAGGGCTACGGCTTAGGCGACAAGGATGTCGCTCTTGGTGCCGCGGGAGCTGTAATGGCCTACCTGCAGGAAGTGCATAAGGCAAATGCAGTAACGCTTACCGGGCTCCAGACCTACACGATTGACTCTCATATGGTAGTCGACAGTACTACACAGAGAAACTTGGAGCTCATACGAAATGCCAGGGACGGAACCCCTCGCGGAACGCTCCTTAGCGTCTTATCCAAGACTGTCACCCCAATGGGCAAGCGAAAACTCAAACAATGGATTCTCCAGCCACTCACAGATATTCCTTCGATCGAGAGAAGACTTGATGCAGTTGATGAGTTGGCAAGGACCGCACTCACGCGGAAGGCTGTTTCAGATAGTCTAAGGAACCTTGGAGACCTTGAGAGAATCACCAGCAGGATCGTGTTTGGGGTTGCGGGTGCGAGAGACCTTCTTGGCCTCAGAATTGCACTTGAGAAACTGCCTAAGATTCGCAAGACGCTGGAGGAATGCAAGGCAGAACTCCTTCAATCTTCTGCCAAGTCAATTGACCTCTTGAAGAATCTGACAAAGACCTTGAAGGCTGCAATCGTCGATGACCCGCCGGTGAGTGTCCGCGACGGAGGCATGATTCGTGAGGGCTTTGACGAAGGGCTTGATGGATTGAAGGGATCAATATCATCTGATAAAAAGTGGATTGCATCACTGCAAGCGAGGGAGAGAAGAAGAACAGGCATCAAGTCACTGAAAGTGGGGTACAACAAGGTCTTTGGATATTACATCGAGGTCTCGAAGTCGAACCTAAGCCTGGTTCCAGATGATTACGATAGGAAACAGACACTGACCAATGCAGAGAGATATATCACTCCGGAATTAAAGGAAAAGGAGGCTGCTGTTCTAGCAGGAGAGGACAAGATAAACGCTCTCGAATTTGAGATATATGAGAACCTTAGAAACCAGGTCAGAGATGCAATAGAAGAACTACGGGCAAACTCAGAGGCTATCGCGGCTGGTGATGTGCTGGCATCATTAGCAGAAGTGGCAGTGAACAGGAGATACACCAGACCCAAACTAACAGATGGAACCAGAATCAAGATTGTTGAAGGTAGACATCCTTCTCTCGAGATGATACTCGGTGCAAATGAGTTCGTTCCCAACAATGTTGAGATAGGTGACGGTGGAAGTTCGCTCATTATTGTTACAGGTCCAAATATGGCTGGTAAGTCGACATTTATGCGCCAGTGCGCGTTGATAGTGCTCCTCGCGCAGATGGGTTCCTTCGTACCTGCGAAGTCGGCAGAGATTGGTATGGTAGACAGAATCTTCACAAGAGTTGGAGCCTTTGATGACCTCACAGCTCGTCAGTCAACTTTCATGGTTGAAATGATTGAGACCGCTAACATCATCAACAATGCTACTGAGAAGAGCTTGGTAATTCTTGATGAGATTGGAAGGGGAACATCAACCTATGACGGCATGGCACTTGCTTGGGCAGTGGCTGAACGGATCGTGCAGATGAAGTCACGCGCCATGTTTGCAACTCACTTCCACCAATTGACTGAGATGGCAAGTACTCATCATGGTGTCAAAAACGTTCATACATTGGCTAGAGAGTCTGGCGATACTATTGTGTTTCTGCACAAAGTGGTCGATGGAGGAACCGACAAGAGCTATGGTGTTCAAGTAGCGGCTTTGGCAGGTATCCCTGACGAGGTGGTGAAGAGAGCACGCTCAATGCTAGCAAGCTTGGAAAAGCAGAGTGCAGTAAATCTAAGGGAAAGCGGCGAAGCCTATGAGCCTGTCCAGACAAGCCTAGAAGCACTAACCATTGAAGACCCAATTGTTGAGCGTATCAGACACATGGACCTAGATCGAACGACACCTGTCGATGCCCTTGTCAAGCTAAAGGAACTTCAGGATGAGGCTCGTTCAAGAGAAGACTGAGCTCACGAGGCGTATTCAGAGATATGCAAGGCGAAAAACCATGAAAGTCTATGTTTCTACTCTATTAGAATAGAACGTTTAATCTCTCATCCCTCCCAGAATTTCAAGTCATCTTCGTATCAAAACCTTCTTAGACCCTTCTGAGCGAAACGACCCTCTTGTAATGAGCGATTGCCTTGAGGTTCGAAGAAGTGGTAATGACTGAGATAATCATTGTCTTGGGTGTCATCTATCTCCCTTTCCGAATCTGGCTAGATGAATTCAAGCTTCAAGATGAACTCCTATTTCGACGAAGATACTTCAGCAGGTTCTTCTCCTATTATTTAGGCATAGCGCTGTTACTTGGACTTAGCGCATACCCGTTCAATATCATGGTAATGGTGGCATTCCCAATTCTGGTGGTGACCTCCATTTGGGATATCAACTTCTATCGCAGATTTAGTTCGCAGACTTACTGGACAAAAAATAAGTGTTGGATGCTAATCGAGAGAATAACCATGCACCCACCTGTGGTGTTAGTTGCGATCTTCATGATTTTCAATGGGGCTAGGAACTACATAGAACCACCGAATCTGCTTCTGATGGCAGGAATTATCGTTCTTCTTTACTTACCATTTTTCCTATTTGACGAGAGATGGACAAAACGATACAAGTGGCCTGAAGCAGTAATTATTGTTGGTCTCTTTCTGGCCTCAGGATTATCATTGATTCTTGCAGAAGCAATCCTTTGGGGGGTTCCGATTTGGTGAAAGAGCTAAAATCATCATTCAAGTCATTCTGGAGTTATCTTCGGGAGTCTCGTCTGCTTACATTCGGACTTGCTTTTAGTCTAGTCTATTATCTTGCTGTAGTGATACTGTTTGTATTCTACTTGACTCAAGGAGTATTAGCCGATACGATTTTCACAATGGACTTTCAAGTATTTTATGAATCAGGAATAGTGTTTCGAAACTCTCCTGGAGAAATCTACGCAGTTGCTCCAAATGAGTTACCATACAGATACCTTCCTTCGTTTGCTGCCATTATGGCGATATTCTCGCTTATCCCTTTAATGCCACTATACTTGATTAATATCTCCTTGATGATGATGATTAACTTTGGAATTGCTTTCCTTGTATTCTCAATTTGTCAGCATTTGGGAGTAACAACTTCTACAAAGAACTTCGAGAAGACACTAGCAATTCTTTTCATCACGCCGCCTCATATCATCAATCTAGTTTTAGGCCAAATAACACATCTAGCAATATTCATCGTTCTTCTGGCGTTATACCTTCTTCAAACAAATGA
Organism: Candidatus Hermodarchaeota archaeon; assembly: GCA_048885865.1. Lineage (GTDB taxonomy): Archaea > Asgardarchaeota > Thorarchaeia > Thorarchaeales > Thorarchaeaceae > SMTZ1-83. The sequence continues at coordinate 10,913 of JBHLLF010000046.1, forward strand.
TGATGATTCTGTTCGTAGATTCCTCTTCATTGGAGCACTCATAGGTATTGCAACGGTGCTGAAACCATTCTTTATCGTTCTTTATTCCTTTATAATTCCAATTTCATTCACAGAGAGATTTAGTCTCAATGTCCCCCTAAGACCCGTCTTTGGAACAACATTGGGATTCCTAGCCACAATGCTACCAAACGTTGTGTACTTCATTGCATTTCCGAGTGCGATTGACGAGTTTGTGCAGGTGAACTTCTCGGGTGGGTTACCCTATCAACACAGTACGAGTATCACACAACTATTGGTTGATATTCTAAACTTGGGTGATTACACTACTATTGTTTTGATGATTATGTTGGTCATTGGTAGTTTCATATTTGTAAGAAGCTACTACAGATTTGTTAGAACGCCTGCGTCCGAGAAGAACTATCTTCATCACTTCACTGATGTGATATTCCTATTCCTCATGGTGTATGCTGAATCTTGGTTTCTATTCATAGCAGTATTGTATGCGTTTCTTGCACCGTCTATGCTTCAGCTTTACGCTTGCGAAGTTAATGGAAGTGAAAAGCGCTATCTAGATCTTCTATGGTCAGGTTCGAACAATCTTCTAGCATTCTTCTCAATCGGTATTGCTTTGGATTTCTTGTTGCTGGGATTTGATCCCATAAATCCGATTTGGATAGCTATCCTCTATATCTTGTATCAAAGGGAATATTGTCTAAATATTAATAGTTCATGATTATCTCATGCATTTTATTGGCCGCGCTCCTTCCATCAGCTATAGCATGAGCTAATTCGGTTCTCACTTCTCAGCAAGCATGTAGCCATCCCGAAGCAAAATCACTTGCGTGTTCTTGACTAGATTCAATAGGATAGAATGCATATCGAAGAATATCATTAGTCAAGGGATTTGCTAAGAAGGACATCTGGAGGATTGGAAGGTGATTCGGGCTGTCAATGTGACTAAGCATTTCGAAGATATCGTTGCGGTTGACAATATCTCTCTTGATGTTCCCCAAGGAACGATTCTTGGTATGGTGGGACCGAATGGCGCAGGAAAGACAACTCTTGTACGTATGATGATTGGTATTCTAGCTCCAACACTTGGAAATTGCTACATTGGAGAAACACAGTCAAATCGTCTCTCCACTGAGGAACGAGCCCGTACAGGATACATGACTCAGCTCAAATCGCTCTACCCCGATTTGACCGCACGAGAAAATCTCGATTTCTTTGCATCTAGCTATGGAGTCAAGAATCAGCAAAGAAGAAAGGAGCTAGTCGAGCAGGCAGCCAGATTCACTCGGATTACAGAATCACTAGACCGTACAGTGGATGTGCTCAGTGGTGGCACAATTCAACGAGTGAGTCTTGCTTGTGCAATAGCTCATGATCCCGAAGTAATATTCCTTGACGAGCCCACAGTGGGGGTCAGCCCCGAATTGAGATTGGAATTTTGGAATCATTTCCACAATCTTGCTAATGAAGGTAAGACGATTGTTATGACAACACACTATCTCGATGAGGCAACGAGATGCGATAATGTTGCTATGATCTTTGAGGGAAGATTAATCGCTCATGGTCATTCGGACGACCTGATTGGTTCTCTGCCTCTTGAGAGTACAATCACTGGCACTATTGACCCTAGCAATTCCACTCAGCTAAAGAGCATCTTGGAGAATCTAGCTCCCACTGAAATCAAAGGAAACCGATTCACTATAAAATCAGCAGACAGTGATGTCAAATTCAAAGTGTTTCAGGCTCTAACACGAGCTCATTTCCAAATGAAGGACCTTGTTGTGAAGCAACCTGGTCTTGAGGAGGCATTCGCTTATTATGTCAGGAGGTCGCGACAATGAGTCGCAGTATCAGCTCTCACCGTGTTGGTACAATGATACGGAGAATCTTCCGTCAGATTCGTCGAGACCGACCAACTCTTGCCTTAATGGTTCTTGCACCATTACTGATCACCTTCCTGTGGTCATTCATTCTTTCAGGAGAGGTTGTAAATGTCCCAACGGCTGTATGCATTCAGGATACCCCTCTTGAAGAGAGCCTTGGAGCCACTGTAGTATCCTTATTCGAAGAAAATGAAAATGTGACAGTCTTTGAGAGGTTTCGTGCTAATGCTTTTGATGATCTTGGAGAATCGATACAAGCAGTTCTCTTATTGCCCTTCAATTTTACAGAGGGCCTTCTAACAGGTGGAAATGTCACGCTCGAATTGCATGTTAATGTGACTAGCGAGATGGAAGCAAACTATATTCTAGCAATGATAGGAAATGTCACTACACAGGCTGCCAGCGAGGTATTTGGCAGCAGAGGCGTTGAGATAAAACGTAACATAACATTCTCAGTACCAATTCCTCCAAGTCCGATTGACCTATCATTCAACCTTTCTCTTGTGAATGAAGATGTTGGATTCACAACTACGATTGGTGAAATCCTTGAAGACACCTTGTCAGAAAATGGTAATGTGTCTATCACCATGTGTGATAGCCCTGAGGAAGTTGTGGAGTTAATCGAATCCAGATCTGTAGTGGCAGGGATCTATATAGGTCCTAATTTCACAAAAGCCACGATAAGTGGTGAAGAACAGCCCATAGATCTATTCATGAATGGTATACAAGCCGCAGAAGCTGCTTCAGCATTGACGGCAATTCAGATGTCACTATCTGAATCAATCTCCCAGGCTTTTGGGCGAGAGAGTGAAACCAGTGTGGATCTTACATATGTCTATGGAGAAGCAGGAATGCAAATGATAGAAATTATGGGCCCAGCTATTATTGGATTCATGGGTGTTTTCTTCGGTTTTCTTATTCCAGGAATTTTCTTCCTACGAGAAAGACAACAAGGCACATTGGAGAGAATGCAAAGTACGCCCTTATCAGATCTTGAGATTGTACTCGGGTACTCTGTTGCGTTCATTGGCGTTCTCTTAATTCAGACAATAGTCATTAGCATTGTAATAATCTACATCTCTCCAGGAATACTTTCGTCTATCTTATTGTTGATTCCTCTAGTTGTTCTCTTGGCAATAGGATCTGTCACACTTGCACTGGCAATTTCGGTTCGAATGAAAAATGAACTGCAGGTGATACAGCTCATGCTCGTCTTCATCCTCCCCCAGATGTTCCTATCTGGACTCTTGTTCCCCTTGAGTCAGATGCCATCATACATCGCCTTGGTCCCTTACTTCTTTCCTCTCACATATTATGTGGAGGCAGCGAGAGCAGTGGCTTTCTATAATGCATCCATTCTAGATGAAATCATACCTGTGATAATCATGATACTATACTGCTTGCTTGGCATCACGGCATCTGTGGTCAAACGATCCAAGAGGTGAGCCCCAATTCAATCTATGCAATCACTTGCGTTGGTGCGTTAGGTTATAACATCAGAAGAGAAAGTATCGCAAGCGTGGTCAACGTTTCTTGACTTGCTGGTCAAGGTTGATAGAATAATATGCAACTTTGTCAAGTCATACGTGATGATAAATGAGCTCGGATGAAGTGTTTGAGGCAATCTCTCACCCATTGAGAATAGACATTCTCAAGACTCTCTCAAAGAAGCCTATCGGATTTGCAGATCTTAAGAGGGAATTACGGATTTCAAGCAGTGGCCTCCTGGATTTTCATCTTAAGAAGATGGCACCCATTGTAGAGAGGAATAGTGATGGTCTTTACACTCTCAATCAAGCAGGCTTCGCTGCACTATATGCAGTGAATGTCGTTTCACGGAAGGGCTGGCAGAGAAGAGCTCTCTTCAGCAATATATGCGTATACGTTGTGATGAATGTCTACATGTGGTTTGCAATACCCGAGTTCTTTCTTCTGGTGCTTATCCCCACCACTGCCTGGATTCTTTTCTATGCCTATTGGTCAATAGTGAAGAGAAGAGTGCACCTAACAGGTCGAGAGAATAAGAAAATGGAAATTGGAGACGAAAGTCAAAATGACTAATGCTGTGAGCATGAGAAATGTTGTGAAATCCTTTGGAGAACTAATAGCTGTAAACGATGTCTCATTTGAGGTTCAGGAAGGAGAGATATTCGGAATCTTGGGACCCAATGGAGCAGGGAAGACTACAGCTATCAAAGTCCTCATGGGTCTTTTGGATTCGGACTCAGGTTCAGCACATGTCTTTGGAATCAGCTCGAAAGAGGACCCCATTGGTGTCAAGAAAATCGTAGGGTATGTGCCTGAGGAACAGCAGCTCTACGAGTCCCTGACACCGAGAGAGATGTTCGAGTTTATAGCTTCAGTTAGAGAACTTCCAGAAGAGAAAGCTAGCAAGCGTGTAAAGGAATTTGTGCATGCTCTTGATTTTGAGAAGTATTATGATGCAATGGTCGTGACCTTATCGCAGGGAAATAAGCAGAAGGCGATGCTCATCGCAGCGCTCCTTCACAAACCTAGGCTCCTAATCCTTGACGAGCCATTCTCTGGACTTGATGTTCGTACAGCTTCGATCATGAAGGATGTCATAAGAATTCACGCTGAAAACGGCGGCTCTGTATTGTTGAGCACACATATCATGGAAGTAGCTGAGGCAATGTGCGACCGAGTAGGAATCCTTGATGAAGGCGAGCTAGTTGCTGTCGGCACACTTGAAGAGCTACGAGGTGTTTCACAGAGAGAGGGTGCAACTCTGGAGAAAGTCTTCTTGGCCTTGACTGAGCAGGAAGATGAGGTACGCGAGGGTATCGACCAACTTAGGGAGGCACTTGCATAGTGAAATTCTCAGAGCGATGGAAACTTGCAGGAATCATTTCAGGAGAGGTGAGGTTCAAAGGTTATCTGGAGATGAATCCATCGAACCTTGCGAGGGTGAAAGAGAATCCGGAGAAAATCGCTCGAAGTATAAAGTCTAGCAGCCGATTCAGTACTTTCATAACAACTGCTCTTGTGTTCTCGCTAGCCGTATTAACTGCAGTTATGGCTTTTGTAGATGACAGCATCGGTGTTCCCGAGACACGGTTGGCAGTAGGACTCTCGCTCTTCCTAGTTCTCAGCTTTGTATTGTTGATATTCCTCAATCTGTCTGTGACCACCGGCTTCTTCACTGCTGACGTTATCAGTTTCCCTGCAACTCTGCCATTAAGCAAAAGAGACCTCGATGAGCTATCATTACTTGCCTTCATCAGAGTGTTCATCGCACCAACAATTCTGATTCTCACTATCTTTCCAGTGATCACGTTTATCGCAATAGGATCAGGTCCTGCTCTTGTGGCACTTGCTGGGTGCGCTGCAACTGTGTCACTCGCATTAGGAGCATTGACAAAGCTCGCAATTTGGTTTCGAAGGCAGTCCCTTCAAGTCGATGGCTCAAAAGCGAATACGCTCGTCAGAGTGTCAGCATCAATAGGACTTGCACTTGGTATGGTAGTCGCGTTTAGCATGGGTAGCTGGCTGTCCCCTCTGATTCATTTCATTGCTGACCTGTCTACTGGAATAGGCAATCAAGGATCATCATTTCTAGCCTTGTTATTTCCATTCTCGTTTGGATTCCTGGCGTCTGCAGTGCAGTTCGGCCTTGCACTACCCTACGCCACTATCCTTGCAGCTTTAGGTGCCTCATGTGTGTATGCAATGCTAGCAGTCATATCTTATCGGCGAACAGGTAATGCACTCCAACGGGTCACTGTGGGAGGAGTATCGAGTAAAAGGACTCTTGAGCTGCGTGAAATCACACTGAAGACAAAGACAGTTCTAAGGTCAATCATCAACAAGGATCTCAAACTAGCGACACGAAATATTGGCTCTTCGTTTGTATTCATCATCCCGCTATTCCTGGCAGTCTTCCTCTATCCAATGATGGCAGGCTGGTCTGAGTCCGAGGCATTACGAAGTCTCACGGCTCTCGTTTCCGTCGAATATGGCAACTTCTTTGCTGGAATTACAATCATCTCGGTCATGATGTTTGACACTCAAGGAGCCTCAATTCAGGCTGGACTTCCCATCAGATCAAGGAAGATGCTGAATGCCAAAGTTGCTATGGCTATGTTCCCATATGTGGGATCAATGATATTGGTCTCTATTCTCCTGTCATTGTTTCCATTGACATCACCCTTGATACCTCTCATTCCATTGGTTCAGATTCCTTGTGGATATACCGTCGCACTAGCTGTAGGCGCCTTCACATATTGGAAGCGAGGTGATGGTCGCGCTGTTTCCATTAGTGTAGTGGCAGACTCTGGCATGACCTTTCTTGCTGCAATCATTGGAGCAGTAGTCGGGATTGTGCCACTAGTAGGCTATGGTGTAGCAATGATTCTAACTGGGAATCACATTATCAGTCTGGCCACTCAGGTTGCAGTGATGATGGTAGAGCTTGTCCTGATTCAAAGCCAAGCTCCCAAGGTATTGAAGGATTGATTAGTTTAGCCACACTTGGCGAAGCTTAAAATACACGGACATGGGCCAATCCACTGAAGCTGCGCTTAGGCAGAACTAGTCATTAATGGATGATTGGACGATGAAACCACTGTTGGCACCATCAATTCTCTCTGCTGACTTCGCAAACTTGGAGCGAGATATCAAAGCCGCTGAGAAAGGGGGAGCAGACTACTTCCATCTTGACATAATGGATGGGCATTTTGTGCCCAATATCTCATATGGACCAATGATTGCCAAGACCATGAAACGCATCACGGATGTTCCATTAGATGCTCACCTCATGATAACAAAGCCAAGGGAGTATATACCCAAGTTCCTCGATGCTGGTGTAGAAATCCTTTATCCACATATCGAGGCTTCTTACGATGTCTATAGAACAGTACAGCTCATCAAAGATCTTGGAGGGAAAGCGGGTATAACTCTGAACCCTGGAACTCCAGTTTCCCACGTCATGCCGCTTCTAGACCTACTCGATTCAGTTCTACTCATGAGTGTGTGTCCCGGATTCGGGGGACAATCCTACATAGAGCCGGTTACGGGGAAGATAACTGAACTGAGAACTTTGCTTGATGATTATAAGCCAGAAGTTCGCATTGCAATTGATGGAGGCGTAAAGAAAGATAACATAGCGAGCATTCGCAGGGCAGGTGCCGACTTCTTCATTGCCGGCTCAGCAGTATTCAAAGCTGATAACATAGAGCAAGAAGTCAGAAAACTCAAAGCGCTGCTCGATACTGCCTAACCGAACCGTTTTAATCGAGTATAGTAGTTCATCCCAGCAATAACTCCATAGACGGGAGATGATGACAAGTTGAAGTTCTTTATTGACACTGCGAATGTCGATGCAATACGAAAGGCACACGAACGTGGCATGGTGGATGGTGTGACCACAAATCCATCTCTGGTCGCAAAAGAAGGGAAAGACTTTAGAAAAATCGTTGACGAGATAGCTTCTTTTGTTGAAGGCCCCATAAGCTTGGAAGTCGTGAGTGAAGACGCAGAGGGCATGCTCAAAGAGGCTAGAGAGCTTAATAGCTGGATTGACAACGCCGCAATCAAGGTGCCTCTCACATGGGAAGGACTCAAGGCCACCAAGGTATGCGCAGATGAAGGTATCAAGACCAATGTCACTCTGTGCTTCAGCGCAAACCAGGCCATTCTAGCTGCCAAGGCAGGTGCAACATTTGTTTCACCCTTTATTGGTAGATTAGATGATATAGGTCACACTGGAATGGAACTCATTGAAGCCATCGTGCAAATCTACTCAAACTACGCCTTTGACACAGAGATTATCGTTGCCAGCATCAGGCACCCAATCCATGTCTATGAGGCTGCACTGCTGGGAGCCGATATAGCAACCATTCCTCCTGCAGTTCTCGACAAGATGGTGAAACATCCTTTGACAGACATCGGCATTGAGAGATTCCTAGCTGATTGGGACAAGGTTCCTAAGAAGTAGATGTAGGGCAAAGAGTAATCAACAATCGCATGTAAATCAGGGCGGGCGCAACACAAGAAGTAGGATATATCAGTATCCTGAAATCCTTCATCAATTGGAGGCACCAATCTTTGGAACTAGAGGCAGACCTTGTCGTATTCAACGGCAATATCATAACGATGGACCCACACAATCCGAAGGCAACAGCTTTGGCTGTGAAGAGCTACAAAATACTAGCAATTGGCGACGATGATTTGATTGCCGACTTGGTGCCAAGTGCGAGAAGAGTCATCGATCTTGGAGGGAAGACGGCAGTTCCAGGATTTGTTGACGCACACACTCATTTTACTGGAGATGGGTACAAATCAAATCACGTCCATCTTCATGATGCAACTTCCTTGGAAGAAGCCATCCAGATATTGAAGGATGCACTGCCTGTCTATAAGGAAGGAAACTGGGTTATTGCATTCGGATGGGACGAGAGCCAATGGCCGAAGAAGCGGTACCTCAATGCCAAAGACTTGGACAAGGTGTCCAAAACGCACCCTATCTTTGCCACCAGAATCGACGGGCATCTTGTTTCAACCAATACTCTTGGTCTCGAGAAGCTAGGGATTCCAGTAGACCAAGAGGGGGTCATGAAGGATACCAAGGGAAATCCAAATGGAGTCCTCAAGGACATTGAGGGGATTCATGGGAAGATCCCGAAAACCGATGATGAGATTCAACAGGGCATCATTGCGGGAAACAGGATTGCCAATCAGCTTGGAATTACCACAGTAGTAGACAACGCCGCATCTGGTACACTTCGACATCTCCGCGAAGTTGAACGAAATGACAACCTTACAGTGCGCACCGTCTTCAATCCGCCAGTCGATCAGATAAATCACCTGATTAAGTTGGGGCTTTCATCTGGAATGGGAAGTCCAATGGTGAGAATAGGGGGAGTCAAAATATTCACCGATGGCTCAATTGGAGCAGAAACTGCCTGCATGTCTAAGGAATATAAGGGAAACAAGGGTAGCAAAGGCAGGTTGCTGATGGATAAGAGAGAATACTCGAAGATTATCAAGAAAGCAATCAAGAACAACATACAGACTGTGACACATGCCATTGGTGATGCCGCCATTGAGATGGTGATAGCTGCCTTTGAAGACCTGAAGGATAAATCAATGATTAGAGAGCAGAGGCATCGAATTGAGCATGCTGAGATGATTAGTGAGTGGCAAATACGTCGAGCTGTTAGCCTTGGGCTGATTCTTTCAATGCAGCCTAATTTCGTCGGCAAATGGCAACTCCCGGGAGGACTCTATGAGAGCAGAGTGGATGGCGAAACATTCCGAGGAATGAATATGTT
>JBHLLF010000047.1:0-19532 GCA_048885865.1 Candidatus Hermodarchaeota archaeon
ACCCTCCTCCGCCTGGTGTTTCAATACGGATGATGGCTCCTTTCGGAGCAGTCACTGTGGTCTTGGCTTGCAGCTCATGTACGTGACCGTCGTACTCTACGCTGTTTTTCCCCGAAACACCAGCCTTCCCACCATTGAGACCCCAAGGTCTGCTCTCCCGTCTCTCAGATTGGATTGACACCGTGCAATCATCTGAGAGGAGTTCAATTTCCCTAACAATTCCATTTCCACCATGATACTTGCCCGCTCCACCAGTTTTTCGCCTGATCTTATATTGCCAGATTCGGAGCGGGTATGAGTCTTCCAATGACTCAATAGGAGTGTTCAAGGTATTAGTCATGTGAGTATGAATCCCGTTCTCTCCATGTATCCCCGGCATTGCACCCACTCCACCCCCTATGGTCTCATAGAATGAAAATGGAGTATTTGATTGCTTGTCAATGCCGCCGATTGCTACATTGTTCATTGTTCCTTGGCTGGCCGCAGGAGTTTCTTCTGGAGCAATTGATGCCATCGCACCAAGTATGACATCAACGATCCTTTGCGTGGTTTCAACATTTCCAGCTGATACCGCCGCAGGATATTTGGGATTGAGAAGTGAGCCCTCTGGGACATTAACATTCAAAATGCTCCAACAGCCCTCGTTTGTAGGAATGTCACTACCGAATAGCACCACAAAGACGTAGTAGACAGAAGAGAGAGTTGATGCGAGTGGACAGTTGATGTTCCCTCTGACTTGGTCAGCCGTCCCTTCAAAATCGATTGTGGCTTTTCGTTCTTTGATTGCTATGCTTGCGGAAATTGGTACCTCCCAAGTCCCAGCTCCATCGCTGTCCATGAAGTCAGTGAACTCGGATTGCAGCTCAATATAATTGGCAAGCCTCTCCGCCATCATCTCTCTTGAATAGTCAATGAGCTCCCTGAAGGATTGAGTCAGAGTGCTCCATCCGTGTTCACTCGCAACAGAATGAAGTCTAGCTATCCCTACATGATTAGCGGCAATCTGTGCACTCAAATCCCCTAACCTTTCATCAGGAGTCCGAGTTGCCTTAAGCAAATCTGATATTGCATCAGTTTCCAACTTGCCCTTGTGAACAACAATTCTTGGCTTTATTATCACCCCTTCTTCTTGAATTGAAACAGATAGCCCAGGCATAGAACCAGGACTCTCCCCGCCAACATCGGCATGATGTGCTCGGTTGGCAACAAAACCTCCTAACTTATCGCCATCAAAGACTGGTGCTACCAGTGTCAGGTCAGGCAAATGAGACCCTCCCGAAAATGGGTCATTGTGTAACACCATTGTCCCCTCAACAATGGCATCACCTATTTCATCTATGCATGCTCTAACGGAGAGAGGCATAGCACCCAGATGAACCGGGATGTCTTTAGATTGCGCGACCAATCTGCCATCAGTATCAAATACAGCACAGCTGCAATCACGTCGTTCTTTGATATTGGGGCTAAATGCAGTCTTTCTCAGAGCCAAACTCATTTCTCTGGACACTGATACGAGGGCATTCTTGATTACTTCGAAAGCAATGGGATCTTCTATCATTGTGTTGCCCTCCTCAACCATAGAGAACCGTTTCTCTTCTGCTGTCCTTCCCATTCCGGCGCAATGTATATTGTAGTATCTAGTTGCTCAACTATTGCAGGACCCAAAACTTTCTGGTGAAGAGCAAGCTTCCCGCGCCGAAATATGTCGGTTTCAACTCTTTTGGATACTCCAACAACCACTTCCCTGGAGTCAACCGGCTTGCCATCGCCATCAATCGATGGCTTTGAAAACTTCCATTTTGACTGCGGAGATCTTGCTGTGACTCTTGCCGTGACCCACTGAATCTCTCGATCCTTCATTCTGTAGCCATAGCTTCTTTCATGCGCGCTTTCAAAGCCCTTTGCTGAGGTTCCGGTGATGTCCTTGGCATCAAGCGGCACTGTAACATTGATTTCATGGGATTGGCCTTTGTATCGCATATCGACTGACCATTGAAGAGCAATGTCTTCTTGAATAGCTCCCTGCTCGAGAAGATGAGCTTGGGCCTCCTCAGACAGTTCCTCTAGAATCTCCCTGATTCTCTTCGAAGACGCATCATTGCCAGTTATCATCCCTGTCCTCATCACGTCAACACGAAGGTCTGCACAAATGAGACCCAAGGCTGAGGTGATACCAGGATTCGGGGGAACAAGGATCGTATCAATCCCTAAAGCAGATGCGATATCGACAGCCTGAGTGGGTCCAGCTCCTCCGAACGGCACAAGGACAAAGTCACGAGGATCTCTCCCTCTCTCAACAGTGACTTCTCGAATCGCTTGAACCATGTTGTTGGTTGAGATTCTTATGATTCCCAGAGCAGTTTCATCCAATGACATATCAAGGCTGTTGGCGATTCTCCTCAGAGCCTCTGAAGCATTCTCTTTGCTAAGGCTGATTTTCCCTCCTACAAAGAAATCTGGATTCAGTCGACCCAATATTAAATTGGCATCAGTTATAGTCGCGTCTGTACCTCCCTGTGAATAGGATGCAGGTCCCGGGTCCGCTCCCGCACTTTGTGGGCCGACATGTAGCACCCCCGCGCGGTCAATCCATGCGATGCTCCCTCCCCCAGCTCCAATTGTCTTTACATCTACTGATGGCATTCTAACAGGAAGTCCCCCAACTTCATTATCTGGTCTTACTATCACATGATTCATGATGGCGCTAATATCGCAAGATGTGCCCCCCATGTCTAGAGTGATCGCTTGATTGACTCCTCCCTGTTTTGCGATCTCCCAACCTCCTATCACACCTCCAGCAAGCCCCGAAATTGCCAGCCCTATAGCTCCTCCATGGGTCTGTGAACAGAGAACAGTGCCTCCATTGGATTGCATTACTGTAAGCTTTGTCTTGGGGCAAACTGCTCTGATTGAGGTGTCCAAACGGCTAAGATAATCCAGAACTAACGGACCCAAATATGCCTCAAGCACTGTAGTGGATGTCCGTTCATACTCACGAAACTCAGGAAGGACCTTTGATGAAGCAACTATGTAGGTGTTTTGGACTCCCCGAAGCGCCTCCAATAATGCTACTTCGTGCTTGGAGTTCAAGTATGAGAAAAGAAGAGATATCGCTACTGAGTCAGGCTTTCTATCATTTACTAGTGACTTTACCCTCTGAATTTCTGCGTCTGCAAGGTCAATAATTGGGGTGCCTTCACTATCAAGACGCTCTGCCACACCAATACGATCGTCACGGTCAACAAGCGGCTTGGGCCTTGCCGCAGTGAAGTCATAAATCTCCACTCTATTCTGTCTTCCAATCTCTAGAACATCTTCCAGTCCACTTGTAGTTAACAGAAGAACATCAGCGCCTTTCCTTTGCAACATGGCATTTGTTGCCACGGTTGTCCCGTGCACCACAAGAGTCACATCTTCAGAGTCGATCCCATGATCAGACAGAATCTCCTCTATCCCTGCTAGGACAGCCAAATCCTGAGAGCCCGGAGTAGATGGTATTTTGTGAACATAGCTGTGGCCTATGGCTGTGTTGGAAACTATGATATCAGTGAATGTGCCGCCCACATCGACACCTATTACTATCATCTTACTGCTTCTGGTCATTCATGAGATAAGAACGCTTGGGACTCTTTGGTCATTTGGCATTCCAGTAGTAGTAAACAGAATTGTGGATGGATTGGAATCCAAATTGCTTGTAGAGATTCATAGCCGGGGTGTTCAAGATATCCATCTCCAAGGCGACTTTCTTGAACCCTTGTAGTCTTATGGAAGCCATGCTCCTTGCAAGAAGATTGCGGGCAATGCCCTTGCCTCTATGCTTCGGAAGGACTCCAATTGGCCCCACATGCGCTTTCCCTTCCTCCTCTCTCACTACAATGAATCCAGTCACTCTATCATTATCTATCACGCACAGTGTGGCGTCGTCAACAAACTGTCTTGTTCTACTGAACCAATAATTGAAGGAGTCTATTTGCTGGTCTTTTGTCAGAGAAAGAAAAAGACCATCTTTGCTATCCAAGAATGAGTCGAAGAACGGTTCGAAGAGGTCTTCATTGCTGACCTCGGAAATTGGTTTGATTGTAAGGCCATCCAATTCATTAAACTTAGGCATTTTGTCAGTGATTGCGGCTTCCATGTAGGTTTCTTCCGTTGCATATCGAAATCGTTCTTCCCTATACCAACCCTCATATCTTTGGAGAAGTGGTCTGATCCTACTTGTTACTTTGTTGAACTGAACCTCCAGTCTCTCCTTTCCCATTCTCCTTGTTGCCTTCTTTGCCTCCCGAATCAGCTTCCTCGCCACAACTCCGTAGCTATCACTTGGCAAGACCTCAGGATGCCACTCTCCAATGAAGACCATCCTCGCAAATCCTGTGTAAAGGCTGAGCCAACCCAACAAATCGTCTGACCTATCGGACATGCAGAGAAGCACCTTCAGATTGTTATCGTCTGTGGCTGCGTCAAGTGCTTCTTTGAATCTCGCAACCGAAAGATCAGGGCTCCCTCTCTCTGAAGCCTGTCTTGCTTGGTATGCCACTTTTGCCAATGCTGCGGTATCAGCATCTCTCATTGAAGCGACCTTTATGCGCAATGATTTCGCCCCGCCTGCTTTTCTTGACATATTGCATCAAGCTGATAAGGTTGTCCCCTATTTCACTTCCCCTTGGAAATGATTTATTCGTGAACATCAAGTCAAATTGTCTGTCCCGAGGATCCTTGATATGAGTCCAGATTACTCCGAAGTTCTTGTCAGATATGGCGAAATTGGAATTAAATCCAAACAGACGAGAAAGCGCATGGAAGATCTGCTAATCAGGCACATCAAGGCGGCACTGCTGGAGGCTGGTGTTGAGTTTACCAAAATCCGTAGGGAGTACGGGCGCATTTTTATTGTAACTGAAAGGACGCAAGAAGCGAGCATAATTGCTGCAAACATATTTGGAATTGTGTCCGTTTCTCCTGTAGTTGTGATTCAATCCAACCTAGATACTATTCTTGAGACTGGTCTTGAGATGGCTGGGAAAACCTTCGCCAAAAGCAAATCTTTTGCAGTCGGTTCTAGAAGAGTTGGAACACATGATTACTCTAGTCAGGATATCAGGGAGAAGCTTGGTGCTGCAATCCTTACAGGTCTTCCAGAGTTAGAGCTCGCGGTTGACCTCACATCCCCAGAGCAGTCAATCTATGTTGAGGTGAGAAATCAGAGGGCCTACCTCTTTACAGACACAATCGAAGGAGTAGGGGGAATGCCAACTGGGTCTCAGGGAAAGGTGGTTTGTACTCTATCAAGCGGTCTGGATTCTCCTATCGCCGCCTTCAAGGTGATGAAGCGGGGATGCCTTCCCGTGTTTGTCAACTTTGACAACACGCCTTACGCCAATAATGACTGCAGCGCCACAGTAACAGAGCAGGCGCAGCTACTGGCAAACTACATCCACAACTTCGAGGTCAAGTTGTACATTGTCCCCCATGGGGAAGATCTCAGCCAGGCTGAAACCCATGGCCCTCCGAAAATGACCTGTATATTCTGCAAGAGGAATATGCTGAGAATGGCGAGAGAGATCGCTATCATAGAGGATGCAGATGCAATCGTCACTGGCGAAATTATCGGAGAGCAGGCCTCCCAGACTACAACGAATCTCAGAGCAATCAATACTGCAGTCTGCGACTTTCCTATACTCCGGCCATGCGCTGGGGATGACAAATCAGACATTGAAGCTTTGGCTCGGAAGATTGGGACTTACAGGTTTGCAGAGGAAGGTCTATCTTGCTGCACACTTGCACCGAAATATCCAGTGACTCGAGGAAAATCTGACGAGGTCGAAAAAGCGGAAGAGAATATGACCTTGGATGTTTTGAAGAAGCAAGTTGATCAAGCACGCATAATCACACTGAGAACGGGATAGGCGCGCTTCACTTTGCTCTTACTAGAAACCTCAAGAGCCTCAGGGGGGCCCTCTTAGGCCTCTAAAGCTATCATACGGAGATGTGAGAGGCTTTAAATATCGTCCAGCTACGAACAGCCCCAGTGTATGCGAAATACGCGGAGAGAGAAGCGTTGCCAAGGTCAAGAAAAGACAGGATTATACCAGTAGCACCCGTAGACAGACTAATCAGAAAAGCAGGTGCCGGACGAGTCAGTGACAAGGGTGCAGAGCGACTAGCACAGATTCTTGAAGAGATTGGTGAGAATCTGGCCAAGCGGGCATATGAGCTCACGGACCATGCTGGACGCAAGACTATAACTGAAAAGGACATGGACCTTGCGTACAAGCAATGGACACGTGGGACCTAGTTGGACCTAGACGAGAGATGAGTTCAGAGAAGAGTGGTGTTCATCTAGCTACAGAGTGCCACTATAAGGGGGGGGCTGAGTGAGCAAGGGACCGCGCTATGTTGAGGATGGAATAGCCATTCTTTCTCTACATGATGTGAGCCCTGCCTTTGAGGATGATGTTGTCGCGACATACGACATGTTGATTGACCTCGGAATTTCAGATTTCACTCTGCTCGTGACTCCCATGTACGCACTCAAGAAGTCCAATAGTCTTGAGAACAGTCCTCTCTTCTGCGAGTTTCTCGCATCTTTAGATTTGGAAATATCCCTTCATGGATATAGCCATTTCACAAAATCTGGCTCGATGGATGAGTTCCAGAAAATGGATAGAGACCGTGTCCTTCCCAGGATGAAATCTGGAAAGGCATTGATTTCTGACCATATCGGGAAGAACCCGGTAGGATTTGTGCCCCCATTATGGAAAGCACCCCAGCGGGTTGCTGGCGCGGCGCAAGATGCAAGGATGAGCTATTGTGCAATAGGCAACAGCATTCATCGTTTTTCTGACTCTTCGGTCTTGACCACGGCTGACTTGCTTGTCAGTCAAGGTATGAAATCGACATCGTTCACCAATCAATTGCTGGAGATAGAATTGGGTGGCTCGGTTCAAGTAGGTGTTCACCCTCGTGATCATCACGAGAATAGCGTTTTTGATATGCTTGCCGACATGAAGGATCGGCTGGACTATCAATTTGTGGGATACCACTCCTATCTCTTCAAGGCTTAGGGGCACATCTAGTAAAACCATCCGCGAATCTCTTTGTAGTAAACTCATTAGCATTATTCGAGTTGTCGAAAAAGCGTCAAGGGCGATTGTCTGAAGAACCATATTGGCACGCCATTGTTTATTATGTACGAGTGTAATCCATCAACCTGCTCAGCACCACCGGCTGCACGCTAGTGACCATGTCGGAGTCATGAGAGAGGATTGGCAATGGAGGTCTATGCCTTTGAGGAAAGGTAGTTTCTTAGCTATATTCTTAGTCTTGCTGTTTGTAGCACCCGCAAATAATGGACATTCACCGTTGGTCAATCCTGCATCAACCTACAGTCCATATGAGAACGATGGGGACACGCCGTTTAGCTACTTGGCTGGAGATAGCATGAGCGGCTCTGGAGATCCTCTATCTACCTATGTATCTGGGATTCTTGAGAATAGCACCGCTGCACAAATTGACTCATCAACATCAGCTACAAGTTCTTTGTCAGTTCCGAACGGCTATACAGGCACCAGTTTGGATGTTGATGTCGATTCGTTATCAATGACGGTGACGGATAATCTTCGCAATCCCTCCTTCACCACTTGGCATGATGAACGATGGCATGTAGGAAATAGTATCAACTTCTACGATGATATTATTGATGTGCCTGATTCCTGGACTTTGGTGAAGTCCGTCAATTACGATGATGCCCATCCTCTGCATGGTGATTGGGAACTCAACGACTATTCCGGTGGTTATGGTGGAAGTCGCGCATGGCGATTTGAGGCAACAATTGGTAGTAGCGATCCACTCACCCCTGATGATGCAATTTACTTGAGTCAGTTTCTGCACGCTCCATGGCGCGACCTCTATGAGATTCGAATCAGTTTCTATTACTACGTTCTTTCCACCTCTGATATGTACGACCAAGTTCATCTATTCTTCAAGCTAGGTGATTTAGCCGAAGAGAAATTCAATGTCTTCGAGTTTGGTGACACAACCGACACATGGATTCGCGAAACTGTGACATACACATCAGCTGACCTCTCATCCGTGACGGTCCCTGATTCTTTGCTTTTCAATATTGGACTTGCTACCGATGTTTCTGGCCCGTTGGGTACATACCGAGAAGCCTTCGTATACATAGATGAAGTTGAGATAGAAATGGATGTGCGCCCATATCCTGAGCAAATAGGTCTAAGTGCTAACAATACAGCTGTGGTTGGGTCCATTGCTGGAAACTTCTCTACATTCGTTCCTGATAACGACGGGCGTGACTGCTGGGACTACTCTACGCAAGGTATCGATTTGGATGGGTACAATAATGACGGTCGACCTGAGTTTGGTCTTTGGGGGACCTTCTGGAATACCTCAAGTCCATACGAGCTCGGGCTGCAGTTCCCCTTGGATATTCCCAAGGGTGCTGTTATCGAGAATGCATATGTCGAGATTCAATCTGCAGGTGGATCGGGAGTTGTTCAGGGAAGAGTCCACCTATCTAGTGAAATGGCCGGGGGTGGAGCTATCGAGTCATTTACTTACTATGACCTAATTGGAGGATACCATCTGGAGGACACCTATACATGGTTGGCTGCCAGTTACGATTGGCAATTGTCTGCATGGACTAATGGAGTCCGATACGCTACTCCTGATATCGCGCCACTGCTACAGAATGTGGTTTCTTCAGCTGATTGGTCAAGTGGCCAATATGTCGCTTTCATGGTCAGCTACATGTGGTCAACTTACTATCAATATTATAACAACATCAGAGGATCTATCTATGATACCAACGACGCAGATGACAATGCTCGGCTTTATGTGTCATATCGAGTACCTTTGGCAGAAGATGTTGTATTAGTGGACCGAGAGGAAGCTCGTCGGACTCTTAAGTACAAGAAGGACATAACTGTTGACTACACGAAGGTTGCTGCTGACCTCACTGATTTTCCTCTATTGATTGATATCATCGATACAGACCTTCATACTGATGTCTTTCCGGGTGGAGATGACATTGCTTTCATGGTAGATGGTCAATTTGTGGAGCATGAGATAGAGTTCTTTGACCAGAATTATAGTCCAACAGAGGCACATCTCGTAGCGTGGGTAAAAGTTCCATTCCTATCAAGTTCAACAGACACAATCATCACTATGTTGTACGGAGGATCTGATGCTCGGAGTCTAGAAACAAAAGGTGTCTTTGCTGATTACGAGATAGTCCATCACATGAATGAAGCGCCAAATGGAACGCTAGTTGATAGCTCGGGGAATTTGCATTATGGTTATTCAATTGGAGGCATGACTGATACACAAAGCGTAGCAGGAGCTATAGGAAGTTCAATCAACTTCGACGGATCAGATGATGCAATCACGGTTGGTCAAATCGACACCGATGAGTGGCCTTCTTTCACCGTTACTGGATGGGTAAGCCAAGACGTGGTTGGGGATGATCGTATCTTTTCCAAAGCGCCAAACACAGACGGAACTCAAGCTATAATTCATTTTGCAATTAATGGCGCCACCGCGTTCAGAGTTCGTATGAACACTGATGGCACGGGAGGTGGTGCCTCAGGTTCAGTGGACGCAACTACATTGACGACTCCAGGCAACTGGGTCTATTTGGCGTGGTCTTGGAGTGCAGCAACTGCGTCAATGCGTCTTTATGTAAACGGAACATTTGACAGGTCTGTGGCCAGGGATGGAGATACGGTATTGGATTCAATCCTTCCATTCGTGATCGGTAACTGGCAGACAGGTCCATACGACAACCGTTTCTTCGACGGGAAGATAGACGAGATTCGGATGACACAGATGGTGTTGTCTGATGGCTGGATCGAAACGGAGTTCAATAACCAACTTGATCCATCCACCTTCTATTCTGTGGGCTCTGAACAATCCAACGCGGCAACTCCTGATGTGACTTATGCTTCAGTTCAATTCACAACAGGCTCTTCAATCCCAGTAAATCTCGGATTTACACTCGCCCTAGACTTCGAGGGTTTTGGAAAATCTCTTGATGAGAACTTCAATGAGGGAACTACCTTCCATGCTGTTAATGGTAGTAGCACTGTTTCATGGATAGCCAAGGTTTTGGTGTCCCCCCTCCCCAATGTAGCCAAGATGGAGGTCCAAATAAGCTATCCAATGACCGAGTGGCGGCCCACATCTGTCACCAATCCCATAGGCGTATCAAAGAGCTATCCAGCTGATTGGACCTACACAGGAGGAGTACTGACTCTTCTGCCTGCCGCAGTGGATGTATATGGAGTCTGGACCTTGGAGTTTGAGGGGCTCAACTATCTGAGTGATTTACAGCTTGGAGTATTTGGCGGATCACTATCTTCGACCGCAGAATTCCAGACAAACCATACAATGCAATTTGAAGGAACTTCCCTATGGCATGCCGGGTCGGCAACCCAGCTCTATCTAACGGATCCAACGGGATCTGCCTGGAGTACACCCATCACTCATCCCACGGCTGGAAGTGACACCCATGAGATTCCGTCATTTCAATACAGTAAAGCAATCACCATTGATAATACGAAAGTATACGACGATGTTGTCAACTTCCCATTCCTTCTAGATTTCACAGATGCTAATGTGGATGATAGGGCTCAAGCTGATGGTGACGACATTCTATTTGTTCAGAATGGGGTTGTCATTCCCCACGATCTTGTGGAATATACCGTAGCAGCAGGGTCTGCTCACATTGTAGCTTGGGTTCGAGGCAACTTGTCCAATTTCGTGGACACAGACATCACCATGTACTACGGTAACTCAATTGTTGGACCACAGGAGCAGCCATCAGCCGTGTGGGGTGAAGAGTATGTTGGTGTCTACCATCTGGAGGAATCTCCCACTGGTGCAAAAGGAGAGATACTTGACTCTACCACCTACGGAAACGATGGAACAACAGAAGGATCCATGAACTCAGCAGACCTAGTTGATGCAATGTTTGGCAAGGGCCTTGATTTCGACGAGATCGATGACTTGATACGATTAAAGGACGACGCGAGTCTGGACACTGTCGCAACTGCAGGAACTATCCAACTGTGGATTTGGTGGGCCAATGCAGCTGATGGTGAATGGCAGAATATCATGGATACGAGCAATCGATTCAATGGCAATCCGAATGATGGATTCGAATGGGCGCAACAAAATGACGGTGATCACTTCTTCTACCCGTGGGCCGGAGTTGGTTCAGATTATAATCTGGGAACGAATCCCTTCACTAATCAGCAATGGCACCATCTAGCAGTTACCCTCAATTACGCGACAAAGGAAGTGAAGATGTACGTAGATGGGAGTGCCATCACTCTTACAATTCAGCAGGCTCCAGTATTCTGGACTCAAATCGCAAATCCTGGAGATTGGTTATGGGGTGGTGACCCAGACCAGCCACTGCGATATTTCGACGGAATGTTTGATGAAATCAGAATTGCTAATGTGGAACGCTCAGCAGGTTGGCTATTCACTGAGTTTGTTAATCAGGACAATCCAACAGCCTTCTACAACAATATCGGGTCAGAGCAACCGCGTCAGATATACAACTCTACATTCGTGAAGGCTCTCGATAACACAGCTGCCGCAGGAGTGTGGACCGCAACTGCCTTCTTCAACGATTCTGGAAGCGCAGTCGATTATAGCGTTGGAATCTACGAACGAGAGTTCATTGTTAAGCATGATACATCATTGACATTGCAGGAACCAAGTGATGCAGTTGGAGATCGCCTTACTGTTACCACAGCAGGCGAGTGGATTTATGTCGAATATGAGCTGACTGACGATATCACGGCAGCAGGTGTGCCTGATGCGACAGTTACCTTGAATTGGACCGTGTCTGGTGCTCCGACTCAGATCACATTGGATGATTTTGGTACTGGCACCTATGGCAAGATGTTGAACACAAACAACCTAAGGACAGCTCAGCGATGGCGTGTCAATCTTCAATCCACCCATCAGTTCTACAATGATGCAACCGAGTACTTCAATGTGGATCTATACCATCAAACGAATCTCAATTACGGCGATGTGACAACAACTCCAGCTGATGTTGACTTCACCGCAACACTGACGTTTACAGACATATATGATGGTTCTCCAATTGTTGGTGCGGAAATAACATTGGATGGTAGTCCTGTGACCCACATTGACTTGGGTCAAGGGAAGTATAGCGTGTCCATTCCTACTGGGGCTCTCAGTCTAGGTCAACATTGGTACATCTTCAATGCGACGCTGTCGGGGAGCTATCTTGAGATGGCCAGTGTCAACATCACCTTCACCCTAAGGCAGCACTTCACCTCTGTCAATATCCAAGGCGACTTGGTTCAGCCATATGGTTTCAATACACAGTTCGATGTGATACTCCTTGACCTTGACACAGGAGGTACTGTCCCACTTAGTGCTGTGAGTCAATTCTCATTTGACCCTGCATCCTATGGCATCCAAACTAGACCGGGGACTAGCTATAGCATCACTTTGACGACAAACACTTGGGATGTAGGTACAGAATCCGTGACTCTCACAATTACTATGGCTAACATAAAGTACGCAACTCCTCAGGCCTATTCCTTTGATATTACAATAAGACTACGCCATACTTCAGTTTCAGTCTCCGGATCATTTGTTCAGCCTTATGGCAATCTGACGCCATTGAGTGTGTACCTCTGGGACCATGATGCATTGGAAGTTGTTCCGATAGGCGAAGTTAGTACATTGATGTTCATGTGGCCGCCTAGTGATTCTGAAACTTTCAATAGTCCAAGCAGCTATGACGTTGTTCTTGACTCCTCTAACTGGGATGTTGGAAAAACCACTGTGACTCTTGTGGTCAATGTAGTGACAAGCGGTAAATATCTCAATCCTACTAATTTTGTGTTTAACATTGAGATACGTAGCAGGTCTACAGTACTCTATCACGATCCATCTGACTTGGTGTTTGCCGAAGGAAGTGACTTCTGGATTGATCTCCGTGTGAATGTAAGTGAGCCTGGGACTAGCTTCGGATCGCCTGTCACTGGACTCACTCAAGGAGAGTTTTCAATTACTGGTGGATATCTATTCACTATTGATACAACAGAGAATGGAATTGGACGATACAGACTGACTATTCCATACTCTGAATTAGGACCAGGGATCTTCACAATAACTATCTACCTGTTTCCATCGGATGCTAGTCATGGTGATGCACAAGTCACTGTTCGTTTCTTCTATGCAGAGGTCCAGACATCTCTTACATCACCCACTCATCCTCAGGTGACAACTCCTTTTGCCACTGATGTTCAGATAACTCTAAACTATACCGATATCGAGAGCGGACTCGGCATACCGGGTGCAACAATCACCAATACTAGTATCAACATCTACGGGCTTGTTGACCAGGGCACAGGTATCTACACGCTATGGCTTGATGTTACTGGTCTTGCGGAAGGCACTCATGCATTCAGCCTAGGGGCTGTTAAAAATGGATATGAGGCGCGCTCTCTCTCGTTCACAGTCCGAATTCGAATTGCATATACTTATGCGATTCCTTCTATTGGCGCTCTTGACATACCGATTGGCAACTCGCCTGTCTTCTACGTCGATTATTGGGATATTGACCACGATGTGCCGGTTGACAACTCCTCTGCACCATACACGCGAGTTTTGTCTACCTGGCACAACTTCTCTGTTGTCTACATCCCTGCTCAGGAGAGATATCAAATAACCTTCAAGACTTCAGATTCAGACTCTCTTCAAAGCAATACTGTATGCACCTTCAACTTCTCTAGAGGATCCAACTACCAATTTGGCATATTCACAATCACTTTTTCAATAAGAACTCACAACACTGATTTCCGATTAACAAGCGCAATTCAGCCAACAAGTAATGTGGGGACAATTAACATCTCTGTCTACTATGGGGATTTAGACAATAACTTCGGCGTTGATTCAGTTAATATTGCATTCAGTGTGGAAAATGTCAGCGGCACAGTAGTTTCAAGCAGCCTATCCTTGGGGGGAGGCTTCTACGTAATTCAGGTCGCAGCTGATCAATTCGGCCTAGGCGTTCAGACATTCACTGTCTATGCAGATTGGATGGGACCCTTTGCGAAGTACCAGAACAAGAACTTTGCCACAACTGCAAGTATAGTGGGACTAGAATCTGCTTATACGCTATATGAAGCATCAGCGCCCACTCCATATCTAGAAATCATGAGCTACAAGTTCTTCTATAGTGAGCTCAGTGGAATAGGAATAGACAATTTAACCGGAAATGTGTTCGTCTATGTTTCTTTCCAAGGCGAATCTGTAGACCTCAGTCAGGTGGCCATTTTCGATTATTCTCTAACTCAACCTGGCAACTACTCCATCCAGTTCAACACCTCAATCTTCGATAGAACTGGCATCATTAACATGAACGTCTTTGTCAATTGGTCAAAAGGTGTTGCACCATTCTATCAGAACCGAACTGACATTGTCACTCTGCGTGTTCTACCCCGTGATACATTGGTATCAGTCGTGCCTCCATCTCCGACGAGCTACCTGGAGATGGCCTCCTTTGCCTTTAACTACGAGGACATTGCAGGAGTAACTAGCAGTCTGATCTATGATTCCCCGTCACTCACAATATCGTCTAATGTGACATTCTCAGTATCAGAAACCGATGGGACATTTACTTTCGAGTTCAACACATCACAGTTTGGAGCCCTCGGAAAAAGGGCCCTGCTATTGGATGTGATTTGGGCTGGCTCGCCATTCTATTTGAACAGAACCGGTATCATAGTATACATCACTGTTGTTGAGCGACAGACATTTCTTGAGTATCTTGCTCCTGCACCAACTCAATATAATGACAATGTTCAGTTCAATGTCACATGGACTGACATTACAGGTGGAGCGTCTGATGGCATTATTGGAGCGACGCTTGCGCTATTTCAGGGTGCGACTCCAATAAATCCCATTTACTACAGTTGGTTGGATATTGGCGGAGGCATCTATTCTGTTGACCTAAGCGCTTCGTATAATCCTCCAGGCCAATACAGTCTAAGGGTCGAGATGTCAATAGGACTCTTCTACATTTCAGACTCAACTGTCAATCGTCAATTCACAATACGGGAACGCATCACTCTACTATCTGCAGAACCAGTCAGAGACGTGCCCTATAGCTCAGATGTCGAAATCATCCTATATTACCAAGACCTATTTACAACTAGCTCAATATCCAATGTTACCGGCGCTGTCACCTTTGAGATTCTTAATCCTGGCATTTGGAATTTCGTGATTAGCTATAACTCTGTAAATCAATACTATCAGCTAAGTGTCACTACGTCCGACCATCCTGAGTTGCTCATTGGAGTAACATACACATTCAATCTTAGAATGACCTACGACTCCATCGCACCGTACTATGCCAGTGATGGACTTTTCGTAGACTACGAGATACGCATAAGGGAATCTACCATTGAGCTGGACACAGCTCCAACTTCCACTGCTTATGATAATGACGCAAGCTTTGCTGTATACTATGAGGATGCAGATGCACTAAGCGGAATAGCAGGCGCAGACATATCGGTATATCTCAATGGTACTCAGCTAATTGAGAATACTGAGTACACCATGAGTGAGGGCTCCGCAGGGCTCTATCTGTTCGATGTGGACACAGGCGCATTGGCAGGTCTTGGCCTTAATACTCTGGTAGTTTATGCGAATTGGCTGGGCACTCCTTATCATGAGAATCTGACAATCAGTGTTGGGATAGTTGTACGTGAGCGATCCACAATAATTGAGTTTACTCAACCACCAGCCAGAACCGAATACCTTGATGATGTGACCTTCAAATTTGTCTACAAGGACCTAGACACTGGCACTGCAGGCGGTACTCCTGTTCTTGGTCTCACAAAGACCGAAGTCCGACTCTATTATGAGAACGGGACAGAGATACCCTCTCCATATTTCTCATTGACCCCTGATGGCTCTGCGTATGAGATAGTCGTCAGTTCAGCAATTCTCAGTGCAGTTCTTGATAATGCCTACTCTCTGAGAGTGGATGTCGATTGGGACATCGGAACTGCACCATACTATGAGGATGATTCCACAACGCTCAGAGTCACAGTAGTGGGCCGGTCGATGTTTGTCGATCCTGCAACAATCGAAACCACTCCAATCACAGGTCCAGGCGATACAGAAACCATGTTTGTGAACTTCACAGTCAGTGATGCCAGCAATGGCAATCCCATTTCAGGAGCCATCATAGTTTTCACTTGCGTAGAACAGCCCATCTTCATATATGCTCTAGACGAGCCCCAAGCGGGACAGTACTCAATTGAAGTCGATACTGCAAGTCTGACTGTTGTATATGGTCCCAACACATATCATTTTGAACTACGGGTTCAATGGAATCCATCAATTTCTCCATACTACAGCAATCGGTCCGCAATTGTATTGACAGGAATCGTCGACCGTGTGCTGACGAATCTCCAAGCGGGAGCCCCGAATCCCGCAGCACCGTACTTTGGTCAAAATGTGTCGTTAATTGTCACCTACACTGATGAGGATCATTCCTCCATAGGTATTAACTTTGCAACCATAAGTGTGGTCTATGATAAAACTGGCATTCCAGTGCTAGGTCTAGATGTAGTTGGCATTGGCTCTGGAGAATATAACATAACTTTCAACACTGGAGATGTTTCCAGTCCTGGTTCCTATGTTCTTAGAATAACTGCTATGAAGACGGGTTATACATCTCTTGTGGTCCGACCTACTATAACAGTGCAGGAAATTCCTACAAGGCTTGATTTGCATGAAATTTCATATCCAGTCTATTGGAGGAATACGACCAAAATTGGGGTTAACTTCACTGATACCTTCAACAATCTCCCCATATTTGGTGCAAACGTGTATTGGAGCTATAAGAACTTCACAAACCAGCCATTTACAGACATGGGAACAGGCGAATACTATGCTGATATTGATGCAAACATTGATAATATCGGTACATGGGTTCTGACAATCCGAGCTACCCAGTCTACCTATCAAATAGCGACTGCAACAATAACTCTCGTTGTTCTACCTCTGCCTAGTGACCTGCAAATCAGAGAACCAACTGAAGCTGTTAAGGATGTACCACGTGGTGATCCTGTAAACATTACGGTCTACTTACATGATGTATTCAACAATCTGGCAATAGAGAAAGAATATGTGGACAGGGTCTACATCTTATTCCAAGGCTCCCAGTACGAAATGTATGAACATAGTAATGGCTCTGCAGGCTATTACCAAGGGTTTATTCCTGGAGCGATAACAGGAGTGCTTACCCCTCGTGCATATGATGTGCGAGTGACAGCTCAATTCAGAAACTATGAGCTCGCAGTCAGTCAGTTTGGCATTTACATTCAACAGACAACAACTGTGGTTCAGATTTGGGATCACGATTTGTCGGAATTCACAGATGGGACCATCTTTATTGAAGCTGTGTATCTTGAGGAAGTGAATTTCACGCTACAGGTGACAGCTCCCTCGCTAGCTTTCAGAATAAATGAGTCATTTGTGAACTGGTTTGAATCCAGATGGAGCATAAACTATACTTTCACCTTCAAAGGCAATGGCATCTTCGAATTGATGTTCAACACCTCAGAGGCATCATATGGTACTTGGGGTCTTACATTTACCTCAATTCCAGATGACAAATTCTTTGCTGAAGATGCTCTTCTTGTGACATTAGTTATCAAGAAGATACCTACTGAGGTCCTCCCACCCATCATGACAGAACGGATTTGGGGGTGGAAGGGTAATCTTAGTTTCTACTACAACGACACTCACTACAATCGAGGAATTAGGAATGCAACGGTCACCTATGATTACTATACAATACAAGGCCTCCAAGGAATAGACCTTGGCAATGGATCTTATCTGATATATATCGACACTACGATTCTTATCCCAAGTCCGAATCTGAGATATCCTATTCTAATCGTATTTGATCATGAAGGCGACTATGAAAGTAGAACAATTGGAGTGCAACTTACTGTGCTAGAGGTCCCGACTGAGATACTAACATCCATTACTGGAGCGACAGGTGGCTTTATTCAGGAGGTTCGCGGCGTTAGATATTATGAACTCCAAGTGGCATTCGGTGGAGATATTGACTTCGAGTTCTTCTATAATGATACCGATAATTCAGATGGATATGTTGGTGGTCTAGCTGGCTCAAGCACAAACCTGACTGAACTCTATGGGGACAATATGGATGCTGTGGTACCATTCTTGACAGATATCGGAGATGGGAGATATACTTACGCTTTCAGCACCATGAGTATATGGCTGTTCAATCGGATTGGTGGAATTCCTGGAGCGAGTCCAGACAATCCTTACACCTTCCGAATCTCGCTTTGGATTGCCAACAGAACATATAGGACAGTGGAGATTAAGATAAGGATTATTGAAGTACCTACTTCCATTGATGTCGTGGACTTCAATTTTGACATTGGATATGGTTCCGAGGGCCATATTACTCTTCAATATTGGGATGAATGGAATAATCTACCCATAACAGGCGCAAACTTGACTGCTAACACGCTTAATCGCTTTGTCGAGATTACAGCAACTGCGGAAGATTCTACGCCTGGACAATATACAATTCGTTTCATTGGTAGCGCAGGATTGCTGGACATATTCAGGCAGGAGCAAGAAGCAACCATTGTCTTTGATATATACAAGGATAACCATCAACTCCGAAGCGAAATTGACTTGGATATTAGCCTTATAGCCCACGTTTCACTCACGCCAATGGAAGCAGCGATTAGTACCTATGGATTCTACCTCATACCCTTGAGTATAGTAATGATGATGCTTCTTGGAGCCTACGTGAGGGTGTGGAGTGTACCAAAGAGAATCCGGCAGATAAATGGCCAGATTAAAGCAATACGCAAGGGCAAGATACCCAAGCCAATTTCTGATGTTCTGAGCAGGCAGGAGCTAATTGCCGGCCTCTTCAATGACACCTACCTCGAGCTGAAATTGAAAAGAACTCCTTCACAAATGCCTGAGGAGTCTATCGATATAGCTGTGCCCGAGATGGGTGAGCTGCTAATTCAGTTGGCAATCCTCACCAACCTAAGTGCTGAAGAGCTGGAGGAATTCCAGGCTGACATTTCCAAGATGCGGATGAGTGAACAGGCCGCCTTTGTCAGAGAAGTCATCATGCAAGAGGCAGTTCGCGCCGCTCGAAGAGAAGGCAAGACACCCGAAGAGATCATTGAGCAGGTAAGAATGGAAGCTCTCCGCAGGGTTGGTGGCGAAGAAGGTGTTATCGATGCGGGTCTGGCTGTCAAAGAAATGGAGGAAGAGTCCGTGCGAATAGTGGCTGAAGAGAAGCCTAAGAAGGAGGTCGGACCTGATGTTGCTCCCCCAGAGGAGGAACCGTCTGCTCCTGGCGACAAGCTCAGTCAATTTGAGCTAGAGGAACTTCGAAAGGAGCTAGAATCTCGAGGCGTGCCTCCACATGAGATCGACACCAT
>JBHLLF010000048.1:0-19528 GCA_048885865.1 Candidatus Hermodarchaeota archaeon
GAGAGCGTGCTTGAAGAGGTTGAAATGTTCTTCCGCGTGCGAAGGAAGATTCTAGCACCTGGAATCCTGCGTGATGTTCTTATTCGGATTGGACTGCCAACTGCAAAGAAGATCGTATCAGCACAGGATTTGGAAGCGGCACCTCCAGAGGTGAAGAAAAAAACACCCACACCAAAACCAGAACCCAAAACTCACATGCCTTCTGAAGAAGAAGCACCGAAGGTTATGAGTGAGAAACCTCCGACTGAGGAAGCAGCTACATTTATCGAGAATCCTGAGCTGGATGTGCCAGGTGTCACTGTCTTAGATGGTGAAGATTTCACAGATATCGCTGATGCACTCAATGCCGTGGAGTCGATGAGTGACTCCTTCATGGCTGCAAGACCTAAAATGGAAGGAGAAGTTTTCGCCGAACAGAAAGAAGAGGAGCCTGCAAAATCGGGAATTAGAATCAATGTAGCTGGTTCCGAAGAAATAGCAGCGGCGCCAACTACTTTTGCATCAACTCCGACTACCCCTGAAGAACATAAAGAATTGCGAGCAGAGGAAACAGAACCTCCCGGGCAAGAAACCGAAATGGAACAAGGTGACATTGTGGAAGAAGAGCCGGAATCATTAGCCGAGTTAGAGGCTTCAATTCCACAATCTGAGCATGAACCGGTAACTAAACCTCAGGCCTTTGACTCGGAGGAGATAGAGCCTGAGGCACAGATCCTTGACACAGAAGATGAGATAGTACCAGAGCCTCAAACAGTCATTGAAGACGAAGAAGAACCAGAAATTGAGGAGGTTCCTGAACCTCCAATGATGGATGAGATCGAGGAGGCTGCCGCGGATGAGGTATCACCTTCACCTGATCTCGGGTCTGTTCCGGATGAATCACCTGTTAAGACTACGACTCCAGCTCATGTGGTCAAACCTCTAATCCAATCGAAAATACTCATTCTAGGTGAGGCAGGTGTCGGCAAAAAAAGTCTGATGCGAAAAGCGGAGCTCGAGCCTGTGGAGGAGGAAGCGCCCATAGGAGAACCTTACATACACACTAAGCTGGTTGAAACTGAGAACCATCGGGTGAGAGTCCACGTCTGGTCATTTGATGAAGCAGTCAAATCACAGATTTCTAGAAAGGATTTCTACGATGAGGCTGAAGCGCTGATAGTTGTTTATGCTGCTTCTGATAGGTGGAGCTTCGAGTCCATTGATTTTTGGTTGAAAGAAGCCACTATCACAACAGATGAAGTGCCTCCAATAGTCGTAGTGGCCAACAAGACAGATTTGGTTTCAGACTTCGAGGAGGATTCTGGCGAGGAGCCTGTGACTTCAGAAGAGGGCTTTGCTCTTGCCGAGGAACTCGCAAAGAGGTTTGGAACAGACGAAAAATTGCATCCTGTAGCATTCATTGGGACATCATGTTTGACAGGTGAGGGAGTCAATGATGTCTTCGTAACTTCAGCTGAGCTGGCAGCTCGCAACAGACCAGAGGAGTAGGTCCTGCGTCTCCAAGTATTTCATAAGAAGATTCACGAAGGATTGGAAATACCCTTATACTACCCTGCCATCATGATCTCAAGGCTAAGCTGATACTCCTTACTATCCTCGGTGAGTGTGGTCAATACGGAAAATAGATGCGAAAGCTGCGGGAGGACTGTTGATCCCATTGGCATAGCACGAAATCTGGAAGAGCAATTCATAAATGATGCTCGAAAAGGCATGTGGATCTGTAATGATTGCTTCAGGAAGCGGTTCAAGGTAAACACTAAGAAGCGGAGTGGGTATGGAGGTACAATCTACGAGCTGGAAGAAAAGAGTGCACCAAGGTTTGGCCTGGGAAGCTCAAAGCTCAGCTGTCTTAAGTGTGAGTGGGTTGCTTGGACTGAAGAAGGACTGGTAAGCCACATGTATAAGAAACATATCAGATAGCTGAAGTTCATTCATTCTTGACTGAGAAGACATCCTTTTCCCTGATTATCACATGCCCAGAGAAGCGTAGCGCATCAAGTTTTCTTGCTGCACTTTCCAGCATGCCCATGCGATACATCGCAGTTCGAGGGCCTACTCCCTGAAGCCAGTCTATGCTAGTCAAATTCAGTTTGTCATGATGAGCGAAATACAGCCTGAGGTCTGCTGAAATCGCATTTGTACGGTCAAACATCGCTGCAGTAAGTCCGATACTGGGAGCCGCAAAACTGGCCATCACCCAAATGACAATGAATGGGTCATTTGCGAAATAATCAAAGAAGAAGATGAAGCCGCTTAGAATAGGATCGACTAGAGCGATGATTACAAGTGCCAAGGATAGATACTGAGGTGTATCATCACTGCCAAGACCAACCACACCTATTATGTCTTGATTTGGCGGATACAAAAAGACCAGAATACTTCCAGAGGCAATGCCTACAACCAGCCCTGTCAGGGCAATCAGAACTGCAAACTCAGTTCCCCTCTCAGCCCAAATGGCAGGGAATCCAAGAAGAGACTGAATCACAAGAGCAACGCAGATTGTAACGGCACCTACAAAGAATCCTCTCCAGCTGAAGAATTCATACCGCATTTCCATAATCTCATCAGACAATCCTTGTTGCACCTAAACTATTCTACAATCAGATAATACCTTGATTTCTGATAAAGCTTCGTGTGATAGCAGGCGATGATTGAATTAAGAAGGGATTGCATTAGCCCAACGCTATCATGAACAATGGGGTACAGTCTTTCTCAGATAGTTGACTTTATAGCCGGAAGCTTCTCGATTTACTCAAATCCATCTCTCTTTTTGCAAAGAGAACGGAGCAATTTATTAGAATCGTGGAATGGGTTTCAGATAGAAGCGGACTTGCTCTAGATAGGAGTGGTTTCAGCTGAATGATGATATGATTGTGCGCCTGGATGATGTTTCGAGAACATATACAATGGGAGAGATACAGGTACATGCTTTGACAAATGTGTCGCTTTCCATAAAGAGAGGAGAATCTGTGGCTATCATGGGTCCGAGTGGGTCAGGTAAAACAACTCTTCTCAATTTGATTGGAGCACTTGATAGGCCTACTGGTGGAAGGGTCCACATCGATGGAGTAGATATTACAGACATGAGTGAAAAAGATCTGACCAATGTCAGACGAGAAAAGATCTCTTTTGTTTTCCAATTCTTCAACCTTTTGCCCGTGCTTTCTGCATATGAGAATGTTGAGCTTCCGCTTCTCATCAGTGGTGTTGATGAAGAATCTAGAAAGGCACGAGTCGATCATTTGATCAATCTTGTTGGCCTGGCAGAGAGAGCAGAGCATCGCCCAGACGAGCTCAGCGGTGGAGAACAACAACGTGTGGCAATTGCACGCGCCTTAGCAAAGCCCCATGGCTCAGCTAGCTCGATTGTCGTTCTTGCTGATGAACCGACGGGAGATCTTGATTCAACAACAGGCGAAGAGATCATGAAAGTACTCATCGAACTGACGAAGGGTGAAGGTGGCACATTGATCTGTGTCACTCACGATCCCGATGTTGGCCAGAAGATGGACCGTGTACTCAAGATGAGAGATGGATTGATAACGAACGCGTGAGGGTTGTAGTTGGCCGCGGTCCCAGCAGGATATGAGGCATTCCAGAGCAGAAGACGCAGAGGCGTAACACTTCTCTGCTTCTTATTGGTATCCATGATAGTTATGGGAATGACAGTCTATGTTGATTCCTATTCAGTCCACTACTGGGAAGAGGCGACCGATGTAGGCGATGTTTCTCTAATCGTAGAAGGACCCGACGTGGAGGATATAGTGCCGCAAGTTCAAGCTATAGACGGAATTGAGCAAGCCATTCTTCTCGAGGGTTCAGAGGGATTCATCTTCTTTGAAATGGGAGAAGATACTGTTCAATATTATGTGGAGGTTCGGGCTCCTAGTCAACAATATTTGGAAACCTTTCCAAGCATATACACAATTATCTCTGGCAGGATGCCTCAGAACTCCTCTGAGGTTGCCGTCCTGGAATGGATGGTGGAAGACAATTGGATTAACGTATCCCTTGGATCCCGACTCAATTACTCGACGGAGGACTATGGAACGCAAAGCGATGTCACCGTTGTGGGCGTCTTTACGATAAGCGAATCCTCCGGTGGCGACTGGTATACCTATTACTACTTTTATTGCGATCTACTCGTCATGGATTCGCTCATAGGCGATTATGACTACATGACCGCGATTCATGCCAATATCGATAGGCAGAGGATTGGTCCGTTTGATGCGGCAGGATCGCTCAGATTCCTCACGGGAATCAGTGAGCAAATCTATGCATTGGATCCGAATTATTCTCCCGAAACTCCTTGGTCCATGTACCATACAAATGACTTTCTGCAGAGGGGAGTTTACTCGTACATCTCATGGCAGATGTCAACTCGCTTCTCGCAGCTTATGAGGGCCGCACCCATCATTGTGCTAGTGCTAATGCTGAGCTTTCTAGCTATTCGCTTCAATGTGAATGAAAGACGGTATGAAGCCAATATGCTGATGGCAAGGGGTGCTTCAGAGGGAGATGTAAATGGGATCATCAATAGGGAGATAGCCCTCATTGCTCTAGCGTCATGTTTACTTGGCCCGATTCTTGGCCTCTTTGGAAGCCGTATTGCGATTGCGTCCATAGGATTCTTCCAATTTGATTTTGGATTAATGATTACAGAGCCATTCCTAATCACGTTGGAGTCTTTGCTAATGTCCCTTGTTATAGGCTTCCTGTTACCTGTATTTACACTCGTTGGATATAGAACAATTTACTCTACAAAGAAGACTGTTGAGGAAAGCACTGGAAGATTGGCAAAAGTTTCCAGGGGTCTCACCCTGATTCGCTGGGATGCCTTGATTGTCGTATTGACTTCACTCCTGATGCTTGCGCTATATGCTGGAGGCCCGGAGATACAATCCAATTTTGTACTAGGCTTTATTGCATCGATAACACCTCTACCTCTCTTCCTTGGAGTAGCCAGCCTGGTGATCAAGGGTCTGAGGCGAGGATCCGTCATGTTATCAAAACGATTCGTGAGAATAGTAGGAGAGGTTTCCTCGTCGGTGGGAGTACGACGAATTGGAAAGGAGGCGTCCTCAGCAGGACCAGCAATTATGGTTTTGGTTTTGGCAATCAGTTTAGCATGGAACAACGCGTTAGTCGACAGTACATTGCCTGCAACCCATCTAAATCATTCAAGATTTGCAATGGGTGCGGATGTGGCTTTTCAGCTTGATCCACTTCAGGAAGCCCAGTGGGACGAATTCCTTCAGAATATTTCAAGTCATGCAGCAACAGAAGAGGTGACACAGATTGATGTCACAACTCTGTACTTGGCAGACGATTGGTCTAGTCGTACTGATTTCGTTGCAATTGATCCACAAGAGTATAGTCGGATAGGATATGATCAATCAGGAGCTCGACTGAATGACTCCAGCTTAAGCCCGCTACTGATGGAGCTAGAGGACAATCCAACAGGCATTATTATAACGCAGGATATCGCAGATACTTATCGCCTGGAAGTAGGAGATATTCTTCGAGCTTTCGAACAGGGCGAGGTCCCACAGGTCTTTGAGTTTACAATAATAGGAATAGCCCCTGCAATTCCAGAAGTATTGGTGAAGTACTCAGATTATCGACCTGGCGGTGGCATCTATTATCTAGGGTCTGGATATGCGGCAGCACAAATCATACCCCCACCCCCCTATTATTATGAATCATATGGAACTCGTCGAGCATGGATTCACAGGGCTTTCGCCGAAACATTGCTGAACGAAACCTACGAAACAGTGCATTACTACGTTGCAGGTGCCAGGAGAAACGCCAACGGTACTGCAATGGCGATCGATGTTCTGGCTGCTGGCGGTTCAAGTGCCATCATGTTCGGTCAATGGGGTACAGTGGACTATGAAATCGCTTACTACTTGGGCCAAGTAATCTACCAGATGGATCGTGCCATTGACACAATGCTCACTACATTTACTATAGGAGTAATCCTTGGAGCATTTGGAATTTATGCTGTTGAAGGAATCACTTCAAGGAAGAGAGAGATTGCTCTCCTTAGATCCATTGGCGCAAGAAACAGCCTAGTAGTAAGGGCACAAGGTGCCGAACTCCTGGTATTGACACTTGTCAGCCTCATCCTGCTTTTAGGATATGGCCCACTCTTCATGGCCAATTCCCTAATCTCGTCGCTAGGGTCTTACAGCGCATGGTCCTTCCTATTCCCAGTGGCGATATTCCCAGTAATTCCTTGGATCACACTTGTCACCGTCTTGATGTTCTTCATCCTGTCAACAATATTGTTCATAGCTGCGATAGCTCTGCTCGGATCAAGAGTCAATATCGCAGCAGCTCTGAATGCTGCATGGGCTGAAGCAGGGCCTTATGGAGGCGATCTATAATGTTCCTAGCGGCACGCATGGTGTCACGTGCGCCTCAAGTTGCTGCAACACTAATCGTGTTCTCAATCTCAGCGGGAGTGCTAGGTGGCATTCTATTCTATATGGACAGCGCAGGACCTCATGTCCTCGCGGAGATGACAGAAGATATACCCGTTGACATGCACCTCACCTTCAGCTATTCTTTCTACCAACAGAATGAGACCACTATGGCTGATATAGAGCAAATTGTGACATCACAAGAATGGATTGAAGAAACAGAAACCGTGTCGAGACTTGAATACTATGATTGGCGTCAAGAAGACTATCGAGATGCATTCAATATACTTCTCGGTGTTAATGACACCTTCTATGATACCTTCCCAAATGCTCTTGACCTTGATGTAGATCCATCTATCATAACAGATACCACATGTGTTGTTGAAGAAGCTAAACTTGGCAGACTGGGCCTTTCGATTGGCGATAACCTCACGGTCTGGATGGAAACCTACAATGAGACTGGGGGGTACTGGTATCCTCTTGAGTACAATTTTACAATCATAGGTACATTCACCACAGACTTGTTCATACAGTATTATTATTGGGAAGACACTATAGGCACATCCCTTCTTATGGTGACGACAAGAGAAGGTCTCACTGAAACCTTTGAGGAGCTTGATCCGGGATATTATGGAGGACTGCAAGACGAGATTTGGTCAACCATAGACCATGATATTGTGGAGACTGCCGACCCTGTTTCCGTTATGCAAGAAATAGAGTATAGAATCGAGCAGCAAGCATTACCATATGCAAGAGTCAGCGATTTCGCTCTACTTTGGGCTGTCTACGAATACATGACATGGGGATCGAGTATGCGTGCTGTAGCATTAGCATTCTCAATTCCAACCCTTGTAATGGCAGTAATGCTCGTCTATTACAACTCAAACTTGCTAGCTGATGAGAGAAGAAAAGATGTTGGCACACTAAAGACCCGGGGAGCATCAGGGTGGCAGGCATTTCGATGGATCTTAAGCATAGCATTGACAACAGGAATCTTTGGTAGCTTTGGTGCTATTATCACTGGAGCTATATCAGCCCTGGTTTCAGCATCTGTTCGCGAATTCCTTTCATTCAGATTGGATATGCTAGCTGAGTTTTCGCTCCTTTTCACTCCTGAAGCAACAATAGCCGTCTTCCTCTTCTCATTCATCGTAGGCTTGATTGTGGCGCTGCCTTCCGCAGTTAGAGCTTTGCTGATGACACCCACAGAGGCCCACAGCGTTATTGAAAGAGAGGTCCTGGTTGAAGCTGAGAAAATGAGTAGTCCGGGAATCGATCTCCTTGCTTTGGGTATCTCGGGGTACCTTCTCTCTCCCATCCTGTTTGCAATGAGCTACATGACAATGAGCATCTATAGTGCAATGCTATTTGCTGCAATCGTGATTCCACTTCTGGGCATTTTCACTGTAGCGCTCACTAGACTACTATCTCGTCCCACTTCCTCAGTGAAATCCAAAGTTCTTGCCCGAATAGACCGAAAATCTCTGCACGCTGGCACCCGCGTCATCTCAGGCAACATTCGATTATTCAAGAAGAGTGAAGCTATGGGCGTGATGTTCGTAGCAATGGTTTTCGCGGCAGGTATCTTCTCCTCTCTTTCAGCTACCACTGGCACGACACATATGAAACAGGTCCTGACGTTTGAGGTGGGAGCTGATATCAGTATTGAAGTGGCCCCTGGATTGCAGAATGTGACACTTGACATATTAGAGAATATAACTGCGGTTGAGGGTGTATCTCATGCAAGTGGAATGATTCAAGCTGAAGCCGAAGTAAACTATTGGACCTCCGAATGGGGAACAAGAGTAAATGTCACGCGGCCCGTCACAGTCTATGGAGTTCAACCGAATGAGTGGTTAGATTCGGCTTTCTGGCTAGATTATTTCACAAAGGATACACTTCCCCAAGAGTCAATACCTCAGCTGGCCGTTGACAACTCAACTATTCTTAGCTCATTCAAGCCAATAGAACGCTATCAAATTAGTGGCATGCAGTATACGCCAATATACGGCGATTTGCTAACTCTGACTTTGAGTGGACTATCCTGGAAGAACATTAGTGAATGCACAATCATAGATGTGATGGCATCAACCTATGATTCCTATAGTGGCAACAAATACCTTCCTGGCGAATCTTCCGCCAGCAACTTTCTGGTTATGAATATAGACTACGTTCAGGCTTGCCTAAACACTTCGCAAATTGAAAAAATCTATGTCGACATTGTGGATGGAGCAAACTACACTCGGGTTCTTCGTGACCTCTACGAGATTGCTCCAAACAGCTTTCAGACACTTGAATCAGCTCAAGCTCGAATTGATTCTGCACTTGAATCAAGAGCCGGCCAATCGATATATGGAGCCTACACATTGAATGTTGTGTTCGCTTTTATTTACTTGACTGCAGGAGTTCTCATTGTTGCAATGGTTAGATTCGGCAAACTGCGAAGGCAATTTTCTGTCATGCGGGCCATGGGTGCTGAACCAAGATCTATCCTTGTTGCAGTGCTCATAGAGTCTTTGACTGGAGTAGTCCTTGCAGCCATGATTGGAGGATTGGTGGGGCTCCTGTTGACAAGTTTCGTGATTCAACTACCTCTCACGTACATGGGTAGTATGACAATCCAGCTGTGGAATCGACTCCCTGTAATTCTTGCTGTGCCGACAGCTTTACTTGTGACGATTCTGGGGGCAGCAGTGCTCTCCAGTCTTGCGGCAACCTATTTTGTTGTCGCCCGAAATCTTAGACGAAATATCGCAATGGAAATTCAATATGTGGAATGATGAATCATGTCAGAAGACTTGGAAAAAGTATCACACGAAAACAAAGTAGTCGTAAGAGACCTAATGAAGGTCTATCGCCGTGGCCAGAAGGAGGTAATAGCCCTTCGAGGTCTGGATTTTGAAGTTGGGCATGGTGAATTCCTGAGCATCGTGGGACCAAGCGGTTCTGGAAAGTCGACATTACTGAAAATGCTTGGTGCTCTTGACAAGCCCACTGCAGGCACGATTCTCTTCGACGGCAATAGCGTGACTCTTCTCGATGACAGACGATCAATGCTATTCAGAAGAGCCAAGGTTGGATTTGTCTGGCAGACTGGCAACCTGGTGCCTGGCCTTACAGCATTCAAGAATGTCACTCTTCCAATGCGACTTGCTGGTGCGCCCAAGACTGCTGCAAATGATAGAGCAATGATGCTTCTTGATACGATGGGACTTTCAGATAGAGTAAATCACAAGCCAAGCCAGCTGAGTGGAGGGCAGAATCAGAGAGTTGCCATCTGTGTCGCCCTGGCGAACAAACCAGAACTGCTTCTTGCAGATGAGGTGACAGGTGAGCTTGATTCTGAAACCGCGATGATGGTTATGGAGGCTCTGAAAAAGATAAACAAGGATTTTGGCACATGCATTGTGAATGTTACTCATAATCCTGGAGTAGCAGAATATGCAAGCCGCGTAATCAGGATTCGTGATGGGCTAATCGAAGGTCAGCGACATACGTTATACGGTGATATAACTGAGGTCGATGCCAAGGGGCGGATGGTGATACCGGACACAGTGAGGAAACTTGCTGGAATTAGAAAAAGAGTCGTCCTAAAGGTGACTAGCGAAGGAATTCTTGTGTCTCCTCTTGAGAGCGAAGAGTTAGAAAATGACATACCGGAAGCAACAAGTGAGGTATCTGAGGCATAGTGGAAACTGCACCCGAGGTGATAGTCTTGAGTAAGAGAAGCCTGCCATGGTCATTCTATGCAGTCATTGTCACATTCGGTATCTTCTTCTTTAGCATCAATGCATACTTTCTAACTATATGGCTGGCGCATCCGTGGCAAAGCGAACTCTGGCTTTTGGGTGTGGGCATTGGGCTTGTAGGTCTCATATACTCTGTCTATATGGTTCGAATACATCAACGGGATTTGATTGCAGCCAAGGAGCAGCTGAATGAATAAGCACCAATGACACACAATTGACAACTTTTTATTTAGGCTTCATGCAGAACTCGAAAGCAGACAGAGGTGTATTCAACGACTCTCCTAGCGCCAAATAATCGCCAGCTAAAAATCAGACGGCGACGGGGATTGACCACATTTGGACTCTTCTTGGTAGGATTGATGCTGCTTGGCGTTTCGATTCATATCGACACAATATCCCTCGAGATTTGGGATGAGGCAATGAATGTCGGCGCCATAGCAATGCTAATTCACGGAGATGGAGTAGAATCTGTGGTCGATGAGATTCGTCAGGTCGACGGAGTAGTCGCTGCGGCAATTACAGCAGATGCAATGTCATATCTTCGAATGGATACAAATGAGATCTATCATGGAGGACTCTTTCCTGACTTCTTGGTGACAGGACAAAGTTATGCCATCTCCGAGGAGTATCTGGAAGCATTTCCATCTGTGTTTCAGTTTCTTGAAGGAAGGCTTCCAAGAACAGAAACTGAAATCGCTTTGGAACTTAGCGTTGCGGATTATGCTGACGTAGTCATTGGAGACCTAATGAACTACTCCATTGAATTAAATGTTGGAAAACGTCCTGTCTATGTCTGTGGCATCTATATCCAAGAAATTGGCAACGAGATCTTTGATTTCTACTACCATTCAACATGTATCGTCCTACCTGAACTTCTCAATCCTAACGATCTGGAATACCGTGTGAACATTGAGATTGACAGAAGCAGTCTCTCACCCTTTGACCCTCAAGGTAGTCTGCGACGACTTCGAGCCATTGAGAGAAGCATAGTGATCTTATATCCAGGCTATCCCGAAGCGGCATCGGTGCCTCGCTTCTTTGTAACGGATGACCTCGCCACAGGTGTAGAGGGGTATATGGAGTGGATTGCAGAGCAAAGGCTAGCTGAATTGACACGACTGCAGGCGAGTGTGCTTCTTGGCGGTTTGCTCCTAATTCTTACTGTTCGATTCTATTTAGACGAAAGAAGAGTGGAAGTCCAGATGCTCCGGGCTAGAGGAGCATCCAATCGTCAAATTCATACGTTTCTTATTAGAGAACTGATTGGACTTTCAGCTGTAGCAGTCATTTTTGCACTAATTATCGGGGTGCCTGCTAGCCGAATCGCAGTCGCATCTGTTGATTTCTTGGTGTTCCATCCTATTGCCATCACAGAATTGCCATTGCTAATCTCACTTCAGACACTAATCTATGCAGTCTTTCTAGCTGGCTTAATGCCTGTAGTTGGGTATGCTGCAAGCTCCCCATTGGAATCTGAGAAGAGAGAGAGAGAAGATGAACCTGGAAGATTGGCTCGGTTCAGCCGTGGATTACGGCTAATTCGTTGGGATGCATTAATCATTATTCTGTCGCTCTTCTTCCTTGCGTCGATATATCTAGGTGGGACAGCTATACAGGAGAATCCAAATCTGATTCTCATCCAGAGCTTATTGCCATATCCGTTGTTCCTTGGAGTTGCTAGTCTGGCTATTAAGATCATGAATCAGCTTGGAGAAGGGCTCGCAATGGTTCTCGCTAGAATCAAAAGAGGAATGCCTCTAGTGATTGGAGGAAGACAAGCCACCAAAGAGGTTAGATTTGCAGGACCTTTGATTCTTATCATCGTACTTTCCCTTTGCATCTCCATCAATAACGGAGTAGTCGCTTCATCACTGCCTCAGACTGAACTTAATCATGCAAGGTTTGCAGTAGGAGGAGACATCAATATACTACTTAGTGACACCATGCAACATGAGTGGGAGCATCTCGATGTCTATACAAGAAGTCACGATAGTTGTGCTGCTTCATCATTCGTCAATGTTGGAAGATTGTACCTTTCAGATGGCCTACAAGGGAGGGCTACTTTTGTGGCGGTACAACCTGACGAGTATTCACATGTGGGCTTTGATCATTTCGGAGCAAGCCTTGACGATTCATACCTGACTCCATCCTTGCAGGAACTACAAGCAAATCCCTCTAGCGCAGTTATCACTGAGAATCTGGCAATTGAATATGGGCTTGAAATTGGTGATGAGCTTCATGGGTTTAATTTGGGAGATACTGAAACATCTTCAGGATTTACCATTTTAGACATAGTTCCTGCGCTTTCATCGCCTCTAATTCTCGACGACCCCGACAACGCACGGGATCGGACAAGGGTAGGAATATCAAGAATCTGGCTTAATGTCAATTACATAGCAGGATTAATTGACCTTCATACCAATACAGATACCTACTACTGTATCCGGTCCACTACCGAAACCAACAGCGGAGAATTGTTGGAGGACATCATTGGGGAAGTGGGCATAGAGATTGCCTATTTGGGTCGTAGAACCTCTGTAGGAGATGCAGTGGAATCCTATCTTGGGCAGGATACCTATATCCATGACCGTGCAGTTGACAGCCTCTTAACAATCCTGACTCTTCCCACCATTATCGGAGGAATTCTGATTTATGAAGCAACTGCTGAAGCAAAAACAAGAAGGCAATTTGGGATTCTGAAATCGATGGGAGCCGAGTCCAGTCAGCTAATGAGCATCCATTTAGCTGAGATCTTCGTTCTAGCTATCCTGAGTTTGATTGTGTTTGTTCTCTACGGACCTCTGTTCATAGCAAATTCGCTTGAGAGGGCATATAGCGTTTACAGAATCAGGCCGCTAGTATATCCTGTATTGATATTTGCTGACCCAGTATTGCACTTCGCATTATCAGTAGTGATCTTGTTTCTTTTGACGCTGCTGATAGTTTCCGGACTGGCATTTACGCAAAACCAGAGGAGAGTGAGCTTTGACTCACTGAATTCGCACTGGACGAAATCTATTGTACGGGAGGGTCTTGAGTAGGTGTATCTGCTCTCTCGCCTCGTATCACAAGCACCTGAATTTTTGGTCACCCTCCTGGTGTTCTCTCTATCGACAGGAGTTGTTGGCGGCATTGTGTTCTATTTGGACAGCTCAGGACCTGATGTTATTTCGGAGATGTCTGAAGAGATATTCGTCGATATGG
The DNA here is from genome assembly GCA_048885865.1 of Candidatus Hermodarchaeota archaeon. Taxonomy (GTDB): domain Archaea; phylum Asgardarchaeota; class Thorarchaeia; order Thorarchaeales; family Thorarchaeaceae; genus SMTZ1-83. The sequence goes on from JBHLLF010000048.1 coordinate 13,379, forward strand.
AAATAGTATGCCATTCATCATTTTACCTGCAAAGTGAGGCAACTGTGGAAGACTTTCAAAACCTCGCCGTTGGACAAGAAGCAGTAGAAAGTGCGTCAAGCCTGTCTGTTATTCGGTCTTATGACCAGAATATTAGTGATCCAAACTACCGACAAAGCGTCATACTTGGCGCTAGTATTGGATTCCTGTCGAGCTTCAAGGATGCGATTGAGATCGCTGGAGGTCACGATACACTCAATGATTCAAACTGCTACATATCCCAGAGAATGTTTCTAGAGCAAGGCTGGGAAATCGGAGACAACTACACCCTATCAATCCCTCTATACGATGACCTTGGAAACCTAACAAGAGTCGAACATTCCCTAATTATCACTGGCGTCTTTGACTCCCCCCTCTTTCAATACCGCGCAACACCTAGTGCAAGATCCTACTCTATTCTTGGTGTCATAGCAACAAGAGATGCGCTTTGGAATGCATTTTCTGAACTCCCACACGAGGGTTTAAACAGCATTCAAGATCGGATATGGGTTAGATTCGATAAGACATCCCTTTCTCGCAATGATCCGAAATCTCTGGTTTCAGAATTGTCTAACATTGAGAAGAGAATTGAGCAGAGAATCTTGCCAATTGCATCAGTCAGTAGCTACGCGATTATAGATGTCATTAGCGAATATTCTTCATGGGCTACCAGTATGAGGGTGATTGCCCTGTCTTTTGCCATTCCTAGTGTGATCATGGGCTTAATGCTTGTTTACTATAATGAACAGATTCTTGCAGATCAGCGAAGGAAGAATGTTGGAACCTTGAAGACGCGTGGAGCTAGTGGGAGACAAGCCTTCTCTTGGGTTTTGAGTTTGATCTTGACTACAGGTATTATTGGAAGTGTTGGTGCCTTAGCCACTGGTGCAGTTTCTGCACTCCTATCTGGATCAATACGAGAGTTTATGGTGTTTGATATTTCTCAGCTCTCGAGCTACCAGCTTGCACCGCTTCCAATTTCGATAATATCGCTATTCCTGTATTCCTTTGTTGTTGGACTTGCTGTGGGAGTACCATCAGCGATTGGGGCTTTGCTGATGACTCCAGTAGAGGCCCATGGGCAGCTAGATAGGAACGTACTCCTTGAAGTGGAAAAAATGACAAGTCCTTTGGTTCTGATTGCAGGCGTGAGCCTCTCAGGACTTCTATTGATCCCCATTCTGGGGATTCTTCAGTCAGCAGCTCTCAATGCATTGAGCTCAATGCTTTTCGCACTAACACTAATAATTCTCCTCACAATATTCGTTGCTGGATTAAGCATGCTTCTTTCACGCCCTGCCGCCGCCCTGAAGTCGAGAGTCATGTCCCAGATTCAACACCAATCAGTCGCAATCGGAGCAAGAATCCTTGGCAGAACTGGAAGGGCCTTTAAGAAGTCAGAAACCTACTCCCTCATGTTCATCGGACTTGTCTTCACCGCTAGTATCTTCTCCGCACTGGCGGCAACGACGGGCAGCTCGCATATGAAAGAGCTCTTTCAATTCCAGACTGGTGCAGACATCGTGGCAGTAGTTAATCCGAATCAAGCCAATGTCACAATGAATCTTGTAGACAACATCACACGAATAGATGGAGTATCCAACGCAGCAGCAATGCTTAGTATAACTACTTCTGCTCAGTTTTGGCTTGATTGGTATGGAAATGTCTGGCAAACAAATCGAACAGTGACAGTATATGGAGTGCAACTGGACAATTGGATGTTTTCCGCTTTCATATTGCCATACTCAACATTCTACGAAACGCCTGAGAACGCATATGCCATGATTAAGGGCGATTCGAGCAAAGTCCTTGGGTCTTTTAAGCCCATCATTGATTATGAAACTGGGCCTTTTGGAGAAAGAATACCCGTCTATGATGACTTCGTGACCATAAAACTGCCCAGCATTGATGAAAATCATTATGTGAATTGTAGCATTGTGGATGTCATTGCTAGTGGTCCTGGAGGTTATAGACCGTCCACTTATGGATATACGAACTTCGATGAGGAAACATACTTTCCGGGAGAAAGAGGGGGACACGCATTCTTTGTTATGGACATTGAAGAAATGCACAGCATCACAGGCTCTCAGAAAGTAAGCAAATTCTACATCAGTCTAGGTAAAGGAGCCAATTATTCCAGAATAATAGAGGAGATATCTGAGATAGCACCTTCTAGCTTCACTGATATAGAAACGCCATACCATGATATCGATTTAATCCTGGATTCAAGGGCGGGACAATCTATCTATGGCGCATATACGCTGAATGTAGTCTTCTCCATTCTGTACTTGACGGCAGGAGTTACATTAGTCATCACAGTGAAGATTAGAACCCTCAGGAAACACTTCTCTCTATTGAGAGCTCTCGGGACTGAGCCAAGTTCAATAGAAAAAGCAGTCCTTCTAGATAGCCTCTTTGGGACTTGTCTGGGGCTGATATCTGGTATTGTTGTTGGCGTCTTGGTTACAGGCATCATGCTGCAAATGCCAGTGATGTATCTAGGGCTTTCATCGGGTGTTTCTTGGGGCCTGCTTCCACTAACTCTTACAATCCCCTATGACTTCCTTTTGATAATAATTGGAACGGCTCTCGTCTTCTCCATTCTGGCGACTCGAGCCGTTATCCGTAGAGCGTTGGCTATCGAAATTGCTGATGACCTGAAACTCGCTGAATAACGAGCATTAGGGGTATATCCTGCTGACAGTTCTTGGGAATGGAATGCAATCTCGAATATGCTCAAGATCAAGCATCCAGGTCATTAATCTATCAACTCCAACTCCAAAGCCCGAGTGCGGTACACTCCCATATTTGCGAATTTCGAGATACCACTCATACTTTTTCGGGTCATCACCAATTCTGTTGAGGTTGTCAATGATACGTTGATAGTCGGTTTCTCGTTCACTGCCACCTATCATTTCTCCGAAGCCACCAGGAGCAAGTAAATCGTTGTTCTTGTAAGTCCGGGGGTCATCCTCGTTGTGCTTCATATAGAAGGACTTGATCTCTTTCGGATAGAACTCGATAAAGAGGAATTTCTCTCGGTCATCAGTGAGAATGTGCTCAGCCTCAGTTCGGATGTCCTGACCCCACTCGATGTCGAGGCCAGCCTTTTGACAGAGTTCGATAGCCTCGTCATAGGTCATCCTGTCAAATGGAGGTTTGACACTGTAAAGTCTCTCTGGGTCAACATCGATTTCCTTAAGCTCTGGTTTCCTGTTGTCAGCTACAGAGTGGCACATCGCGCTGATGAGACCCTCTTGCCGTTTCAGGTTACATTCATGGTCACACCAGGCTTCCTCGACCTCTAAGTGCCAGAACTCAGTGAGGTGTTTCCTGGTCCTCGACTTCTCAGCTCTGAAGGATGGAGCTAGGATAAACACCTTTTCCATCGCAAACAGCTGGGGCTCTAGGTGCATCTGACTTGTTTGAGTCAGATAGACTTTCTTTCCGAAGTACTCTACTTCGAAGAGCTCTGCTCCTTCCTCGCCCATAGTTGAAACAAACATGGGAGAAGTGGTTTCATAGAACCCTTCACTTCTGAGATAGGCCCTAGCACTTCTGAACACTTCATCTCGAATCTTCAATACGCTTGTTAGTTTGCGGGACCTCATCCATAGGTGACGATTATCATTCAAGAATTCAGTACTCTGGTGTTCCGTGATTGGAAACTCCTCAGCGAAGTGCAAGACATCAAACTTCTCGACTTGCACTTCATATCCTCCCTCAGCACGGTCGTCTGCTTGAACGACACCGACCATTGTGACGAGAGATTCTATTAGCATCTTCTCGGCGTCAGCATATTCCGCATCGCTAACTACTGCTTTCTTTATCACTGCCTGAACGACACCTGAAGGATCACGCAGCAGGGCAAAGACCATCTTCTTCTGCTTTCGGATTCGGTGAACCCAGCCTCGAAGCTTGACCTTTTCTCCTTCATGCTTTCCTTCAAGCACGTCACCTATGTGGATGTACGTCATCTAATCACCAAAGTCGCGATAGGCTGAGCATCTCGCCCAGCTATTCCTCGTCAGAGTTCGAATAGATAAAAGCATGACGGCCTTCAGAAGGCTGTCATTACTTTCTAGCGGTATCTAACATACCACACTACTATACCAATTGCAGTAATAACTAGCGTACCTATAGCCGCGGCTGTTAGATAGTACAATGCATCAGAAATGCTGACACTGACTGTAACAGTGCTGCTGGCAGAGTTACCACCAAGATCGTAGACGGTAAGTGTTACCTCGTGGACCCCAGCCGATAATCCTGCAAAGTCGAACTCTATAGTTTCAGACTCCCAATCCTCAGATACATAGACGATTCCATCAATCGCTATTGTGTACGTCGACTTGAAATTATCCGTCGCTGTCCAGTTCCGGATAATGTTTCTAGCTCCCTGGGCGTATGCCAGATCGGGAGGTGTGTATGTGATTAGTGGGTCGATATCGTCGCGGTTCACAGTCACGGTGGCATCATCAGTTGCATTATTACCGCTCGTGTCATTCACAAACAAATGAAATACATACACTCCAATAGCGAGATTGTCAAGTCCATAGGTGACAAATGGATTGTCTGGGTCTAAAACACCGCTCGCTACCTCTGTCCCGTCACGAGTAAGAACGTACATGTTCATGAATTCGTCAGTTACATTCCAAGTAAGCGAGAATCCTGTTTCTGAGAAATAGAACTCGACATCTTCAGGACCTTCGATTGTTGGGGTGATGTTCTCATACACTCCGAAATTCACGATGTCATTCATGCTATTGCCGTTCTCATCAAATGCCTCCAGTAGGATCTCATATTCACCGATAACGAAATCGGGAAAAGCTTCGGAAACATTGAATGTGAAGTCAAAGGAAGTCATGTTCCAATTCTCTCTTATGCTCTCGTCTCCATCAAAGTAAACTACTATCTCATCAGGGAATTCATCCTCGAGATGCCATGCTAAAGTGACATTTGTAGCATTGACCAAGACTCGAACATCTTCGGGGCCAATAACGATAGGTTCTCGAATATCGAAAGACACCGTAGTAAGATTATACCAATAATCTCCAGCCTCGATTGGTGCCCCTCCAAATGTTATACTCACGTTGATGAAGGCCACAGGTAGGTCGACGATGAGGACTGTCCCGTTGACAGGAGTAGTTTGTTCATCAATCACAGTACCGTTGTGATATGTCACGTTTACAAGCACTCCCACAATGGGAGCGAGGCTGGTTTCGTAATAGGCGCTTATCTCCAAGTCATAGAAATGCTCATCGCCAGTAATCTGGTCCAATCTTTTATCCGTGAGAAGTTGAGTGCCATTGCTGAGGAAATCCTGCTGAGTAATGGCATATCCTAGATAATCCCCAAATGGCACAACAACCTGCCAAGTATACTCTCCAAGTGGAATGTCCCAGAATGCAACAGATCCATTCGCAGGGAGTGTCTGCTCCAAATACACCAAACCGCTTGTTTTATTCAAAATGGTGAAATTAAGCCCCTCAGCCGGATTTCCGGCTAGGTTGTAGACAGTTGCACTCAGGTCATCGTCATCATTTTCCCAATCAACATTTCCAATGGACACGTCAGCTGTGGCATCAGGCCCATCGGATACCAAGATGCCAGTTTGGTAGAGCTGAGGATCATAGCCACCCAGAGCGCCTTCTAGAGTCACGTTCCAGACATAAGTTTCCATAGGCACATTGATGAATTTCGCTGTGCCATCAGCTGGAGATGTGAATTGATATCTATAGAGACTGGCATTTCCCGCAAAGTAGAGAGTCACAGTCGCATTGCCGATGATCTGCGTTTCAGTTGTATTGTATACAAGAAATGAGAAGTCGTCATCATTGTACGCATTGAGGTTATTGTAGACCTCATATTCAACTTGCAGATTTGTTGCAGCCACCTCATGAGATGTTTGCTTCATTGCAACTATCATGATGGGGCTCTGTGCAAGTATTGGCGTCATTGCGCCAGCTGTAACAACGAGCACCAAGAAGAGTGCGAATGTTCGTCGTGCTAGGCTCATCAAATGTCACTCTCTAGAAACCTGAGATGATGTATCATATGCCATCTCATCAGTTGGCGGCGTCAGACCTTCAGGGTGAATAAAAGGGTTTTCATAGTCAAGCAAAGGAACTACTC
>JBHLLF010000049.1:0-18194 GCA_048885865.1 Candidatus Hermodarchaeota archaeon
ACACGGATCCAAACCATAGAGATACTGATCGAGATACGGTTGACGACGGCAAGGAAATCCTGCAATATGGCACAAATGCAACCCTAGTCGATACTGACTTTGATGGCATCAAAGATCCAGATGAGATAAAATACCTCAGCGCTGGCTTTGATCCCACCGACCCGAACTCGTTCGACCTCGTGGTCAACGATTATGATTGGGACCTTGACAGCGACAATCTATCAAATGGCCAAGAGATATACTTGACTAGAACCAATCCGAACAACGCGGATTCTGACGGAGATTTGACCACTGATGACCTAGAGGATTCCGACCTTGATGGAATCAATAACTACGATGAGCTAAATGTGACAAATACTCTACCAAGGGACCCGGATTCTGATGATGATGCAGTCAAGGATGGCGACGAAGTATATGTTCTATTGACTGATCCGAATGACGAAGACTCGGATGACGATTCCATAAATGACTATGATGAAGACTTTGACGAGGACAATCTTCCCAATGGAATAGAACTCTATGTCACCAGTACGGACCCGAACAATGCGTATACCTATGGCGGTGTACGTGATGACGATTACGACAGTGACTCAGACTTCTTGCCGAACTACTTTGAGGTATACATGAGCCAGACAGATCCGTTGTACAACGACACGAATGACAATGGCATATTCGATTGGGAGGAAGACCCCGACGGCGATGAACTCACTAACCTTGAAGAGCTGATATGGGACACAGACCCACTTGATGCTGATTCTGACAATGACGAGCTTACTGATGCTGAAGAGGTCTTTGACACCCACACAGACCCCAACGACAATGATGACGACGATGATGGCACCCTCGATGGCCAAGATGATCAGGACAATGATGGGTTGACAAATCTGGAAGAGCTAAGAACCTATGATACGAACGTGACTCTCTGGGACACGGATGGAGATATGATTCGTGATGGTATTGAGATTCAGGTTGGTCTCAACGCAACAAATCCGGATTCTGATGATGATGCCTTATACGACGGATGGAACGACATCAATTCGAACGGCATCTATGAGCCTCTACTTGGAGAGATAGGAGAGGATGTCGATGCAGACGGTGTTGTTGACCCATGGGAGACCGACCCACTGAACGCAGATTCGGACAACGACGGACTCGAAGACGGCGAGGAGTATCTCTATGGTACCAATCCTCTCAAGGCAGATTCTGACTCAGACAAATTACTCGACGGTGAGGAAGTGTTTGATTATGGAAGCTCGCCTCTCCTAAATGATACAGACGGCGATTTGCTTGATGACTTCATAGAGGTCGAAGTCACACTAACGGATCCCACACTTGCTATGACAAATGGCACCCATAGCGACTACGTCGTTGACTCAGACGGTGATGGCATTTCCAATGGCGATGAGATATACATCTATGACACAAGCCCTGGAGACCTTGATTCCGACGATGACAACCTCAGCGACGGCTTAGAGATACTTGTCTATGGGTCGGACCCATTAGATAGCGATTCCGACGGAGATTTGCTGAGCGATTATGACGAGATTGTCCGGTATGGCACCAATGCAATGGCGCAGGACAGCGACGGTGACCAGCTAGATGACTACACAGAGATAGAGTTGCTTGGGACAAACGCCACGCGCTGGAGCACCTATCTGAATGGAACATCTGACTATGATTTGGATGTTGATGGAGATGGCTTGAGTAATGGGCTGGAATTGTATGGCTACCACTCGAACGCCACAAATCCAGACTCCGACGGAGATCTGCTTCTCGATGGAATAGAAGTCTATCTCGCAGGCTCATCACCCACAGATCAAGACACGGACAACGACGGTGTTTCTGACTATCTGGAATACATGGTCTATGGGACCGACACAACGGGTACCGATAGTGACTCCGATGCGCTGTCTGATTACTATGAAATATACGTGTCACTTACTTCACCCATGAATTGGGATAGCGACGGTGATTTGCTGAGCGACGGCGCTGAAGTGAACGAACATGGCACTGACCCGAACTTAGCAGATTCGGACAGAGACTTGCTTGATGACAAGAGAGAGATTGAGATTGTGGGCACAGATCCTCTACTCAATGACACCGACGCTGACGGCCTCTCAGATTGGGAGGAATGGGTCCTATACGAAACAGACCCGTTGGTAGCAGATTCCGACGAAGATGGCCTCAATGATAAGGAAGAGATTGAGAACGGAACTGATCCTGAGAACGAGGATTCTGACTTTGACACCTTGCTAGATTATGATGAGATCTATGTCTATGAAACAGATCCCCTGAATCCAGATTCAGACTCCGATAATATCGCAGATAGTGATGAGATATTTAACAGTCACACGGACCCCAACAACAATGACTCCGACGAAGATGGCATTCCGGACGATTTGGATGATCGAGACGCTGATGGTTTGAGTAATTTCGATGAGATTTACCAGTACGAGACAAACTGCACCCTCTTTGATACCGACGGAGATATGCTTGGAGACGGGTATGAAGTACTCATCAGTGATACGAATCCGTTTAAGATAGACTCTGACGATGATCTGCTTAGCGATTGGGATGAAATATTCAGATACTCAAGCAATCCAAACAGGAAGGACACGGACGGAGATCTCTTGCAGGATGGAGAGGAAGCTCTCACATGGCACACTTTGCTAAATGATACTGATACGGACAATGATATGGTAAATGATTACGACGAGATCAAAGTGTTTGAAACCAATCCGCTAGATTACGATACAGACGACGACTCGCTCAGCGACGGGCAGGAGCTGTTCGTCTACAATACGGATCCATTGAAAGAAGACAGCGACTCTGATCTTCTCCTGGACGCGCAAGAAGTGGTGATTGGGACCAACCCTCTGAAGAAAGATTCCGACGGCGACACCCTCACAGATTTCGAAGAGAATAACAAGACGCTCACCGACCCTCTATTGTTCAGCACTCAAGGAAATGGGGTCTCTGATGCCCTCTGGGACATGGACAATGACAAGCTCACAAACAAGCAGGAACTTACCCTGACGCTAACGAATCCTAGGGTTCAGGACTCAGACAGCGATGGCAAGATTGACGGGGATGATGACGAGGACAGAGATATTCTCACGAACTATCAGGAGTGTGCCATCACCAAGACAGATCCAAGGAATAGAGATTCAGATAATGATGGCATTTCTGACTACAACGATGACGAGGATGGCGAAGGTCTCACAAATGGCGAGGAAGTATTACTTGGCACTGATCCACTGAAGGCCGATACTGATCGGGACTCCCTTGATGACAGAGAAGAGGTGGAGGACTATAACACAGATCCTCTGAGCAAAGACACTGACCTTGACCTCCTCGAAGATGCAGAGGAGGTAGAGGACTATGGAACTGACCCTCTCTCGAATGATACAGATCTCGATCTATTGAGTGATTGGGAAGAGGTTGTCTTGACCCTGACGGACCCGACGACCAATATGACATATGGAGTCCTCGATTCGCTCTATGACAGCGATGGTGACGGTATTGGGAACTTAGAAGAGCTTAGAACTCTTGGGACTAACCCTGGTGATCCTGACTCAGACAACGACGATATCGATGATGGGCTGGAAATCATAATAGGAACAGACCCGTTGAACTCTGACAGCGATTCAGATTCACTGCTCGACGGAGCAGAGTACTATATCTACAACACTTCACCACTCTCGAATGATACGGATCAAGATATGCTTCGAGACTACGACGAGCTGTTCGTGTACATGACTTCAGCCACAAGAAACGACACAGACGGCGATTTGGTCCTGGACTTCGATGAGGTTATGGTGTACTTCACAGACCCGCAAGAAGCAGATGGTGATCTGGACACACTTACAGACTACGAAGAACTCTTCATCTACTTCACCAATCCAAATCTTCCAGACACAGATGATGACTCCCTCTACGACGGATTCGAGGCAGAAGTGTTAGGGAGCAATCCTCTGTCAAATGACACCGACTCTGATCTATTGGCAGACGGTCTGGAGTATCACACCTATGGCACGGACTTATTGAATGAGGACACAGATCGAGATGGCTGGACGGACTACGAGGAAGTGGCTATCTACGGAACGAACCCGTTGCAAGCGGATTCAGATCAGGATGGCATCATGGACTCGCAGGACTTCAACCCAAGGACTCACTGGGTAGTCCCAATAGCGGGTCTGATGCTGGTCGCAGGAATAGCTGTGGTAGTCTATCGGCGGGTCAGGCGTTCACATCGACCCGAGGGCTTTGTGACTACTGCTGAGCCTGCCAGCCCAGGACTGGAACCTGGCATGGATGTGGTTGTGGATTACAAGATTAGGGATGGTAAGGTGGTGTTCGGAGTTGCCGTGCGAAATGACTCTGCGAAACCCATGAATAACGTGCAAGTTGTGCTGGGTATACCAGACCTCACTGACACGATACAGAGCGTGGCTGCTGGCACTGTGGAGTCCGGTGACATCTCAGTAGTCGAGGTAGAGTTCGAGCTTCAGCCGGGTGCGGCTGGAGAGCTGGTCGGCATGCTGGAGTACGACTCTGTCGAGGGAGAGCACAGGATAGTGAACCTGAAGCCAGTGAAGATTGTTGCATGAGAAATAGAAATGAAACTCTCAGTATGCTACAAGATTTGCGACTACTGAATGGCATTCCCATATATCGAAAAAGAAATGCGTTTCTGCCATATTCTCGGTGACATATGAGGGGCGCCCGTCAGGGAGCGGAGCATATTGCCATCCTCCTGCACTCACGTCTATTGAGTCTACATAGGAGAGAGTCATTCCTCCACTGACATTCTGAGGCAGGTTCACAATGAGATTAACTGTACTAATTCTTTGAATCCGAAAATCTACATCACCTGTAGCTCTCAGTGAGTTCGCAACACGAAGGTCCAATGAACCAGAAATGTCTTCAATATCGTCACAGAAGATGGTGCTCCCGTTTAGAATTGCAGAATTCGTTAGAAGAATAGATGAAGTAAGATTGTGACCACGAACTCCAAGAGTCAATATTTGGAGTGCATTTCCAACGTTGATTGTGATTTTCCTTGCGATGTCCGGACTATCTTCCGCATGGACTGCAAGGGTTCTATGGTTATTGATCTCATCGAACACAATTTTGAAGTCGACGCCCTCATCACCATGACGACGTAACTCCAAGTCCACTTCATAAAGAAGCTCTGGATCATTTAGGATAGATATCTCAACCTCGCAGTCTACAAAGCTGTAGACGCCAAATGCCAAGCTCCCTTCTGCGTCCGAGGATATTGTCTGCTCATAATGGAACATGGTCTGAGGGAAAATGTCTGGACCTAGTCCTACAAGCACAATCGCACCTATCATCAGACAGAGGACCAGCCCTACTGCAACAGCACGCCTCATTCAAACACCCTCCGGATTGTCCACAGAATTACGATATTAAATCTGTCCATAATCAAGCAGACTTAAGGGGTGGTAGGACTCCGGGAGTGGGTATGTCGCTTCTCATCTATGTTCCCGCATTCTGGGTCATTGCCATTATCTCAACAATACTCCAAGACAGGTCAGCTGAAGGCGAGAAGAAGCTTGCATCACTGACTACACTGATCAAGCTCACTCCTGCATTGATAAGCGTGATCTACGTTCTTCTTAGTCCGACGTCTCTTACACCGTTCTATATATTGCTGGCTGCGGCATTGGTGTTTTGCATGTTCGGAGATGTTGCAATGGAGGTCGACTTAGTCCAAGGGATAGGCATGTTCCTCATCGCACACCTTCTATACAATGCGGACTTTCTTTTGCATACCAGCGCTGCAGGACCAACGAATCTTCCGCTTGCAGCGTCACTTGTATGCTTCGCAATCATGATAGTCTATGTCTTCATGTTGCTGAGGGCTCTTCGGTCAACGGGTCCTGAGGTTCCTCCACTCATTCTGCGAGCTGGAACATTCTATTTCCTACTCATCTCAGGTACACTGAGCACATCAGTCCTACTCTGGCTTACCACAAACAATCCACTCGGATTCATCCCTGCAATCGGCGCTGCCTTCTTCATATTGTCAGATTCATTGATTGGAATCAATGCCTTTCGTCAGAAGATAACGCATCATGAACTGTACATAATGCCGACCTACTATCTGGCAATATTCCTGCTAGCGCTCAGTGCATATGTCTACGTACTCTAGAGACAGTTGCATAGGTTGATAAGAGTCCTCACGCTCGTCTACTCAAAGGACTGTGGGGTAGTAATGGCTAAGCAGCCGGAAGACCTGTGTGGGTTAATGATGGAAAAGCTCATGGCAGTGGGTATCCCAGAAGAGATCAATCCAGAGATCATCCGGCCGAGAGCTCTTCATTCAAGACACCGAAAAGCCATCACAGAGTTGGAGACCCTTTTTGACAGTGCACTGGAAGCTTTGAACCAGGACGAACGCGTACCTCGAGTTCTATGCAGACTTGCGGATCTACACCTCTCTGAGGGTGACTTTGGCAAAGCAATAATGAACTATGAGGTTTGTCTCGGCTTCAATAGTAAACAGCCTAATGCATGGATCCATATGGGAATGGCATACTACCTTATCACTGAATATAGCGATGCGGTTAGCTGCTTCGGGAGCGCACTGGCTGTTGACAATCGCAATATCCGAGCGCTGACATACCTGGGATTGGCACAGATAGAGATGGGTGATTATATAGAGAGTCTGAAAAGCATTGAGAAGGCACTCATTTTGGATTCCAAATCCCCCAGAGCATTATTGGCCAAAGGACTCTACTTCAAGAAAAGGGGAAAAAACGAAGGAGCAATAACTTGGCTCAAGCGAGCGATTGAGAGCGAGGAGTCGTTTGTTCCTGCATACATGGAGCTAGGATCGATCTACTATGAGAATGACCAGCTGGAAGAGGCCGAGGAGGTTCTTGTAAGAGCGCTTCATGTTGACCCGGAACAGCCCTATGCAATGGCACTCCTTGGAGATGTTTCTATCAAGGAGAAGGACTTCAACCAAGCACTCTTCTACTATGACAAGGCTGTGACCGTGAAATTCGATGAGCCTAACCTTTGGATGAGGAAAGGTGATGTCCATAAGATGATGAGATCCTACAAGGAAGCGATGAATGCGTATTCCAAGGCAATCAACGCGGATCCCGAATGCATAGATGCCTGGGTCAAGAGTGGAAATGTTTTGCTGTTGATGAATGATGAAACTACAGCATTGGAGTATTTCAACACTGCATTAGCCTTGTCCTCTGAGAAACCGGAAGTAGCGCATAGTCGAGGGATAGTATACTTCAATCAGGAGAGGTATTCGGAGGCGCTCTCTGACTTCGATGCCGCCTTCTCTGTTGACCCTAGTAATCCAGAGCATCTCTACTTCCGGGCGCTTAGCTTGGAGAAGCTAGGGCGTGAGCTTGAGGCCAGAAGGACCTGGCAGATTGCCTCATCACTATACTTGGAGGCAGGTGATGAAGTGAAATCAGCCGAGTGTAACGCAAGAGCGAAGCGGCTTCCTTCCCAGTGAAGTGTCATTGAATGGTCTTTGGCAGATTCTCGATGAGATGGATATCTTCCACATCTTCCACAATCACAAAGTAGGTCGAAGATTTCACTTCTTCATTTGGCTTTAGGCCTGCTGTTTCATGAGTTATTATCCTCTGGGCATCTCGACCAATATTAAGTCCAAACAGGCTTGACACTGTTTTGCGTGTTGAAACCACCCCTAGAATTTCACCATTTCCTGTGTCCCCAAAAGCAACCCATCCAGCACGGGAGTCGGGAAACAATCTTGCACGGCTCTCAGTTGGCTCATAGACAATTCGTTGTCCATTGGTGACACAATGCATTATGTTCTGCACTTTGCTACCCGGTCGAGCCGTACCACGTAGTCCGTAGTTGAATCGCTTCCATTGACCCGACAAGTTTCTGGCGGTCAGTTCAACATGCATCAGTGGTACTCCAGGAATCGTCATGTAACGAGCTGAGAATACTATCCCCTTGAGGCCGGGGTTATGCTTCATCTCGGTGGTCAATTCATATCCTTTCCATGGACCAAGCTCTCTCTCAGATATTGTCCAGGATTCTTTCCAAAATGCGCTCTCCCAGTCCCAGACATTCCATCCCTGTATCCAAGGGTTCAGCCCGCTGAAGTAGCGATCCCACCATATGAACGGGTCAGATTTTGGAAAGGTGTCGTGGAAGACACTTTGTCTTTCCCTACCAAACCTAACCAGGCAACCAGCATAGTCAGGAGACACCGCCATCTGCCAGCCATTCGAAAGAAGAGTGTGGAGTCGCAAGCTTTCAACCTCTTCCTGCTTGTTCTCTACTGTGGCATCTGAGTCATAGATAATCGCAGCAAATGGTATCCTCTTGATTCTACTTCCAAACCTTATCTCGATCTCTCCGTCCCGCCTAAACCATTCATCAAGACTCTCAGCTTTGATTTCGAATTTCCTCCTGAGAGGCTGGTCATGTCCCACACTGGTAGTTTCCAATTCCAACTCCCTCTTGCCATTAACCTGCACTCCTTTGGGCATTCTTACCTTGACATCAACATCAATTGGAGTTTCGTGAATCACATGCACGCTCAGATCAAAATCATTGGCCTTCGCGGCATCTAGAAGGAGCGAAGATCCGTCAAGACTATGCAGATCAGCACCTCCTGGGACAAGAGCCACTTCCAGATCAGAGTGGATTTCATTGGATTCCAGCGCATCAAAGGACTTTCCGTTTAATAGAGCCCAGAGTGCGCGAACGTCCTGCCAAATGCCATTCTTCATGATGAGGCGTAGGACATCTTTTTCGACTGACTCTCCCGGCTTAAGGTCCGGGAGTCTATATTCTACGCTTGGAAGCCCATCTGAACGTCTAGGTCTAATATCCTCTACCCCCTCAGAAGTGTATATGATTCCTCCAACCAATCCTTCAGCGGAATTGGTCATTGCTATCCAGTTTTCATGATACACGCTGGGCTTACGGGGAAGCTGACCGCCGCCTGTCCATTCGGGTGAGTCTAATATATGGATTCGACCCTTCAATGGAACGATTAGCTCAGGAAATTCAACTTGCATCCAGCCACCTATGCGAACCCCCAGATTCTCATATGTTTCACTTCCAAGATTCTTCAATGACACACTTGTTTCAATGTATTCCCTACTAGGGTAGAGTCGATGAGAAATTCGATATCTCAAGCCTGGCCTGTCAGTGGAATCAGCCTCAAGGTCAATCTGTGAATAGTCATCTTTGTTTGTGATCTTGATGTCGAACTCCTTTCGGTCCCATTCTCCACCTTCAGTGGGAAATGGATAGCCTAGCTCAGGGAAAAGAAACCATCCAGTAGCGGCTCCTTGGGTAATCTTGTTCTCAATCTCTCTGAAGTACATGGGGGGCGTGCTGCTTATCGCTGCGCGCAGCTGTTCGTTCTCAATCACAATTCTGTTATTGATTGCTTCGTAGGCTATTGCCCCACCAGATCCAATTATCGGTATATTCACCCGCTTCTCATCAATCAAAGTCAGCTCAGAGTCATTGCTAACATATACGGATACTTTAATCTGTATAGCATCTGCCACAGTTCCGGAGTCTGCGGTAAGAGAGAGTGCATGCTCTGATTGTTCGTAAGCCGCCAGCGAATACTCTATCTTCTCAACTCCTAGATTCTGTGATGTTGGTGCATTGAGTTCAATAACACCAGTGAGTGAGCTGTCTGTATTGTTCTGATAGCCAAGAGCAACAAAACCTGACTCTCCTGGAGATAGACAGGGATATGTTGGCCCTATGCTCAGGCTTATTGCAGCCACCGGGACTAGTCCACTATACAATTTGACTTGAGTTTCACCAAGGTCCAACGACCATTCTACCTGAGTCTTGACTTTCCTGTCCGGGTCGGTTTCTCGGTCAATGTGCTTGGCTTTATTTGAGATGGCATAGGTTCCAACTATGGATGCTTCTTCACCTGGAGCAAGCACTCCAGACAAATCATTAGCTGTCTTGACTGTGATGTTCTCTGATGGAGTGGAGATTATCTTGTAAGGGAGCTCTTTGTGGCGGCCATTGATGACTTTTAGTTCAAAAGGAGCCTTTCCAACCGCAATGAAGCCCGTATGAGTTTCCGGGACAACCTTGGCGGATATTGTTTGTCCATCAACAATCAGTGCGAAGCCACAGATGCCCTTTGCCTCTCTGTCAATGGTCACATCAAGGATGTCACCGTTCTCGCCCTCGAAGTGATACTTGAAGACTCCAATGCCCTCCTCGACAATCTCATCGGGTTCCTGCTTTATTGCAGGTTTGTAGGCATCATACCAATAATGACGATCAAAGAAAGCTCGGAAGAGTGGGTTGCTAATTATTCCGGGAATGTGTGATTCCATCAGCACCCGTGTATTGGGAAACCAGTTGTATCCAACTCGTTTATAGAGAGGGACCGCCTTTAAGTTGCCAGCCCAAGTATGCAAATCAATGCGGCGAAGACCAGCCTTTGCGGCAGTTTCAGCTGCCTCAATCAGCATGGCTTTCCCATAGCCCTTTCCTTGGAATGCAGGATTCACTCCTAGTAGACCTACATATGCTGCCTCAAGATCTTGGGGATGCGGGGACACATCACAATGGCCAACAATCCTGTCACCGTCATATGCAACGATAACACGAATATCATCAGACTTCTTCTTGAAATCAAGAACCTCTTCGGCAGTGAAAGGATTTCCCTCATTGAAGCCCCCTGGCCAAGAATCGGAGTCGTTGAAGCTTGTGAGACACTCTGCCAGACGGGCAGCGTCCTCATTCGTCAACTCAAAGTCTCTGACCTTATTCTTGGTGTGTCTACTGGACATGCTTTGACCTCCAGAAGAAGAACAAGCCGTCCGCTGAGGAATCTAATATGAACTTTGTGACCCAAGCAGTTGAGATATGATTGGTTTGTGAAACCTAACCTTTGCGTAGACTGAGCCGTGCATAGAATGTTAGGTCATTCGCCTTGGTTTCTTCCAGCTCGAATCCATGTTCTGCAGCAACAGTGACAAAGGAATCCATGTTCTGATTCCGAATGTAAGCACCATATCCAGTTTCGTTGGTTGTGCCATCCGGAAAGGTCACAGTCAGAGGGACCATGAAGTATTTGATCCTAGGGTCCAAGTCCGCAGGCATCTCAACCTTGACGTCCCACATCAGCAGTTCGCCACCTGGCTTGAGGACTCGCGCGATCTCGGAGAATATGGTGTCGAGGTCTTCTAGCGGCATATACATCAGTGTGAAGAAGATTGTAACTGTTCCAAAGGAGTTCTCCAAGAACTGCAGCTCTTTAGCATCCATAACAAGCTTTAACGCATCACTCGTAGTTCCCTCTAACTCAGGCTTCCGCTTGTCAATGGCAACTACTTGACGTCCCCTTATTCTGCCAATGATGCCTTCTCCGCCGCCTCCAATGTCAAGAATCCATTCCTCACCAGGGGGAAAATCCGAAAGACTAACTTTCTGGTGTGGTAGCTGATAGACCTCCGACATGTCAATATCGTCATGATGGTCGGACATTACAAGCCTCTACAACTGTAATCTCTTAAAAGGTATTTTGCATTTTCTTTGTTGGATTCAAGAACTCAAATAATGACGATTGGGGAGAAGCGCTAGTGATACGAAAGTGCGAATCAACAGATTTCCAAAGAATCTTTGAAATCATCAATGATGCCGCCAAGGCATACAGGGGAGTGATTCCTGAAGACCGTTGGCAAGAACCGTATATGTCAGCGTCTTATTTGCAGCATGAGATTGATTCAGGAGTGGCCTTCTGGGGGTATGATGATGGAACAGGACTATGTGGAGTAATGGGCATTCAGGATAAAGGAGATGTCCATCTTATACGCCATGCATATGTCCAGACACGAGATCGCCAAAAGGGGATTGGAACCATGATGCTCAAGAAACTTGAGGCTGGAATTACTACTCCTATCCTCGTCGGCACTTGGATGGCTGCTACTTGGGCGATATCATTCTATGAAAAGAATGGCTATACCTTATTGGAGAAATCACAAGGAGATGAGTTGCTTCTGAAATATTGGGATATACCTGAACGTCAACTTGAAACTTCAGTTGTACTCAGAAAGCAATGATTCATTCCACGGTTCTTCATCTGATTGAAAAAAGAAAGAGGGGGAGGAGGAATTGCCTCCTCAAGAAGACCAGATTTCAGTTGATATGGGCATCAACTGTTCCAGTACCAGTTTCGATAATAACGGTCACTGTCTGGCTGGCTGAATCATAGTCGGTGGATTCAAAGTGCCTCGAGGTTATCTCAGTCCATCCAGGGGCATCGATTTCTACTGATCCAGTCCCAACAGAAGCTTCGATGCTTCCTCCAATTCCAGTGGGGAGTACGATATTCAGATCAATCGTCCCAGTAGTGGTTTCAAAGTTGAAGTCTGGACTTCCTAGGACATCAACGCCATTACCCATGAAAAAGTCAATGGTTCCGGTGCCAGTTGTAATTGTAACATCGCCGATATTAGCACCCAATGTGACATCACAGTCAACATTGCCTGTATCAGTTGTAACGTCCAGCGTATAATTGACACCACTCCCCAACGTGACATTGACAGCTGATGTCGTATAGTCAAAGGTTATTGTGTTGGCGAAGAAGGTGACTGTGGGAGCGCCAATCTCTTGGACAGTTCGGTTACTCACTCCAACATCAATCCTATACAATAGCGTGGCATTGTCTTCGAAGTCTATGTTGACACTACCAGTCGTGAGATCAACATCAAGAGTGACAGTTCCGGTGGCGCCGTCTACAGTATCATCAAAGTGATAATAGACGGTATCATTTCCAAAGAACCAGCCCCAAGTTGTAGGACCGAAGTACGAGAAGGCCCCTACAAGGACCGCACCAACTATCAATACACCAAATATACACACTACCATTCCAGTATTTCTTTCGTAACTAGTCATTTCCATTACCTACTTTGCGATGCGATCGGAGGAGACGGTGCCACTCTTCTCGCAGCTTTTGATATTCCGAATCTTCTTCCAGAGAAAAGCGACGCATGATTCGGGACGCGTCGCCTCTAACGGAAGCGGGGAGCTTGCGATACCCCTTCTCATCTGCAATTGGCAGTTGGGAATTCACAGCATTCTCCCGTTCAATCAACTTCCTCAAAATGTCCATAGCCTTCTCTTCCTGAGACTCTGGAATCTCTATGCCATAGACCGAGAGGCTTCTTACAATGGACTCGAGTCTTTTCTTGGCAAACTGTGCAACTCCACCATTAGCTTCCATCATTCCGCTAATACCCAGACGGTATTCTTTGGCTGTTGCACGGTAATACCTTTGAACAATACCTGTTGTCGTCATCTCCGTGCGTTCTTGAACAACAACGCCTATGTCCTGCAGCTTCTGTATGTGATGGAGAATTGTGCCAGGGTTCTTATCGAGTTCTTCCGAGAGCTGTTTGACAGTGTAAGAACCATTCACCAAGTATTGGAAGACAATGGCAGCTCTTGTTGGTTCGAAGAGAACCTTGATCTTTTTGGTGTCGGTGATGACCTCTAAGTCCTTCACAGGAACTGTAGTTGATCCATTTTCCACGATTCATATACCTCCAACAAGACTGACATCCGGCTCATTCTCACTTACATCAGAAATTTCAATGCCGCTTAGGATCATGTAGAGCCTACTAAGTGCAATTACTAGTGCGGGTAGTACAATGAGCACTAGTACGAATACAGCAATGACTGCATAGACTGCTGTCGCCATCATATCCAACCCAAAGCTGAGCTCCGCAAATGCAGCAACTCCAAGAACAAGGGGAGCGAACATGAATAGGATAATCAGGATGAACGCGATCCATGTCGAGTATACCCTATCGAAATATCGCAAGGACAATCTAATTGATTGACGAGTGGCATCAAAGACTGAGTGATTGTCAATGATTCCAGGAAATACCATGGTCATCATTCCTGATGACAGGACAATCCAAACTGTGCTCAGGGCTGCCATTATTGCAGACGGTATTCCTGTGAGTATTATACCAGACAGGAAGAAACTCCCATACACAAGGATGAGGGGCAGTCCAATAATTCCAAACATGACAATACCTCCACCAGCAAGTGAGAAGAACTTCCTTCTATACCAGACAAACACTCCTTCGGCTGAAGTTCCTGCGCTCTCGACAATCTCTCGGCCCATTCCGAATACTACTCCAACGGCTACGAAAAAGGGACTAACTAAGAGAGTTATGGCGAGAATTCCAAGTGTTACAGCTGCAGGGTCAGGTGAAGTTGTAAATACTGCTTCCATTACAACACCAAGAGATTCGAAAAAGGCTACAAATCCAGCAGGTCCTCCTAATGCGAACAGAAGAGGAATTGATACTATCGCGAATCCGATGAGCAGTACTATCACGGTTACAATAAGAACCCCAATCATCCCTAGAAGGAATGACAGTATGTTCTTCACGGCGAACTTGAAGCTCACCTTAAGATCCTCCTTCAATACCCCGAAGCTTGCATTTTTGTTGCTCATTTTATCACCCAATAAAATTGTAGAGAGTGCCTCTTTGAAAAGTCATTCGAGGCACTCTCAGATCAGAAACCTCCTATACAAAGGGGATGGGGAGAGGCTTCTGAGTTGCCACCTGACCACCGGTCATCTCGGCATAGACTTTCGTAAATGCGATGATAGTCATAGGCAGCAGGACCAAGAGCCAAAGGAAAGTCACTAGGACTGTCCAGACCATGATAGTGATTGACACTGCATCAAACGTTACCAAACCCGAAAGGGGTACAGTAAGACCCCATATAATCATGGGACCATATGATGCAGCAAACAGTACAACTATGGCACTCAATAGACCATAGACATGGTCAAAGCGCTCACGTGCTAGGCGGAAGGACTCCTTGAAGGCTTCTTGGACACCCTTGCCATAAGTAATGGCAGGGAACACCATCGAGCATAGACCCACTGTAAAGAAGACCCAGACGAATGTGGATACAGAGAGGAGAGTAGAATATGCAGCAGGTATGGTGTATCCATTAAGTATTGATACCGAGCCCCAGAGAATCATAGGAGGAATCACGATGATTATTGTCAGAACGGCGCTAGCACCTCCAAAGGTCAAGAACTTGTGCCTGAACCAAGAGAAGGCTCTCTCAGCCTTGGTTTCACCATGAGCGACTAGATCCTTGCTCATGCCGTATATTGAACCAACCACTGTAAGGAACAAGGCTATGAACGGAATAAGGAATAAAATCGCTACTCCACCCACTGCCCAGGGATTGCTCTCAGCCCAAGCCGCGAGGCCCAAACCAATTGCTTCCCATGCTGATGGATTGGTTCCGACCATCAATAACGCGGCAGCAGCTATCGGTACCATCACTAGACCCAAAAGAAGGGCAACAGCAATCAGCATTCCTAGATTGGCTAGAAAATAGCTGAGCATGTTTTCCCTTGCGAGCTTGAAGCTCGACTTGATGTCGTCAACAAGTGTGTTGAATGACGTAGACATTGTTTTCACCTAATTTATCAAACTTCCAAACTATCTGTCGCGTAAGCACCCACCGACTCTGCAATCTCTCGGACTTCATCAGGATGCCCAAAGAGCGCACAAGGAGTATCCTCGTTTGTGAGGAGGTGCTCGTTCTCACGAATAGCGGTAAACAACGGACTTGCCAGTCCATCCCTGAAAGATGCAGTGGAGAGGTTGTGCGTGGCTAGATTGGAAACAGGACATGCGGTAAGATCGCCTGAAGGAGTGACGTGCGCAAATCCTCGGCCCGCAGATACACAGCCTCCGAAGTAGTCTTCATCTCCTGGAGAGTGAATGACATAGAGGGAGTTCTCTCTGCGGTACTCAAGGACTTTAGATCGGAACTCGTCCCTCTCCACTGCTGTAAGCATCAGTTCAGACTTTTCGTTCATAGACTCGTGACCGATTCCGGTCAAGTTCTCATGCATCATCGGAATGTACTCAATGAACACTCCGACCAAGACACCTAGTTCCACATATCGGTCCAAGTTCTCTGGCGTCATCCAGTATTGGTAGTTCTTTCTGGTTATCGTGACTGAAATTCCTGAAGGAACTCCGATGGACCTCAGCTTTGCCAGGGTCTCCAATGCCTGCTTGTGCACTCCCTTGCCTCGCCGGGAATCGGTGAGCTCTTCACTACCCTCAACGCTGACAATAACAGCGATGTTCTTTGTCTTCTTTAGGCGTGCATAGTCATTAACTGTAAGGGCAGTTCCGTTGGTGAGGATGATGAAGAATCGATCATCGAACTCCTCGCATAGTTGGACAAGTCCACGAAACAGGAAGGGCTCACCGCCGGCTACGATAAAGGAGAATACCCCAAGTTCACTTGCATCTGCAATGATGTTTCGCCACTGATTGTAGTTGAGAGCTGGCCTAGTCTGCGAACAGTCTGTGGGGCGTCTGCTCTCAAGCGTGCCTACTGCAGCGGCATAGCATCCAACACAGCTCAAGTTGCACTGTGAGGTGATGCTGAGAATTAAGAAGGGAGGGACTCTCAGTCCAGTTTTCAATGCCTCTCGGCGGAGCTTCTCAGTCTTCTTGTACGAGCGTGCAAGTCTGAGGCCAGCTCTGAGGTACCGTGGATGGCGTGCTACCCACGGCATAAAGAGGCGCGTCATATTTGAGTCAAAACCATCAAGGACTCGATCCATGAGTCCCCTTGGTCGGATTTCAGTGGCGTGCTGTTTGAGAGTTGTTACCATTTCGCTTCACAACATCGAACGTTTGGTACATATCAAACATAGCAACATTTGCTTATAAAGTGTTTGATAAACGCCAAACGTTACATAATTTGCAAACGTTTAAATTCCATTGAGTGGTAGTCAACATAAGCTCCTATGGAAGTCATGTCATAGGGGAGATGAATAATCATGAAGCACGCACTAGTAATCTATGACACAACCTTCGGAAACACAAAGCTGCTCGCTGAAGAGATTGCAGCTGGGATAGAAGATGCTGGAGATATCACCTGCACAGTCAAACATCACAAGGACCTGAACGGGTGCGACATTGGAAAGTTTGATGCGTTCCTCTTTGGTGGCCCCATTCACGCAGCAATGGCAACTCGTGGAATCAAAGGCGCAATCAAGAAAGCTGCCAAGAAGGGGCTCGATGGTAAGTTTGTGAGCACGTTCGATACTCACATGGGGCAGGTAGGAAGAGGTGTGAAGAACATGGAATCGTTATTGACCAAGATCGCGCCTGATGCACGCCTTATAACTCCAGGATTCTCTTGCCGCGTGGAGGGCTTTCGAGGCCCCCTCAGAGAAGAGGAGCTTCCGCAGGCACGTGAGTTTGGAAAGACGATCGGGCTGGAGATTCTTCAGTAGCTCACTAAGAGAGTGGACAGGTATCATGTCTACTCTATTTCTTGTTTTTGGGATATCTGGGATCCATTAAGCGGAAATGGAATCCACTGGCAAGACGAAACCTTAGAGCGGTCATGCGATGATACCACGACCGTCAACTATGCGATATGTGGGAACAGTCGCCATAGCATATGTCTTGCCAGTAGGAGCCAATCCACGATATTCACCTGTGTGAGTCCCGGTGATTTCCACCCAAATACATCCATTATCTCCTTGAGCGGTTATACTACAGAACCGCTGGTATAATGAAATTGTCAATGAGCAGACTATCGACGGGACCAGACCAAATCAAATCATTTGGATCATTGGCCGTGAAGACCACCACAATATCATATTCCGGCATTACAATAATCCGCTGTGTATTTGCCCCAAATGCCTGGTAATATTTGCCAGGAGTGACCCACCACAAATATCCATAGTGAATTGGAAATACTCCAAACAACAATCTGTCGATTAGAGCGCTCGTTGATGTTTCAGCCCATTCTTCCGAAACAACTTGTCGTCCACGCCACTTCCCCTCATTCAAAAGCATCAATCCAATGCGTGCCATCGCTCTATGTGTCATGAAAAGCCCGAATCCCCCATGATACTTAGTCGCAAGATCTCCCGTTCCCCATGCCGAAGGACCATACATCCAGTCCCATTCGCTATCTCGGATTTTAAGGGGTCTGAATAAATATCTCCGAGCAAATTGAGCCGTCGTCATCCCAGTCTTTTCTGCGATGATCACTGACAGCATTTCTGCATTTCCACTTGAATATGTCCAAGCGAGAGGATCGTCTGTTCCTGGCAGATAATCCATTGGTTTTGTTAGATAGTA
>JBHLLF010000050.1:0-17281 GCA_048885865.1 Candidatus Hermodarchaeota archaeon
GTCATGCTAAACAAGCGAGACCTACCTAATAGAATGTCTCGAGATGAGATGCTAGACCTTCTCGGTCTTGGAGGCAATGTCCCCATCTATGAAACGATTGCTGTCCAAGGCGTAGGAGTTAAGAGGGCGTTTCAGGCAATAGCGAGGGAAGTAATCCTCAAAAGAATGTACAAATGATTGACTAGGTGAAACGAATGTCAGAGACCCGCGGAGACACTTTGGAAGGCGTTCTTAATGAACTTCAGGGGAGTATACCTGAGATTGAGGCGTGCGCAATAGTTAGCGTTGAAGGGCTTCCAATCGTGTCAGCTCTGCCCACAGATGTTGATGAGGCAAAGGTAGCTGCGATGACTGCAGCTATGCTGACTCTTGGCGAGAAAGCCGCAATTGAACTTGGAAAGGGAAATCTAGAGCAGGTCAATATCAAAGGTATCGAAGGCTGGCTTCTTGTTATTCAGGCTGGAATGAACGCATGCCTTACAGTATCTACTACTGCCAGTGCAAAGCTAGGAATGGTCTTTCTTGAAATGAAGCGAGCTGCTGAGAAAGTTTCTGGCATGATTTAGCCATAGTACACACACTGACCCAACATCAAGCCTTTTAGGGGATGCACTTAGATTCAGAGTGAAATAGGAAGTGCAGTTGAGTGAATCTAACAGGCCCTGTGTACAGGCTCTATGAATACTTTCTACATAGGCAGTTACACAAAGACAAGACGCCTCGTCATGTTGGAATTATTCTAGACGGAAATCGCCGATATGCACGTCAACATGGACTTGAGGTCCCTTGGTTCGGGCACCAAAAAGGCGCTCAGAAGGTCATGGAGGTCTTGAAAATCCTCTGGGAGGCTGGAGTCAAGGTCTGCACTCTCTATGCCTTCTCGGTAGAAAACTTCCAGCGAAGCCAAGATGAAGTCGATGAGATAATGGCCATTGCCAAAGACAAGTTCAGCGAGGTAGTAGGTAATCCGGATGTGCACAAACACAGGGTTCGTATCCAAGCTATCGGAAGGGTAGACCTCTTGCCAGACGAAGTCCAACTGGCTATAGCACAGGCTGAAGAGGAAACTCTGGACTACAATGATCACATTCTGAATGTTGCCATTGGTTATTCAGGTAGAGCAGAACTCGTGGATGCGGTACAGGCCATTGGAGAGAAGATTCAGTCAGGCAGTCTAGATCCTTCCAAAGTCGATGAAGAATTGATTGAGAAACACCTCTATACCAACGGCATCCCTGATCCAGACCTGATAATTAGAACATCAGGTGAAGAACGCCTGTCAGGTTTCCTTCTCTGGCAGTCTGCCTATTCAGAGCTATATTTCGCACAGATGTACTGGCCTGCCGTTAGACGGATTGATATCTGGAGAGCACTTAGATCATATGAACGAAGGGCTCGTCGCTTTGGTTCATGAGCTAACTGTAATTTGGTGACACAGCGCTTTATATTGCTCTAACACCTCTTCGATTGAACGGAGGAGACTATATCCTTGGCACGAAAGCCAATTGACGTCTACCAAGGTCTGATTAAGACAAAGCTCTCGGTAGACAGTGTTTCACATATCGATTCTGTAGTTGGACGTTATGAGGACCACATGCTTGTTGGCCAGAAGCTCTCCTTTCACCTCAGAAGGTTCGTAGAATTCTGGAGCAGACACTACGCATTCCTTGATAACCGTGAAACGACGACTCTCTCCGACCTAACGATAGCCATAGATTTGCTGGACTATTTCACATCCACTTCTAAATGGTGGACAATGACAAGAGAGGATCCCGGACTTGTCTTGAGGCTTCCATCCCGCGACCCTCGAGAATTCATCAAATCGATTCCGCTAATTCAGATGGTGGGTGAAACTCTCGGTCGGGTTACTGGTGCAAGAGACCGTCTCGTTCGCTTTTTAGAGGAACATGAATTGGGCGACGATAGAACTCGTGCAGTACTGGCCGAATATCTAGTATCGATTTGGCTGCTTCTTTGTGGCTTTTCCTGCAAGGGGCAGGGACGGAACATCACAACGGAAGAAGATTTCGAAACTGCATATGACATTGTTCGGATTCTTCTCTTCTACATGTCCCTGAATGATTTCAAAGCACTCACGGCCGTGCGTCAGATTGCCACGGATCCTAACCTCCCTAGGATTGCAGTGATTGGTTTCTCCCCTGGGTTTGAACGAAAACTCGACTCCTCACTTGCTGCAAGCTTGGAACGTGTGCATGGCGAATATCTTACAAAAGTGGCTACTTCAACTCCCGGTGCATCAAGAAACATTCTCACAAACTCTTTGCGCATCTTAGGGCAGATACAGGCGATGAAACTTGAGATGACTAGGATTGAGAAAGAGGACTATGACTCAATTATAGTTGGAGCTATGAACCTCCTTGAAACGCTTGATGTACCTGCAAGGCTGCTCCAGGACGAAAACGAAGTTTTAGCGCTGTTCAAGGGCCTACAACCAGAAGAAGGTTTTGAAGAGAAGCTATCTCTTCTAACAAGAAGAATAGAGGGATTGCTTGTAGACTCGGCTGGTAACAGGGACTACGTGCTTCAATATGCTAGAATGGTTCCGCGGATTATATCTTTGCTACTCTTGGTCGCTGCGGCAACCAAGACGGAGCCGACAGAGCCTCTTCAAGATCAGGATTTGAAGAGAGGTCTCATTCTACTCAATAGACTGTTCAGTGGCTAGTAGAATCTCCTTTATTGGGATCATCGATAAGGATACGGGCATCCACAACAAGTGCGCCTTTCCCCTTATCGTATACAAAGGTCGGATTGCAATCAAGTTCATTGATCTCTGGGTTCTCATCTATCATCTTTGAGACCCCCATAATCACCTCGACCAAGGCATCTACATCTCTAGGAGCTTGTCCTCGGATACCCTCCAGTATCTTGGCGGCTTTGATCTCTGATATCATTTCTCGAGCGTCAATCTCTGTGAGAGGAATGAGACGAAATGTGACATCCTTAAGGACCTCGACAAAGATTCCTCCAAGACCAAACATGATGGCATGACCGAATTGCGGGTCACGTGTGACTCCCACAATGACTTCTGTCCCCATATCTGCGAAGTCTGAGATGAAAACTCCTTTACTGAGGTCAACCTCTATCCCCTTCTCTTTCCCGAATTTCTTTGCATTCTCCATTATTTCGTCAAATGCTTCACGGACCTCGTCCTCGTTCTTGAGATTGATTCTAACACCACCTGCATCTGACTTGTGAAGAATGTCCTTAGAAAGTATCTTCAAAACAACCGGAAACCCGATTTTCTTTGATTTCTCTACTGCTTCGTCAGCTGTAGCAGCTGTGTCATAGGCAGGGATTGGGATTCCATATTCCTTCATTATGTCCTTGGCCTCATGCTCAAGAACAAAGGTCCTTCCCTCATCTAGAGCCGCTTTGAATATCTTCTTGGCTGCTTTCATCCTTCTTCAGACCTCTCTGCATTTGCTGGCATGTCGGTCTTATTTATCATTTGAGGCAGGAACTGTCTTTTTGAACTTGCCTCCACACCCGGTTCCATAACACAATTCTAATAGCAGCACGCTATAAGCAGACTATGAGGCACGATCTTGGGATTTGACATACTTACTGATGGTCAGGCCATCATGGATTCCTCAAGTGCTGATTTTGAAAATCAAATGAGAGCGGCCTATGAGAGTCGATTTGAGGTGTTTGGAGCCGAATTACTATGCTACAGTCCCACTGCCTATCCCTACAAGATAGATGACCATCAACAGGTCAGCCGCCACAATTTCATCTCTATTAGTGTCACAGGCACATCCTGTTCTCTTCAGTGTGATCATTGTGAAGGACGTCTTCTCAAGGGGATGGAACCTGCAATGACTCCTGACCAACTCGTTCAGGTATGTAAGGAGGTGAGAATGCGTGGAGCAGAGGGAGTATTGATCAGTGGAGGGTCTGATTCAAAGGGCCACGTTCCGCTTTCTCAGTTTGGAGAGGCAATAAAGACAGCCACCTTGGAACTAGGTCTCAAAGTCGTTGTCCATACCGGCCTTGTCGATGACAAGACCGTTCAATTGTTGAAGGAAGCATCAATCGATGCTGCAATGCTGGACATAATCGGAAGCAGAGAGGTCTCAGAGAGGGTCTATCACTTGGAAGATGGCCCCGAGCGCATGGAACAATCACTCGAATTGCTATATGCAGCAGGCATTCCAACTGTTCCACACGTCTTAGTGGGACTTGATTACGGTTCACTTGGAGGCGAGATGGAGGCTCTAGACATGATATCTCGCACTAACCCGGCCGGAGTGGTGATTATCGCTCTGAGCCCATTGCGGAAGACTCCAATGGCTTCTGCTATGCCACCTTCTGCGGAATCAATAGGCAAAGTTCTCACCGTCGCTCGCCTGGCAATGAAAGAAACACCAGTCCTACTCGGATGTGCAAGACCAATAGGACAACACAAGATAGAGACAGACAGGTATGCCCTTCAAAGTGGAGTCAACGGAATCGCATACATAAGCCAAGAAGGTGTCGACTACGCAAAGTCACTCGGTCTAAAGCCGGTGTTTAGGGATGTGTGTTGCAGTCTTGCCTATGAAATAATCAGGTAGTCCATCTGCTGACAACAAAACTCGCAAGCTCATACCCCAGGTCAAAAAACCACAGCCCGACAGCTGCGGCAAAGAAACCAGTCCATATGATTGACAGGAGGACTACTGATACTTTCAAAGTGAATCTATAATAGAAAAAGTACGATATCCATTGTTTCTTGCCACTATCTGCCCAGTCGTTCCCACGTTCGTCTACTATTGCTGCCAGAAGCAAGATGATTAGGAGAGCAGAGAGCATCACTCCGTTGGATATTGCAGGTATACCGCGCAGCAAGAGCAATGCACCTATCATGATGAAACCAACTAGAAACTGAGGCCTGTTTACCTTCCCTGACAATAGAACTCCAATGACGATTGCACTCAGAAGAACCAGATCCCATTCAGACAGTGTCATAATTTGGCCAAATAGCACTCCTGAGAGCGCCAGGGGCACAACTGCAGCAGTTGGTCGATTTAGTTCATCAAGAAGGTCATCACCTATCTTTAGAGTCAAGCCAGCCAGTAAATATGCAGCATAGTAAATAAGCCACTCAATCACCAAGTTCGCCATCCAGGAATTCACTGTGGATTAGAATAGTGGCTCCTCAGTCTAACTATGACTCGTCGCTGGGCATTTCTGCCCTCAGATAGCCAATTGCATCATCGGAGCCTAGTCTGCATTCGATGATTGATTGATAAAAGTTGGTACATGTTCTACTGAAGAACCACCGGAGTTCCTATGGCCTGTCCGGGTAGGTTTGTGTGGAATTTGGCACGCACAACGCCACTATTTCCATGAGGTCCCAGAACCTTCCCCAAAAACTCCCTTCCGGTTTCTGAAGTCCATTTCACTCTCCGACCCACAATTGTAGCAGCTTCGGCACGAGTCTTGATGGCGTCGAATAGCAAGAGCACTTGATTGGGATGCTGAAGGTGCTTGCCTCTTCTATAGCTTGTAACAACACCTTGTAGACCCTTCTTGACTTCTTTCTTGGACAAGTGGAGTTCCTCCTGAGGAGTTGTCGTTGACGCCCTGGAGTTGGAATATAAGAGTTGTGTCATGGGAACAGTTAGGTCACACAATTCCAGGGCCCTTATCGGAATCTGGTTTCCTGCCAATCTCAGACATATGTGAATCGATGCGTTCTGCAATGGCTTTACTCTTCTCCATCAGAACATCACGCACCGACCACCCAATAACATCCTGTTGTTGTGCAATTTTGAATAGTGCAAACCAAATCTGCCCATCAGCATATGCTCCTGCTTGATATAGCTCTTCCACCATCTGCCCTATGATACCAATCCTGTCAACCGAGTCATCAATTCTCTTGAGAATGACCTTTTCCTTCTTCAGAACCTCTCTGACACGCATAATCATCTGAACCGAGCTAAGAGCTGACAACACAACAACAAAGAGTGTAATGGCAAACAGTTCAAGGACCAATTCAAC
Source organism: Candidatus Hermodarchaeota archaeon (assembly GCA_048885865.1). Lineage (GTDB taxonomy): Archaea > Asgardarchaeota > Thorarchaeia > Thorarchaeales > Thorarchaeaceae > SMTZ1-83. Next base: position 6,007 of record JBHLLF010000050.1, read on the forward strand.
GCCCCCTCTCGGGTAGAGAATTGCCACTATTGATCCAACTAGGATTATCTCAAAGACGATTCCCTCAATGACGATGTTTAGAAGGTTCTTGATTCTCCAAGCATAGTATCTGGCGAGTGATGATTTTGGTTTGCGGAAGTTCATGATGGAGTTTAGATATGCATTCCGTCCACCCCTCACAATATAGATGAGAATTCCCTGCAAGAATAGAGCGGTTATCACAATGGTGAAGGAATAGAGGTTGACAAGGGTCTGCATAGCTACACATATTCGCTACGTTGTTTAAAAGCTATTGAAGTGCGCCTGACAAATTACTTTCGGTCCACTCTCCAGACCCAACAAGTATCCGAAAGCGCATATTTCCCTGCAGAAAGGGCTAACCATGTCTAATACAGTGTAAGTCATACTCGATTCGTTTTGGGTATACGCGGGTCCGGGTGTGGCCCTCCCGGAATACAACCTGGGCTCGCGTCTTATTCTTCATCTTACGAATGACTTATCTCGGGACCTAAGACTCTCGATGTCTGTGCCCGACATGAGACCTGTACGTCACATAGACCCAGCTGATGACATAACTCTACGTAGCATTCTAGAATCCATGAGAGATGTAGGTGTCCTTGGAGCTGGGCGGCTTGGGAGAGCCGCATCAATTGTTGCGCGTATGTTTAAGGACTCTGACTGTTTCAAGTTCCTATCACTCTCCGGCCCAATGGTCCCTGGTGGTCTAAGGGGAATAATCTGCCATCTAGTAGCGGGTGGACATATCAACGCCATCATCACAAGCGGCGCGAACATCGTTCATGACCTCGTTGAAGCATATGGAGGAGCACATTACCGGGTACCGCCTCAGAAGGATGACCATGAACTAAGAGAGGCAGGGATGGGCAGGATTGCAGATCTCTACGTAGAGGAGAAGGACTTTGAAGTCTTCGAGAAGGAAATCTACGAATTCCTTGATATGCTTCCTGATGAGAAAATGACAGGTCTTGCTCCGAGTGAGTTCATGTCGGAATTGGGTGGCACTCTGAAAGATGACGCATCGATAGTGCGACAGGCTGCCCTCCACAATGTTCCTATATTCTCACCTGGACTGATGGACTCGATGCTGGGGTTCCATATGTACACTTACAGTACCACGAAACCTTTTGCACTTGACTTTGTGAAAGACCTACGAATTCTGGGAGAGATTGTGACAAATGCCAAGAAGACAGGTGCAATTATGCTGGGTGGTGGCCTTACAAAGCACTTTACCATGGGCTCGACCATATTACGGGGAGGCCTCGATATGGCTGTCCAAATCACGCTCGACCGTCCTGAAGGCGGCAGTCTTGGCGGTGCGCCTCTGGTCGAAGGGATTTCATGGCAAAAGGTTCAGACCGAAGCTCGATTTGAAACAGTCATTGGCGATGCAACGATTATCTTTCCAATCCTAATTCTAGGTGTACTCAGCTAGTATCTGACCTCAATAGTCAGATGAGCGTGCCATCGCAATAAGTCCAATCAGCATGATTAATGCGCCTATGTACAGATGCTGTAGATGAAACCCACCTATTATAATGGGGGGGAAATCCGGCATCCAGTGCAGCCAATCTGTGCCTGGTACAAAGTCATGAAGGTCATCTACAAAGATAGCCAGTCCAATTACAAAGAGTATTGCTCCAGGAATCTTCGAAATCTCTCTCACTCTCCTCCGTCAGTTGGTGACGGTGCTAGGCTTCCGTATGTAGCAGTTGGATATCAACTATTGCACGCCTTTGAGAAGATTTATCTCGGTACACAGTTAACAAATGTTAAGAAGAATCTGGAGAGGAATCTAATGACAGACAAGTATCCAATCCCATACAGTAAGGAATCAGTCTACTTCCAGTATGACGTCAAGGACTTCAATCGAGCCAAGAAATTCTATGAAGAAATTCTAGGACTCGAGAAGACTTGGGACGGCGGGGAAGAAGTTGGTTGGATGGAGTTTGCTCTACCAATCACTGGTGCACGGCTGGGCCTAAACTATAAGCCAGAGGGAAAGATTGAGCGAGGATCTGGTACTCTCACACTTGTAGTGGATGACCTTGTGGTCACAAAGGAGTATCTGAAGAGTAAAGACATTGACTCAGACGAAATTGTGGACATCCCCGATATGGTCTCTTACTTCAACTTCGAGGACTCTGAGAGCAATCCTATTCAAGTCGTTTCTGATCCCCGTGTGAAATCTGAGGAAGAGAAATGACTGATGAAATGGAGCCAATCGCGAAGGCATTGGTAAACCAGTATACGTCAGTATGGAAGATGCTGCAGAACGCTATCACGGAAGTTCCTGATGAGAGATGGCATGACGGAGTGGGTCAATGGTACTTCTCACAGACTGCTTACCATATCATCGAAACAGCACAGTTCTATCTTGGCAGTGACCCTGATGTAATGCAATGGGGCGCACGTGCTGGTATAGTCTGGGATGATGTCGAAGATATACAGAAGGAGTTTCTTCCTAAATTGACCAAGGAACTAGTCAACTCCTATCTGCAAGAGATTGGGCAAGAGTGGGATGATACTTTGAAACCAGCTTCTGATTCCAAGCTTCTTGAAACAGATGGCTTTCATTGGTTCAGTTCCATACTTGACAAACTCATCTACCTCTTGAGGCACACCAACTACCATGTTGGCGAACTCAACCGGGCTCTCAGGGAGTGGGGTCTATCTCCTGCTAGATGGGGGTAAAAGCACCGAGAGCCGCCATTGCTGAGTTAATTTCCCCGTCTTCTAGCGTTGAGTCGTTGTGCAAGAAGGAAAAGCACTACGGTAATCTCTATTCCGACCATTACTCCCAGCGCAAAGTCTGGTAGCCTGTACGACATCCACTCATCATTAGAAACTCTCGGGTCGTTCGGATTGTATCCGTTATTCACTTCCCACACATCGGGTATACTATCGCCATCACTATCCACCAGATTTGGCGATGTGCCAGCAAGATATTCTTCGTAGTTCAATAGATTATCATTGTCGCGGTCCCCCATGGCGTCGTTGAACAATGGGTCAAGACCGTATTGAATCTCCCATGAATCGGGCATGCTATCGCCATCTGTGTCAGAGTTCCTTGGTGATGTATCATGATAGTACTCTTCGATGTTAGTAAGAGAGTCCCCATCTGGATCTTCGAGAGAATCATCGGCAAGAGGGTCTAGTCCATATTCTACCTCCCATTCATCTGACATCATATCATCATCAGAATCCTGATCGATTGGAGAGCACCCATTTAGATACTCATCGAGATTTGATAACCCATCCGAGTCAGCATCGCCATTTGCATCATCAGCCAGCGGATCTAGGTCATATTGGTACTCCCACCCATCAGGCATGAGATCAAAATCAGTGTCGAATAGGTGTGGATTCGTACCTATCGCAATTTCGATACAGTCTGGGAGTAAGTCTTCGTCCGAATCTGAGAGGTCCATGAGTTTGAACGCAAATGCGTCTTCATTTCCGTTATGAGTTGCATCGGAGGCATTCGCCAATGGGAAGTCTGGGGAGAAGGTCCAGCCGGAAACGTAGATGTATCCATTATCATCGACACAAATGCCACCAGGCCCATCCGATTGACCCCCACCAACGAATGTAGAGAAGAGTGACTCGCCAAGGGGATTGAACTTGGTCACAAACACATCATAGACACCATTGAAGGTGTCATCGTAGGCGTTCAAGACTGGGAAGTTTGTTGATGGCGTGCCTCCTATGACAAAGGCTTCACCCCGAGAGTTAACAGCAACATCCCTAGCCTGATCATAATCCCAGCCACCTATGTAGGTTGAAAAGTTCAGGTAATCGCCAGTCGGATTAAGCTTGGTAACAAAGCCATCATAGCCGCCCATCCTGTATTGATATGGATTCCTTGTTGGATAATCGTAAGAAATGGTCTCCCCAACAATCCATGCATAACCCTCCGTGTCTGCTGCTATTGAAAATGCTCCCTCAAGACTGGAGCCACCCAGGTACGTCGAATACTCCAGAGTTGACCCATCTGAGCTTATTTTGAAGGCTATCACATCCCAATCGTCACTGTATGTATAGTCATATGCACTCACTGTTGGGAAGTCTTCAGACTGAGTTGCGCCACACACATAGGCTTTACCAAGGGCATCCATGTCCACGCCATAGGCATGATCCCAATCTGAGCCTCCCACAAAGGTGGAGTAGACAATAGAACCTGTCGATCTCAGCTTGGTGACAAAGCAGTCATCCAGTCCATTTTGTGTACTATCAATTGCATTTAACACGGGGAAATCGGTGGATTCGGTGGATCCGACGACACAGACGACGCCGTCACTCGACACAGTTAGATCCTGTACCATATCCACAAGTGAGCCTCCAAGAAAGGTGGAATATTCCAGATCATCTCCAGCTGCATTGAGCTTGCACACAAAACCATCCATCTGCTCGAGAGTGCCATCAAAGGCATTTACGGTTGGGAAATTTGCAGATGCGGTTGAACCAGCAATGTAGACGCAACCGCTTGAGTCTACTCCAATTCCTCCAATCAAGTCATCGTCATTACCGCCGATGAACGTCGAATAGACAATGCTTCCATTGGAATCCAACTTCACCACAAAACAATCACTATTTCCGCCGTTCCACGAATCGTCATAGCCGCCTGCTGCAGGGAAATCACTGGAGAAGGTCGTACCTCCGACATAGACGTTGCCAGCATCATCAAGGGCGAGATGATACGCTCTGTCTTCATCGGAGCCTCCAATAAATGTCGAGTAAGCAAGAACATCTTCAATAAACAGGGTGATATTCAGGTCCGATAAGGCTGTCTCAACTACTTCTACATGTCCGTCTTCTACATTTGTAGATGGACTCCCACATGTTCCCAGTCCAAGGAACATGCATATGAGGAGCAGGAATGCCGATATTCGGAATCTCAAGCCTCTTACACCACGACCTGGCTCCTGAGCCTAGATGATAATTCACATCTGGGCATATATGTTATGCTAGACAATTTTCCACTTGCCAGAAAAGTATGGAGCCGCTATCTAAAGAGCTAATTGGTGGATTGATCCACACATAGTACAGGGTGAATAGAAGCAAGGATAGAAGAACGCCAATCGTAAGTATCAATGCATACTCCCCGAGGAAGCCTCCCGCCATTTGGATCAATATGAGGATGAATCCGAGAGTCAGGTATACATAGAGTAGATCGTAGCACATTCGCTTGGGAGGCCCCCATCTCTCAGCGTTGGTTGGGTCCCCTGATTCAATCATCTTCACAACTCACTACAAACTCGTCAGCTATCTTGTCTTTCGAAAGATGGATGACTTCTCATACTCTTCCTAATCCCTCCTAGGCCATTAGAGTATTTGGGATAGCCCGCCGCAAAGGTATATCGCGAAAATGAGCCTAATGGGCCTTGATATGACGCTAACCACTTCATTAGCTTCTCGTTAGTTTCTTGAATTCAGGATTATCCTTAAACTTCTTGAAAACAGCATCAGCTCCTGCAATAGCCCTGTAGTTGTAATCAAGGGTGATCAACCACTCGAGAGCACTTAGAGCCTCTTTCACTCGTCCCAGTTCTGCTAGGCAACATGCTCTTCTATAGGCTGCCTTTGTATTATTGGAGTCAATTCTGAAACACTTCTCAAATTTGTCGACAGCATCATCGTATCTTTCACCCTTGTATAGCATTTCTCCGTAATAATACCACACTCTCGCATCATCTGGAGCAATCTCTGCAGCCTTTTCGAGTCTACTGAACCCTTCCTCTTCTCTTCCTAAATTAAGAAGGCTAGCACCAAGTGCAAGTTGAACCATGAGCTTGTTCGGATCAAGTTGCACAATGCGCTCATAGACGCTTACAGCCTCCTCTGTTCTTCCCAGTTGAGTAAGACAAAAAGCCTTGTTCTCCAAAACAGCAGGCTCTATTTTTCTTGTGCCTAATACATCACCCACTTCTTCAGCCACCTTGTCCAATTCAGGTGCCTTTCTAAGTGCAATATCCATTGCTCTTATCGCATATTCGTACTCTTTATTCTGCATCAGTCTATCTGCCAATTCCAGGGCCTTTGGCACATCATCCAGAACTGATGCAACCATCATTGCTTTGATCTTCGCTGCATCTCTGTGATATGCGTCTATGTTCTGCAACGCAGCTGCCTTCTGAAAGGATACCAATGCTTCATCCATTCTTACAAGGTGTCTGTAGAGCATTCCCAGATGATACCAAACGTGCCAATTATCCGGGACTTTCTGACTAGCCTTGGCCAATTCCCTCTCAGCCTCTTCATACTTCTCCTTCTGGATGAGCTTGACTCCACGTTTAGCATGCTTGTCGGATTTGCCCTCTTTCAGGAATTGCTCTTCTCCCTCTCTAGATAGTCTAATCATCTCATCAGCGATTTTCTCAAATTCCTCCGCCATAGCCTAACCCTTTCCTGCTAATGCCCTCAACAGCTCTGCTTTCTTATCTCTCTTGTGAGAATCTTGAAACCAAAGGCAACAACACCAAACCATCCTATCTGCATCTGCCAGCCTCACCATCCTAGGCCATAATCCTGGGCTCGTAGCTTTGATGAGAGGACGAGAGATTTGCGCTGGGCGGGCACGTGAAAAGCCCGCAAGCTGGCACATTTTCATTTTGACTAAATGATGCTGAAGAACAATTAAGCTAGTTACTCTGGAGTCTATTAGGAACCAGAAGCGCTAAACCGGATATTGATGGTGCATATGTTGTCAGTCAAGATGTTGGATGTTGCAGAGATGAGATAGACGTCGTCATTGTTTCTCAATCAAGTATCGGCGATTAATGTGTTGAAGCTTGAGAGCCTTAGTCCTCTTGATCCGCGTTCATCTGCAGAGGATTTGATATGTTGACGAGTAAGAGGCAGAACTGATTTCCATAGGAGCATGGCAACACACCGCTTTGAATAGTTCCCATAAAAAAAAAGGATGCCCCCAAGCGGGGGCAAGTCTATTCTTCATTGACTTCGCTTTCTTAGGACGACTATTACTATGACAATGACCACTCCACCCAAACCCAAAACAAGAATGAGTGTCATGTCAGGAGGGGGCGGTGGCGGCGGAGTCGTCGTTGTTGGTGGAGTAGTACCTGCTGGTGTAATGACAAGCAATACAGTATCGGTGGTGATGTGATAGCCATCTGTGACCACAACTGTGTAGTTGTAGGTTCCCGGTGCCATCCCCATAATGGCATAGTTGAAGTTTATGATATTTCCAATTGGAACTCCACCCTCCTGGACTTCATCTCCATTCTCATAGATGACATAGGTCATGGGGCTTGCATCAATGACCATCCAGCTAATGGCACCACTAGCATCTGCTCCCTCTATGAATTCTAAGTCTTCAGGATGACTGATTGAAGGCGGGATTGTATCAGCGACGGTGACGGTGAAGATTGCTGACACATATTTGTCCTCAGGGTCGTAGGCTCTCACTTCGATTCCATGGATTCCTACTGGTGGATTCGCTGCATATAATACGCCTGTATTAGGGTTGATGCTAAAGTATGTTGTTGCATTTGTCCAGTACCGATCAATACCCCAGGCATCAGATGCATTTAGATCATAGCTGAAGGTTTGGCCAAATTCGTGGAATTGATCAGTTGGTTCTTCATCCCATGTTGGTATGAGTGTATCATTGATATCTATCCTGAAAGTAGCTGATATTGTGAAGCTATAGATATTCCTAGCCCATACTGTAAGAGGCAGATCATATTGCGTAACAAACACAGTTGCGTTCGTGATCACGCCATTAGAGTCAACTGAAAACCACGATGCAAAAGCACCAGATAACCACCAGTAGATTGGCTCTGGCGCCGTGCAGTTGAGATCGTACCTGAAGGCATATCCAAGCTCCAGATGCTGATCTGTAGGAGCAGGAGTCCAAGTTGTGGAATACCTTGGGGTTGAAGGAGTCATCAGGGGATGTGTGTCTTCGTTATTTGCAGTTCCCGAAACCGGGTGTGGGGTATCACCAATTCCATCCCCGTTTGCATCCGAACCGATATAGTCAGACCAGTAATTTGTACCAAAGAATGTGTCCGTTCCATTATCCTCAGCGTTCAATGTGTTGCCATCGAAGAAGTTTCCGACAAACCAGTTCCTATCAGAATCAGCAACGACCAAGACACCGAAGTTATTTCCGGAAACTGTGTTATTCTCGAAGAGACAGTCATCAGGTTGGTCAACATTGACACCAGTGCTGCCGTTGGCTATTGTGTTGTTAGCAATTGTTTGAGAATTGCCGCCGTATACACTAAGTCCAGTGTCACATTCACTGAATGTGTTGTTGAAAACCAATGCATCAACGCATACAGCCATTCTCATTCCAATTGTGTTATTAGCCAGGTTGTTATTCTCAATCACAAGATTAGGGCCTTCGAAATACATGCCTAGTTCTGAATGAGTGCTTGTATTATTTTCAAACCATCCAGTGTCAATTTCGTTCATCCACATATTGAATTGACTACCGTTCAAGATATTATGCCTAACAATGATATCGCCACCATAGTTTTGGGTGATACAATCGCCAATGCCATTGATATTATTGCTCAACACCTCGATGTTGTAACTATCCTGCAAACCTATGCCATATTGGCTGGATGTTATGTTATTCGCTTGGATAGTGATATCTGTGCAATTGTTGATGAAAATGGATTGCCAGTTGTCATATATCGCATTATCGAAGATTTCAGCATTAGACACATTGTAGAGAAATATCGCATCATTCCCAAATCCACTCTGGTGAAGAGTGCAGTTCTTAATGATGAAATGCTTGCGGGTATTTTGTATGCTGATTAGGTCTGTGCTAACACCAGTTATATTGAAGTCCTCGATACGATAGGGATTTCCAGGCGAGCCGTCGCCTCCAAAGCCCAATATTGCGAAGTCATCATCATTTGTTATAGCAATCGTTGGGTCCTCACTGATGTAATGTTCCTTAGCCTGCACGGAGGGAGTTTCGATGTTATCACTCTGAGTAACAATGCTGCTCAGAGAAGTTGTTGAGATGAATAGAGGAAGGACCAACAGGAGTACCATAACAAATAGCCACGATTTTCGTGCAATCATCTCTTCTCCTCCTTGCGTAGTGTTGTGCCATAGACTATGGATGAGCTGGATATTGAATCTTGTGAACCTCCATCTTCCCACTGTCCTCAAGGCCTAAATCTAACTCGAGGATATTGTGGTCCACAACAGATTGCCAGCTTCCAATGGACTCCAACTGATCTGTATCCTGCAAGCTATATGATACTGCTTGACAATGAGCTCCTATCTTCTGGTGAATGGAATACAAGTGGCGAGTCAATTCAAATCTCAGTTGATGGCTTAGCGGCAGGGACTTACACATATAATCTGACAGCTATCGATCAGAGTGAAAACTCCGCTTTTGACCTAGTGACTGTGATTGTTCTACCTAGGCCCATCCTAAGTCCAGACAACATGATAATAATCCTCATGATTGGTGGAGTTGCAGTGGTAGTAATAGTGGGGTCGATTGTCTGTAGATCAAGGAGGTAAAACGGAAACATCTGCAATATCATGCCATGACACTACACATCTTCTAAAGCTCTAATTGGTCGTTCAATCCCACAGTTTCATAAAGACCTACCTCGATCTTCATTGTGCACACCCGATAGTGAAGGCAGGACTGGGCCTGCGCTCCGGTTATTTGAGACGCCGATCATCGAGAATGCATCCATCAATGTGGGAACGTGATTGATGAATTTGGGAGAGCTCAAAATGCCTACTCTTCAAAGCTGGAATAAGATGTAGTTGTTGCAGGAGATGTGCGCTGCGCGAGCGCGTGACAGGCCCACAAGCTGCCACATTTTCTTCTTTCTGAATTCTCATTCTGCATATCTACTATTTCTAAGATCACTGTCATCAGCCAGAATGTCATAGATTGATGTGCTGTCTAGACCAGCGGTTTCTGAAGATAGAGCCGCAAAACCATCCTTCAAACTTCCATTTCATCTGAAGAGCAACCATTTGAGCATCGGGCTCTGTAATATGCGATTGTAAGATTTGGTCTATTCTCTTCTGAGTACTGCCAGCACGAATAGAATTACTACAGTGCCGGTCATGACCACTCCTACAATTCCTATTAGTGAATCAAGTGGGAATGGCCAATCAACTCTTTCAACCAGTGAAATCCTGCGCAGTAAAACCAATCCACTCTCTGGCCAGGTGCTTCTTAAGTAAAGAGTATGAAGTACTCCCGTAGCCCTCAAGTAGATTTCTGCGTAGGTATCTGTTCCTGACCTCGAAGTAACAGTGTAGTTGTAGCCGATGAGGTTAGGCGTGATAATAATGTCTTGAGTCACGTTTAACTCAGGTTGATCTGACCACCACCCTTCCCAGATGCTGATGATTACACCCCAGTTCCCAACTGGAAGGACATACCAGCTAGAAGCCCCCTCAATTTGAGTCCCATTTTCGTGGAAACGTGTTGCACCAGGTCGGTCAGGAAGGTCACTCGTTGCATTGATATCATCCGGAATGCTCGGCAGACTATCGATTATAACATAGAAATCCTTCTCTTCAGGACTGTCCTGTATCGTGGAATTTGTGTATTCGTGATAGTCAAACCTACTTCCAACAGTGACACCCCACTGCAGACCCTGATTATTTGCAGCACTCACTGGGGTGACAGCAAAACATAGAACAAACAGCATAGCCATTAATTGAAAGGATAAACTCTTGGACATATGTCGCATCTCAACTTACGACTCTGTTGATGTTCCTGTATCTAGATATTGATGGCTCTTTGAAACTATAAACATTTGTTCCCAATTCGCTTGAGTGCAAAGAGCAAAATGGGCTCCTTCCAGTCTTGTCTAAGAACTGCTCGAAAAGACTAACTGCTTTGCGAATTCCCTCTTGTATCTCTGCTTTTTGGCCCTCTGTTTCGCTGAGTTTTTCCTGCAACTCGTTCTTTTGGGTGAGCAAGCCTAGTGCTGATGTGAGTCCGTCTACGAAGAATTTCACCGCGTATGGCATTGGGATTACGATTGTGTAGGTTGAGAATCCCTCATGAAATGTGAGTAAAAGGGACTTTCCCTTCTGAGAGGGGTTTATCTTTGTCTTCATTCTGCACACTCGATGGTGGAGGCAGGACTGAGCCTGCACTCCGGTTATTTGAGACATCGATCATCGAGATGTTCTTCAAAGCACGGGAACGCAAATTGCATTGCTAGTCCCGAATGAAGAGATCTCTCTCACAATTCCAATCAGATGTGGCATTTTATTCTCGTACAAATTCACT
>JBHLLF010000051.1:0-16774 GCA_048885865.1 Candidatus Hermodarchaeota archaeon
CAGCGTATTGTAGACATCCTAAACTGGGAGGATCCATTAAAAGAGCCGTCCCAAGAGGTCACAGACGTCAATTGGTTGGGTGACATTGTATTCGACAACGTCACCTTTGGATATAACACTAACAATGGAAACAATGAGCATTATGCTCTGAAAAACTTCAATATCACCATACCTGGTGGATCCAGAGTTGCTCTTATCGGAGGACCCGGAGGTGGAAAGAGCACCATTCTGAAGCTCCTCTTGAGGCTTTATGATCCGACAGAGGGGTCAGTCAGTGTTGGTGGTGTAGACCTTAGGAATGTGACAACCAAGCATGTGCGTGATATGGTTGGATTGGTTGAACAGGACATCTTTTTGTTCAGGATGAGTGTTCGTGACAACATTGCGTTTGGGAGAAAGGATGCCTCGGATTTGGAGGTCATTGAAGCTGCGCGTCGAGCTCAGGCTGATGAGTTCATCGTGGAAATGGACGGGGGATATGATGCAAAAGTGGGCGAAAGAGGTATGACTCTGAGCGGTGGTCAAAGACAACGACTTGCAATTGCCAGAGCGCTCATTCAGGACCCGAAGATCCTTCTTCTGGATGACTCTGTGAGCGCAGTTGATGCACAGACAGAGTTCTTGATGAGGAAGGCACTGGATGAGGTTATGGTTGGCCGCACGAGCATCACTGTCACTCAACGACTTCGCACACTTCTTGAGTCTGATTTGGTGCTAATAGTGGATAAGGGGCATCTAATTGCAGCTGGTACTCACGACGAGCTCATACGGGATTCAGAGCATTATCAACGCATATTCGAGCGTTTGCCGGGAGCAAGAGCACTGCTTGATAGCATGTCTGTCCAGGGAGGTGCTGCGTGATGGGCATGAGAGGTCATGGAGGTCCAAGAGCATTGGCCCAGGGAAGACAAAAGAGAAGTCGTCCTATCCGCGTGCTACTTGGTCGGATGATTCACTACCTTGGTCGATTCAGACGCATTGTGGCGATTGGTGCTGTTCTATCAGTTTTAGCTACAATTGTTTCTGTCTTTGATCCCCTTGTCTTGCAATTAGGTATTGATTCACTTGATTCTTCGGATCCTACTGCCTCATTCGGCTCGCTCTTGCTTCTGATTGGAATCTATATTGTGCTGAGAATTACGAGTTGGGCACTATCAAGTGGGAATACTTGGATTCTCGCAAATGCACAGGCAGGATTTGTGCAGAACATCCAGGAGGATGTCTATTCGCATCTCGTGAGAGCTGACCTTTCTTATCACAAGGCTGAGCAAAGCGGCAATGTCACATCAAGGGTCACGTCAGATACAGTCTCATTGGGGACCGGCATTCAGGTGATAATTAGCTTTGCAAGTCAAGCTCTTTTGCTTGTAGGTACATTCCTGCTTCTACTCTCCACTTCACAAGCGTTAGCGCTAACGTCTCTCATTATAGTACCAGGGGTTGTCTTCATAGCGGTCCTGTTCGGAACAGTTGGTCAAAGAATCATGTTGGCATCCCAAAGAGCAGCGGGTGAGGTTTCTGGTCAGATTGCTGAGAATCTAAGCGGTATTCATGTCGCAAAGGCATTCAATCGAGAAACGGAACTCGCTGAGGAGATGATGGAACTAAATCAGAAATCATACAAGTTTGGTGTCCGATTCATGATCTTGATGAGTGCTATGCAACCACTTGTAAGGAGCATCGGTCAGTTCGCAATAGCAGCTCTATTGTTTGTTGGGGGTACATTAGCTGTAGGTACATTACCTATTCTGACACCTGGAGAAGTATTCCTTGGAATTATGCTTGTCAGTCGTTTCATGTGGCCACTTCTATCACTCTCCATGATGGCTACACAGGTTCAGGCTTCTCTGGCAGCTATGGATCGCCTTTCCGATGTGCTTGAGTCAAAACGAGCAATCGATGATTTCGAATATGCAGTCCCTCTCTCAGAAACTAGTGATGGCATCAGATTTGAGAATGTCACCTTTGAATATGTGAAAGAAACTCCCGTTTTGAGGAATGTCAACCTCGCCATTGAACCTGGAGCGACTGTTGCTGTTGTAGGACATACTGGAGCTGGAAAAACAACATTGGCTGCCCTAGTTAACAGGTTCTACGATCCTCAAATAGGCAACATCCTGATTGGTGACCAGAATCTCAGAGAAATCACTTTAGACTCTCTACATGGCAATGTTGCACTGATACCTCAGGAGCCATATCTGTTCGATGCGTCCATAATGGACAACATCCGCTATGGTCGACCTGATGCCACAGACGAGGAGATCAAGGACCTATGCGCTTTGATTGGAGCAAATGACTTCATTGAGGTCTTGGCTGATGGCTATGACACTTGTATCCTAGAGAATGGAAAGAATCTCAGTGCAGGACAAAGGCAAATGATTACCATTGCTCGAACCATGCTTGCAGATCCGCGAATTCTCATCCTTGATGAAGCTACAAGTAGACTAGATGCCTATAGTGAGTCGCTTGTACAGGATGCTCAGGCAATGCTGTTTTCAGATAGAACCACCGTTGTCATCGCGCATCGACTCACTACTATTGCTAACGCATCTCGAATAATAGTCTTTCAGGATGGCGAAATCATTGAGGATGGAACACACGAAGAGCTATTGGCTCTAAATGGTACATTCAAGTCACTCTACGAAACCTACTATGCTCATCAAGGCTTTGAGGAACTATCTGAAGAAACAGCACGAGTTGCCAGTGAGGAGGTTTCCAAGATAGGTGGGGAATCTGCTCTTGAATCGCCAAAGCCAAGTAGCGGTATGAGTATGATGGGTATGATGGGTGGTGGAGGATCGCACGATATGCCCGGCGGGCATGGTGGAATGATTGCTGGAGGCATGAGCGACCGGCGTGAAATGCTCAAGAAAATGCTCAAGAACCCAGATGATATTCCGCCGCAAATGCGTGGTCACTTGATTGAGAGGCTGGAGCAATCTGATGATCCTGAGATGCTGGAGCTCCTACAAAAACTGAAGGCGCTTGAAGGCAAATCTGAGTAGGAACTCGTCATTTCAGAAGAGTTCAATCGATTTAGCTGAGATAAGAGCTGTGCCCAGCACAATATAGGCTTCAGTTCTAACTATCTGCCCTAGTGGTTCTATCGGGGAGAGCTCTATACAGCACCATAGTACTATCTGCATGGTGAGGACAAGGACTGACAGGAAAGCAAGTCCGAGAGGGCGTGCTAACCTGCCGCTGCGAAAGACAAGAAGCACGTAGCCCATGGCTAGAGTGATGACTCCCATTCCAATAGCGAGGGGTGCGGTGGTGAACACTTCTACAGGATTTCTGGTTGGATTTAGAACCATCACGAAAGATGCAAGAATCAGCATAGCAACAGCTGGAATGATCACCATCATTGCCAATAGTCTGTTATCTTTGGTTGATTTGAGAACTGAGTTGGAAGCCCGTAGATATCCTAGTACGCCAATAGCCCAGAGTATCAGCCCCGGCATCTGAACTAGACTAACTGTGAAGAGAAATGCTTCGCTCCCTTCCTGATTCGCCAGAAGGCTTGCTGCGACCTCAGAAATTGCATAAAGAACAAGCCCCAGAGAGAAAAACATATTCATCAGATGAAATCTGTCTTCACGCCTAAAGTCTTCACGTCCAAAGACCCACAAGCCAATGATGCCCATACTAAAAGCTGAAACTGGAGCTGAAATTAAGCCCAATATAGACAGTATGGATTGATTGTTGATAAGCCAGGCAATTTCACTAGCAATTAGAATGGCAAGCGCGCTGACCACGAAAACATATGTCAAATATCTTTCTCGAGATGACAAAGGTCAACAGCTCTCCACGCAAATGCAAATACAAAGTCGTGCTATCCTCGATTTGATTGTTTTCCTTATCAATGAGTTTCCGATGGGTATGCGACTAATTCACCTGAAATGACTCCCAATGAATGTCAAAGGCAGTACTTGGAAATTGTCGTTCAATGGATCTTCGAGCACCATTGAGAATCGTGTTTACCGGACTTGATCCCATAAGGGTGCTCATTCTTCTAGTGAACTCTTGGAAGAGGTCTCTGAATCCTCCACTCAATGTTTCAGGTGTAATGCTCCCCCTGACTGTGGCAGATACTAGAGACGTCTTGATCTCGACGTCTACTCCTTCCTCCAAGCCAACAAAAGCTAGCCATGGCAGCTCTGAGGTCAGTACATCCCTTGAGCTGAAGAATAGGCTTCTCGCGGGCTTAATTCCAAGTATCTTTGCGGTCCTGTTGAGTGTTTCCTGTAAAGCGGCAGTATACAGTACTGTGGTAGCTTGAGCTGGGGACACAAGCTCCACTGCTTTTCTTTGGGCAAGAATCGCAATCTCATCCAGAAATCGCTTAAGGTCACTTGTCTTAACTCTCTCCGCTGCTATTGAGAGTGGGGTCTCCCCATCAAGTTCTGGGAGAACTCTGGCTGTATCTTCCGAGATTCCAACTACAGTTTCTGTGGGTTGAATTAGACTAGTGGCTTGGTAGATGTCGTCAGGCTTAGCAGATGGGGCGAGCGTGATTGCCTTCTCCCAATAAGCCTCAGCAGCCATATTCATTGCCAATTCAACAGGAACTTCCAAGAAGTTTGCTGCCTCTTGCACTGTGCAGACTTCAGGAATGAGCTTTAGAAATGATACCACATCTGCTGATTGAGTGTAGAACTCCCAATCTCGCTTGAGACGCATGGTTGTCTGGGGTTCAATCAAGTCGCGCACGAATTCCTCAATCACATTACGTTCAAAGCGAGTATACACTGCTAGGTCGAGATCAACCCATCTAAGTAGGCCAAATTGGTCCTCAAACGCGTCAATAAGCCTCTTGACCTTCTCTCTGACAATCTCCGTGTCTTCTCTAACTGTGACTGCGCCAAGTGTCCACTCACCAAACTCAACAATTATCTTGCTGTCTGTTCCTTCAAAAGCCCGAGCCTTTGAGGTGACTGAACGAGTAGCTTCATCAAAGAAAGAGGTCATGGCTACGAGGAAAGAGGATAACAGATCAGCATCAAACTCAGGCTCTGCGAAATCATGGTGATACATACAAACACCAGTGTCGCGTCTGATGATGTATACGCTTTCTACCTGCATCTATCCTTTCCTCACCATGTGTCTTGCTTGGCGCGCAAGCAGGCAATCCCTCGGAGCGAACTGACGGACCTATCAGTCACCTTTTGAGGATTCTAGTGAAACTGCTAGAGTCAGTATCAGTATTCACTAGGACTATAAGGATATGAAAGTGGTGTGGATGTATGGCCGATGAAGAGTCCCTTGTCATCACGTGTCCCGCTTGTGAGGAAAGCGAGCTAGATGTGAACTCGATGCTCTACAGTGTGCCATATTTCAACGAGCTCGCAATGTTCACAATGAAGTGTCCGAATTGCAGCTTCACACACAATGACATCTTCTCAGCAGAGGAGCGGCCACCAAGTCGATGGACTCTAAGAGTTAACGATGAGGCGCATCTCAGAATTCGGGTTGTCAGGTCGGGCTCAGGCACTATCAGAATGCCCGAGTTTGGCATTGATGTGGAACCCGGTCCTGCAGCAGAGTCGTTCATCAGCAATGTTGAAGGAGTCTTGATGCGTACTAGGCCAGTTGTTGAGACCGCAATCCGATTTGCTGAAAATGAGTCAGAAAGAGAAAGGGGAAAGGAGGTCCTCGAAATGATTGACAAATCGATGAGAAGTGAACTGCCATTCACACTCATTCTTGAGGACCCGGTTGGTGTAAGTGGAATCCTGCCTGATGATCTCACTCTGGTGGAACATGTACGCTTGAGTCAGGAAGAGGCTTCCCAGTTGAAGGGTGCACCTGCCTGGATCGATGTGGCTCGTCAGGACTATACGGAGCGTAAGGGCTAAAAGGCCAGCCTAGGCTCTGACCAGTCAACAATGGGCCGATAGATCAGCCTGGCAGATCGTCTGGTTTGCATCCAGAAGGTCGCGAGTTCAAATCTCGCTCGGTCCACCATTTTCTTCTCAATGTTTAGATTAGGGGCTTCCTACCGCAAAAGATGAGATACCCTATATCCTCATATTCCTCTCCCTCTTCAACAGTAATGGCATTTCTGACACCGAGGACCTTCATGACCGTTCTCCTAACTGGGCCATTGATTAACATATGGTAAATCAATTTCAGATAGGCCTTGATACTGGCTTTTCTGTCTCTAGGGCTCTCTAGGACTTCTTGATAATTCTCAATTAGCTCCTTATTCTCCAGGTCTAGTCCTGCAAATTCAGCTCTCCACTCCTCAAGGCTAAGAAGTGCTGCGTCAGACCCAAGAACCATCTTCAAGGCAGCGTCTAGTTTCTCTGCAGCCTCACGTGATCCCTGTGGATTTGGGAACATGTCCAGAGTCCCAATAACTCCTCCTGGTTTTGTCACTCGTATATATTCTTGAAGTGCTCTATGCTTGTCAGGTACCAAGGCTGTGATTGCTACTCCGTAGACAGCATCGAATGTTTCATCATCGAAGGGCATTTCCATGACATTAGCAACTTGGAACTTCACATTGTTCAAACCCATTTTTGCAGCCCGTTCCCGAGCCTTTCGTATAAGTATCTCAGACAAGTCAATGCCTGTGACTTGACATCCATATTTCTCGGCAACCATGCAGCTCGTATACCCTGATGCGCATCCAAGCTCGAGAACTTGAAAGCCCGGATCTGCTTGAATATCTATTGAGTCCAACAGCCTATTTGTGCCCTTCAGGCCTCCAATCATAGGGCTGTTGAAAGCGCCTATGTATCCTAGGAAGTCATAGAATCCTAACTCTGCAACTTCCTTTCTCGACAATCTCTTTACTTTCAAACTGATAGCATTAGCCTCCATTTTGCAGTTGTTCTTGAGGGACAAGCCCATCAATCTCGATTCTGCTTTTGCTGAACTCGTTGGACAATTCGGATAGTGAGATTTCTCTCAAGTCGGAATTCTTGCGCATATGGCTCCTATGAGTCAAAGCAGCTTCTTGATTTGCTAGTAGTCTTCTCTTTCGGAAATATGCCCTAATTCCCTCCCAGATTTTCCCTAGGAGATATGTGTTCTTTGATTTGATTTGACGCCAGATGACAGATGGGCGCATGTAGAATCTGAGATAGGCCTGATACAATATTGTCTTGAGTTTCTTCTCGTTAATGTCTGCAAGCTTCATGACAGGTGCCAGAACAGAATATTCTATCCAAGATTTGGCATTAAGCAACCCTTCCCTTTTAGCTTGCTCAAATAGCGGTGTTCCAGGATAAGGGGTGCAAATCGTGAATTGTGCGATCTCAGGATTCAGACGACATGCAAGGCCAACCGTTGACATTGCTTCTTCTACTGTTTCACCGGGATAGCCAAGTACAAACGAGAAAATTCTCTCTAGTTTAGCATATTTCGCAATTTCATTCGATCTCCAAACCTGCTCGAGGGTTATTCCCTTTCGCATCAAATCTAAAACTCTTTGACTTCCTGATTCAACACCAATATACACAGAGCGACATCCTGCCTGCTTTAGCCGCTTAGCCATTACTGGATTATTGGAGAGGATGTCTGCACGTGCAGAACAAGTCCAACCTAGAGAGTAATTCCGAGTTCGTATTAGCTCGCAAATTTGTTTTACTCTCAAAGGATCATAACAGAATAGATCATCCAGGAACTCCAACTCATCAATCTTGTATCTCCTAACGAGTAAATCCACTTCTGCAATCACATTTTCAGCAGACCGGCCCCTCCATTTTTTCCCAGATGATCTCGATGAAGAACAGAAAGTACAACTAAATGGACAACCTCTGCTAGATATCATAGTACCAACGCGAATTGGTCCTTGCAGATATTGCTTCATATCCATCAAGTCATAGGCTGGAAACGGGAGTGTGTCCAAATCTTCAATCGGGCGAGATAGAGGATTCCGTTTAATCTCCGAACTCATCCGATATGTAATGCCCTTGACCTTTTCCAATTGATCTGTTCCCATTCTTTCCAACAGATCTAACATGACATATTCGCCCTCACCTCTGACAACAAAATCAATTTGAGGCGCATCTCTTAGGATGAGGGCATCAGAGAAAGAGGCATGTGCACCACCCACTACAACTTTGCAATCAAGGTCAGAATCCTTCGCTACTGCTGCCAATCTATAAACGTCATAGATCGCAGGTGTAGCCTGAGCACTGATTCCAACAACATCCGGTCTAAATCTCGATATCACTTCTGCAAACTCAGCATCATTAGTTTGGTGAAGCATTCCATCATGTATTGCTACTTCATGGCTTCCAAACTCTCTGAGGTAACTTGCCAAATATCCAAGGCCAAGTGGAGGTGTAACAAATCCGAGTGAGTCTCTAATGTCATTGGGAGAATAAGGAATGGTGAATAATACTCTCATCCCTTAGCCTCCTCAGCTGATGTCAGGTGCAGCTTCTGATTGTCGCTGTACTAGTAGTTGAAGAGAGGGCTTTTTGGTTCTGATTGGAAGAAGACTTTGCCAGGCATCCCGATTATTGATACACCCAGGATCTGGTCCGAGATAATCATTGAAGTAACCTAAAGCCCTTGCGCGGCAACCACCACAGACATTTCTAGACTCACACGATCCGCATGCTCCTTTCAAGAGGTCCTTATTCCGCAAATCACCTAGAATGTCTGAGTTGGCCCATAGGTCATGGAAGTCGTCATTCAGTATATTACCAACGCGCACCTCAGGAATGTGCGGAAAGAAAACACAGGGATAGATGTCTCCATTTGGCTCAATAGCTACATAGAACCGACCAGCGCCGCAGCCGCCGATGAACTCCGAGAGATCTTTCATCTGAAAAGGCAAACGAGCATTGAAAAAGTGAGTGGGGTACACCTGACTGCCGGCATTGGGGGCGGAAGGAGTACACATTCTAGAGGCTGCCTTCCGGGCAAGGCGACCTAGCTGTGGTGCTGTGGTCAGCACTTCCAGGCTCTCGGGTTCTTTTGATGCAATCATCTCCAGAATTTTCTGAAGCATGCTCTCTCTTTCATCTGGAGTGAGATCAGAATCAAGGATATCAAGCCCTCGACCAGTGGGTACAAAGTTATAGACCATGAACCACTTAGCCCTAAGATTTCTGCCGAGTTTAATGGTGTCGTGGAGTTCGGCAAGATTGTGATGTGTGGCAGTCATTGCAATCTCAACGAAAAAACCCTCTGCCACACAATTTTTGATTCCCTGAATTGCTTTTTCAAAAGCTCCAGATACACCCCGAAAACTATCATGAGTTTGTGGGTTAGCTCCATCAAGGCTAATTTGAACAAACTTCAGCCCTGCTCTCTTGAAGTTCTTCACACGCTCGAGATTTGAGAAGGTATAACCATTGGTTGCCATCGCGACATATATCCCCCTTCTTGTCGCGCTTTTGATTAGTTCCAAGATGTCTGGCCTTAGAGTAGGCTCGCCTCCAGAGAATGCCAGGAACACAACTCCTGCGTCTGCTAGCTTGTCTATACATTCAAGAGCGTCCTTCGTGGACATCTCATCTGCAGTTCTTTCTCCAGCGCTTTCGTAGCAGTGCTTACATCTTAGATTACATGCTTTGGTGATGTTCCATACAACCTGAAAGGGTGACCCAGGAACAAATGGAGTTCTTGCACCAAACTTGACCAGACCTGATATTACACTTGACAGCGATCTTCTGAAGATGGGGTCACCCAGGCCACCTATGATTGAATCAAGGTCAGTGCCGAAGGTGTCTGCACCTGCAGAGATAAACCGGCGGATGAGCTTTGCTGCAAGTCTACATGATAAGCAACCTTTCATTCTTGTTCCTGCAATTAGGTCAAGTGCAACATTGATTCGCCTATCACCACATGCTCTACATTTCTTTGTAATCCTGCCTAAAATTGGCCTTACTAAACGGCTCTTTGAAACCGATTCCAATAATTCTGCCCTTGTGACTTCTTCATTCACACTTTCCGTCAACGACACCTACTTGGTTTAGTCATCCAAGGCGGGGGCATTGAAACGCTAGCCGCTACCATCGGATTCGAGAATGCCCCCTGTGAAAACATCGAGGAAATTATCAAAGGCCTTCTCATGGTCATCGATGAATTCTTCACCAAAGAGGAGTTCCGCCATCCGGCTGAAAGAAATATAGCTTAGGAGAATGAGTGAAGCAGCTTTGGGATCTATCTTCCGGACAGTACCTTTCCGAATCTGCTCCTCAAAGTATTCTGTCAAATTCTTCAAGATTCGCTGGGGGACTGAAGACAGTGACTCAGCGACCGAGGGTAATCTCAGTCCTTCGGCATACTGCAAAATCAAGAGGTCCTGTTCTTTTCTTGTGAACTTTATCAGATTGTGTCCAAATGCTCGAAGAGCGTTCTGGACAAACGAGTCTTTATCCAAATCAAAGATAGGTTCTAGGGATGCGAGTGCGTTTGCTTCAGTATTGGCTATGACCGTTTTCATCAATCTGTCCTTAGTCTTATACTTCCTGAACAATGTGACCTCGTTCACACCTGCGTTCTCTGCAATCCTCTTTGTCGTTGCGGCTTTGTAGCCCTGCTGCACAAAGAGGTTCTTTGCTGCTTCCAGGACTCTTTCCTCGATTGATTTCATTTATGCAAGTAAGTGCTTGCTTGCATTATAAGTGTGTTTCTTAGAGCAAGATTCAATCCAGACCGTCCCTTGCTGAGAAAGGTATGACTCAAAAGCACAAAAAGCGACTGTTTAACGCTTCTGCCATGGGTGGCCGTAGATTCGAAGAACAGCCATCTAAAAAACGATTGCGAAACATCAATCCAAAAATGAAAGCACTTAAGCAGAGATACATGTTAGACTGCCTGATTCAAATGGAACCACTGAATCCGTCTGACGAGTCTTCGTTACGTAGTGCTAGACGAATAGGGATTGTCTTTCTCGCTTATGCCATTGGGCTGCCGCTGATCATAATCGCACTGGGGCCTCAGTTGCCACCTAGCACCGGTCCATACATGCTTTCATGGGTATTGATGGCTCTGATGCCTGTCGAGATCCTTCTCATCTATGTGTTCTATTGGTTCTTTAGTAAAAGCGGCAGGTCCCAGAATATTATGGGTCCATCAGTACTCATGTATACGGTTGCATCCACTCCATCCATCTATGCGTTCATAATCGGTTTCACTGACTCAGCTCTATCGCTCTTAGCAATTCCATTGGGATTAATGTTCTCTCTTGTAGGCCTCTGGCTTGCTTCTATGTTCATATCCAAACTGTGGTCATCTTTACAGGAATTCGATCAGTAGCGAATTCTGATTTCAAATCTCTCTCGGTCCACTACTTCATCATTCTCAGTAGCCCTTTCTACCGTGGGCATAGGATTCCAGAACTACTCTCCCTTCACTTGTAGCGCAATCTCTACATGTCACTTGGCCTTCAAAGGCAACTTTGTATCCAACATGCGCTGTACTACTTGATTCTTGGTTTATAGATACGACACGACCGCAAGAGGTTAGGTATAATCCGACCTCTGTTCCTTCTTTCCTTATTTCTCCCATGTGTGTTGGCCCACCGTCCTTCACAAGTAGCGGCACTGGCTCTTCGAATCTTTGGAGAAGATCCACTCCTGCAGCTATCATGCTAAGACCTAAAAGAGCGATTAGGGGCACCAATGCGGCTTCACGCGGCAGGGGGCCATATTCGCCAGTGTAGGAAAGCAAAGTATACGTTCCATAGCCAAAAAGCAAGAAGACAGGGGTCCCAATGATTGCTAGTCCTTTCCCAATTAGGCGAACCAAACGTTTCTTCAAGATGACCCTCTGGTTGTATATTGGTCAAATCTTGATATCATGTTTTCGCTAAATCATAGCCTTTCATTTTGCTTGGGTTGTTGAGTCCAATTCAGAATCACATCAATCACCAGGGGGATATTTCCAACCTGACAATGATTTGAGGCATGCTCCTCAGGACTAAAGAGGCGTGTCGTCACAGATCGTGCAGTAACTAAACCTTGCTTGGTCCTCTCAAGTTCACCTGGAAAAATCAGATGGTCTGTTGCTCCTGCCAGTAGAAGCACATCTTGTTCGACCTTGTCTGCGATGCTTATTGTGGAGTACTTATCCAATGAGAAACCCCATTCATGGGGGGTTTCTGCACCAGTGACATCTAGCCACTGGTTGATTAGAAATCTAGCTGTGACACTGCGACTCATAGCGAATCCTACAACTCTATTATAGAAGTTAGGATGATTCTTCAGGAAACGGGTTAACCAGCTCTCAGGATTGAGATGTTGGTATACATAGACATCAAGCGCCACCACCTGAGAAATCCTTGGTTCAAATGCTGCAGCGCGCAGAGCAAGAAATCCGCCTAACGAAATGCCAATGAGAGTGATATCAGAGAGGTTAAAGTAATCCAGAATTGCTGAGGTTGGTTTTTCCCACTCATGAGTTAGTTTCATGCCATATCTTCTAAGTGTCTTCCCTTGACCGGGACCTTCAAAGAGAATGACCTCACATCCTCTATTTGCGAATATCTTTGCCATGGTGTAGAATTCTTCTATGAACGAGTCCAATCCTCCGTGAATGACAACAGTTCGATAGGCATCCGGCGGTGTCAGCCTCAGTACGTGCAGATATCCAAATTCGAATGGCACCTCGGAGATTTTGAGGCTAGGATCCTCGATGTTATCATAGAACAGAGTTTGAAATCTCTCATAGAGTTCCAGTTTGTCTGCATCATCACTAAATGTGAAGAATTCAGCTGCACGGTAATAGAACGCCGCGTTGATCATTCGGTTTTCGAATTCAGCCTTTTCAGCTAGACCTATCATCTCTCGCTTCCAGTCATCGAAATTCTTGATGCTCGCTGCGACACTCTCAAAGTCCTCAGCACGAGCAAAGCCTAGAGACACCCATCTGTTCATCTGGAAATTGAAGTGCTTGTCCTTGTGAAAGGAGTGATAGCCAATTGGGAGGTCGAACTCCATGTGTCACAAGAGGAGCAAAAGCGTATAAGAATGACTGGAATCCAATTGCCTGGAGGGCTCCTCATAAAACACCGAGATCTAATGATGATAGGCTCACTTGTCCTCTTTGCGGCTTGAGATGCTTCCTCGATAGTAGTCTGTTCGACCACTATGCCTATTCTTGCTCCCAAATGCGACAGTGATGCCTGCTAGAAAAATAGTCGTGATAATGATTGACAACAAGACTAGTACTTCGATCATCCCACTCTCATGATATTATTCGAATTTGAGCTAATAAACAATTGGCCTTTTTTTCAATCATCTGTCATAAAGCAATCCTTAAGAGGGGTGGTTCTTGCCTCCGGGTTTAACTCACACAGGGAACTAGGCTGTTGACTTTCCATCAATTGAAGGAGGACTTGGCGCCTAGATCAATCAGTGGTGATACACATTATGCAATTATTCGAGACATTCAACGGTATGGTCTTAATCGAGCAGATCATGATCTTGACGGTCATTCTAGCTGCCATAGCCAGTCTCGTGTATGCCTGGTGGCTCAGAAAAGGCGTCTTGGAATTGCCCAAAGGTACTGAGCAAATGCAGAAGGTGTGGAACGGAATCAGGGAAGGTGCTTTGTCTTATCTCCATAGACAACTGAGGACGATTTTACCAATATTGGTTGTATTGTCAGTCCTTCTATTCTTCACCGTTTATATTACCACACCAGAGCGAGGAACGGATATTCTATTTGGTCATACTCCAGACCAGGGACGACTTATTGTAGGAATCGGCAGGTCGTTGGCTTTTATCTTGGGTGCTAGTTTTTCGCTCATAGTTGGACAGCTCGGGATGAGGATCGCTGTTGAGTCCAACATCCGTGTTGCACAGGCTACACGTGAAGGTGAAGACCGTTACAATCGTGCATTGACAATCTCCTATCGTGGCGGTACCTTTACAGGAATGCTGACTGACGGACTGGGTCTGATGGGAGGAACTATCATATTCATTATCTATGGAATTGCAGCACCTGATGCACTCCTGGGATTTGGTTTGGGAGGCACTCTGCTTGCTCTATTCATGAGAGTTGGAGGCGGAATCTATACCAAGGCCGCTGATGTTGGTGCTGACCTCGTAGGCAAAGTTGAGCAAGGCTTACCAGAAGATGATCCACGAAACGCTGCAGTTGTTGCCGATCTTGTAGGTGACAATGTTGGTGACTGTGCCGGAATGGCGGCGGACATTTTCGAGTCATATGAAGTCACCATCGTTTCCGCTCTTATTCTGGCTATAGTGCTTTACATTGACAATCCTGCGCTCCTTGTCTTTCCATTCGCTGTTGTGGTCTTTCCACTTTTTGTGAGGGCAATTGGAGTTATCTCTTCCATGATTGGCACCTTCATGGTCCCAGTCTGGCCAAGGATTCTTAGGAAGTCTGCAGTCTACGCAGAAAAAGCAATGTTTCTATCATATGAGGCATCCAGCGCTTTTACAATCATACTATCGATGACGCTTTCATGGTTCTATGTTGGAGATCTTAGATTCGGAATACTCATTGCAGTTGGTGTCATGCTGGCTGTATCATTCAATCCAATCACGAGTTATTTCACATCGCTAAAGAAGCCTCCAGTGCAGGAGATCGTAAAGTCAGCCGACACTGGCTATGCAACATTCATACTTTCTGGCCTTGTTGCTGGATATGAGTCGACTGTTGCTGCTCTTGTGGTAATTGTTGCCACATTTGGAATCTCAGCAGTTTTGTTCTTGGCTCCAGTTGCAGCTGCGGTGCCATGGTTCATAGATGGCATCTTTGGCAATCTCTGGACACTCTACGGCATTGCCCTGATTGGTATCGGAATGCTATCACATACTGGAAACAACGTGGCGATGGACTCCTATGGTCCTATCAGTGACAATGCAGCTGGCATAGGCGAACTCTCTCCTGGGGACTTTGACGATGACGCAATGAGGACAATGGCTGAGCTCGATGCCGTTGGGAACACAACCAAGGCCATCACGAAAGGTGTTGCAATAGCCTCCGCAGTTATTGCTGCAGTAAGCCTCTTTGACAGCTTCGTTGTTGTTGCTGGAATCGAACATCTTCTCATGGACGACCCCCTAGTGTTCTCTGGTCTGCTTCTAGGTGCCGCTCTCCCATGGCTCTTCTCAGCCTTGAACATCAAGGCAGTTACTCGTGCCGCTGGTGAGATGGTCATGGAAGTGCGCAGACAGTTCAGGATACCTGGAATATTGGAGGGTACCAAGAAGCCTGACTATGATCGAGCGGTTGACATTTCTACAACTGCAGCTCAGAAGGAACTGATTTCCCTTGTGGCTCTCACTGTTTCCATACCTATCATGGTTGGAATTCTATTCGGTGTGAGCGCTCTTGGAGGGTTCCTAGGTGGCATCATTGTTTCTGGTCAACTCCTGGCTGTGTTCATGTCGAATTCAGGTGGTGCATGGGACAACGCGAAGAAAAGCATCGAAGATGAACCATGCAGCATTGAGGGCAACACTGGCAAAGGCTCTGAGAGGCACAAGTGCGGAGTTGTAGGCGACACAATCGGTGACCCATTGAAGGACACAGCAGGCCCCGCACTGAATCCAATGATCAAGGTAGTCAATCTCCTTGCATTGATTCTTGCTCCACTGCTGGTTCAGTTCAGTTTTGGAGCAGATTCCACAACCAATCTGATTCTTGTTGCAGTACTCTTCGCGCTGTTTCTGATGACGGTCTGGGCTATCCGCAAGAGTACCAAGCCAGCTGACTTCGGCATGGGTACTCCCGTCGAGGCTACTGCCGAAGCACAAAATGTGTAAACGGAGCATCATAAGAGGGTGGCATCTACAGCCACCTTCTCTCTGTTTTTCTTTCACTATAGTTTCAAGTTCAGTGTGAACTTCCTACAAAATGCCGCTTAATCGACATGCTTTTCTTCGGAGAATGCAATACAATATAACAAATAGGCTGTAGTCTCATGTCATCGAGGTTAGGGAGTGGAAAATATGGAAGAAGAATTGGTCCCTGACACGTGTTTTGAAGGACATGAGTTCACGGTATGGTCTCTTGCTTTTACACCTGATGGCAGATACATAATCTCAGGTGGACAGGATGCAACAGTCAGGGTGTGGGACCTGCATTCAGGTAGTCAGCTCCACAAACTTAGTGGGCATCGTGGTGCCGTTTACGGACTGTCAGTTTTGGCAGATGGAACTAGGGTGGTTTCTGTTGCTGATGTGGACCTCGCAGTTCGAATTTGGGACATTGAAGCAGGAGAACCGATCAGCGCGCTAGCTCCGAATTCGGCACACGTCAATGCAGTCACTTCTTCTCCGGATAATAGGTATGTTGTAACTGGCGGAGATGATGGCAAGGCAAGAATCTGGGATATAGACAGTGGAGTTCTGCTTAGAGTCCTTGACCATGCACGAAGCATATATTCAATGAAAATTTCACCGGACGGTCGGCATCTTGTCATCGGCTCAAAAACCACCGCAGGATCGGTTGAGAAGGGACTCATCTGGGTATGGGACTTTGAGCTAGGAATGCTACTTCACACCCTTGAGAGCCACACAGGCCATGTCACATCCCTTGCAATGACTGCAGACTCAAGATACATACTCTCAGGAGGACAGGACGGCACAGTCCGTCTGTGGGATCTTGAAACTGGCACTCTCCTTTACACTATGGCTGGACACGAAGGGCCTGTAGTGATGGTCACTGTCACGCCAGACGGCCAACACATCATCAGTGGTTCAACGGATAATACTCTCCGTCTTTGGCAATTGCATGGAGGCGTGTTCATCCATTCAGTGGAACACACTGAGAACGTTCATGCGGTTGCAGTAAGCGCCAATGGCAGGCATATTGCAACAGGCGACGTTGAGGG